>CAWELV010000025.1:0-73973 GCA_963810045.1 uncultured Alphaproteobacteria bacterium | reverse complement strand
TCAGCTCGGGTGAAGTTTTTCTGAGCAATTTCCCCACTCCGATCATTTGGCTGATAACTATGAGGCAAATACACCACTTTCTCCGAGTAGTGTTCTTGGCATTCAAGCGGTATCAGGGTTGGATCAGCAATAATATAGTCGATGTCATCCGCAGCCATCGTACCGGGATACCCCAGATAATTAACTTGAACTGGGGCTAACCGGGATGCGAAAATATTTTTTCGCGAATCTTTCGTAAAACCTTTCAGATCAACTGCGATATCAATTTCCTCTTGCCTGGCAAGGCCCACGATCTCACGATCCGACATCAGTCCCACATCATGGAATGCTTCAAAATGAGGCTTAATGCGTTCGCGCATTTCGCTTTTGGAATTAGGTCCAAGAGAGAACGCGAGCACCCTGAACTGATCGTGGTTATGCCGCTCAAAAAGTTCGGCCATAAGGTGTGTTGTTGGATGATTGTGAAAGTCCGCCGAAAAATAGCCAATTGTAATCCTATGCTTGCGGCTCCGAACAATAGGAGCAGCACCCCATCGTAAACTTGAAACTTTTTCTTTTGTGAAAATTTCGGCACACTTCCTCTGCAGTGGCGCAGAATCAACTAATCCTAGCAATATGAATGGATTGCTTGCAGTTTTGGATTTTTCGATTTGGAGTCGGAGCTCTTGAATCTCTTGGTTAAGATTGCGCCAATCGCAGACAACCATCTTTGTGTGGAGGCGATAGCTGATCAAAAAATCAATTCCAGGCTTTAACTCTACGGCTATTGTTATAACTCGCCAGGGCTTCATCATGACGTTTCAGTTCAAGTAGCGCCATACCACGGTTGTAGTAAGCCTCAGCATAGTCAGGCTTTAGCTCCACGGCTTTGTTATAGCTCGCGAGGGCTTCATCGAACCGTTTTAGTTCCCAGGCCATGCCTCGATTGCTGTACGCTTCCGCATAGTCAGGCTTCAACTCTATGGCTTTGTTATAACTCGCGAGGGCTTCATCGAGCCGCTTCAGTTCCCAGAGTGCATTGCCTCGATCGCTGTACGCTTCAGCATAGTCAGGCTTCAACTCTATGGCTTTGTTGTAGCTCGCCAGGGCTTCATCAAGACGCTCCAGCTCCTTCAGTCAAACCACGATTTTTGTGAGCCACCGCATAATTTGGCTTCAGTTTTATCGCTATGTCGCAACTGGCGAGTGCTTCATCGAGACGTTTCAGTTCCTTCAGCGCCATGCCACGATTGTTGTAAGCCTCGGCAAAATCCGGTTTAAGAAAAATCGCCCTGTCATTGCTGGCAAGAGCATCCTCGAAACGGGAAAGCTCCAACTGCACTATGCCACGATTATAATACGCCTCATGGTAGTTATGCTTTAGGGAGATCGCCGTATCATAGCTGAGAAGCGCTTGCTCGTAGCGCTTTAGCTCCTTGAGCGCTATGCCGTGATTAAAGTGTGCTTCTGCATTTCTTGGATTCAGTTTTATGGCTTTTGAAAACAATTCTGCCGCTCGCTCAAACTGTCGATTCTCACCGCGAATTATCCAGAAGAAGATGGGCACCCAAATGTTTCCTATCGTAAAAGATAATCTCTTCGCATAGTTTTGCCGCATCTGACAGCTTGCCTTGGCGATGCAGGTTTAATCCTGCTTGAAACTTCTGCTGAAGAACATCCGGCGGCTTCTTCGCCGCTATCGTATTAGGCCAGGAGGGACGCGCCAAAATATATTATCCTTAACTTCACGAACCATGCGTGCGGAAACCGGCAAAAGGTTCTGGACGGAAGTCGCAATATTCATACTTTTTATTATACCCGGGCCGTGTTCAAACTGTTTCATCCACTATCGGCGAAATAGCAAGCGGCAAAAGACGGGCCCATTCTTGGCGCTCAACAACCTCGGATCAGTAGTCTCCTCCAAAGCAACCTTGAATCAGAACGTGACCGATCTGAAATCCTGTTTGTCAACACGGCCTAGTTAATGGTTAGTTTTGTTCCCGTCCTGCCGGCCACATCCTGGATATATTGCCACGCCACGCGGCCCGAGCGGCTGCCGCGGGTGACCGACCATTCAATGGCGCCCGCATGAAGTGCTGCCCCCTTCACCGGCAGCTTGTAATGCGCCGCATAGCCGTCAACCATTTCGAGGAACTCATCCTGCGAACAATTGTGAAAACCCAGCCACAGGCCAAATCTGTCCGACAGGGAAACTTTTTCCTGCACCGCCTCCGATGGATTGATTGCCGTCGACCTTTCATTCTCTATCATGTCGCGCGGCAAGAGATGGCGCCGGTTCGACGTTGCATAGAGGATGACGTTTTCCGGCCGCCCTTCAATGCCGCCGTCAAGGGCTGCCTTCAGAGACTTGTAGGACGTGTCCTGCCCATCAAAGGAAAGATCATCGCAGAAAACGATAAAGCAAAGCTTGGGCGAACTCCGCAGTATCGCCATGAGGGCAGGGAGGCTTTCAATGTCCTCCCGGTGAATCTCAATGAGCTTTAGTTTTCCTGCGTGTTCTTCGTTCACCAGTGATGCGCGGCCTTGACCAGCGAGGACTTTCCCCATGCCGCGCGCCCCCCACAGCAGCGCGTTGTTGGCGGGCAGGCCCTTGGCAAAACGCCGCGTGTTTTCCAACAGGGTATCGCGTGTCTGGTCAATGCCTTTAAGCAACTTCAAATCAACCCGATTCACTTTGGCGACAGGTTCAAGTGCGGGTGGTGAGGCATGCCAGACAAATGCGCTGGAACGCGCAAGATTGCCGGGTTTTGGCGGAAGCGGCGCCAGGCGGTCCAGCGCGTCAGCGATGCGGGCAATCCAGCTGTTTTGGGATTTTGTAACCATGCCAAGCTCTTAGCTCGCAAGCTGCGCGCCGTAAAGAGTCCCAAATCCGGCGTTGCAATGGCGCAATCCATCGCTATATTCCGCGCAAACCTTTAACCGGCCAAATTTTCAGGAGCAACCCATGTTCGTGACCCCCGCCTTTGCCCAGTCCGCCGGCTCGCCCGGAATGGGAGATTTCATGGGCATGATCCTGCCGCTGGTGATGATCATGGCGGTGTTCTGGTTCCTGCTCATCCGCCCGCAGCAGCGCAAAATGAAAGAACATCAGGAAGTGATCAGCAAGATTTCACGCGGCGATACGGTTGTCACCAATGGCGGACTCATCGGCCGTGTCGCCAAGGTTGTTGACGACAAGGAACTGCTTGTCGAAGTGGGCGAGAACGTGAAGGTGCGCGTGCTGCGCCAGGGCATCAGCGACGTGCGCGCCAAGGGCGAGCCCGCCAAGGCCGAAACGAAATAAGAAACCAGTAGATGCTTCATTTCTCCCGATACAAGACGATCGCCATTCTGGCTTCGGTCGTGCTTGCAATAATTTTCGCCCTGCCAAACGTGCTGTCGCCTGCCGGGCAGGACTTCATGTTCAAAACCATCGGGGCGCGGCCCATGACGCTCGGCCTTGACCTGCAAGGCGGCTCGAACGTGGTCATGGAGGTCGACAGGAAGGATCTCCGCGATAAGCTCACCCAGCAGCTGTCAGGCGATATCCGGGCGAGCCTGCGCGAAGCCAAAATTGGTTACAAGGGCATTACCAGGACCGAAAATGGCGTGTCGGTTCGCCTGTCGAACATTGCCGATGCGGACAGAGCCAAGACGGAATTGCAGAAGTTGCAGCAGCCCTTGACCGGCGGACTGATGTCTTCCGGACTTGCCGTCAATCTCTTCGATCTCACCGCCGAGGGCGAGGCGTTCAATTTTACATTTTCGAACAGGGCCTGGATGCCAAGGTCGCACTCGCTATTGGCCAATCCCTGAAGATCGTCGAGAACCGCATCAATGCCTTGGGCACGTCGGAACCCACCATTCAGCAGCAAGGCAAGGACCGCATCGCCATTCAGTTGCCCGGCGTGCAAAATCCCGATCAAGTGAAGGACGTCATAGGCCGCACCGCAAAACTCACTTTCCAGCTCCTCTGCCAGGAGCAGCCGACGGGCGCAAACCAAAATCCCCCGCAGGAGTGCGCTTCGCTGCCGTTGAAAGATGCGCCAGACCAAATGCTCTGGGTTCAAACCTCGAGCCGCGCCACCGTGGATGGCGCTGACCTCACCGATGCCCAACCAAGTTTTGACCAGAACAACCAGTCCGTTGTCAGTTTCCGCTTCAACCAGAAAGGGCTCGTTGCGTTTTGGCAAATTGACGGCGGAAAATGTCGGCAAACCTTTCGCCATCATTCTTGATAACGTGGTGGTGAGCTATCCTAACATCAATGAACCCATTCTCGGCGGATCGGGCCAGATTTCCGGCAACTTCACCCACCGAGGAAGCCAGCAATCTTGCCGTTGTTCTGCGCTCCGGTGCCTTGCCGGCAAAACTGACAATTGTCGAAGAGCGCACTGTTGGCCCGAGTCTTGGCTCTGATTCAATTCAGGCCGGCGTTTTTGCCTCGGTTGTTGGCCTCATTGGCGTGCTGATTTTCACGCTTGTTGCTTATCACCTGTTCGGCCTGTTTGCGAATGTGGCCCTGATTGCAAACCTGCTCATGCTCATTGCCATCATGTCGTTCTTTGGGTTCACGCTCACCTTGCCGGGCATTGCGGGCATCGTGCTTACCATGGGCATGGCGGTGGACTCCAATGTGCTGGTCTTTGAGCGCATACGCGAGGAATGGCGCAACGGCCGAACCGCCTTGAACGCCATTGAGACCGGATTTAAGGCGGCGCTTGCAACCATTGTTGATGCGAACTTGACCACGCTCATCGCGGCCGTTGTGCTTTTCGGGGTGGGCTCCGGCCCTGTGCGCGGCTTTGCTGTCACCCTCTCCGTTGGCATTATTACGACTGTATTCACTGCTTTCACACTTACCCGCCTGATCATTGCCTGGTGGGCAAGGTATGCGCGGCCCAAGGAGGTTCCGCTCTAACGGGCGGCATTGCATATGAAACCTATTCGCCTCATTCCTGACGACACCAAAATTGGCTTTATGCGATTGAGCCGTTACGGCTTCTTCGTATCCGGCCTCCTTTGCCTCGCCTCGGTTCTGTTGTTCTTCTTCGTCGGTCTCAACGTCGGTGTGGATTTCAAGGGCGGCACCGTTGTATCGATCAGAACCGAACAGGCCGCCAACATCGATGACTTGCGCAGCAAGATTGATGGCCTGGGCTTGGCTCTGCCGAGCTTCAGGAATATGGCTCGCCCAGTGACATTCTTATCCGCCTCGAAGCCCAGGCGGTGGCGATGAGGCCGAGCAGGCAGTCGTTGCAAAGCTGAAAGATGCCCTGGGCCCAGGCATCGAGTACCGTAGCGTTGAAGTCGTGGGGCCAAAAGTATCGGGCGAGCTGGCCCAGCAGGGCATCCTCGCCGTCGTCCTCTCCATCTTCTGCGTGCTGTTTTACATCTGGTTCCGGTTTGAGTGGCAGTTCGCCGTGGGCGCCGTGATTTCGCTTCTGCATGACGTCGTCCTGACTATAGGCCTGTTCTGCCTCATCGGCCTTGAATTCAATCTGTCGATCATTGCCGCCATTCTGACCATCGTCGGCTATTCGCTGAATGATACGGTCGTGGTCTTTGACCGCATCCGCGAATTCCTGCGCAAATACAAATCCATGCCGCTCGCCGATCTCATCGATTTCTCGATCAACTCGGTTCTGCCGCGCACCTTGCTGACCTCGGTTACGACCCTCATCGCCCTGATCGCGCTCTATATCTTCGGCGGTGAAGTGATCAGCGGCTTTACCTTCACCATGATCTGGGGCGTCCTTGTCGGCACCTATTCCTCGATCTTCATCGCCTCGCCGGTTCTCATTCTCCTGGGCACAAATCGTGAAGGCGCAAAAGAGCTGGCGAAGGCAAATCCGGCAAGGCCTTGAGCCCGCACTTTCCCGCAAGAGCCCCCATCGAGGCCTATGGCAATGGCGGCTTTCGCTTTGCCGGCATGTCGCATCAAGGCTCCCTGCTGGTGCTGCCCAGCGGCATGTACCGCTGGGATGTCACGATCTCGCAACGTTGAAACCGGGCGATTTTGATTTGGTGTTTGCCGAAGGCAAGGACATTGATTTTCTGCTGCTTGGCACTGGCGTTGCCATGAGCCGGCCGCCAAAACCCATCATCGAGCTGTTCGCCAGGCAAAACATGCCGCTCGATTTCATGAGCACCGGATCAGCGGTGCGCACCTATGGCGTATTGCTGGCCGAAAAGCGCAAAGTGGCCGCGGCCTTCATCGCGGTTCAGGACGCCCTGTGAGCGACCATTGCCAGGACCTCGTGGCAAAGGCCGACAAGGACCGGTTCCTGAGCTGCCTTTTCGCGCCACAAGATGTGCGCCCCCATCTCTTCGCCCTCTATGCCTTCAATGTCGAAATCGCCCGCATCCGCGAAGCTGTGAGCGAACCGCAGGTTGGCCTGGTGCGCCAGCAATGGTGGCTCGACACAATTGATGGAATATACGCTGGCCGCACGCCCGATCATCCCGTGGCACAGGCCCTGGTCCCGGCAATCGCAAAAGGCGACCTGCCCAAACACGCCCTCCACAATCTCATCATCGCCCGCGAATTTGATCTCTATGACGATCCCATGCCGAGCCTTGCCGATCTCGAGGGCTATCTCGGTGAAACCTCTTCCTCGCTCATTCAAATGGCCGCATTGATACTGGGCAAGGGAGCTCCCGAAGCTGCCGGACTTGCCGGCGTCGCTTTTGGCCTGGCGGGTGTCTTGCGCTTGCAGAAAACCCGCTACCTTCCCTCGTGATATGGTGGAAAATCTTGGCGAGAAAGAAACCATCACGCAATTATGCGCCCATGCCCGCAAGCGCCTGAACGAAGCGCAGGCCCTGCAGGGGACCATTCCGAGGTCCGCCATGCCGGCTTTCCTCCCGGTCAGTCTGACCAAACTCTATTTGTCGCGAATCGAACGCGGTGGCACGCTTGAGGTCACGCAATTTCGCCGCCAGGTCACGCTCTGGTGGGCGGCACGGAACAATCGCTTCTGAAAGGATGACCCATGGGATTGGCAACGCGGCTTGAAAAACTTGTGCCCGATATTACTGCAGTGCTGGCCCGCTTTCCCATTCCGGCAGCGCTTTCCGTTCTGCTATGTGCCTATGTCAATTTCGTTTCCATAGGCAGCAGTTGGAATGATGATGGCGAAGTGATTGCCGGTGCCGCTGCGGCTTTCATCGCTGCAGGTGCCGCCCATCTCTTTTCCGAAGGCCGCGGGCTGTCGCGCGTGACAAGTATTCTGATTGCATCTGCCGTTGCGGTTTTGGCCGGAGCCCTTGGGTATTTTACCGAGGTATTCGAGAGCAATCTGCTCTTTCTCTTTGCCGGCCTCATTCCCGTATTGATGATCTCGCCCTATTTGAAAGACAATGCAAAGCAGGGCGCGCTTTGGCTGTTTAACCTGCATTTTGGTTTGGCTATCCTTCTCTCAGGCGTCGTAGCCGTCCTTTTCGCCGCGGGCCTGTCGGCCATCGTTGAATCCCTGAATTTTCTCTTCAATGCCAACCTCCATGGCAATTTCCATGAACATATCTGGAGCACTGCCGCATCGCTGGTGGGACCCATCTATGGCCTGTCATTGATGCCCAAGATCTGGACGAGGAAGTCGATATCGCAAGCCAGAAAGGCACTATGTTGGAGCGCGGCGTCTCGGTGCTGGTGAATTACGTTCTGGTGCCGGTCATTTTCATCTACGCCGTAATCCTCCACGCCTACGCCGTAAAAATTGCCCTCGAACAAAGCCTGCCCGAGGGCCAGATCGCCACCATCGTCACCATCTTTGCCCTGGGCGGCACCGGTGCCTGGCTTATCGCCTGGCCCTGGCGGGATGAAGGCACACGTCTGCTGCGCTGGTTCATCCGCGGCTGGTTCTGGCTCACCATCGTGCCCGCTATCCTGCTCGCCATTGCCATCTGGAGGCGCATTTCTGATTACGGTGTGACACCGGATCGTTACGGCATCCTGCTTGTCGCCATCTGGGTGGCGGCACTCACCGCCTATCTCGCCTTCCGCCGCAACCGTGCCGACATGCGCGCCATTCTCGGCGGCTTTGCGGTTCTCCTGCTCATAGGTTCTGCCGGCCCAATGGGCGCCAATGGACTCACCATCTCAAGTCAGGTCAAACAACTTGCGGCAATTTTCGAAAGCAACGGCCTGTTCAAGGACGGCAAGGCGGTTGTAGCCCCGAACAAGCTTTCGGGCGAGGCCATCAACCAGGGCAATTCCATTCTTTATGCCTTGCGCGATGTGAATGGCCTGGATCGTTTGCGCCCGTGGTTCGAAGGCACAGAGCAGGATCCCTTCAAGGCGGCGACGGACAAGTGGGATCTGGTCGGCAAAATCGCGGTGTTTCTGGGAAGCGAAAACCCGCAACGGCCTGAAGACTATGTGAACTTCACTTCGAATGTTCCCTTGTCAGTCGATCTGACTGGAGCCAAGCGCCTTGTCGGGCCGCTGCAGGCTTTTCAGGATCACAAGCCATTGGTGGCCAAGGAACCGATGACCGCATTCTATGATGCGACGACCCTGACCATCCGTCTTGAAACAGAGATTTACGAGGTCCCCGTAAAAGACCTGCTGGAAAAAACCAAAGCGCGGCTCTCGGTCGATCCTGCCAAACAGCCTGCGATTACTTTCGAAATTGCACCCGGAGTCATGATCGCAATCGATTCAATTTACGGGACACGGGGCAGTCTGGGCTCGGCACGCTTCTGGCTCATTCTGCAGCAATAGCCACAGCACCGCCAAGCCATGCCACAAAATCTGCCTTTGCGCGCGACGTATAGGCCCGCTTGCGGGCGGCCGCCTTTTCCGTGTGGTCCAGCCGCTTGCCTTCAACGCGCTTTGGCGCTTCAACGGGCGGGAATAGCCCGAAATTTACGTTCATCGGCTGAAAAGAACCGGCGCTTTT
The DNA here is from genome assembly GCA_963810045.1 of uncultured Alphaproteobacteria bacterium. Classification (GTDB taxonomy): domain Bacteria; phylum Pseudomonadota; class Alphaproteobacteria; order Rhizobiales; family Aestuariivirgaceae; genus Aestuariivirga. Next base: position 65,091 of record CAWELV010000025.1, on the reverse strand, counting down.
GTCCGTAGTTTCGATATGTCCGCCGGTAATGTGATTGATCAGCGCACCATGAGCCGTGGTTGGGGGCGGCAAGGCAAATTCTTCGCCCCGGCGCTCCGCCGCCGCCATGCGCCCTGCCATAAGTCCCATGGCAGCACTTTCCACATAGCCTTCAACCCCTGTGATCTGCCCGGCAAACCGCAAGCGCGGACATGCCTTGAGCCGAAGCCTCTCATCAAGAACCTTGGGACTGTTGAGGAAGGTATTGCGATGCAGCCCGCCAAGCCGCGCAAATTCCGCATTCTCCAAACCTGGAATGGTTTTGAACACGCGCACTTGATCGGCATATTTCAGCTTCGTCTGGAAACCCACCATGTTGTAGAGCGTGCCCAGCTTGTTGTCCTGCCGGAGCTGCACCACCGCATAGGCCTTCACCTCGGGCTGATGCGCATTGGTGAGCCCCCGTGGTTTCATCGGGCCATGGCGCAGCGTTTCCGGGCCGCTCTCCGCCATCACCTCGATGGGCAGGCAGCCGCTGAAATAGGGCGTGGATTTTTCCCATTCCTTGAAGTCAGTTTTCTCGCCGTCGAGCAGGGCCTGCACAAAGGCTTCATACTGGGCCCGGTCCAGCGGGCAGTTGATGTAATCCTTGCCCGTGCCGCCCGGCCCCACCTTGTCATAGCGCGATTGAAACCACGCCTTATCCATGTCGATGGTCTCGCGATGGATGATGGGTGCGATGGCGTCAAAGAAGGCAAGGTCCGCTTCGCCCGTGATCTGCCCGATGGCCTTGCTCAGGGCAGGGGAAGTGAGTGGCCCCGTGGCCACGATCACGCTGTCCCAATCTTCCGGCGGCAATCCCGCAATCTCATCATATTCCACAGTGATGAGGGGATGAGCATTGAGCGTCTCCGTAACTTCCGCCGAGAAAGCCTCGCGGTCCACCGCCAGCGCCCCGCCTGCGGGAACCTGATGCCGGTCAGCAGTCACCATGATCAGCGAACCCGCCGCGCGCATTTCCCAATGCAAAAGCCCCACCGCGTTCTGGTCCGCATCATCGGAACGAAACGAATTGGAACACACGAGTTCGGCAAAGCCCCCGGTCTTGTGGGCGTCCGTGCCCACCTTCGGCCGCATCTCATGCAGCACCACGGGAATACCCGCCTGAGCGATCTGCCAAGCCGCCTCGGACCCCGCCATTCCGGCCCCGATAATGTGAATAGGTTTTGTCATGGCGTGGGGTTAGCACAGAGCGGCAAAGCATTTCAAATCAATCGCCGTTGCACTATGCTGCCATCATGAAAATTGATGGGCGTTGCCACTGCGGGTTTTTATCCTTTGAAGCGGAAGTCGATCCGGAATCTGTCGAGATTTGCCACTGCGCCGATTGCCAGACGCTTTCTGGTTCAGCCTTCCGGGTTATCGTTCCCGCAATCGAAGGCAGTTTCCGGCTTCTCTCTGGCGTTCCCAAAACCTATGTAAAGACGGCCGCCAGTGGCAACAAGCGCGTCCAGGCCTTTTGCCCGGACTGCGGAACCCCGATCTACGGGACTGCAGCGGACCCCAACTCGAAATTCTTCGGTCTACGTGTGGGCGCAATCCGCCAACGCGACGCGCTTGTGCCACGGGCCCAGTATTGGCACCGGTCAGCCCAAACTTGGGTGGGCCAATTGGGCGAACTCCCGGCCTTTGAAACCGAATGACAGGCAATTCTCCAGTTCTCCCGCCCCACGCAAGTTAAATAATCTCACGGCTTGCGGAATGTTTCGTGGAGAGGCATGAGAAGCCAAGGAGTGCCTTCCCATGTCATCGATCCTTGCCGACCTCGCAACCGAACTTGAATCCATCCGCGGCCTTTCCCTGTGGAAAACCGAGCGGCCCATCCTGTCGCCGCAGAGTGCCCATATTGAGGTCGGCGGCCACCGCAAAGTCCTGAATTTCTGCGCCAACAACTACTTGGGCCTTGCCGACCATCCCGCCCTTATCCAAGCCGCCAAGGACGCCCTGGACAGCCATGGCCTCGGCATGGCCTCCGTGCGCTTCATCTGCGGCACGTCAGACCTTCATACCCAACTGGAAGCCCGCATCGCCAGCTATGTGCAGATGGAAGATGCCATTCTCTATGCCGCCTGTTTTGATGCCAATGGCGGCGTGTTCGAGCCGCTTTTCGGCGAACCGGACGCCATCATTTCCGATGCCCTGAACCATGCCTCGATCATCGATGGCATTCGCCTGAGCAAGGCTGCGCGCTATCGCTATGCCAATGGCGACATGGCGGACCTCGAAACCCAGTTGAAAAAAGCCCGCGGCGAAAACAAGCGCCGCATCGTGATCGCCACTGACGGCGTGTTTTCCATGGATGGTTATTTCGCCAAGCTGGGTGAAATCAGGAAGCTGGCCGACACCTACGATGCTCTCATCCTGGTCGATGATTGCCACGCCACGGGCTTTACCGGACCACAGGGCAGGGGAACGCCAGCCCGCGCCGGAATCAAGGTTGATATCCTCACGGGCACATTGGGCAAGGCTCTGGGTGGTTCAGCAGGCGGCTATATCGCGGCAGCAAAACCCATCGTCGATCTCATGCGCCAGCGCTCGCGTCCCTATCTGTTTTCCAATGCCCTGCCGCCACCCATTGTTGCCGCCGCGATCAAGGCCATCGATCTGGCGGAGGAAGGCGACGACCTTCGCGCCAAACTCTTCGACAATGCCAAACGCTTTCGCGCCGGGATGAGCAAGGCCGGTTTCAATCTCTTGGCGGGCGAACACCCGATCATTCCGGTCATGCTGGGCGAGGCCAAACTGGCCCAGGACATGGCGGCGAAACTTTACGAGCGCGGCATCTATGTGACAGGCTTCTTCTTTCCCGTTGTACCGCAAGGCAAGGCGCGGATCAGAACGCAAATGTCCGCCGCCCATTCGTCAGCCGATATTGATGCCGCCATCGCCGCCTTCACGGCGGTTGGCAAGGAACTGGGAGTTATCTGATGCGCGCGCTGGTCAAAGCTGAAGCCAAGGAAGGCCTCGTTCTCCGTGATGAACCCATCCCCCAGATCGGCCCCGATGACATTCTCATCAAGGTTGCCAAAACCGGCATCTGCGGTACCGACCTGCACATCTGGAAATGGGACCAATGGGCCCAGAAAACCATTCCCGTGCCCATGGTGGTGGGCCATGAATATGCGGGCGTTGTGACCGAAATCGGAAGTCATGTCCGCACCGTGAAAGTGGGTGACCGGGTTTCCGGCGAAGGCCATTTGATCGGCATGAAAAGCCGCATGGCCCGCGCCGGCCATTTTCATCTCGATCCCGAAACCAAGGGCGTGGGCGTGAATGTGCCGGGCGCCTTTGCCGAATATCTCAAACTCCCCGCCTTCAATGCCATTCACTTGCCCCCCGAAGTCGACGATGAAATCGGCGCCATTCTCGATCCCCTCGGGCAACGCCGTCCACACGGCCCTGTCATTTGATCTCGTCGGCGAGGACGTGCTGATCACCGGCGCTGGCCCCATTGGAATCATGGCGGCCGCCGTCTGCCGCCATGTCGGCGCCCGCCATATAGTTATAACCGACATCAATGATTACCGCTTGGAGCTCTGTAATCAGGTAACCGATGCCGTCACCGTGAATGTCTCCAGGGAAGACCTGAAATCCGTCATGCAGCGAATTGGCATGCGCGAAGGCTTTGACATTGGCCTTGAAATGTCGGGCGCCCCCCAGGCTTTCGACCAGATGACCGATCATATCATCACCGGTGGCAAGATCGCGATGCTGGGCATTCCTTCGCAGCCGGTGCCGGTGGACTGGAACCGCGTGATCTTCAAGTCGCTCACCATCAAGGGCATCTATGGCCGCGAGATGTTTGAAACCTGGTACAAGATGATTGCCATGCTGCAATCGGGCCTTGATGTGCGAAAAGTCATCACCCACCGCATGAAAGCCGCCGACTTCGCCACGGGCTTTGCCTTGATGAAACAGGGCTCCTGCGGCAAGGTGGTTTTGGACTGGAATTGAGAATCGAACATGCTTTCAGCTTACGGAACGGATAAGGGCTGCCTCACCGAATTTCCCACAATGACCGATGTGGTGCCGGACGGCGTTGTCTGGATCGATATGGTGGAACCGACAGCCAATGAAGAAAAACTTGTGGAGGCATCCCTCAAAATAGATATCCCGACCCGCGAGGAACTCGCCGAAATCGAAGCTTCAAGCCGCCTCTATCAGGAAGATGGCGCCGCCTTCATGACCGCCAACCTGATCCGGCGCGGCGAGAATGACCGGCCTGAATCCTCGCCCGTGACCTTCATCATCAAGGGCAACCAGCTCATCACCATCCGCTATCATCATCCGCAGGCTTTTCCCGTCTATGTTCACCGCGCCATGAAACCGCAATCAACCGCCATGACGGGCTGGGGCATATTCGTGAGCCTGCTTGAAGCCGTGGTGGACCGCGCCGCTGACCATCTTGAGCGGGTTGGCCTCATTGTCGATGAAACTTCGCGCAAGACCTTCAGCAACAGCCGCACGCCATCCGGCAGAAGGGCGCGCCGGAAGCCGCTGAACCTGTCCGATCTCCTCGAAAAAATCGGCGAGGAGGGCGACTTCAATTCCAAGATGCGCGAAAGCCTGGTCTCGATCGGGCGCATGGTGGCCTTCATGCAGGCCATCGTTGACCAGACGCGCCAGACCAAGGACATGAAGGACAACCGCGCCCGCATCAAGGTTCTGCAGCGCGACATCCAATCGCTTACCGACCATGCCTCATTCCTCAACGGCAAGATCAGCTTCCTGCTCGATGCCGTGCTGGGCATGAGCACCATTGAGCAGAACGGCATCATCAAGATTTTCTCGGTGGCCGCCGTGGTCTTCCTGCCGCCAACCCTTGTGGCCAGCATCTATGGCATGAATTTCAGATGTTATGCCGGAGCTTGAATGGATCTATGGCTATCCTTTTGCCCTCGGCCTGATGGTCCTCTCGGCCCTCCTGCCTTGGCTCTATTTCAAGCGCAAGGGCTGGCTCTGATGCCTGTGGTGCTTTGGGTCGCACTTGGCGGCGCCATTGGTTCGGCGGCGCGTTATGGCGTGAATGTCTGGTCGGGCCGCATGCTTGGTTCCGAATTCCCATGGCACACCTTCATCGTGAATGTTGCCGGCTGTTTCGCCATGGGCATGTTGGTAGAGCTGATGGCGCTGAAGCTGAATGTGGGCAATGAAACCCGGGCCTTCCTCACCACCGGCATTCTCGGCGGCTTTACCACCTTCTCGGCCTATTCCCTGGATTTTGCCCTGCTGGTGGAACGCAAGTCCTATGGCGCGGCACTGGCCTATGGCGCCGGCTCCGTCGCCCTCTCTCTAATCGCTGTCTTTGCAGGATTGTATCTGGTACGCACCCTCGCATCATGAGTGATGTCAAGCGCTACATCGTGGCCCCCGATGAGGATGGCATAAGGCTGGACCGCTGGTTCAAGATCCATTTGCCCCAGGTCACCTTTGCCTATCTCAACAAGCTCACCCGCACCGGCCAGATCCGGGTGCAGGGCGGCCGCGCCAAAACCAGCACGAGGCTGCAGGCCGACCAGGAACTGCGCGTGCCGCCTCTCATGTTTGATACAAGGCCCGCCGATGCGCCCAAGGGCGATGTCAAACCGCTCACCAAGGATGAAGCCGAACTCTTCGAAAGCATGATCATCTTCGAAGACAAGGACCTCTATGTTCTCAACAAGCCGCCCGGATTTGCCGTGCAGGGCGGCAGCAAGACCTTTCAGCATCTCGATGGCCTGCTGATGGGCATGGCCAAAAAATCCGGCGAGCGGCCCTTGCTTGTCCACCGGCTGGACCGTGACACGTCAGGCGTCATCGTCGTGGCCAAGCGGCGCTCGATAGCCTCCGCCCTTGGCAAGCTCTTTGCCACCCGCGCCGTGAAGAAAACCTATTGGGCCGTCGTCAAGGGCGTGCCCAAACCGCCGCAGGGCCGCATTGATGTACCGCTTCTGAAAGCCCAAGGCCCCGATGGCGACCGGGTAAGGGCCGGCGACAAGAACGATGAAAACGCCCAGCACGCCATCACCTATTTCGCCGTGGTTGACCAGGCCCCGCCGATCACCGCCTGGGTTTCCCTGAAGCCCGTCACCGGCCGCCAGCACCAGCTTCGCGCCCACATGGCCTATATCGGCCACCCCATTTTGGGTGACGAGAAATATGAGGGCAATGCCGACATGCCGGAAGGCATTTCCAAGAAGCTCCATCTCCATGCCCGCCGCATTGTATTTCCACACCCCAGGGAGGGCGTAGTGGATATTTCCGCTGAGCTGCCAACCCACATGCGCGAAACCTGGAATACCTTCGGCTTTAATCCCGACCGCTATGAAACGGATACGGAATGAGTGACGAAACCGAGGATCAGAGATGGGAGCGCCTGTCACGGGACCGAATCCATCGGCCGCTGCCGAAACGTTTTTACAAATCGGTTGCCGTCACGGACCAGTTCGGCATTGCCCTTGATGGCCGAAACGTAAAAACGCCGCTCAAGGCTCCGCTGGTTCTGCCCACGCGCGCCTTGGCAGAAGCCGTGGCAGCGGAATGGGATGCGCAAATCGACGTCATCAATCCCCATGCCATGCCGCTGACCAAGCTCGCCAACACCGCCATTGACCGCGCCATTCCGGAGAAGTCAAAAATTGCAGCGGAAATACTTGAGTTTGCCGGCAGTGACATGATCTGCTACCGGGCCGAAAGTCCTGCGGGGCTGGTTCTGCGCCAGACCACCCATTGGGATCCCATCATTGCCTGGGCGAAGGCGGACCTGAACGCCGATTTTGCAACGGTAAACACAATCACCCACAAGCGCCAATCCCCGACAGCCCTTCAGGCCTTGGAAGCCCACATCAAATCGCTCGATCCATTTTCATTTGTCGCAGTCCACAACCTCACCACGCTCACAGGCTCCGCGCTGCTGGCGGCAATGGTCGCTGCCGGCAAAATCCCGACTGATGCCGCATGGCTTGCCGCCAATGTGGATGAGGATTGGCAAATTGAAACCTGGGGAGAAGATGCCGAAGCCATGGCCCGAAGGGCAGGGCGGTTCAATGAGTTTTCCGCTTGCGTGAAGTTCGTTAACCTTGCACACAATCGCCCATAATGCTGCCTTAGAGCCGACAATATGTTAGACCAGATGAACACTCTCGAATTTAAATCCAAAGGGACGCCGCCATGAAAATCCGCCTGATGTTTGCTTCTGCCATCGTGTTTGGAGCAGCAAGTCTGCCAGTCTTGGCCCAATCGGCCCCGGCGGATCTGGTTGCCGCCTACCGGGCCGGCGTTGCCGCGGCAAAATGCAATCTCGGCCTCGACAGCAGCAAATCCAGCCAACTTGGCGATGCGGTGCAGCGCGTTGAACAGCGCAGCGGGCTGGCACAGAATGATCTCGACGCGTTGTGGAGCAAAACCCAGGCTGAGGCAGACGCCGACAATGCCGGCTTCTGCGCCGAGGCAGCGGCTGGCGTTGATGGCGTGATCGCTTCGGCCCAATAATTCTGTTGGTAGTTTAGGCGGCCTGGACCTGTTGGGGCGCGAGCGGTATCCAGGCGGTAAATGTGGCGCCTTTGCCAAGACCGCCATTGACCTGCAAACCGCCGCGATGCTGCTCAAGAACCTGAATGGCTGCCGGCAGGCCGAGCCCGGTGCCAAAGCTCTTGGTTGTAAAGAGCGGTTCAAGGATTTTTGGAATTTGCTCCTCGGCAATGCCCGGTCCGTTGTCGGCAACGTCAATTTCAATGCCCCGTTCGCTTTTCCGGGTAATGACGCTGATCTTGGGTGTCTTGGTCTTGAATTTTTGCGGATCGTCACCCTTGCCAACCATCGCCTCAGAGGCATTGCTTATGAGATTGATGAGCACCCGGCTTAAACGGTTGGGATCAAAGGAAGCCGATACGCCCTCCAGTCCGAGGTTGCATTCAACTTCGATAACCTCCGGCAGTTTTTGCGCCTCTTCCTCAACGAGCTTGACCACCCAATTGTCGAAAGGGAACTCCTTGTATTCCAGCTGATGCGACTTGGCATAGTCCAGAAATTGTGTGATCACCGCATCGCAGCGGGCGACCGAATTGTCTATGCGCTGCAGTTGGGTATCAACGTTGGCCGAGTTGCCCGTGAGCTTTCGCCTGAGCAGGTAGGCCGATGTTCTGACGGCCGATAACGGATTGCGAAGTTCATGGGCAACCGTTGCAACCAATTGCCCCATTTGCGCCAGTTTGCCCTTTTTGATGATTTCGTCATGGGCCTCGCGAAGCTGCCGCATCTTTTCCGCAAGATCGATGTTAAGTCTGCGTAATGTCATCGTTCACAAGCTGCAGCGCCTTGCTGCTTTCCTTCATTTCCTGCGGACCTTTTGACAGTGGTTCGGTGCCAGCCCAGGCCGAGGAGGGTCAAAAGCCCCAACGCAAGGTAGGAGCCATTTTCAAAGTCCTTTCTGGCCTTGAAGCGCGTCTCCGAATAGAACCCCGTTACCGGATAATTTATCTGCAATTGCCATTTGCCGCGTGCATCGTGGGTATCGATCACCACCGTCTCCGAAAATATGGTGCTCGGAGCCGGCACGGAATCCGCCGCGCGCAACATCAGTCTGTATGTTTTTATCGCGCGGGAGCGGTACCGATATGTACTCTGCCAACGGGCTGATCAGGGAATAGTTCTCGCCGCCAGTAATGCTGCGCAGAACGTCCGTTGGAATCACCGCCGAAACACTGCCTGCGAGGTTTCCATCCGGGTCGAAGAACGGAACCGAAAAAACCAATCCTTTTTCGCCACTCGTGGCGATCTCTTTCCCGCTGATCATCGGGACAGCAAAGGTCTTCACCCGGTTTATGCTCGGATAATTTACCTTGAACCACTTGAGCTGTTTTTGCACTTCCTCGAATTGGGGAATTCTGGATGCTTCGGGGCGGCGGGCGTATCGGAGCCGGGATCAACTCCAATTGTCCTTGATCTGCTGCGTATCCGGTCAAGCTCCAAAATCGGCCGCTCTAAGTGGCCTGTCGCCAAGTTCAAGTGTTTGGTATCAAAATCCAAAGGGACGACATAGAGCCGGGAGGCCGAGGCATTCTTGGCAAGGATGTTGTAGACTTGCTGAATTGTTTCCCGGCCATCGACGCCAAGATTGGAGCCGTACTGCTCAGTTCCCCGGCCTTCAGATCCAATATTGTGAGCATATTGGTCAATTCTGCGCACACTGGGCAGAAAGCTGAGAGTTCCCAGGTTGTCATTCAAGGCAGAAAAGAACAAACTTACCCGTTTGGTATAATCCCTGGAATCTGTCTGCCGCGCCTCCAGGTACTGCTGCCAGGCAACAAGATACTGGCGGTTTGCTTCAAAGCGAACGCCAAGGCAAAGCAGCAATCCCGCCAGAAGAATTGCCAGATACCCAAAATTTGCGGAAAACGCCTTTTGCAACTTTCTCCCCTCGGGAACGATAGCCGCGGCAGACTGGTTCCTTTGTGAGTTAAAACTGGGTTAAATGTGCAATAAGTTCATTCATTTGGCCGCTAAGATAAAGCCATGGTTAAGGCCAAGCCGGGGAGGGCGGATGCAGGAAATTCTCGCGAAATTGGAGCTGCGCCGGGCTGAAGCCAGGGCCGGAGGCGGCGAAAAACGCTCAAAAGCCCAGCATGCCCGCGGCAAACTTACGGCCCGTGAGCGCATTGACCTTCTGCTTGATGAGGACTCCTTCGAAGAGTTCGATATGTTCGTCGAGCACCGTAGCACCGACTTTGGCATGGAAAAATCCAAAATCCCGGGCGATGGCGTGGTCACCGGCTGGGGCACGGTCAATGGCCGGGTGGTCTATGTGTTTGCCAAGGACTTTACGGTTTTTGGCGGCTCGCTCTCCGAATCCCATGCCCGCAAGATCACCAAGATCCAGGACATGGCCCTGCAGAACCGCGCCCCGATCATCGGCCTGTTTGATGCCGGAGGGGCCCGCATCCAGGAGGGAGTGAATGCCCTTGGCGGCTATGGCGAAGTGTTTCAGCGCAATGTCCTGTCCTCCGGCGTCATCCCGCAAATCTCGGTGATCATGGGCCCCTGCGCCGGAGGCGACGTCTATTCCCCGGCAATGACCGACTTCATCTTCATGGTGCGTGACACGAGCTACATGTTTGTGACCGGTCCGGATGTGGTCAAAACCGTCACCAACGAAACAGTGACGGCCGAGGAACTCGGCGGTGCGTCGGTTCACACCACAAAGTCCTCCATTGCCGACAAGGGTTTCGACAATGATGTTGAAGCGCTGCTGCAAATGCGCCGCCTGATCGATTTCCTGCCGTCGTCCAACACCGATCCAATTCCTGAAATTCCGAGCTTCGATGATGCCGAGCGCATGGAGGCTTCGCTCGACACGCTCATTCCCGCCAATCCCGAACCAGCCCTATGACATGAAGGAATTGATCCTCAAGATCGCCGATGAGGGCGATTTTTTTGAAATCCAGGAAGCCCACGCCAAAAACATCATCGTCGGTTTTGCCCGGCTGGGCGGCCGCACCATTGGCATTGTGGCCAATCAACCCCTGGTGTTGGCTGGCGTCCTGGATAGTGATGCCGGACGCAAGGCCGCCCGCTTCGTGCGCTTTTGCGACTGTTTCAATATTCCCATTGTGACCTTCGTCGATGTTCCGGGATTTCTTCCCGGCACCGCCCAGGAATATGGCGGCCTGATCAAGCACGGCGCCAAACTGCTGTTTGCCTTTGCCGAAGCAACGGTGCCCAAAATCACCGTGATCACGCGAAAGGCCTATGGCGGGGCCTATGTCGTTATGTCCTCCAAGCATTTGCGGGCTGACTTGAACTATGCCTGGCCCTCCGCCGAAATTGCTGTAATGGGGTCTCGGGGAGCAACTGAAATCATTTACCGCAGCGAACTCGGCGACAAGGACAAGATTGCCGCCCGCGTGAAGGATTATGAGGATCGCTTTGCCAATCCGTTCGTGGCTGCAGAACGGGGGTTTCTCGATGAAATTATCATGCCCCACTCAACCAGAAAACGCATAGCTCGGGCCCTTGATATGCTCCGCCATAAAGAATTGAATAACCCATGGAAAAAACACGATAATATTCCACTCTAGGAGACTGAAATGCGTTTGCTCAAAACCTTGCTGACGCGCTTTGTGCGCGTTGGAACCTTGGAACTCGTGGACGTGGAGGGCAAAACCCATGTTTTTTCCGGTGGGCCAGGGCCCAAGGTTTCAATCCGGCTGAAAGACAGGAAACTTTACCGGACCCTGTTTCTCAATCCTGAACTCTACGCTGGCGAAGCCTACATGGATGGCACGCTTGTCATGGAAGGCACCACCATTCGCCAATTCCTTGAATTTGCCGAGATCAACGGAAACAATCTGCGCAAACACCCGTTGCAGAGAATTCTGCACAAGGGCCTCAAAGGCATTCGCAAGCTGCACCAACGGAATAACGCCAAAACCGCCCGCGCTCATGTGCACCACCACTATGATCTGTCCAATGAACTCTACAAATCGTTCCTCGACAAGGACATGCACTATTCCTGCGCCTATTTTTCCAGCGACAAGGACACCCTTGAAATCGCCCAGCAAAACAAGCTGCGCCACATCGCTGCAAAACTTGACCTGAAGCCAGGGCAGCGCGTTCTGGATATAGGCAGCGGCTGGGGCGGCATGGCGCTTTATCTTGCCGCGGTCGCGGATGTGGAGGTTCTGGGCGTGACGCTTTCGACCGAGCAATTGGCCCTGGCGCGCCAGCGCGCAATCGAGCGCGGCCTCGACAACCGCGTGCGCTTTGAATTGAAGGACTACCGCGATGTTGAAGGCACGTTTGACCGCATTGTTTCAGTCGGCATGTTTGAGCATGTGGGAATTGTCCACTATGACGAGTTTTTTGCCAAGGTGCGCGATCTGTTGAAGCCTGATGGCGTGGCGCTTTTGCATTCCATTGGCCGCAAAGGCGGGCCCGGAGCTACCGGCCCCTGGATGCGGAAATATATTTTCCCCGGCGGCTATTCCCCCGCCCTTTCGGAAGCCATGGCAAGCGTCGAGCGTTCCAAGCTGTGGGTGACCGACATCGAAATCTTGCGGCTGCATTACGCCAAGACGCTCAGGGCCTGGGAACAGCGCTTTCAGTCCAACCGCAAAAAGATCTGACCTTTCATGGATGAACGCTTCTGCCGCATGTGGGAATTCTACCTCATCGCCAGTGAACTGAGCTTCACCCATGGTTCGCACATGGTGTTCCAGATGCAGCTTGCGAAGGACACGGGAAACCTTGCCGATCACGCGGGACTACATGGCAAAGGTCGAAGCCAAGTTGAAGGCTTAGATCAACTCGCCCACGAGATCATATTCCTCGGCGTCGACAATGCGGGCGCGAACCATGTCGCCGGGTTTCAAATTTGTTTCGCCTGGCAGGAACACGTTGCCGTCAATCTCCGGTGCATCCCACGGCGAGCGTGCCACGGCTTCCTCATTTTCCAAATCGATGGCATCGACCAGCACATCGATCTCGCGGCCAACCTTCGACTGAAAAATTTCAGCGGAAATCTTCTGCTGGGCTTCCATGAAGCGATGGTAGCGCTCGGCTTTCACTTCGTCCGGCACCTGCGGCAGGCCCAGGTCATTGGCCTTGGCGCCTGACACGGGCTCGTACTTGAAACAGCCGACGCGCTCCAGCTTTGCTTCCTTCATCCAGTCCAGAAGATAATCGAAGTCCGCGTCGGTCTCACCGGGGAAACCCACGATGAAGGTGGAACGGATGGCAATGTCAGGGCAAATTTTCCGCCACGACGCCAAACGGTCCAGAACCTTTTCCTGGTTCGCCGGCCGCTTCATCGCCTTCAAGACATTGGGCGCCGCATGCTGGAAAGGGATATCGAGATAGGGCAGGATTTTTCCCTCAGCCATCAGCGGGATCACCTCATCCACATGGGGATAGGGATAAACGTAATGCATGCGCACCCACGCGCCTAAATCGCCCAACTCCTTCGCCAGGTCATAAAACTTTGCGCGCACTTCGCGGCCATGGAATTTGCTGCTGGCGTATTTCGTGTCCACGCCATAGGCGGAGGTGTCCTGGCTGATCACCAGCAATTCCTTCACGCCGGCTTTCACCAGGCGCTCGGCCTCGTAAAGCACCGAGGCTACCGGCCGCGAAACGAGATCGCCCCGGATCGACGGAATGATGCAGAAGGAGCAGCGGTTGTTGCAGCCCTCGGAAATTTTCAAGTAAGCGTAGTGCTTGGGCGTCAGACGCAAGCCTTGCGGCGGCATGAGATCATATTTGGGATCATGCACTGGCGGCAGCGCATTATGCACGGCGCCAACCACCGCCTCATATTGATGCGGACCCGTGATCGCCAGAACGCCTGGGTGGGCGGCGCGAATGGCATCAGCCTCAACGCCATAGCAACCGGTCACAATCACCCGTCCGTTCTCCTCCATGGCTTCGCCGATGGCCGCAAGGCTTTCAGCCTTGGCGCTGTCAAGAAAGCCGCAGGTGTTGACCAGCACCACATCAGCGTCGGCATAGCCGGGTGCTATGAGATAACCCTCGGCTCGGAGCTGGGTGAGAATGCGTTCGGAATCGACCAGCGCCTTGGGACAACCCAGCGAAACGAGGCCAACTTTGGGGACATGTGTGTTCATTTGGCGCTGTGTAGCGGAGACGGTGTCAAAGGGCAAATTTTGAGCAGTGCGCCTCTATTAGAGGAATTTAATCCTTGACAGCGTACGGTCAATCAGCTATGAACGGGTATCTTCCGGAAATTCAATAAATCGTTCGCTTCATGCGCTCCGGATATTCCGCGTCATAGGCTTTCCCGTCAAAATCGCCTTTCGACAGACGTTCCATCATTTCACCGACGCTCGGCAGCTCGGATTTGGGGACATGCATTGCAGGATCCCACAGCTTCGAACGGACAATGGCCTTCTGGCACTGTGTGTAGGCGCGCTCCACCGTGATGACGATCACGCATTTGGGGTTTTTGCCCTCCATGGCGAAACTGGCGCAGAGTTCCACGTCAGTCGTAATCTGGGCCCGGCCATTCACCCGCATGGTGGTTCCAATGCCCGGAATGAGAAATAGCAGAGCCACGCGCGGATCACGCACAATGTTGCGGAGGGAATCGATGCGGTTGTTTCCGCGTCTGTCAGGGATCATCAGCGTCTTGGGATCAGCAACCCGTACAAAGCCGCTGGGGTCGCCACGCGGTGAGCAGTCGAGCCCCTCTGGCCCGGATGTGGCAAGAATGGCAAATGGCGATGCATCGATGAGCTTTTTGTAGTCATCGGTGATGTGATCAACCTCCTTCAGGATGGAGGTTAGCACCGGCGCATCGTAGAGCGAATCAAGCGCCGCTTCGCTCGTTATCTCAGTCATTTTTCGTTCGTGCCTTTGCATCGGGCATTTCATACGGCACTGTGTCGGGCGAATCAAATAGTTGGGAGAAGCGCCTGCAGTATTGTTGTAATGGTAATTCTTGGGCTGGTCGGAATTCTGGAAAGAGCAATATTCGGTGAGACAGTGGCCCGTTTTATTGTCATTCCAGTTATCGGTATCTCCTATATTTTTGCTTTCGTTGCAGCATACCGTCTTATGTTAAAACTTCCGGCGGTGGCTCTGGGCGAAAAGAATTTGCAATTCGCGACGTCTGGAGAGCAACTAAGTGAAATTCCTGGCGAATGTTGGGGCTCCTTATATTGTTTGCTCTTTGCTTGCTCGTTGTCGCAGCGATCACCTATGGTCTCGGCTTGGGAGGCACGTTTGGGCTTTCGCTTGCTGTTGCCATTCAAGTCATGGTCAATTGGGTGGCGACAATTCTCGGGGTAATGCTGCTCACCAGTCTTTACGGGTTCTTCGTCGAGGGCAGGGAGTTTTAGAGTGCGGCACCCCTACTGGCAGATGCGATAGTTTCCACTTTTGCCGTGAGCCCCCATGTCAAAATGGAAATGCGCGGCGTGGGCTGCATTTGACCCAGGGCCGAGCACCGTTGTGAAATAGCCGCATGCCGAGGCCCGGACACCCGGAAGCAATGTGCTGTCTCCCACATTTAATGTCTTGCCATTGCGCAGACGAAACGTGGAAATGTCGACTGCATTGCCATAGCCATGTTCGCTCACCTTTGCCGAGCCATCGCCGTTGCGGCCCCGGCACTCAAATCCCGGACCGGTGGATATTCTTTCGACTGGCGAGTTCAATTGTGCGGAGAGGATCGGCGCTCCGGATTCGCTCAGCCACTTTGAAAACTGCAAAGCGAATTTGCAGTTCAGCAATGGCGCCTCGGGCAAGTCTATCGTGTTCTGCTTGATGGTGACCGACCGCAGGTTCACTGGATTTTCCACATGGCACTTTCCGTAATCAACAGTGGCAGGCGCAATTGTGAATTTTGCGCCTATGGCGCGGAGCTCTTGAAAGCATGATTCCGTGTCATCCTTGCGGGTGGTCTCCTTGGGCAGTGCCCGCGGGATTATTGCGGCCTGCTGTTGAAGGCCCTGCGGCTTGATGCGCGGCAGGGGAGCGGACTTTATCGCCCTTGAAGCAATCACCGGTCTCTGGGTGGATTTTGGCGGGGAACTCGCAAGCCTGTCAACCTTTCCCGATTCTGTGCCAGAGGGCGAAGAGGTAGGTTCAATTGCAGCCTGTTCCTGAAGATCATGGGGTTTTGCGCGCGGAATGGGCGCGGGCTCTGCAACACCTTGGGCCGTCTTTGGCTTTTCAAAAGGATTTTCAAATGGAGTGGGGGTTGGCTCCGCAACATCCTTGGAAAGCCGTGGCTTTTCAACGGGAATTGGCGGTGCAGTTGCTGGGGTTTTGGCATTTTCGCCTTCCGCCGGCGTAACGGGCGGCTGAGCCTTTTTACGCTTTGCTGAGGGCTGCTTTGATCGCGTCTTGCACGTTGCGTTGAATTTCCTGCAGAGGCTTCGATCGAGATTATTCAAAAAGTTCTTGAGGCCCTTTGGCTGCGCCGCGCTGGCGCTCTCCCAACCGGACATGATTGAAATTGCCGCGAAAAACAGGATGAGTATGAGCTTGCTCATAAAGTCGCGAAGGTCCATTGTTTGGTAACTGTGGAAAGCCCGAATGGTTCCCTTAGAAAAATGGCTTTCTATGGGCCAGATGGTTACGGCGCAAGGAAAAAGCAGGATGATTGCACCCGCTCATTCCCCTTGTTACAGTCAGGAAAATCATTCCCTGGGGCTTCATGTTCAAGAAAATTTTGATTGCCAATCGTGGCGAGATTGCTTGCCGCGTGATCAAGACCGCCCGCAAAATGGGAATCGCGACTGTTGCGGTTTATTCCGATGCTGATGCGCGCGCCCTTCATGTGGAAATGGCCGATGAAAAGGTGAACATCGGCCCACCCCAGGCCGCCCAATCCTATCTCGTGATTGAAAAAATTGTTGCGGCCTGCAAGGCAACCGGCGCGGAAGCGGTGCATCCCGGTTACGGCTTCCTCTCTGAACGCTCGGCCTTTCCAAAGGCGCTCGGCGAGGCCGGCATCGTCTTTATCGGACCCAATGCTGCGGCCATTGAAGCCATGGGCGACAAGATTGAATCCAAGAAGGCCGCCAAGGCCGCAGGCGTTTCCACGGTGCCGGGCCACATGGATATTATTGAAACCGAAGATGAAGCCGTGAAGATCGCCGAAGGCATTGGCTTTCCGGTAATTATCAAGGCCTCCGCCGGTGGCGGCGGCAAAGGCATGCGCGTGGCCCATTCGGCAACCGAAGTGCGTGATGGTTATGCCCGCGCCAGGTCCGAAGCGAAATCCAGCTTTGGCGATGACCGCGTTTTCATCGAAAAATTCATCGTGAACCCGCGCCACATTGAAATTCAGGTGCTCGGCGACAAGCATGGCAACGTGATTTATCTCGGCGAGCGTGAATGCTCCATCCAGCGCCGCAATCAGAAAGTGGTCGAGGAGTCGCCTTCACCACTGCTTGATCCCAAGACCCGCAAACTCATGGGCGAGCAGGCCGTGGCGCTGGCCAAGGCCGTGAACTACGATAGCGCTGGTACGGTGGAATTTGTTGCGGGCCAGGACCGCTCCTTCTTCTTCCTTGAAATGAATACGCGGCTGCAGGTGGAACACCCGGTCACCGAACTGGTAACGGGCGTGGACCTGGTGGAGCAGATGATCCGCGTGGCCTATGGCGAAAAACTGGCGCTTCGCCAGGCCGATATGAAATTGAATGGCTGGGCCATCGAAAGCCGCATCTATGCCGAAGACCCTTACCGGAATTTCCTGCCGTCAATTGGTCGGCTGGTAAAATATCGTCCGCCTGCGGAGCAAATCAGGGACGGCGTGACGCTCCGCAACGACACCGGCGTGTTCGAAGGCGGCGAAATCTCCATCTGGTATGACCCTATGATTGCCAAGCTCTGCACCCATGCGCCCACCAGGGCCGAAGCAATTACCGCCATGGCGCAGGGCCTCGATGGTTTTTACATCGATGGCATCCAGCACAATGTGCCCTTTGTCTCCGCCATCATGGATAATCCGCGCTGGAAGGAGGGAACCCTTTCAACGGGTTTCATCGCCGAGGAATTTCCTGATGGCTTCAAGGGCAATGCCATGACGCCTGAACTGGCCGGAAGGTTCACCACTATTGCCTGCGTGCTGGACCATGTCGAAAACCGCCGCAAGCGCAAGATCAGCGGCCAGATGAGCGGCCGGGCAGTGAAATTCTCTCGGGAGCGCAAGGTGCGGCTGGGTGAGGATTGGCATGACATTGAAGTGGTCCACGAAACTGAACGTCTCATTCAAATCCTTCTTCCCGGTGAGCGCGGCGAGCGCGCCATTGTCAGCCATTGGACGCCGGGATCACCCGTTTGGCACGGGATCATTGATGGCGAAGAAGTTTCCGTTCAGGTCCGCCGCATTTCAAATGGCTACCGCCTCAGCCATCGTGGCGTGAGCGTTGAAGCGCGTGTCTATACGCTGCGCGAAGCCGAACTCGTCAAACTGATGCCGAAGAAAGTGGCGGCCGACATCTCCAAGAAACTTCTTTGTCCCATGCCGGGTCTCGTTGTGGCGCTCCATGTGGGCGAGGGGGCGGAGGTGAAGGCGGGCGACGCGCTGGCCATTGTCGAAGCCATGAAGATGGAAAACATCCTGCGTGCCGAACGCGATGGCACGGTCAAGAAAATCAATGCCAAGGCCGGCGACAGCCTTAGCGTTGATGCGGTGATCATGGAGTTTGTGTGATCCAAAAATATTCTGAAATGATTTTTTCAGCGCCACGTCCACGTCAGCCAGCGTCACCGGCAGGCCAAGATCAACGAGACTGGTCACCCCATGTTCCCGAACCCCGCAGGGAATGATGCCGTCGAAATGGCTGAGATGGGGATCCACATTCAGGCTGATGCCGTGAAAGCTCACCCAGCGCCGCACCCGAATGCCAATGGCCGCAATTTTCTCTTCGCGCCCATCGCGGCTCACCCAAACCCCAACCCGGTCCTCGCGCCGTTCACCCCTGACGTTGAACGAAGCAAGTGTTGCAATTAGCCATTCCTCCAAGCCCGCCACAAAGGCCCGCACATCCTGTCCCCGTTTTTTGAGATCAAGCATGACATAGGCCACCCGTTGACCAGGCCCATGATAGGTATATTGCCCGCCGCGGCCAGTATGATGAACCGGGAATAACGCGGGCAGAATTAAGTCGCTGTCCTTGGCCGAGGTGCCAGCCGTATAGAGCGGTGGATGCTCCAGCAGCCACACCAACTCAGGAGCATCTCCCTTGGCAATCGCTTCGACTTCACGCTCCATCCGCGCCACCGCCGCTTCATAGGGAACGAGGTCACGGGCAATCTCCCAACGCACGGGATTGGCATTTTGCAGTTTTGGCTGAATGGCAAGGCGGGGCATCATTTCCCGTCTTTTCCCAATTTCGACAATTAAACGCAAGCAGTGTAACTTCACGCAACTCAAATAACGGCGAGGACTTTAATGGACGGCTTTGGATGGTTGATTTCACTTGTCGGCTTCGTTCTCGCCATCGTCGCCCTCAATAAGATTTCGAGCCTCGATACGCGGATTGCCCAACTCAAATTACAGTTGGGGCAACTTTCCGATCAGTTGTCGGGTGCGCCGCAAGCTCCCCAGGAATCAACAAAACCGGAAAAGAAAAAGTCCAATTGGCCCACGACGGCTGTTGCTGCAGCGAAAAGCCCTGAACCCGTTTTGAGCCGAAACGCCAATGCCGGAACCCGTGGCGCAGCTAGCTAAAACCCTGAATCCTCGGTGAAAAAAGCCCAAAGCACAGAAGCAGGATATGGAGCAGGCTCTGGCGTCGCGCTGGTTTGTCTGGATTGGCGGCGTTGCCATCGCCATCGGCGGCCTGCTCTTCGTCAAATATGCCTATGACAATGGCTTGATCTCGCCGACCCTGCAGATCTTCCTTGGCCTGCTGCTGGGCGCTGCTCTGGTTTTCGCCGGCGATACCCTGCACCGCAAAACGCCGGCCATGGCCGAGCCAAACTACGTGCCTGCAGCCCTGTCGGCGGCGGGCCTTGCCACCGCCTTTGGCAGCATCTACGCGGCCTACGCGCTTTATGAATTAGTGCAACCCACCACAGCCTTTATCGGATTGGCCCTCGTGGCGCTCGGCGCATTGGCGCTTTCGCTCCGCCAGGGGCCGCTCATTGCAGCCCTTGGCCTTCTTGGCTCCTACGTGACGCCCATGATGATTTCCTCGCCCGATCCCTCCGGCTGGAGTTTCTTTCCCTATCTCCTGATTATATTGGGCGCGAGCTTTGCGGTTCTTCGCAAGCGCAATTGGTGGTGGCTGGGCTATGCCAGCATAATTGGCTCGGCGCTCTGGGCATTCCTCTGGCTGGGTGGGCCATTTGAGGGAGCCGATATTTTGCCCATCGGATTGTTCGCTCTTTGCATCGGGGCCGTGTCACTCTTTGCAATCTCGGGCCGCAGCATTTTGGCAAGCGCCTCGGGATCGCTTTTGAATCCTATGGGCATGACGGACTCGTTGAAAGTTGGCTCCGTCGGGGTGGTTGCGGCGTCCCTGGTTCTGGCAGCTCTGGTTGTTAAAAGCGGACATTCCGGTTCAGCCCTCACCCTGTTTTTCATCGGCATGGCAGGCGTTGCCGCCCTCTCTTGGTTCAAGCAGGGTGACACGGCAGCTGCTCCCGCCGCCGCACTCCTATCCTTCATCGTGCTAATGGTTTGGGAACGGGCCGCGTTCAATGAATGGGCCATGGATGAAAGCGGCCTGTGGTCCAGCATCCTGGGCGGCGATGCCCAGCCCTATCTCCGCTGGATGCTGGCCGCAGGTGCGGCTTTCACCGCACTTGGCCTTGCCGGCGTCTTCAGGAAGTCCCCGCCCGTGACCTGGGGAATTCTGGCAGTGGGTTCTGCAACGATGTATTTAATCGGTGCATGGGGCAGGGTCGATGGCTTGCTGTCTGAAACGACATGGGCCTTCCTAGGCGCATTGGCTGCGACTGTTCTACTGGCGGTCGTCTGGCTTCGGCGCGGGAAAATTACCGAGAACAATGACAATCTTACCGCCGGAATTCTCGCCGTTGGCGGCGCCGGCCTTCTCTTGTTTGCCGAAGATCGCATGCTCAATGGTGTTTGGCTTACCCTTGGCATGTCGGTCGCTGCCGCAGCCTATGCGCTTTCCACCAGAAGTCTCGCCGTGAAATTATTGGGGCCGATCGCCGCGGCGCTGAGCTCCCTCACGGCACTGCGCTTGTTTGTTTCGCGTGAACTCTGGAACGATGACCGCACCTTGCCATTGGGCCAGCATTGGCCGCTCTATGGTTACGGCATTCCAATTGTCCTCTTCTACTTCGGCGCGCACTGGCTGAAATCATCGGGCCACAACAAATCCGCAATCGCCCTTGAAGGCATCAGTCTTGGCCTTGCGATTTCCATTGTCTCGCTGGAACTCCGCGTTCTCATCGGCGGCGGCTTGACAACCGACGAACCGCAATTGCTCGAAGTGGCGGCCCATATCCTGACCTGGCTGGGCGCTGCCTACGGCTTGATGTATCGCCGGCAGATATTCTCTTCGCTGATTTCGCTTTGGGGTGCGCGCATTCTACTTGGCGTTTCCTGCGCGGCAATTGTGACGGTGAGCCTTGCGGCCCTGAACCCGATTGTCACGGAAGATCCGATTCCCGGCAATGTTGTGTTCAATGCCTTGCTGCTGGCTTACCTAGCACCTGTCGTGTTGCTCGGCTTCATCGCGCGCCGGCTCGATGCGTTGGGCTGGCTCAGGTTTCGTCCTGCCATTGGCATTCTGGCTCTGGTCCTCGCCATGACCTATATGACGCTCGAAACCAAGCGCGTATTCCAGGGGCCAGCCCTTGTCGCTTGGTCGCTGTCCGGGGCTGAGTTCTATGCCTATTCCGCCGTATGGCTGGTGTCCGCCCTTTCCTTGTTCGCGGCCGGCATTAAACTTGGCCGCCAGTACATCCGTTATGCGGGGCTCGGCGTCATGGTCCTAGTGGTTCTGAAAGTCTTCCTCTGGGATATGTCGGGACTGGAAGGGCTGTATCAGATCGGCTCCTTCCTCGGCCTGGGCCTCAGCCTTGTAGTCATCGGTTGGCTCTATCAGCGCTTTGTGCAAAAACCAAAGGAAGTGGAGGCATGAAGCCTTAACGACAACCAAGGGAGGAAAGCATGGCCAAGGCAGCGCAGAATGAAACGTTCCATCGTCTCACCATTGCAGCGATGATAAGTTCGCTCGAAAATCTCGATAAGATTCTGGTCAAGGCGGAATCTCATGCCCGCGAGAGTAAAATCGAACCTGATGTGCTGTTGGGTGCCAGGCTCTACTCCGACATGTTCAGCCTGATCCAGCAACTGCAGTATGCCCTCTATCTTCCCATGGATTTCGCCAGGCACTTCACCGACGAGCCTGCGCCGCATGTGGGCTATGAAGAAGCAAGCTTTGAGGATGTGCATGCCAGCCTGAAAACCGCAATCGCCTATCTCAGGGCAATACCGGCGAGCAGCCTTGTGGAACGGGCCCAACGGGTGGTGCCAATCTTCTTTGACGGCACAAAGGGAATGCCGGCTGACGACTACGCCGCCATTGTTGAAATGCCGGATTTCTATTTCCACCTCACCATCGCCTATGCCATCCTCCGCCACAACGGTGTGCCCCTCTCCAAGGATGATTTCATCGGGCCCTATAAATCTACGCCAATAGAGTGAGTGTTGCATGACTGGAAAGACAATTGGCCTCGAAGGCCGCCTCTATGACTATTACGCCGCTCACGCCTACCGCGAACCGGAAATCCTGAAAGAGCTCCGCCTCGAAACTGCAAAGCTCGGCGGCAACGCCCGCATGCAGATCGGGCCGGAGCAGGGTGCCTTCATGGCCATGCTGGTGAAGCTCATGGGCGCCAAGCGCATTCTCGAAATTGGCACCTTCACCGGCTATTCATCCTTGGCCATGGCGCTGGCGGGAGACGCGAAAATCATCGCCGCTGACGTGAACGAAGAATGGACCAAGGTGGCGCGCAGGTTTTGGAAGAAGGCTGGCGTTGACGGCCGCATCGACTTGCGGTTGGGTCCGGGTGCGGAAACCATTGAACAGCTCGTGAAGGCGGGCGAGGCGGGGCGCTTCGACATGATGTTCATCGACGCCGATAAATCATCCTACGACACCTATTATGAAGGCGGCCTGAAACTCCTGCGGACCGGCGGAGTCATGCTGATTGACAATGTCTTGTGGAGCGGAAGCGTTGCAAAGCCTTCGGTCAAGGATGAAGATACGAAAGCCTTGCGCGCTCTTAACAAGAAGATCATGGCCGATGCCCGCGTTGATCTCGTGATGGTGCCGATCTGCGACGGCGTGACCATGGCGCGGAAGAAGTGAGGAAGTATTGAAACCGAAGAAGGGAAACCAGCGAGTCCTGGAAATCGCGGCAGACGCGGCGCTGAACTTTCGTCAAAACATCGGAACACTTCCGCAAAGGCCCATCAAGACCTACGCGGACATGAAAATGATCTTCGGTGGCCCCGTTCCGGAAAATCCGGAAGAGGGTGAAGCGGTCATCCAGGAATTGGCAAACAAGGCGGTCGACGGTCTTCAAATGGCCACCGGCCCGCGTTTCTTCGGTTGGGTCATCGGCGGATCGCACATCGTTGGCATGGCGGCCGATTGGCTGACCTCCGCCTGGGGCCAGAATTGTGGAAATCATCATGCAGCACCTTCCGCTGCGGCAGCCGAAACGGCTGCGGCCGGTTGGTTGCTCGAACTCCTTGATCTGCCGCGTGAGAGTTCCGTGGGCTTTGTCACCGGTGGAACAGTTGCAAATTTCGTTTGCCTTGCTGCGGCGCGTGATGAAGAGTTGCGCAATGCCGGCTGGAATGCCGATGCGGATGGCCTTTTCGGCGCACCACCAATTACCGTGCTGATCGGCGATGACGCCCATACGACAGTATTTTCAGCCCTGCAATTTCTGGGCCTTGGTCATGACCGCGTTGTGCGTATCCCAACCGATGCGCAGGGCCGCATGCTGGTTCCGGCATTTGCCGAAGCTATTGCCAAAGTGAAAGGACCATTAATCGTGATTGCCCAGGCCGGGCAAATCAATACCGGTGCGTTCGACAATTTTGCGGAGATTGTTCCGCTGGCAAAAAAGGTCGGCGCCTGGCTGCATGTCGATGGTGCTTTCGGTTTATGGGCGCGCGTAAGTTCAACAACGCGCCATCTCGCTGCCGGGCTTGAAAGTGCAAACTCTTGGGCAACCGACGGCCACAAGTGGCTGCAAACCCCCTATGACAGCGGTTATGCAATTGTCCGCAATGAACTGGCCCACAGGCGTGCCGTGACGATTGCTGCGAGCTATCTGCCACTCGCCGCCGAAGGCGAGCGTGATCCCAGCCATTATGTGCCTGAGCTTTCGCGCCGCGCCCGGGGCTTTGCCACGTGGGCCATGATCAAGCATTTGGGACGAAGGGGAATATCGGCAATGGTCGAGCGCCATTGTCAGGTGGCACGCGTCATGTCCGGGATGCTTGCCGCCGAACCCGGAATTGAAATTCTCAACGACGTGGTGCTCAATCAGGTTATTGTGCGCTTCGGCGGCGATCAAACTAAGGAAGCCGGCGATCAACTGACCCGCGATACGATCAGCCGCATTCAAGCCGATGGCGAATGTTTCGCAGGTGGCGCCGTATGGCGCGGCCGTCACATCATGAGGCTTTCGGTTATCAGTTGGGAGACCGATGAGGCCGAAGGCAAGCGCAGCGCCGAAGCCATCATCAGGGCATGGCGCATTGTCAAGCAGCAACCGGAGAAACAGACTCAATGAAATCTTGCAAAATTGTTCCCAACGATAGGAAAGCGTGGTTTTGCTGGGTTTCCTGACCGCCCCTTGCCTTTGCCGCGGCGCACCTGTATAGCCCCGCTCGTTAAATACTCACGCGGGTGTTGGACTTGGGCCATGGGAATGCAAATTCCCCTCATAGGCTGAAGTCCTTCCGGTGCCGGATAATCCGGTCACAACCATCCGCGGCGGATCAACCGGAGAAGGAAAAGACCATGGCTGTGCCAGAATTTACCATGCGCCAATTGCTTGAAGCAGGCGTTCATTTCGGACATCAAACCCACCGCTGGAACCCCAAGATGCAGTCGTATATCTACGGCTCGCGCAATGGCATCCACATCATCGATTTGGCCCAGACCGTGCCATTGCTGCATCAGGCGCTTCTCGCCGTGACGGCGGCCGTTGCCAAGGGCGGCCGCGTGCTGTTCGTCGGCACCAAGCGCACCGCGCAAGAGCAGATCGCCGACAGCGCCAAGCGTTCGGCCCAATACTATGTGAATTCCCGCTGGCTGGGCGGCATGCTCACCAACTGGAAGACCATTTCGAATTCCATCAAGCATCTCCGCACCCTCGACGAGACAGCTCGCCAAGGAAGGCCTGGGCCTCACCAAGCGCGAATTGCTCTCGATTTCCCGCGAGAAGACCAAGCTCGACAAGGCCTTGGGCGGTATCAAGGACATGGGCGGAACGCCTGACATCCTGTTCGTGATCGACACCAACAAGGAAGCCCTCGCCATCAAGGAAGCCAATCGTTTGGGAATTCCGGTTGTGGCGATTATCGACACGAACTCGGATCCTGCCGGCGTAAACTATCCTATCCCCGGCAATGATGACGCGGGCCGCGCCGTGGCGCTCTATTGCGACCTCATCGCGCGTGCCGCCATTGAAGGCATTTCGCAGGCGCAAGGCGCTTCGGGCCATGATGTCGGCGCCGATGAAAACCCAATGGCTGAAGCCGTACCAGCGGAATAACACTATTCAGGGGCCCGCGATCCGCGCGGGCCCTTACTCCATTTTTGAAAGAGGATGATCATGGCTGAGATTACAGCTGGCATGGTGAAAAGCTTACGTGAATCAACCGGCGTAGGCATGATGGACTGCAAGGCAGCCCTTGCCGCCACCAATGGCGACATGGAGGCGGCCACCGATTGGCTGCGCGCCAAGGGCCTGGCCAAGGCCGCCAAGAAATCCACGAGGGTTGCCGCCGAAGGCCTCGTCGGCATTGCCGTTAACGGCACCACCGGTGCTGCCGTTGAAGTAAACTCGGAAACCGATTTTGTCGCCCGCAACGAAAAATTCCAGGCCATGGTCGCCGGCATTGCCAAGTTGGCGCTTACCGCCGACGGCAACACTGAACAGCTGAAAACCACCAAGTTCCCGGGCTCGCCGCATGCGGTCGCTGAATATGTGGCCGAGATGGTGGCCACCATTGGCGAAAACATGGGCGTGCGCCGCACCGCTTCGCTCAAGGTCAAGGACGGCGTGATCGGTTCTTACGTGCATAACCAGGCGGCTCCCGGCTTGGGCAAGATCGGCGTTCTCGTGGCGCTTGAGTCAACCGGCAAAAAGGAAGAACTGGCCGCCTTTGGCCGCCTGCTTTCCATGCATGTCGCCGCAACCAATCCGGTCGCCATGGATTTGGCAGGCGTTCCGCCTGAAACCCTGGCCCGCGAAAAAGCCATTCTCGAAGAAAAGAACGCGGGCAAGCCTGCCAACGTCCTTGAAAAGATCATTGCCTCTGGCCTCAAGACCTATGCCAAGGAAAACTGCCTGTTGGAACAGGCCTATGTCCATGACGGCACCAAGTCGGTGACCCAGGTTCTTGGCGAAGTCGGCAACAAGGCCGGTGCTCCCGTCAAGCTCCTGGGCTATGTGCGCATGCAGCTCGGTGAAGGCATCGAAAAGGCGGTCGATGATTTCGCCGCCGAAGTGGCCAAGGCTGCCGGCCAGGCTTGATTGGAACTTCCCAATTGAAAAGGGCCCGTTCGGGCCCTTTTTTATAGATTAGCCACGTTTGCCGAAAACCGGCGGTCCGCTCGTTCTCGGCGTCGGAGCAGGGCGGTAAGTGGCAGCGGTGGCGACCGGACTTGGCTGCCCGCCCATTTCCCGCAAAGCTTTCAGGTCATCGCCGATATTTAGGTCCGGACCATCCCCATATTCATTGTCGCCATCGTCGCCGGAGCAAAAGCCAAGTTCAACCAAGGCCCAGATTCCACCGATGATCGGAATGAACTGGATTAAATACCACCACGCCGACTTGCCACGGTCGTGATAGCGTTTGACGGTCAGGCAAAATGTCATCCATATCAGCAGAAGCGATATTACCAAGAGACCAAGGTTAGCAGATTTAAGAGACCAACGTCTGAAAGTTGAACATCGGGAGCTGGTCGGATCGTTGCGCCGTGGAGGATGCCCAACACAACAAGGACGACAGTCACAAGGGCGATAACGGCAATTTGTGCGAGCCACCATTGGCCCCGGCCAATACGCCCCGACGGGCGGAAGAAGAATGCAAGCATATGCGGGTTCCTTTTTTCCAAAGGTAAACCGGCTTCACTTACTTCAAGGTTAAGGGCAGCGAACCGAAGCTCTTGATTAAAGTGAAAAATGTCCTAAGACGAATCGGCCTCGAACACCTAGATTGGGCCGAAATACGGGACCTTTTCCTTACTGGACTGTCAAAACCCATGAGCAAAATCACCTACAAGCGAATTCTTCTTAAAGTTTCAGGTGAAGTGCTGATGGGCAACCAGGCCTTCGGCATTGACCTGGATACGGTGGCGCGCATTGCCGATGAAGTCATCGCCTGCGTCAAATCCGGCGCCGAGGTGGCCTTGGTGATTGGCGGCGGAAATATCTTCCGCGGCCTTGCCGGCGCCGCCAAGGGCATGGACCGCGTGAGCGCCGATCACATGGGCATCATGGCCACCATCATGAACGCGCTGGCCATGCAGGGCGTATTGAAGTCCAAGGGCATTGATGCCCGCGTTCTTTCCGCCATTGCCATGCCGACCGTCTGTGAAACCTATTCGCCGGCCAAAGGCATCCATCATCTGGAAAAGGGCAGGGTGGTGATCTGCGCGGCAGGCACCGGCCTGCCGTTCTTCACCACCGATACTGGCTCGGCTCTGCGCGCCGCCGAACTGCAATGCAATGCCCTTTTCAAGGGAACCAGTGTCGATGGCGTCTACGCCGAAGACCCCAAGAAGAACCCGAAGGCCCAGCGCTTCGAGAAAATCACCTTTAACGAGATTTTGAGCCGGGACCTGCGTATTATGGATCCCGCCGCAATCGCCCTTGCACGGGACAACGGGATTCCGGTAATTGTATTTTCCATCCGGGAAGCGGGCGCCGTGTCGAAAGTCTTGAACGGCACCGGCCGCTTTACCCTAGTGACGAAGGACTAGCCCATGGCCCAACCCGTTCCCTTTAACGCCGCTGACATCAAGCGTCGCATGCATGGTGCGACGGAATCGCTCAAGCACGATTTCGGCGGCCTCCGCACCGGCCGCGCCTCCATAACTCTGCTTGAGCCGGTTCAGGTCGATGCCTATGGCGCCGTGATGCCGCTCAACCAGGTTGCCTCCATCACCGTTCCGGAAGCGCGCCTCCTGCAAATCAATGTCTGGGACAAGGGCCTGGTGGTTGCCGTGGAAAAGGCCATTCACGCCTCCAATCTGGGACTGAACCCGCAGACCGAAGGCCAGGTCATTCGCCTGCGCATGCCGGACTTGACTCAGGACCGTCGCAAGGAACTTGTTAAGGTGGCCCATCAGTATGCTGAAAAGGCCCGCATTGCCGTGCGTAACGTGCGCCGCGACGGCATGGACCAGTTGAAGGCTCTTGGAAAAAGACCATGCGATGAGCGAAGACGATCACAAGAAAAAATCCGAAGAAACCCAAAAGATGACTGACGAAACGATCAAGGAAATCGATGCTTCTTTGAAGGCAAAAGAAGCCGAAATCATGCAGGTTTGAGGGGCCATACCGCGCCATGCTGACCCGACCGCCCGCCGTTCCTCGTCATGTCGCCATTATCATGGATGGCAATGGCCGCTGGGCTGCGCGCCGTGGCTTGCCGCGCTCGGCAGGCCATAAGGCAGGCGTTGACGCCCTGCGCCGCGCGGTTAAGGCCGCTGCCGATTTCGGCATTGAATACCTCACGATCTATTCCTTCAGTTCGGAGAACTGGTCGCGCCCGGCAGCGGAAGTTTCGTTTCTGCTTGATCTCTTGCGCCGGTTTATCCGCCAGGACGTGGCCGAATTGCATCGCTCCGGCGTGAAGATTACCGTTGTCGGCAGCCGCGCCGATCTGGAACCGGGCATCGTGTCCTTGCTTAACGATGCGGAGCGGCTTACCCGCGGAAAATTCCAAACTCAATCTCATCGTCGCCTTCAATTATGGCAGCAGGCAGGAAATCAGCCGCGCCATGTCTGCAATTGCCCAGAAGATTGAAAGCGGCGAAATCTCAACAGCTGATATTTCACCGGAATTGATTTCCCGCAATTTGGACACCGCCGGCATTCCTGATCCCGACCTGCTCATTCGCACCGGCGGCGAGCAGCGCATTTCGAATTTTCTGCTATGGCAGTGCGCCTATACGGAATTTGTTTTTGTCGATGAATTCTGGCCCGATTTTACCCACGAAATATTTGCCAGGGCCCTTGATGAATTCCGTCTGCGGGACCGTCGCTTTGGCGGCATCGAAGCACAAACCGCATGACTGTAATCGGCAAAGTGGGGTGACCTCGGCGACGAGGACGGCCTCGGCGCTGATCCTCATTCCGGCCGTGATCGCCTGCGCCTGGTTTGGCGGAATCTGGTTCAAGGGTTTTGTGTTGTTGCTCAGCGGACTGATGGCCCATGAATGGGCCTCAATGGTTCATCCCAAAAATCCCGCGCAATACGCCCTGCACATGGGAGCTGCCGCTTTGTGGCACAGTTTTGCCGGATCTGCATGGGGTTTGAATATGCCCTGATGGTCATTTTGGGATTGGCGCTTGTGTCAGGCGTCGATGGTCCGTTCGCTGGGAATTCCGCCGCCAGCAAATGGAGCTATTTTGGAATTTTTTACGTGGGATTTCCGGCCCTCGCCTTCATTCTCCTGCGTGGCGACCCGGATTATGGCTTTGCCGCCATTCTCTGGATATTTTTGATTGTCTGGTCAGCCGACACTCTCGCCTATTTTGCCGGCCGTATTATTGGCGGTCCCAAACTGGCCCCGTCGATCTCCCCAAAAAAGACCTGGGCCGGCCTTGGCGGGGCTGTGGCAGGAAGTGCACTAGTCTCAATTATTTTTGCCTACGTCACCCATCTGAATGGCATTTGGGCCCTTGCCATTCTTGCCGCTTGCCTGGCTTTGGTGGAACAGGCCGGGGATCTTTTCGAGTCATCTCTCAAGCGATTTCATGGGGTTAAGGACGCCGGCGGGTCTCATTCCGGGCCATGGCGGGATTATTGACCGGGTGGATGGGCTGATTGCCGTGGCCGTGGCGGCCGCCCTAATTGGAATTTTTCGGGACCAGGGGGTAAGTGCAGCACGCGGATTGCTGCACTGGTAACCATATTTTGCCGAAATGTTGACTTAAATGCGGGCTTGTGTGGTTAATGAACGATGAATCACGAACCGCAATGGCACGAGCCTTGCGAGTGCTTGTGTCGGACACAAGGAGTTCAGGCAGGAACGTCTGAATATGGTTCGGGGAGTTGGGACTGACGATGGATTTTCTGAACTATGCGCACTTGCCCTTTGGCTATCTTCTGCCATTTATTGCCGCTCTTACAATTATTGTTTTCATTCATGAGCTTGGCCACTTTCTGGTGGCGCGCTGGTGTGGTGTGGCGGTGGAAATCTTTTCCATTGGTTTTGGCCGTGAAATCTTTGGCTGGAATGACAGGCATGGCACCCGTTGGAAAGTCTGCTGGTTGCCGCTGGGTGGCTACGTAAAATTTGAAGGCGATGCCAATCCGACGAGCTTTCCGCAAGCCGCGCCTGAGTCCGAAATGACACGCACTGCCGGCAATTTTCATGGCAAACCCGTTTGGAAGCGCGCCGCTGTCGTGGCGGCCGGCCCCATTGCCAATTTCCTTCTTTCGATCCTGATTTTTGCCAGCGTGTTTGCCTTTGTTGGCATTCCGATGAATGAGCCACGCGTCGGAGAGGTGCAGCCGGGAAGTGCTGCCGAAAAGGCCGGAATCAAGAGCGGTGATCTGATCGCCGTCATTGATGGCGCGAAAATCGAAACATTTGCCGAGATCGTAAAGTCAGTTTCTTTCCGCGGTGGAGAGCTGCTGAATGTGACGATTGACCGAAGCGGAACCACTATTGTCCTGAATATTGTTGCAGGCATCGTTGAGGAACCGGATGGATTTGGTGGCACATCCAAGCGGGGACTTTTGGGAATATCTCCTCCCAAAGACACTGTTGCTTCAGTGCGCCGCCTTTCGATACCCGACGCGATTTCTCAAGGCACCAGCGAAACATGGCGCATCGTATCGGTGACCTTTAAGTATCTGGGCAAGCTGGTGCGTGGGGAGGAAAGTTCAAAGCAGATAGGTGGCCCGGTTTCAATCGCCAAAATGGCCGGTGATGCGGCGTCCACCGGGATCATCCGATTCGTGATCTTCATCGCTTTCTTGTCCACAAGCGTCGGGCTTATTAACCTGTTTCCAATCCCAATGTTGGATGGTGGCCATCTGGTTTATTACGCCATTGAAACGGTGTCGGGAAAACCCCTCGGAAAACAGGCCCAGGAATGGGGCTTTAGGCTAGGATTGTCGCTTGTCGCGATGCTGATGGCATTCGGTTTCTGGAATGATCTGACCAGGGTATTTGCAATGATGGTTGGGGGTTGAAAATAGGGCTATCTTTTATTTGCAAAGCAGTTGAAAGACGTTAAAACCAACGGCGGGCGAGAGTGATTTGTGGGACGGCTGAAATTGGGGAAGATTGGTCTTTTGATGCGTATTAAACTCATTGGCGTGGCACTATTGAGCCTCGTTCTGTCCTTCGCCATGCCGGTGGCTTCGCCATCGGGCTGGGCAACTCAAGCCTACGCCCAAACCATTACCCAGATAAGGATTGAAGGCAATCAGCGGGTCGAGGAAGAGACCGTGCTTTCCTATCTGCAGTTTTCACGGGGCGACGAGTTTGATCCGGAAAAGATCGACGAATCCATAAAGGTCCTGTTTCAGACCGGGTTGTTTTCCGATGTTCAGATGTTCCAGCGCGGCAATACCCTGGTCATTAAGCTGGAAGAAAACCCGCTTATAAACAAGGTCAATTTTGAAGGTAACAGCAAGCTTGACGATGCGGCGCTGGCCAAGGAAGTTGAAGTCCGTGAACGAATGATCTACACCAAGGCGCGGGTGCAAAGCGATACTCAGCGGGTTTTGGCGCTTTATCAAAAATCCGGTTTTTACAACGTTCGGGTGGCTCCCAAACTCATTCGGTTGCCCGAGAATCGCGTCAACCTGGTATTTGAGGTGACCGAGGGTTCGGAAACAACGGTGAAGACAATCAGCTTCACCGGCAATGAGGCCTTTAGTGACGGCGGACTGCGCGACGTCATCGGTACAGCCGAACACAGCTGGTGGAATTTCTTCCAGAAGAACGATACCTATGATCCTGATCGCCTGGAATACGACAAGGAGCTGCTGCGCCGCCATTACCTGAGGCATGGTTATGCGGACTTCAATGTTATTTCCGCCGAAGCACAGCTTTCGCCAGATGGCGACTACTTCGAAATCGATTTCGTCGTTGAAGAAGGTCCACGTTACACGATTGCCGATGTTGCCGTGAACATTGGCGATACCAATCTGGATCCTGAAAGGCTGAAAGCGGTAATCAAGACCGGTGTCGGCGATGATTACAATGCGGTCAAGGTTGATAAGACCGTGGAAAACTTGGCGCTTGAAGCCAGCCGGCAGGGTTTTGTCTTTGCCAAGGTTGAGCCGAAGGTTGACCGCAATGTGGGTCAGGGGTCGCTAAATATCAGTTACAACATTGAGGAAGGCCGTCGTGCCTATGTTGAACAGATTATTATTGAGGGCAACACCCGCACCCTGGATGAGGTTATTCGCCGTGAATTGCTCATTTATGAAGGAGATGCATTTAACCGTGCGCTCATTGAACGCGCCCGCCGCCGTCTGATGGCCCTCGATTTCTTCGAGAAAATTGATTTCCAGGAAGAAGAAGGATCCGCTGCGGACAAGATCAATCTGGTCGTGGTCGTCACCGAAAAGTCAACCGGCAAGATTAGCTTCTCGATTGGTTATTCGTCGGTCGAACAAATTGTCGGATCAGTTGAACTGAGCGAGCGCAACCTGCTGGGCCGGGGTCAGTATGTTAAACTGAATACGACCTTGAGTTTCAAGCGGCAGCAGGTCGACTTCAGCTTCACCGAACCCTATTTCATGGGCATGCCGATTTCAGCTGGCTTCGATGTTTTTGCAACGAAGACGGATAATACAAGTAGACGTCTTCCTTTGAGAGCACCAACATCGGAGGTGCTTTGCGCACCGGATTCAGGCTTGACGAATATTCTTCCGTCGGTTTCAAATATACGCTTGGCTTACCGTGATGTAAGCGGCATTGACCGTGATGAGGCCTCTCCTGCGATCATTGCCCAGGAAGGCTCAAGTTTGAAATCATCAGTAGGCGCGAACTATACGTGGGATGATATCGATAACCCGACTCGCCCGACACTGGGTTTCAGGGGCCAGCTGGAATCGGAAATCGCAGGTCTTGGTGGCGACGCGTACTTTGGCCGCGTTGAAGCCCACGGCTGGTACTTCTACCCGCTTTATGAAGAATTGATTGTCCTGAAACTTGAAGGCAACGCGGGCCATATTGAAGGCTTTCAATGGCAGGGATGTGCCGCTGCAAGACCGCTTCTTCAAGGGGGCAGAAAGCTTCCGCGGCTTCGCCCAGTCGGGTGTTGGACCACGGCAAATCGGCAATCGATGGCGATACCGATGCAATTGGCGCCCAGAGCTATGCCATTGGCACGGCCGAACTGACCTTCCCTGTGGCCTGCCGGAGCAATGGGGCATTGAAGGCGCGGCATTTACCGATTTCGGTACGGTGTTTGGTTCGCCGGAAGAGACTGTTGACAACTGGCGATGGCATGCGTTGCACCGGAGCACGCAAAGATTGCACCGTCTTCGACACCATGGCCTTCCGCGCCTCCGTGGGTGCCGGCCTCATCTGGCAGTCGCCCTTCGGGCCGCTGCGCTTCGAACTGGCTTATCCGGTTATGAAAGCCAAGTATGATGAAACCGAATGGTTCCGCTTCTCCATCGGAACGCGCTTCTAGACCTTTGGAATTGCGGTGCTAAAGTCAATCGGACGGCTCCAAAGGCCGTCCGAATCTTTATGGGGATGGCAGCATGGCTGAAGAAACACCGGCAAAAACCCTGATGAGCGCCGACATCGCCCGCATCATGAAGCTGCTGCCGCACCGCTATCCCTTTCTTCTCATCGACAGGATGATTGATATGGATGGCGAGGAGCAGGGCACGGCGATCAAGAACGTCACCATCAATGAGCCCTTCTTCCAGGGCCATTTTCCCGGCAAGCCCGTCATGCCGGGGGTGTTGCTGATTGAAGCCATGGCCCAGGCTGCAGGCGCCCTGGTGCTGAACCATTTGGGCGATGCCCACGCCGGCAAGCTTGTGTTCTTCATGTCCATCGACAAGGCCCGCTTCCGCAAACCGGTGCTGCCCGGCGACGTCGTCCACTTCCACGTCAAGCTTTCCAACAAGCGGGCGCCCGTGTGGAAATACTGGGCCGAGGCCCATGTTGACGGCAAGAAAGTCGCCGAGGCCGAGATCGGCGCAATGCTGATGAACGAGCGCTAAGCTATACTTCGCGCGCTTGGTGATCGAAACGTAGTCGCGCTTTTGCGAGCCCTTGTAGAGCTGGCGCGGCCTGCCGATGCGCTGGCTCGGATCCTCGATCATTTCCTTCCACTGGGATATCCAGCCCACGGTGCGGGCCAATGCAAAGAGCACAGTGAACATCGAGGTCGGAAAACCAAGGGCGCGCAAGGTGATGCCGGAATAGAAATCCACATTGGGATAGAGCTTGCGGTCAACAAAATACTTGTCGTTCAGGGCAACCCGCTCCAGTTCGCGCGCCACGTCAAGGAGCGGATCGTCCTTGATGCCAAGTTCGGAAAGAACTTCATGAGCCGTTTGCTGCATGATCTTGGCGCGGGGGTCGTAGTTCTTGTAAACCCGGTGGCCGAAACCCATAAGCCTGATATTCGAACTCTTGTCCTTCACTTTTTCAATGAAGGCCGGAATTTTATCCACCGCTGCCAATTTCTCCCAGCATCTTGAGAGCCGCCTCATTGGCGCCGCCATGGGCCGGACCCCAAAGACAGGCGATGCCGGCCGCGATGCAGGCGAAGGGGTTTGCACCCGAAGAGCCGGCAAGCCGGACTGTTGAGGTCGAGGCATTCTGCTCATGATCGGCATGCAGGATGAAGATGCGGTCCATGGCGCGCGCCAGGATGGGGTTCACCTTGTATTCCTCGCACGGCACCGCAAAGCACATGTGCAGGAAATTGGCCGCATAGGACAGGTCATTGCGCGGATAAACAAAGGGCTGCCCGATGTGATACTTGTAGGCCATGGCCGCAATCGTTGGCAGCTTGGCAATCATGCGGTGCGAGGCGATTTCACGCTGCCGCGGATCGTCAATGTCGGTTGAATCATGATAGAAAGCCGACATGGCGCCCACGACTGCCACCATAACCGCCATGGGATGCGCATCGCGCCTGAAGCCCTGGAAAAACCGGGCCATCTGCTCATGGATCATCGTATGATGGGTAATGGCATGCTCAAATGAGCGGCGCTGGGCCTGGTTCGGCAATTCGCCGTAATAGAGCAGATAGCAGGTCTCAATGAAGTCGCCATTTTCGGCGAGCTGGTCAATGGGATAGCCGCGGTGCAGCAAAATACCTTCATCGCCGTCAATATAGGTGATCTTGGATTCGCAGGCCGCCGTTGAGGTGTAGCCGGGATCGAAGGTGAAAACCTTTCCCTCCGCGTAGAGCTTGCTGATGTCGATGACATCGGGTCCGAGGGCTCCCTTGATCACCGGCAATTCATAGGTTTTTCCCTTGAATGTAAGCTTTGCCGAAGGTTCTGCGTCAGTCATCAAGACCTCTCAATTTGTACTATAAGACCTTATTGCAGCGCAGCAAAAAGGTCAATTCAACAGATCATTGATCCGCGCCATCGCTTCTTCCCGCCCAAGAACTTCCAATACATCGAAGATGGGAGGCGAGGTGGAGGTGCCCGTGAGCGCGGCGCGCAAGGGCTGGGCAAGCTTGCCCAGCTTTATGCCACTGTTTCTCCGCATGGGCTTTGACGGCGGCTTCAAGCGCAGCCGCGTTCCCATTCACCGCACGCCTCCAGAACCGGCACCAGGCCCAGCAAGGCAGCCTGTCCGCCATCGGCGATAATCTGTTTGGCTTTCTCATCCAGGACCAGTGGCCGTGCAGCAAACAGGAACGCCGCACCGGTTTTGAGTTCAACCAAGGTCTTGGCCCGTTCCTTCAGGCCAGCCATGGCCTTGCGCAACTGGCCGCGCTTGGTGTCATCAAGCCGGGCCAGCATTTCAGTGCCACCATCCGCATACGGAAGAAATGCAATGAACTCATCAAGCAACGAAGCGTCGTCCAGATGGCGGATGTAGTGGCCATTGAGATTCTCAAGCTTGGCAAAATCAAAACGCGCCGGAGATTTTCCGATATTGCCGAGATCAAACCATTCGACCAACTGCGCCGTGGAGAAAATTTCCTCGTCGCCATGGCTCCAGCCCAGCCGCGCCAGGTAATTGCGCAAGGCCGCAGGCAGGTAACCCATGGCGCGGTAGGCCTCAACCCCCAAGGCTCCGTGGCGCTTGGAAAGCTTGGCGCCATCCGGGCCATGGATGAGCGGCACATGCGTCATGTCCGGCACCGCCCAGCCCATGGCAAGATAGATTTGCGTTTGCCGCGCCGCGTTGGTGAGATGGTCAACCCCGCGGATGATATGGGTCACCCCCATGTCGTGGTCATCGACCACCACGGAAAGATTATAGGTGGGGTTGCCGTCCGAGCGCAGGATGATGAGATCATCCAGATCCCGGTTGGCAAACACCACGCGGCCCTGGGCATTGTCGTTGATGGCCGTTTCGCCCTCCTGCGGTGACTTGAACCGGATAACGGGCTTCACGCCGACAGGGGCTTCTTTCGGGTCGCGGTTCCGCCAGGTTCCGTCATAGCGGATCGGGCGCTTTTCGGCCTCGGCCTTGGCGCGCATGGTGTCCAATTCTTGCGGGCTGCAATAGCAATGATAGGCATGGCCCTTGGCCAGTAGCTGCTCGGCCACTTCGCGGTGGCGCGCCGCGCGGGCATGCTGCGAAACAGCTTCGCCATCCCACGTCAAACCCAGCCATGTCATGCCGGAGATGATGGCGTCGATGGCCGCATCGGTTGAGCGTTCACGGTCCGTGTCCTCGATGCGCAGCAGCATCTTGCCGCCCACGTGCTTGGCATAGGCCCAATTGAATAGGGCCGTGCGGGCCCCGCCAATGTGCAAGTAGCCGGTGGGCGAGGGGGCAAAGCGGGTAACGACGGGCGATGACATGAACACCGTTTTCCTTGTAGGCTGGTGGCGGGGATGGTGCCCGAAGGCTTGGACGAAGGCAAATAGCACAAGCTTTTGGGGCGCGTAAGAGGGCGCTGAAGTGGCGGGCAAGCTGCAGGAACTGTGGGAAGCGCAGCTCGGTGCCACGGTTCTCTGGGCTCCGGTGGCACTGACCTTTGGCATCTGGACTTATTTTTCCCTGCCGCAGGAGCCGGCACTGTCCTGCTTGCTGGTTTTTTGGCAGGTGCGGCCATCCTGCTGTTCTGGAATGCCCGTGGCCGCATGGGAATGCTTCTGCTGGCAATCCTGCTCAGCGGATTTGTGCTGGCGAAAATCCGCGCTGAAATCATCGCAACTCCGCTGCTGAAAGCAACGACAGGCGAAATTGTCGTGAGCGGCATTGTCCATGATGTGGAGCGCGCTTCCGAACGGCGCGCCACGATCATTCTCCAACCGGATAAAATCGAAGGCATGACTGCCGCGCAATTGCCGCGGCGCTTGCGCCTGTCGAATTCCCTCAAGAATGGCGAACCGGCAATTGGCGCGAGGATCGCCTTCAAGGCCAGGCTTGCTCCCATCGCTTCGCCAACCATGCCCGGTGGTTTCGACTACGGCAGGCAACTTTACTTTCAAGGCATCGGCGGCACCGGCCGGATTACCTCAAAAATAGATGTGCTGGGCAGCGCCTCATCGCCCTCTTTGTGGCTCTCCAGCGCGTTGCATAGTTTGCGCCAGCAAATCGGCGACCGCATCCGCCAGCACCTCAAGGGAACCATCGCCGCTTTTGCCGAGGCCATGATCACCGGCGAGCGCGCATCCATCCCCAAGGATGTCAATAAAAGCCTGCAAATATCGGGGCTTGCTCACGTTCTTTCAATTTCCGGATTGCATATGTCATTGGCCGCGGGCGGTGTGTTCTGGATTGTCAGGGCCTTTCTGGCGCTGTTCCCCGCCATCGCACAGCATTGGCCGATCAAGAAATGGGCGGCAGGCAGCCGCCCTGATTTTTGGTTTTGCCTATATGCTGCTTGGCCGGATCAGGGGCCGCAACCCAGCGCTCCTATATCATGCTCGCCGTGGTGTTTCTGGCGATCATCGTCGACCGGCCTGCCATATCTCTCCGCAATTTGGCGCTGGCGGCTCTTGCTCATTCTCGTCCTGCAACCGGAGTCAGCCATCCAGGCAAGCTTCCAGATGTCCTTCATGGCGGTCATGGGCCTTGCGGCATTCTTTGAATACTGGAACCGGCCCAGAGCTGAGCGGGAGTATCGCATCGAAAGCCGGAGAATTTACTATGCGCGGAAATTCTACCAGATCGCACTGGCCTCAATCCTGACTACGCTGATAGCGGGAAGTTTCTCCTCCATCCCGGCCGCCTATCATTTCGGCAGGCTGGCGCCCTATGGCGTTCTGGCCAATGGCTTGGCCATTCCCGTGATCAGCCTCGCCGTGATGCCCTTTGCGGTGCTGAGCGTTGTGCTGATGCCTCTGGGCCTTGAAGCGATGGCCGCTTGCCGTTCTGGGCAAGGGATTGGAAATGGTGCTCAGTATTTCCGATCATGTGGCGGCTTTGCCCGGCGCCCAGCGCGTCATTCCCCAGGTGCCGCTGGCAAGCGCAATCGCCCTGGCGCTCGGGGCCTCAATTCTGTGCCTGGCCAGCCGGCAGGCCAAATATGCGGGCGGTGTCCTATTGATTGCTGGTTTTGCACTGGCGCAGTTCAACAGGTTTCCCCGACCTGCTGATTGAACGCACCGCCGCCAACACGGCGTTCCGCAATGGCAGCGGCGAACTGGTATTTGCAAACCTGCGCCGGGGCCGCTTTGCCGCCGAGAAATGGCTGCAGGCCAATGGCGAGGAACTCACCTTCAAAGCAGGCGGCAGCGCGGTCGGGATGGGCCTGCGAAGGCCGTTCATGCCGCAGCGAAATCAAAGGCAAGGTGATCGGTTATTTTCTGGATGGGGAGGGCGCTCAGCCTTCCTGCACGGGGTTTGACGTCATCATCGCCGCCTATCCCTTGCGCGGGGCCTGCAAAGTCCGTGCCGACGCGCATTGACCGGTTTGATGTCTGGCGCATGGGCTCCCACGCAATCGCCATTGAGGGTAGCGCACTAGCCTCACCACCGCCCGCGGCTTGAGCGGAAACCGGCCCTGGGTCGTCGTGCCGGAGCCGCGCCAAAAAATAACCCTGGCCCGCTGACGCGGCGCTTCGACACATTCAATTTTGCCTCGTCCCCGTGCCATTCGTGGGGAATGAACTCAGCACTGAAAAAGACCGGCATTGCCGACCTTCGCCAGGAAATCGATGTCGTCGATGAAAAGCTCATCAAGCTTCTGGCCGAGCGCCAGCGCCTGGTTGAAGCGATCATTGTGGTTAAGCACCGGGAAGGCCTGCCGGCCCGCATTCCCGCCCGCGTTGACTATGTCATTGACCGGGCCCGGGTTCTCGCCCGCGCCCACCATCTCGATCCCGCCCTGGCGGAATCAATCTGGACCGAAATGGTGGAATGGTTCGTGGCCCATGAAGAGCGCACCTTGGACATGAAGAAATAGCCGCAAGAACTATCCGCAAATCGCCTTCAGGTCTTTCCACTGTTCGTCAGACAACGGAGATCTCAGCGGAACGCCCTCAGGCATTGGTTTGATCTGATCAATGCGGTCAATCGTAACCGGATGGGTGGAAAATATCGTTCCCAAATTCGCAAATGCCCCGCCGGAAAATTTGCCTTCCTCGTTCAGGATTTTCTCAAAGAAATGCTTTAAGTCCCATGGGATCGATGCGCGCCGCGCCGAGCGTTGCAACAGCGTAGGCATCGGCCTCGCGTTCCGCATCGCGGCTGGATTTCAAAATGGCGGCAAGCCCCGCAAGTGAACTGGTATTGGTTCCCCCCGATGTTCCCGTGGCAACACTGATCAACACCTGCATGCCCGCAATGCGGATCATTTGCGCCTCCGGATGATGGTGCGCCACATGGCCAATCTCATGGGCCAGAACCCCCGCAACTTCGTCCGGTTCGGAAGCTTCCCTTAAAAGCCCGCGCGTCAGAACGATA
Organism: uncultured Alphaproteobacteria bacterium; assembly: GCA_963810045.1. Taxonomy (GTDB): domain Bacteria; phylum Pseudomonadota; class Alphaproteobacteria; order Rhizobiales; family Aestuariivirgaceae; genus Aestuariivirga. The sequence continues at coordinate 25,099 of CAWELV010000025.1, read as the reverse complement.
TGCCCGCCGGGCAGCGCAAAGGCATTCATGATCGGAATGTCATAGATACGAACGCGGAGCGGCGGCATATCCGGGTTTCCCTCCGCAAGCCTTGCCAGCATCGCCGCAATGGCTTTCACGCCGCCGGGAGTCTGGCAGACCTTTGCGTTCCTGACGAGCGTGGCCTCCATTTGCTCGCCAACGCGCTTGCTCCATGCATCGGGCAGCAGCACCGCCAGCCTCTGCGGCGCAAAATTGAGCGTGAGGTAAATAAGGCCAGCCAGGATGCTAAGACCCCCGACAATCCAGAAGAACACGCGCAAGGCCCGCTTGGGATGAAACCCGCCCTTGAGATGGGGCGCGGCCATCAACAGCTGTTGGGTGAACTCATCATTGCGAATGCTGAGCCGTGCCCCCGTCTGGCTGTCATGGGAGAGTCTTAATGGATGACCCATGTGGGGCGGGTCAATCGCGGTGAGGCCCGATAGAGTCCACGTTTGGGCAGGAACTCCTTCCCCAGAAAATTGAAGCCCCGACGTTTCAAGGTTCACCGCAACTTTGTGGTCTCGGGCTGTTTCCCCATCAAAATAGACGGCCTCGATCGCCATCAGACCACACCGAGGTCGAACGCATCGGCGAGGCCTTCTCCAGTTTGGTCCAGGGCTGCCTGTGATTGCGCGATCCTGTCCACATCGATCGTACCGATAACTTCCATGCGGTCACACATATAACGGATGAGTCGCTGCTGCATGAAGGGACGGCCAATGCCAAGCGTGAAAATGAGGATAAGCAGGTTGACAACGACCAGCGAGATCAAGCTGCCCGCCGTTGCGTTCAATTTGAAAGTGGCATTTCCCGCCCGCGTGTAATTGGCAAAGGTGGCAAGTTCCTTCGCCGAATAAATCGCCCACAGCATGGGAATGACCAGGAACATCGCCAGGAAAGAGAAGCCGAGAATGGCAACGACAGTGCTGGCCGTCCAGATCTGTTCGGATGTTGGCTCAGAGTCGGGCTTGAAAATGTCATCAAAAACCTTTTGCACCTCTGGTCCAAAAAGTGTCGCGACCTCCGCGCCAAACAAAAAGGCAAAGACAATTAAAGCGAGAAGCGAAAGAAACCAGCACAGTGCATAGGTCGGATAAAGCGGGCCGGCGCGTCCTTTGAACTTGAACGCAAGGTCGCCAAAGCGCATGTCGCCAATAATCTGTTCTTGCAGAACCGTGTTTAAGCACCGGCGTTGTCCAGCCAAGCGACATGCCGCGCGCCAGCATGGACCCGAAATAGGTCAGGCTATAGATCATTGACGATCCCACCAGCGTTCCCCTTATGCCACGCCACAACGTGCGTGAAAGCTGATAGCGCCGGGCGCGGTACAAGGCCGCCCCCCAAAGCAGGAAAATGAGAAGGTAGAGCAGGCCATAGACCGCAAACAGGGCAGGGTGCTCCGGGCCAAGGGCAATGTTGATAAAAGCGATAATCAGCACGAAGGGCAGCACAAACAGGCCAAACACGATCAAAGCGCCCATGAACAGTTCCAATCCCCGCCCGGTATATTCCAGGGGCTGGCCATTGATGTGAACACAGCTCCAGATATGCTTTCGCACATTGGTTTTGGCCCAGAACCGGTAAATTGTGAGCGTCACAAGGTTCAACAGAAAGTTGACGATGGCGAGTCGCCCCAATCCGGCGCGCGGAACGTATTCGACGACGAATATGTTCCCCTGCGTTTCCGAGAGAATCTGCCATAGTTGCTAATCTGCCACGGCGGCGCGCAATCTAAAACAGCCTTTTTAGGGCCATAAATTAAGGGCATTAACCCTGTCTGTTGCCGAAATGCCACAGGCCGTTGAATTGTGCAGCTGCCGCATTTTTGCGCCACAATGAACCTTTCATCCGCCCAAATTGCCCCTTACCGTCACAATTCACAGAGCTGAGACCTGTGGAATCAGAGCTTAAGGGGCTTCTGGGAATATTGGGCGGGGTTGCTCTTGATCACCGGGAAAGTGGTGATCGGGAAGTAAGGCCGCCGTTTGTTTGAGAAGGAAGGACTGAAAGCTGTGCCGTCGTTAACAAAAATAAAACAAAAACGCTGACACAGGACATCATTATGGACGCCACCGTCATTTCAAAATCCAGGCTCCCGAGCCGCCATGTAACCGTTGGGCCGCAGCGCGCCCCGCATCGGTCCTACCTCTATGCCATGGGCCTGAATGAGCAGCAGATTAACCAGCCCCTCGTTGGCGTGGCCAGTTGCTGGAATGAAGCCGCACCCTGCAACATTTCCCTGATGCGCCAGGCCCAGTCGGTCAAGCGCGGCGTCGCCGCCGCCAGCGGCACGCCGCGCGAATTCTGCACCATCACCGTCACCGACGGCATCGCCATGGGCCACCAGGGCATGAAGGCCTCGCTGGTCTCGCGCGAATGCATCGCCGACTCGGTGGAGCTCACCATGCGCGGCCATTGCTATGACGCGCTCGTGGGCCTTGCCGGCTGCGACAAGTCCTTGCCCGGCATGATGATGGCCATGGTGCGCCTCAATGTGCCCTCCGTGTTCATCTATGGCGGCTCAATTCTGCCCGGCACCTTCAAGGGCCGTCCCGTCACCGTGCAGGACGTGTTTGAAGCCGTTGGCAAGCACAGCGTCGGCGATATGTCCGATGCCGACCTCCACACGCTGGAACAGGTCGCATGCCCCTCGGCGGGCTCCTGTGGGGCCCAGTTCACCGCCAACACCATGGCAACCGTGGCCGAAGCCATCGGCCTTGCCCTGCCTTATTCCTGCGGCGCGCCGGCCCCTTACGAAATCCGCGATACCTTCTGCTTCACCTCCGGGGAAAAGGTGATGGAACTGATCGCCCGCAATATCCGCCCGCGCGATATCGTCACCCTGAAGGCCCTGGAAAATGCCGCAACCGTTGTGGCCGCCTCGGGTGGCTCCACCAATGCCGCACTTCACTTGCCCGCCATCGCCCATGAATGCGGCATCAAGTTTGATCTCTTTGACGTCGCTGAAATTTTCAAGAAGACGCCCTACATCGCCGACCTCAAGCCCGGCGGCAAATATGTGGCCAAGGACATGTTTGAAGCCGGCGGCATTCCGCTGCTCATGAAAACCCTGCTTGACCATGGCTTCCTCCATGGCGATTGCCTGACAGTTACCGGACGCACCATTGCCGAGAACATGGCCTCGGTAAAATGGAACCCGGACCAGGACGTGGTTTATCCCGCCAACAAGCCCATCACCAAAACCGGCGGCGTTGTCGGCCTGCGCGGAAATCTCGCGCCGGAAGGCGCCATCGTGAAGGTGGCCGGCATGAAGCACCTGACCTTCACCGGTCCCGCCCGCTGCTTTGATTCCGAGGAACTCTGCTTCGAGGCCGTCACCCACAAGAAATACAAGGAAGGCGAAGTTCTCGTCATCCGCTACGAGGGCCCGCGCGGCGGTCCCGGCATGCGCGAAATGCTGTCCACCACGGCAGCACTTTACGGCCAGGGCATGGGCGAGAAAATGGCGCTCATCACCGATGGCCGCTTCTCCGGCGCCACCCGCGGCTTCTGCGTCGGCCATGTCGGCCCCGAAGCGCAATTGGGCGGACCCATAGCACTTCTCAAGGATGGCGACTTGATCACCCTTGATGCCATTGAAGGCACGCTCTACATGCAATGTGAGCGATGCTGAATTCGCCACCCGCAAGAAAAGCTGGAAGCCCAAGGACCATGGCTATGGTTCCGGCGCTTTATGGAAATATGCCCAACAGGTAGGCCCCGCTGTTTCAGGTGCCGTAACCCATCCCGGAGGAAGTGCTGAAGGTGTTTGCTACGCCGACATTTAGCGCGCTTGTGAAGGCAGCTTCACGTCCTGTCAGAAATGCAGCGATTGGCACTTCTGGCCGTGATGCTGCTTGGCCTGACACCGGTTGCCCACGCCCAAGAAGTACGAGGGAGCCGGGTTCTTCTCCTACATGCCCGCCACGCCAAAGCTCAATCTGCCCGATCTCGACATCCCATTCTGGACCGATGATCTGAAGAAGGCCAAGAAGGCCTACAGCAACGGCAACTTTGACAAGGCGATCAAGTTTTTCCGGAAGGCCTCGGAGGACGGCAATATTGTTGCTGACTGGTACCTTGGCCACATCTATCGCAAGGGCCGCGGCGTGCCGCGCGATGATGCCACGGCATTCTCTTATTATTCGCGGGTGGCGGAATCCTATGATCCCGATGAGAGCGATCAGAACCGGCTGCGCATCATGGTGGATGCCCAATTGCGCGTTGCCGATTACTATCGCATCGGCATTGCCGACGCCGGCATCAAGGCAAATTACAAGGTCGCTGCCAGCAGCTATTTGAAGATAGCTTCCACCTACGGCCATCCCGGCGCGCAATATTCGCTGGGCCTGATGAATATTCGCGGCCAGGGCGTGAAGAAGAATCCGCAGCAGGGATTGAAATGGCTGATCGCTGCGGCGAGAAAGCGCCATGCCCTGTCGGAAGCCTATCTCGGCGATCTCTACTGGGATGGCAAGCTTGTGCAGAGGGACCGGACCCGCGCCCTGATGTGGTATATCCTGGCCCAGCAATCCACCAAGCCAGCGGAATTTCCGTCGATCTTCGACCGCTACAACGAGCTCAATTCAGCCGCCAAGGAAGATGAGCGCCTCGAGGCGGAAGCCCGCGCCCGGGTGTGGGCCGAGCAGTATCCGGCGGACGGCAACTACCTTCTCGGAATAGTCTACCTTGCGGTGCTGGGACGGCTTCCCACAAAGACGCCTGCACCAACCATGACTGCGACTGATCAGCAGGGTAAGCCACACCGGCAGATGCCAAAAATCCAAAGCCAGGCCCCCATGAGAGCCATGACGGCGATGGCCAGCAGACTTGGCCTTAACGTGATCACGCCGTGGTCCTGCCAGTCCCGCACCGGCGGGCCAAAGACTCTGTGGCTGCGGATTTTCTCCGCAAGCTCCGGTGATGATTTGCCAAAGGCCCAGGCGGCGACGAGCAGCATGGGCGTTGTCGGCAGGATGGGCAAAATGATGCCCGCCACCGCCATCCCAAGGCTCAGCCAGCCAACTCCGAGGTAAATTAACCGCCGCAGTCCAATTTTCGTCTAACCCTTGCAATTCAAGCGCCGTTCATGCGATTTAAAACAGACAATGGCAAGCTCAAACGGCAAGATATCTCCCGCATTACCGGCAGCGCGCGTTCCCTTGTTGGGGCGGCTCCGGGCCTATTTTTTCACCGGCCTTGCCATCACCGCGCCCATCGCCATCACGATCTGGGCCACCCTGTGGTTCATCAATATTTTTGACGCCTGGCTGAAGCCTTACATTCCAGCCTACTATAATCCCGACACCTATCTGCCCTTCAGGGTTCCGGGCTTCGGCCTGATCTTTGCGCTGATCACCATTACCCTCATTGGCGCCTTGGCCGCCAATCTGGTGGGCCGCACCTTGATTGGCCTGTGGGACAACGTGCTCAACCGCACCCCCGTGGTGCGCTCGATTTATAAGGGTTCGAAACAGATTTTCGAAACCCTGTTCCTGCAAAAGGGCACCTCGTTTCAGAAGGCCTGTCTGGTTGAATGGCCGCGCCATGGAATTTGGACGCTGGCGTTTATTTCACGCGAGATCGACGGCGCGATGATTGGTTTGGAGAAGGGTCGGAAAATGTATGCCGCCTATGTCTCGACAACGCCCAACCCCACCGGCGGCTATGTCTTCTTTTGCGATGTCGGCGATGTTCTGGTTCTCGACACGACTGTTGAAGATGCCTTGAAGCTCGTCATCTCCATGGGACTGGTGTTTCCCGATGGACCGCTTGCCCCGGAAACGGAATTGAGTCTGGCCGGCAGGCCGCCGCGCAAAAAAACTCACCCGGCGGAAAGCAATTTGACCGCCTCGTCGCGCTCAAACAGATAGAGCAGGGTGCGCAGCGCCTCGCCGCGCGCCGATTTCAACTCCGCATCGCGCGCCAAAATCAACGCTGCATCATCGCGCGCTGCCGCCAGCAAATCGCCATGGGCCGCAAGATCGGCAATGCGGAAGAGGGGAAGCCCCGCCTGTTGCGTTCCCAGCATTTCGCCGGCGCCGCGCAAGCGCAGGTCTTCTTCCGCAATGCGGAAACCATCTTCCGTTTCGCGCATGATCGTGAGCCGTGCCTTGGCGGTTGGGCCAAGCGGCTCCTGATAAAGCAGCAGGCAGGTTGACTTGGCCATGCCGCGGCCGACGCGCCCGCGCAACTGGTGGAGTTGCGCCAAGCCCAAAGCGCTCGGCATTTTCGATCACCATGATCGAAGCTTCCGGAACATCAACGCCAACCTCGATCACCGTTGTCGAAACCAGAATATCAAGCGCGCCAGCTTTGAAATCCGCCATGACGGCATCCTTGGCCGGCCCCTTGAGCCTGCCGTGAATGAGGCCAACCCGGCCCGGAAATTTCTGGTTCAGATATTTGAAGCGGTCTTCCGCCGCCGCCAGATCAACAAGCTCGCTTTCCTCCACCAGCGGGCACACCCAATAGGCCCGCTGCCCGCTTTTGATGCTGCGGCCCAACCCGGCCACAACTTCATCCATGCGCTCCAGCGGCAGCACGCGCGTATCAATCGGAAGCCGCCCCGCTGGTTTTTCGGTGAGCTTGGACACATCCATATCGCCATAGACAGTCAGCGCCAGCGTGCGCGGAATAGGTGTGGCCGTCATGACCAGAAGGTCTGTAGCGCTTCCCGCCTTCGCCTGCAGGGCAAGGCGCTGATGCACCCCGAAGCGGTGCTGCTCGTCGATGACGACCAGGCCAAGGTTCTTGAATTCCACCCCTTCCTGAAACAGCGCATGGGTGCCGATCAGAATATCAATCTTGCCCGCTGCAAGGCGCTCCAGAATGTCTTCCCGCTGCTTTCCCTTTTCGCGGCCCGTGAGAACTGCAATGGATATTCCGGCAGCCGCGCAAAGTGGCGTGAGGGACATGAGATGTTGCCGCGCCAGGATTTCGGTTGGCACCATGAAGGTGCCCTGCGCCCCGCATTCAACCGCGGTTGCGAGCGCAAGCAAAGCAACAATGGTTTTGCCTGATCCCACATCGCCCTGCAGCAGGCGCAGCATGCGCGATGGCGAAGCCATGTCGGCCTGGATTTCCGCATTGGCAAATGTCTGCCCGCTGGTCAGCTTGTAGGGCAGGGCGCCGATGATCTTGGCTTGCCGCGCACCATCGCCCACAAAACTTCGCCCCGCCGCCCGCTTCATGTGGCCACGCACCAGACTGAGCGCCAACTGGTTCGCCAGAAGTTCGTCATAGGCCAAGCCTTAAACGGGCTGGTGAATCAATCGACGGCGCTTCGCTGATCTGCGGGCTGTGCAGCAATTTGAGCGCCGCGGAAAAATCCGGCCAGCCGTGTTTTTTCTTCCACGCTGCATCCTGCCACTCCGCCAATTCCGGCAGCCGCTCCAACGCCGAACGGATTGCCCGTCCCAGAATTTTCGGCGAGAGCCCCGCCGTGAGCGGATACACCGGCTCGATCAGCGGCATGCGGCTGAAATCTTCCGCCGTCAGGATATGATCCGGATGGGCAATCTGCGGTTCCTCGCCATACCAGCTGATCGCACCGGAAATAAACCGCGTTTCGCCCTCCGGCAGGCTGCGCTGCAAATGATCGGCGAAGGCATGAAAGAACACCAGGGTCAGCGATCCTGTCTGGTCGGAAACCTCGACCCGGTAGGGCAGCCTCTTGTTGAAGGGCGGCGGCGGCTTGTGGCGTCCCACCTTCACTTCAATGGTGACGATGCCTTCCTTGGGCAGATCCGCGATCTTGCGGGCGAAAGCGCCGGTCGACAACCCCGCTCGGCAAATGAAACAGCAAATCGACGATGCGCGTGGGTGCCGTCGCATCGCCCCGCAGGAATTGCGCCAGAACCTTGTCAAGCTTCTGGCCAATGCCCTTGATGCCCGAGGCGCTCGCAAACAGGGGATTGAGAACAGAAGGACGCATGGCGCCATTTTGTTGGGTAAGGTGTTGCAGCGCAAGTGCAGAAAGCGCGCTTCCCGGCGGAATGGAATCATTCCGCCGAAAAGGAATCGCGCCAGGCAATATGCTGAGCAAATCCTTATCGCAAAAACCTTCGACTTTTGCGGAATTTGCTCTAATCAGGCGCCAATGACATACCCAGCTGAGCCCATTGAATTGCGCCGGAAACGTCTTCTATGGCGCAGCAGCCACCGTGGCATCAGGGAAATGGACCTGCTGATGGGCGGCTTCGCCAAGGCCCGCCTGCCCACCATGACGGAAAGTGAATTAAATGCCTTTGAAGACATCATTGAACTGCCCGACCAGGAGCTTCTCTCCTGGGTCACCGGGGAAGCGCCAGTGCCTTCAACTCTCAGCAATGCTGCTGCTGCCTGAACTCCTCAAGTTTCGCCCATGATTGATCTTTCAAAACTTTCGCCGCGCCTGAAGGTTTCCGGCCGCATTCCGCTATCGGGCGTCCCGCAGGGCCTTGACGCAATGCTCTTGCCGCAACTGGCAAGGCACGTGGCAAATGTGCCGCTGCTCCATATCTGCGTGGACGACCAGCGCCTGTCTACCCTTGCCGAGCAGATCGCCTATTTTGCGCCGGACCTGGAAGTCCTGCGTTTTCCCGCCTGGGATTGCCTGCCCTATGACCGCGTATCGCCCTCCGCCGATACCTTGGCGCGAAGGCTCTCGACACTCACTCAGTTGAACCGGCAATCCGAAAAGCCACGCCTGGTTTTGGCAACGGTGAATGCCGCACTCCAGCGCGTCGTGCCCGCGCGAGACCATCGCCAAATCCTCATTCTCGGCGGCACCCGGGCAATCGTGTGAAGAGCGATACGCTGCAGGCTTTTCTCGCGGACAATGGCTTCTCGCGGGTCGGCACCGTGGTTGATCCCGGCGATTTCGCCGTGCGCGGCGGCATCATTGATATCTTTCCGCCCGGAGCGGAAAATCCGGTGCGGCTGGATTTCTTCGGCGACACGCTGGAATCGATCCGGCGAATTCGATGCCCAGTCCCAGCGCTCGAATGTAACGCTGCGAAACTCTGACCTTGAATCTCGCCAATGAAGTTCTGCTGTCGCCGGAAGCCATCGGCCGTTTTCGCACCGGCTATGCCGCGGCCTTTGGCGGCCTCGACCTGAATGACCCGCTCTATGAATCGGTGACCAATGGCCGGCGCTATCAGGGCATGGAGCATTGGCTGCCATTGTTTCATGACCATCTCGAAACCCTGCTGGACTATCTGCCGGGCTCGCCCATCTCTCTCGACCATGCCGCCGATGAGTCCATGGCCGCGCGCCACGAGCAGGTCGCCGAGTTTTATGATGCGCGGCGCGAAGCCCGCGAGAAGGGCTCCTTCGGTGCAGCCCCCTATAAGCCCCTGAGCAGCGAAAGACTCTACATCGGCGAAGCCGAATGGAAACAGCTTCTCGCCGACCGCACGAGCCTTGCGCTCTCCGCCTTTGAAAGCCCGGACTCCGCCAGCATTTCATTTGGCGGCAGGCGGGGCAGAAGCTTTGCCGCCGAGCGCACCCAAACTGGCTCAAGCATCTATGATGCCGTGAAACTGCATACCGAAGACCTCCGCAAAGTCCGGCAAGCGCGTGCTGATCGCCAGTTGGACCGAAGGCTCCCAGGAGCGCCTGCACACCATCCTGAAGGACCATGAGCTGGCCCCGCTGGCAAGCGCCACGACCTGGGCCGATGCCGGCACGCGCGACAAGTCCATCGTCAGCCTTGTCGTGCTCGGCCTTGAGGAAGGTTTCGAAACCAATGACCTCGCCGTCATCGCCGAACAGGACATCCTCGGCGACCGCCTGATCCGCAAGGCCCGCAAGAACCGCAAAGCCGCTGATTTCCTCTCGGAACTTTCCTCGCTCTCGGCGGGCGATCTTGTCGTCCATGTCGATCATGGCATCGGCCGCTTCGAAGGCTTGAAGACCATCGAGGTGCAGGGCGCGCCCCATGATTGCCTGTTGCTGATCTATGCCGGCAATGACCGGCTTTTCCTGCCCGTTGAAAACATCGAACTGCTCACCCGCTACGGCGCGGAAGACAATGGCACGCAGCTCGACAGGCTGGGCGGCGGCGCCTGGCAGGCCAAGAAGGCCCGCCTCAAGGAACGCATCCGCGAAATCGCCGAGGACCTGATCAAGACCGCCGCCGCCCGCGAACTCAAGGCCGGGTGATATTCTGCCCCCGCCCGATGGCGCCTTTGATGAATTCTGCGCCCGCTTCCCCTACGAGGAAACCGAAGACCAGCTGACCGCCATCGAAGCCGTGCTTGAATGATCTGCAGAAGGGCCGCCCCATGGACCGGCTGATTTGCGGCGACGTGGGCTTCGGCAAAACCGAGGTGGCGCTGCGCACCGCCTTCATCGCCGCCATGAATGGCAAGCAGGTGGCCGTCGTGGTGCCGACAACCCTTCTGGCGCGCCAGCACTACGCCACCTTCACCGAGCGCTTCAAGGGCCTGCCGCTGCGCCTGGCCCAGGCCTCACGGCTCGTGGGCCGCAAGGAAATTGACGCGGTGAAAGCGGGGCTTGGAGGCCGGCGACATTGATATCGTCATCGGCACCCATGCGCTTCTCACCGGCAACATCAAGTTCCGCGACCTGGGCCTGCTCATCATCGATGAAGAGCAGCACTTCGGCGTGAAGCACAAGGAGCGCCTGAAGGAGCTGCGCGCCAATGTGCATGTGCTGACGCTGACCGCCACGCCCATTCCCCGCACCCTGCAATTGGCGCTCTCCGGCGTGCGCGAACTTTCGCTCATCACCACGCCGCCCTTGGACCGTCTGGCGGTGCGCACCTATATCTCGCCCTTTGATCCCGTCATCATCCGCGAATCCCTGCTGCGCGAACATTTCCGCGGCGGCCAGAGTTTCTATGTCGTCCCCCGCATCACCGATCTCACCGAAATGGCCGAGTTCCTGCGCGAGAATATCCCCGAGATAAAATTCCGCACCGCCCATGGCCGCATGGCGCCCACCGAACTGGAAGACATCATGTCCGGTTTCTATGACCGGAAATTCGATGTGCTGCTCTCCACCACCATCGTGGAATCCGGCCTCGACATTCCAACCGCCAACACCCTGATTGTTCACCGCGCCGATATGTTTGGCCTGGCCCAGCTCTATCAGTTGCGCGGCCGCGTCGGCCGCTCCAAGCACCGCGCCTATTCCCTGTTCACCACCCCGCCGAACCGCGTGCTGACCGAAGCCGCCGACCGGCGCCTGAAGGTCCTGCAATCCCTCGATTCCCTCGGCGCAGGCTTTACCCTTGCCAGCCACGATCTCGATATCCGCGGCTCCGGCAATCTTCTGGGCGAGGAGCAATCCGGCAATATCAAGGAAGTGGGCTACGAACTCTATCAGACCATGCTGGAAGAAGCCGTCGTCAAAATGCGCTCCGGCGGCGAGATGGAAGAAGCCGAAGGCACCTGGTCGCCGCAGATCAATGTCGGAACCTCGGTGCTCATTCCGGAAAGATTTGTCTCCGACCTGCAGGTGCGCCTCGGCCTCTATCGCCGGCTTGCCGATCTTCAGGAGCAATCCGATCTCGAAGCCTTTGGCGCCGAACTGCATGACCGCTTCGGCCGCCTGCCGGAAGAGGTGCAGCATCTCATCGAGGTTGTCTCCATCAAGCTCCTCTGCCGCGCCGCCAATGTATCGAACGTTGATGCCGGGCCAAAAGGCGTGGTGCTGGGTTTCCGCAAGGACACGTTCCCCAATCCCGCAGCACTGGTGCAATGGATCGCCGGGCAGGGGACTCTCGCCAAGCTCAGGCCCGACATGAAGCTGGTCATCCTGCGCACCTGGAAAACGCCGGAGGAGCGGCTGAAAGGCACACGCCAGATCATGCAGAATTTGGTGAAGCTCGCCGCCTGATCGGTTATAGTCCCTCGCTGAGGTGTTGAATGCTTTTTGATTTCGATGCGCTGACTCTCGCCCGGATGCAGTTTGCATTCACCATGTCGTTCCACATCATCTTCCCCGCCTTTTCCATCGGGCTTGCCAGCTATCTCGCCGTTCTGGAAGGCCTGTGGCTGTGGAAGAAGGAACAGGTTTACCGCGACCTCTTCAACTTCTGGAAAAAGATCTTCGCCGTGGCCTTCGGCATGGGCGTCGTCTCCGGCATCGTCATGTCCTACCAGTTCGGCACCAACTGGAGCGTGTTTTCCGACAAGGCCGGGCCGTGATCGGCCCCTTGATGGGCTATGAAGTTCTCTCCGCCTTCTTCCTCGAAGCGGGCTTTCTCGGCGTCATGCTCTTTGGCGAAAAGCGCGTGGGCCCCGGCCTGCATTATTTTGCAACCCTCATGGTGGCCGTCGGAACACTGATCTCGGCCACCTGGATTCTGTCGGTGAACAGCTGGATGCAAACGCCGGCGGGCTATTCCATCAACGCCGCGGGGCAATTCGTGCCGGAGGATTGGTGGGCCGTGATTTTCAATCCGTCCTTCCCCTACCGCTTTGTGCACATGGTTCTTGCCGCCTATCTGACCACAGCCTTTGTGGTGGGCGGCATTGGCGCCTGGCATTTGCTGAAAGACACCACCTCGCGCGGCGCCCGCGTGATGTTCTCCATGGCCATGTGGATGGCAGCCCTCGTGGCCCCCATCCAGATTTTTGCGGGTGACCAGCACGGCCTCAATACGCTTGAACACCAGCCCGCCAAGATCGCCGCCATGGAAGGCCACTACGAAACCCAGGCCGGAGCCCCGCTCATTCTCTTTGGCATGCCCGACGACGAGGCAGAAGTCACCCGCTACCAGATTGCCATTCCAAAATGGGGATCGCTGATCTTGACCCATAGTTCGGATGGCGAAGTCAAAGGCCTCAAGGCCTTCCCCAAGGACCAGCGCCCGCCCTCTGAAATCGTCTTCTGGTCCTTCCGCATCATGGTGGGCATTGGCTTTGCCATGTTGGGTATGGGCCTATGGAGCCTGTTGCGCCGCCTGCAAAAGGACAGGCTCTATGAAGACCGCTGGCTGCACCGCGCCGCACTGCTCATGACGCCATCAGGCTTCGTAGCCGTGCTTGCGGGTTGGATAACAACCGAAGTGGGACGCCAGCCCTATACCATCTATGGCCTCCTCACCACGGCCCAGTCAGCCTCTCCCATTGCCGCCCCCGCCGTCGCCACATCATTGGTGGCCTTCATCATTGTCTATTTCTTCGTATTCGGGGCAGGGGTGTTTTACATCCTCCGGCTCTGCGGAAAATCGCCGGACAGTGTTGATCCTGAAATGAACATGGGCCAAGCCACGCCGCAGGCATCAATCCCGGTCCGGCCCTCAAAGCGGGCGAATAGGAGCGCATGATGACAATTGATCTTCCTTTCATCTGGGCCGGCCTCATCGCCTTCGCGGTTCTCGCCTACGTGGTGCTCGACGGCTTTGATCTCGGTGTCGGCATCCTGTTTCCTCTGGCGAAGAACACGCACGATCGCGACGTGATGATGAATTCCGTCGCCCCCGTCTGGGATGGCAATGAAACCTGGCTGGTGCTGGGCGGCGGCGGCCTGATGGCGGTGTTCCCGCTGGCCTATGCCACGGTGCTGCCCGCCCTCTATGCCCCCCTTATTGCCATGCTGCTTGCTCTTGTCCTGCGCGGCGTTGCCTTCGAATTTCGCTGGCGCACCAAGCGCGGCCAGTTCCTCTGGGACTGGGCCTTCAGCGGCGGCTCCCTGATTGCTACCTTCGCGCAAGGCATGGCCCTTGGTGCGCTGGTGCAGGGCATTCCTGTGGCCAACCGCACCTATTCCGGCGGCTGGTGGGATTGGGTCTCGCCTTTCACCTTGCTCACCGGCGTGGCGCTGGTCATGGGCTATGCCTTGTTGGGCGCCACCTGGCTGGTGATGAAAACCGAAGGCGAGTTGCAGGAAACATCACGCAAGCAGGCCTGGGTCACAGCGGCAGCCACCATCGTCCTCATCGGCGCCGTAAGCCTGTGGACGCCATTTCTGGAACCCATCTACTTCGCCCGCTGGTTTGCCTGGCCCGCCATGCTCTTCAGCGCCATCGTGCCCCTGCTGGTTCTGGTCTGCGTCTATGGCCTCTACACGGGCCTGCGCGACAGAAACGACTACCGCCCTTTCCTGTCATCCCTCGGCCTCTTCATCCTGTGCTTCGTGGGATTGGGCATCAGCTTCTATCCCTATATCGTTCCACCCTCGCTTTCGATCTGGGATGCGGCAGCACCGGATAAAAGCCTCGGCTTCCTGCTCGTCGGCGCACTTGTCCTGATGCCGCTGATCCTCGCCTACACCGCCTATTCCTACTGGGTCTTCCGCGGCAAGGTCGATCCGCACGAAGGCTATCATTGATGATCTTGGCCGCAGGCTATTGTGGTTCGCAGGCCTGTGGCTGGCCGGCGTGCTTGTGGTGGCAAGCGTGGGCTACGCCATCAAACTTGCAATCGGCTGACTGAAGCGCCGCAGTTTTTAATTGAAACACTTGGTAAAAAGGCCCTCGTCCGGCCTTTGACCATCTTCTCCCATCCTTCTGACGGGCAAAAGGCAAAACCTTTAAGATTATCGCCTTTTCCCGTGCCTCTTGGCATGGGAGAAAGTGCCCGCAAGCTGGCAAGTTTACGCAGCCAGCGTAAACTTGGCTGCGATGGGCGGATGAGGGCCACTTCACCAAGTGCATTAGTTAAAAATAAAAACGCACTCAGCAGCCAGCGTTCGAATGACGGCAGCCAATTGCTCTGCTGGACACGCCGCCAGCCAATCCTTCCGCTATGCCCCGACAGCGTCCAAATTCCGCAGCGCAGCGAAATGACGCGATGGGCCAAGACCGGCCGTGAGCAGCTGCAACAAATCGCCGAAGCCGATCCTAGAATTGGATGAGGGATTGTCGTTCTTTGCGGCTTGCGCATGCCTTCCAAGTGCTGTAAATTGTATACATACCCAAGCACAATTGGGCCAACGACTTGCATCGTCGTAACGAATTTGCATCGATCATGGCCAACGAGAACTTTAAGTAGGCCGACATGAGCATGATCACCGACATGATTGCGCGCGGATGGGAGGACTTCCTCGCGCGCCCAACCGGAAGCCTGAACCTGCGGTTTATCCTTCAGCCCACGATCGCTTCCTTTATTGCGCTCCGTGCCGGCATGAAGGACGCGAAAGAGGGGCGTCCTGCTTATCTGTGGGCCGCCATCACAAACCCACAGCACCGTTGGGAATTGCTTCATGGCGGCTGGAAGGATATGCGCACTCCGTTCCTGGTGGCCGCGACCCTCGACGCCATCTACCAGCTCATCATTCACAAATTCATCTATCCGCTCGAACTGCTCTTCACTGCCACGCTACTGGCGCTGGTGCCGTATTTCATTCTGCGCGGCCCGGTGAATTGAATTGCGCGGCGCTTCATCGGCCGCGAGGTGAAGCCAGCGGACAAGGATGCTGGACGATAGACCCAAGGATCTAGGGGGCAACGCAACCACCAACCGGAAAGGATCAATCCTATGTCAGATACGTCGAAGCAGAACGATTGGACGAAGCCCGCCGCCATGGCGATCCCCAAAGGGGGATTCTTCAAGGACAAAGTGGAGCAAGGCAGGTACGGCCCGATCTTTCCCAAGACTCCGGCGTGCTATGGCTTCTCCGTCATCGCAAAGGTCATCCCCGGAAGGGAAGAGCACCTGTACAACCATGCCAAGGTCATAGAGAAAGCAATCGCAGATGATCCGGCCACGCTCGCCATACTCAAGGCACACTACCTGAGATGGGTGATCTTCACCATCAAGGGGGAGAGCTACTTGATGTACCAGGGCATCTTCGATACCGATTTCGATAAATACTGCGAAGATGCCTCTTTCGCTCTTCGGGAAGACGGGCATCATCTCGGCCTTTGAGGCCCTCGAGGGATGGCCGAAGGACTACGCGACCAATCCTGCGGCCATAGTCAAGTTTTTCCGCGACCACCAATGGCCGAGCTTCCTCGAATACAGTGAGCATCCCTACGTGAGTTGCGAAGAAATCAAGAAGGCACTCAAGCTCAAAGCGGCATTCTCAACTGCGCTCGATCAGATGCAGTGAACCGGCCGCGAGCACGTCATGCTTGAATACGAGGACATCCAGCACATCCTGCTGGCGCGCACGCCAGCACTCACGGGGCGATACGAATTCCTTTCGTTTCGCAACGCCGCGTGCGGACGTACCTGGCTGTCGGCGGTGCTTGAAAACGTGCAGTCGGCTGCGGAGGTCAGGGCTTCGGTCGAAAAAGATAATCGCTGGGTCACCGTTGCCTTCACCTGGAACGGCCTGCGCGCACTGGGTGTGGACGAAGCTTCTCTGGCCACGTTTCCCGAAGAGTTCAAGCAAGGCATGGTCGCCCGCGCCGAGATGCTCGGCGACAGCGGAGAGAACCATCCCGACAACTGGGTGGGCGGCCTCGCCCGCCCGGACCTTCACGCCATAGCGATCCTGTTTGCCCGCGATGCTGCCGAGCGGACGCGCTGCCAGGCCGAACATGCCAAGCTCCTCGCGCGGTGCGAAGGCGTCGAGGTGCTTTCGACGCTGGACCTGGAGGCGACACCACCGTTCGACTATGCGCACGACCACTTCGGCTACCGCGACCGGCTCTCACAGCCGGTCATGGAAGGCACCGGTGAGGTGCCGACGCCCGGTTCCGGGGCGCCGCTCAAGCCGGGCGAATTCATCCTCGGCTATCCCGACGAAAGCGGCCGACCCTATCCAATTGCCGCAACCCGAACTTCTGTCCCGCAACGGCAGCTACATGGCTTATCGCCGCATGCAGGAGCATGTGGGCAAGTTTCGCGATTTTCTGCGCGCAGCACGGCAAGACACCCGAAGAACAGGAATTGATCGCGGCGAAGCTCATGGGCCGCTGGCGCAGCGGCGCGCCGCTCGTGCTGGCACCCGAGAAGGACGATCCGACGCTCGGCTCCGACCCGCAACGCAACAACGACTTCAACTACAAGCAGATGGACCCGCACGGCTATGCCGCGCCGCTCGGCTCGCACATACGCCGCATGAATCCGCGCGACACGGCGCGCGAACATGAACCGCCGCCGCATGATCCGCCGCGGCGCCACCTACGGCCCCCATCTGCCGGAGGACGCACCGGAAGACGGCGTGGAGCGCGGCATCGCCGCTTTCGTGATCTGCGCAAGCCTCATCCGGCAGTTCGAATTCGCACAGAACGTGTGGATGAACGATCGGAATTTTCACGAGCTCGGCAACGAACGTGACCCGATTATCGGCACCCAGGACGGCACGCTCGAATTCAAAATCCCCAAGCGTCCAATCCGCAAGAAAATCACCGGCCTGCCAGCTTTCACTACGGTGAGGGGCGGCGCCTATTTCTTCCTTCCCGGCATAAAGGCGCTCCGATGGCTAGCCTCACTTGGCGGCGGAGCGATCCGGGCTCGCTCGGCCCTAATCCCTGGCGGCGCTGCATCGCGTCGCGCGCATCGCGGAGGTAAATCGAATGGCTGACCATGGAGCAGGACCAAGGTCGACGCCAACCCGGAGATCGACATCACGGATGTCTTCGCCTTTCCGAGCCCCGAGCGTCCAGGGAACCTCGTGCTGGTGATGAACATTTACCCGTTCAAGGAAATCGAATCCACGCGGTTGCTGTTTTCGGACGCACTCGACTACCGAATCCGGGTGCGTCCTGTCCGGATCGCCTCGACAGGATCTCGGGCTGCATTTGCCGTAGGCGAAGAGGAACGCGCGTTCAGCTTCACGTTTATGGTGCCGCAGACGCTCGACGGCGGCGACCGGCTCGTGCAGTCCGGCACCTGTAGTGGACCGTCAGGCAAGACCTCCGTGCGCGTCGGTGACGAAGCAGGGGACGCAATCGAACGGTCTCCGCGTTTTCGCCGGGTGCCGGCTTGATCCGTTCTTTGTCGATCAGCTGTTTTCCGGAGGGATCAGGCTGATCGCCGACTTCCGGACAAGATAACCGGCGTGAACTCAGTCGCAGGCCAGAACGTGCTGAGCATCGTCGTCGAGGTCGATCATTGCGACATTGTTCGGCGCGGGAGCCGGGCCACTGGTCGCGATCATCGCCGAGACGACGACGAACGGTTCTTTTCAGGCGCGACTGGACCGCGTCGGCCGCCCCGAGATTAAGAACTTCATCATGATGGACAAGGCCTCGGACACCGTTAACCGCGATCTCGACGTCCGCGATCTCTACAGCGAGGAGGATGGCTTCAAGCTTCGGCCGGATTATCTCGGCGCATATCGCGCCCGCCTCAACGGCAGCATGGCGTTCTATGACGGGCTGGACGGCAAGACCGATTGGCCGCTTGACGACAAGGGCACCCACCCACTGACCGAGTTGCTGCTGGCCGATTTCCTGGTCGTCGACATGTCGAAGCCGTTTGATGAGGACGGTTACCTCGAAATCGAGCGAGCGATTCTACGCGGAGCCACCCACAAGACCTGCGGTGGGCGGTGGGTGAACCACGATATCGTTGACTCACTTTTTACGATCCTCATCAACAACGGCAATGGCCCCCGCATCTCCGATGGCGTCGACCAGACGACGATGCCGGCGTCCCGCACATTTCCGTATCTGTCGCGCCCGACTCCAATGCCTCCGAAATTGGCGCCCCTTGTCGGAATCCCAGACTGATGCAAACGCTGTCGCCCGCGCCGTCCATCCGCACAACGAATGGCACGATTGCGCTCGTCAACCTGAATGCACTGATCGACGGCCTCGAGCTCCTGGCCGCCCATGGACGGCTGACAAGCCGTTCGTGGGCAGAGTTCGTCGATCTGCTCATCCTCCGCGCCCAGATTGTAGGTTGCATCGCAGACTACGAGCGCGCCGTAGCGTTGGCTGAGCGACGTGCGCGCGATGCCCCGGTTGACGCTCTGGCATTCCTAGGGCGTGCGCGCGCGCGCGCCTGCTTGCATCGCTTCGAGGCGGCGCTGACCGACCTCGATTCCGCCGAGCGCCTCGGCTCGACCGGTGTCGAGCTGCAGATCGAGAGGGCGGCGATCTTTCAGGCCGTCGGCCGCTATGACGATGCGATGGCGCTTCGTCGAGCCGCCCTTGACCGGGGAGCCGACTTCGAGTCCGTTGGAGGGCTTGCCTCCCTCCATGCCGAACTTGGGGAGATAGCTGCCGCCGAGGAACTGTTTGACGAAAGCCAAGGTCTGTTTCGCGGTGTGTCGCCGTTTCCACTGGCTCAGCTTGAGTTCCAGCGGGGTCATATGTGGCAGGAGCACGGGGATCTCGCGCGCGCCCGGGAGTGGCTCACGGCCGCCTGGCAGCGTCTGCCGGCCTACGCGCAGGCCGAGGGCCATCTCGCTGAGGTCGAAGCCGCCATGGGCGAACGCGACGGCGCGATCACCCGCCTCCGCCGTCTGGCAACAACCTCGGACGATCCCGACTACGCGGCGCAGTTGGCGCGCATCCTAGGCGAGACCGGCTGGCTTGAGGAGGCAGGAGTGTGGCGGTCCCGTGCTGAGCAGCGCTACGACGAACTGGTTACGCAACATCCCGCCGCCTTCGCTGATCACGCCGCGGAATTCTGGGTATCGGTTGGCGGCAATCCGAAACGAGCGCTTGGCCTCGCCAAACTGAACCTCGAACTCCGCGCGACGCCACGGGCCCATGCGCTTCTCTCGCGCGCCATCAGGCGTTGCGCGGAGACCCGTGCTTCGCTAAGGTGATCATTGTCCGCAACCCGATCCGCTGAAAGAACGGGGAAAGTCAATGCTAAAACTTCTCGGCTTGGGTCATCGCCGCAGCGGTTTCGACCGCAGGGTCGGCCTTCACCAATGTGAGAGGCGTCGCTTACTTCCTTCTCCCAGACATCAGGGCTCTTCGATTTCTCGCGACATCGACTGATGTTCATTGAAATGGAATCGGCCTCGCTCATTGTCGGGACAAGGATAATCGACATCATCATCGAAGAGACATCGGCAAATGCGCCTCTGGCTTATTCCAATGAACTATGTGGCGGGGGCCATCATCCTGGGCTTCGGGCTCCCGCGAATTGAGCATGCCTACTTGGCAGCCTACACACTCGGCCTATCGGTTGCATCGACGCAGGCGTTCCTGTCCGGTGCAGCGTCCGGAATGATGGCACTTACTGGCATTGTATTCGCCATCGGTACCGTCATGATGCAATTCAGCGCAATCGCCTACTCGCCACGGCTGGCGCTCTGGTTATTACGCGATCGCACGCTGTTTCACGCTCTTGGGGTGTTTGCCGCCACGTTCCTTTATGCGCTCTCGACACTTGCATGGATCGATCGTGAAGGATCAGGGACGGTTCCGCTATTCTCCAATATGCTCGTGCTAATATTGCTGATCGCGAGCATGTTTCTATTTTCGCTGCTGATGCAGCGTCTGAGCGATCTACAGATCACAAATGTGTTGCAAATGATCGGCAACAAAGGTCGTGCGGTCATTCGAGATTTGTTGAAACCGCAAGATAGCAGGCCAGATCAAAACTCTGATGCGGCGATTCAGCTTGGGCCAGTGACTTAGACTTTGAAATACTCCGGCGAACCGCGTACGATTGCAAAATTCGACATTGATGCCCTCACTCGGCATGCTGAAGAGGCCGGAGCCGTTATCGTGATGGTATGCGCAGTTGGCGACACGCTTGTCGAGAATACCCTGCTGCTGCACGTTCATGGCGCCAGCACGGCGTTGTCCGAGAAGGGGATAATGCAAGCGATAGAGCTTGCGACCGAGCGTTCTCTCGAACAGGACCCAAAATTTCCGATTCGGCTCCTGGTCGACATTGCCATCAAAGCACTGTCCCCGGCCATCAACGATCCGACAACGGCCGTCCAAGCCATTGACCAGATCGAGGATTTGTTGGTCCGGCTGGGGCAAAGTGAGTTGGACGCCGGCAATGCCAGAGATACCAGCGGTGTTCTTCGTGTGGTCCTCCCCATGCCGACTTGGGAAGACTATATGACGCTGGCGTTTGATGAAATTCGTCAATTCGGTGCGAGCTCAATTCAGATAATGCGCCGATTGCGATCTGCCTTGACCGGCTTAACAGGCGCCTTGTCGAGCGCAGACCGAATTGAGGGAGTTCAGCGATATCTCAAGCACCTCGATTTGACGATCGAACGCTCGCCATTGGATGCAGAGGATCAGACCACAGCCCGTCAAGAGGACCGCCAAGGCCTCGGCCTCACCCGCAAGCGTGGGCGAACGATTTGAAAGAAACCATTATCCCTTTGTAAACCGCTGCCGGCTTATGGCCCGACCGCGCCGCACAAGGCGCCGTCGAAGAATGTCCGCTCCGGGTCAGAAACAGAAGTTTGTCGTGCAAGTTAGAATGTCGGCTCAGGGTCATTTGCGGATCTTACTAATCAAGCACCGTGGTTTCGCTTATGGCCCCACGTGACTGTCTATAACCAATTCAACCGATTGAGCAAAAAGGGGGGTCTGGGAGCAACTGTTCCTGCCCTTATTCCAAATTCCAATCGCATAGCAGGCGTTCAATGGCTGCAAACAAAATTTATCCGCCAATAAAAATCTCGATGCTGTGACAATGGTGCGGCCACTGACGAATTGGAGAGAGCGGTCACAAGTATTTTACTGGTCGCAATTCCGTATTGATACGGTCAGACATTAGTGGCAATGTTTACTCCACAAGCTGTCCAACAGGGCGACGTTTGCTCAACTTGCAACAACGTAGATGGAGGCTTTTCCAGATGAAAGCAATATTGCGCAAGTTGACGGGACTTTCTGCAGGCACAGCATCCGCTGCGGCGCTCGTGTTGATTGTTGGCTTGGGGCGCAGCCTCGGGCGCAAGAGCTGGCGAGGCAGAGGCGAAGAGCATTGCTCAAGGCCATGTCCGACTATCTGGCGGCGCAGAAGGCCATATCGTTCGGCTACGACACCAACCTCGAGGTCGTCACCAAGGATCATCAGAAACTTCGTTGGCGAGTTCGGGCACGGTCGATCTCGCCCGGCCCGACAAAATCCGCGCCACGCGCGCTGGCGGCTTTGCCAATGTCGAGATGATCTTCGACGGCAAGACACTGACACTGTTGAGCAAGGATGCCAACCTCTACGCTCAGGTCGAGGTGCCCGGCACACTCGACCATCTGGTCGACGAGTTGCGGGACAAGTTCCACAAGCCCCTCCCCGGTGCGGATCTGCTGATGTCGAATGTCTACGATGAGCTGATGGCCGACGTGATCGATGTGAAGGATCTTGGCAGCGGCGTGATCGGCGGCACCGAATGCGATCACCTGGCGTTCCGGACCAAGGAAGTCGATTGGCAGATCTGGATCGCACAGGGCGCGAACCCTATCCCTGCCGTTATGTCATCACCACCAAGGACGTTGACCAGGCGCCGCAATACAGCGTCCAGGTCAGGGACTGGAAGACCGGCAGTGAAGTCGCGGCCGACGATTTTGGCTTCAAGAACGCGACCAACGCCAAGAAGGTCGAGCAAATGAACTGACAGATATAGATGAACTGCCGAGCCAATTTGCCATAGGAGGCACCCAATGACCGTATTGAAGAAACTTAAAATTGTACTGTTGACCGGGATCGTCGCGCTTGCGGGGCTCGGAGTTGGAGAGCGTCTTTTGGTTCCCGGCGTCCTTGGCTTTGTCTCGCCTGCGGAAGCAAGAGTTGGGCGTCCGCTTACGCCGTCAGCGTTGCCGGAGCAACGCGCCGAACGGTACGGCGGTGCGCCGCTGGCGTATATAATTGCTAACGGATACTCCGCAGGCGCCTCGATACGCAGTGGAGATTGGCAGGCAACAGCGCAGGACAAAACGCACAGGAAGGACACAAAAATGAAGCGGAGTAATCTACTGGCTGGCGTCAGCCTCGGGCTTTTCACGATGTTCGCGTCAACCGCGGGCGCGCAGGACCTCGGCGGTTGCGGGCGGGCAACTCGATCGCACCGTGCTGCCGATTCACGAGCCGGCGCTGAAACCGATCACCAACTCGACGCCCGCAATGCGAAGGCGCCGCCCCGCTTCGAGGTGAAGGCCCCGGAGGGCGCACCCAATGTAGTGATCGTGCTGATCGACGACATCGGCTTTGGCCATAGCAGCGCCTTCGGCGGACCCATCCGCATGCCCACGCTTGAGAAGCTCGCGGACGACGGCCTCAGGTACAACCGCTTTCACACCACCGCGCTGTGCAGCCCCACCCGCACGGCGCTGCTGACCGGCCACAATCACCACGCCAACAACGCCGGCGCCATCATGGAACTTGCCACCGCGTTCCCCGGCAACACCGGCGTCCGGCCGAACGACCATCACGACTCTGGCGGAAATCCTGCGCCAGAACGGCTACAGCACCGCCGCCTTCGGCAAGTACCACGAAACCCCGCCGTGGGAGGTCTCGGTCTCGGGCCCGTACGATCGCTGGCCGACGGGTTCCGGCTTCGACAAGTTCTACGGCTTCATCGGCGGCGAGACCAACCAGTGGGCCCCGGCCATCTTCGACGGCGTGCGCGCGTCGAGCACAAACAGAGCCCGGACTACCACTTCACCGTGGACATGACCGACCAGGCGATCAAATGGGTCAGCGCCCAGACAGGCGCTCACGCCGGACAAGCCCTTCTACATGTATTTCGCCACCGGCGCGACGCACGCCCCGCACCACTGCCCAAGGAGTGGATCGCCAAGTACAAGGGCCAGTTCAGCGGCGGCTGGGACAAGCTGCGCGAGGAGACCTTCGCCCGGCAAAAGAAGCTGGGCGTCATTCCGGCCGACACCAAGCTCACGCAGCGTCCGAAGGAGATTCCCGCCTGGGAGGACATGAGCGCCGACCAGAAGCGGCTCTTCGAGCGGCAGATGGAGACTTTCGCCGGCTTCGCCGAGCACACCGACCATGAAGTCGGCCGGCTGGTCGCGCAGCTGGAGGCGATCGGCGCACTCGACAACACCCTCTTCTTCTACATCGTGGGCGACAACGGCTCCAGCGCCGAGGGCGGCCCCGAAGGCACCTACAACGAGATGATGGCGCTCAACGGCATCGTCGGCAAAGCCGACCAGATGATGGAGCACATCGACGACGTGGGGCGATCCCACGACGTTCCCGCACTTCGCCATCGGCTGGGCCTGGGCGGGCAACACGCCCTTCCAGTGGACCAAGCAGGTCGCCAGCCACTTCGGCGGCACGCGCAACGGCATGGTGCATGCACTGGCCCAAGGGCATCAAAGCCAAGGGCGAAGTTCGCAGCCAGTTCCATCACGTCATCGACGTGGCCCCGACCGCGCTCGAAGCCGCGAAAATTCCGCAGCCCAAGAGGTGAACGGCGTCAAGCAGCGGCCCATGGACGGCGTCTCGATGCTGTACTCGGCCGACGACGCCAAGGCCAACGACCGCCGCACCACGCAGTACTTCGAGATGTTCGGCAACCGCGGCATCTACCACGAGGGCTGGGTCGCCTGCACGCGGCACTCCATCCCCTGGCTGATGGCCCCGAAGATCCCGCGCTGAAGGATGACGTATGGGAACTCTACAACGTGATGAGGACTTCAGCCAGGCGAACAACCTCGCCGCGCAGCACCCCGAGAAGCTCAAGGAGCTGCAGGCCCTCTTCATGAAGGAGGCCGAACGCAACCACGTGCTGCCGATCGACGACCGCCGCTCCGAGCGCTTCAACCCGGCCATCGCCGGCCGTCCCGACCTGCTGGACGGACGCAAGACGCTGACCGTCTTTCCCGGCATGACCGGCATGCTGGAAAACGCCTTCATCAACGTGAAGGGCGTCCACCACACGATCACCGCCGAGGTCGAGCTGAACGATGACAAGACCAGCGGCGTGATCATCGCCCAGGCCGGCTACTTCGGCGGCTGGACGCTCTACATGAAGGACGGCAAGCCGCGCCACGAGTACAACTTGTTCGCCATCGAGCGCACCAACATCGGCGGCGACACCGCCCTTGCCCCGGGCAAGCACACGATCCAGTACGAGTTCATCCCCGATACCGACAAGCCCGGCACCGGCGGCAAGTCGATCCTCAGCGTCGATGGCAAGAAAGTCGCCGAAGGCCATATCCCCAAGACCCAGCCGTTCGTGTTCTCCGCCGATGAAGGCGCCGACGTCGGGCTCGACGGCGAGACCAACGTCTCCCCCGACTACAAGCAGAACGACAACGCCTTCACCGGCAAGA
>CAWELV010000024.1:0-15115 GCA_963810045.1 uncultured Alphaproteobacteria bacterium | reverse complement strand
ACCCTTGCAGTGACCTGATCCTGAAGGTCAAAAAATATTCTCCAGGTCGCCATCGAATTTATTTGCCAGAGATTGCCACCGGTGGACGTGTCAATAAGCTGGCCGGAAATGCGCACCTGTCCTGCGGCTTTTCTGACGCTTCCCTGCCAGGATGTAACGAACCCCCAGTTCGCGGCCGATCTGCTTTACGTCTACATCACGCCCCTTGTAAGTAAAGCTGGAGTTGCGGGCGATGACAAAATAGCCAGTTCACGCGGGAGAGTGCCGTAATGATGTCTTCGACAATGCCGTCCGCAAAGTATTCCTGACCTAAAATGGTTGCCGTTGACAAAGGGCAATACCGCAATCGATGGTTTGTCCCGGCAGCGCCGGATGGATCTGTTAATTGAGAACTCCACCTGTGCCAGTTGTACTCCCTGCATTGGAGTGCCCTCGACCTTTGATGTGGTGGAAGGGCGCATAATGCGCCGTCCCGTATTTTTTGTGCAATATTTCAATCTCAGTTCCGGGTGTGATGCCAAGCTCCGCGTTCAGGAGTTTGCGCCAGGCACCATAGTGCTGTAGGGCCAGGCCATTTTCCCCCGCGTCCGCATAGGCTTGCATCAAGGCGCGGTGCGCCCAATTCGCTGAGCGGCTCCAAAGCTACCAGACGTTTTGCCGGTTCAACTCGGTTCCTTACCGTCTCCAATGGCAATAATTTTTCGGCACAGGTGAAAGCAATTGTATGCAGCCGCGTTCTCTCGCTAGCCATCCAGTCTTCAAATTCCATTTGTGATATTTCGGCGTCCGCCAGCAATTCTCCCCGATAGAGTGCCATCGCCCGCCGCAGATCGCCGATGTCATCCGAGCCGGCAAGTCGCTGGAATTCGACAACGTCAATTTCAATCCTACCCCTGTTCAAAATGATCTTCTCGTCGTCGGCGGATAGAAGCTTGGTGTCAATTGCAGCGAAGTCCCGGCGCAGTGATGCCAGAGTTTGGCGCAGGCTGCCGCGTGCTTGCTCTTCTCCCCTGTCGCCCCACATAAAATTCGCCAGGCGTTGACGGGGCATGGAACCGGCCGGAGAAAGCGCAAGGACCGCAAGCAATGCTCGGCCTTTCTTTGCCAAGACCCCCACTGGATGCCCCGTTCCGCCCAGCACCTCAAATTCGCCAAGCAATCGAAATTTGAGCAGAATCGTCACTTTGCAGTTTTCATCCAGGCCCAGCTTTTTGGAATCTGACAATACGGTGAGGTCCACTTGCCGTCCATTAGACAATTAATAACGCATATTCACAGGCTTTTCACGTTGCGCAAACGCAGGAATCCGGTCGCGGCAACTAACAAACAATACAGAGGGCTTGAAGGCAACGTCCGTCAAGTTACCCCAAATGACCCGAACACAAAGGAAAGGTGACGCAGATGGCAATCACTATTTCATCAGTTCCAGAACGGAACTTGGTTCCTAGCAACCACGCTCTGCCGACTTTAAACAATATTCTGGCACGAATACTGGCAAAATTACGCCCGCGGTTTAAATCCGAGCGTCGAATAGAAGACGCGATTGAAGTTCTTCGCGACGGCTCAGCCGGCCCCGACATCTGTGACTGGGCGGAGCGGTATCTCTGTGAATGGAGGATGCCGACGCTGCACGGTATTGTGAAAGTCGCCGCTGGCAATCATCAGAACATTATGACATAAATTGCCATGCCCAGCATTCCCCGCGAACGGGCCAAACAACGCTCAACGCCGCCGCCGATGGTGTTTCGAACTCGTCGATTCCCGCAAACCGGCAGCGAGAAATCTCCGTAGTCGAAGACGACTGCTTCTGGCCCTTATGCGACATGGACGTTTCGGCAAAGTGTGGCCGCTATAGGTCCTAAAGCAGACGCGCCTTAGGCGAATGTTGTTCCAGATTTATGGGTTCACGCCCTATTTATCGGCAGTGAGCTTGTACTACAGATTGGCCAACACTCAGGCATGATACCTATCTCTGTCGGTCAGAAGGGTGAATATTTATAGGAATTTACCCCCTTGACAATCTATTCCTATTGGGTTCATATGTTCCTGTATTGTTCTAATGCCGGATAGGAGATCACTTGGACTGGGACTTGGCCATCAAACGCAACAGCGAAGCGCTCAAGGAGATCATTGCGGGCCTTTTCGCCATGCTGGAGCTGGCCGGCGGCATCACGGTGGCGCGGCTTCCGCAGCTCCGTCCACAGCGCCGTGCGGCGGGTGCTTTGGCCGGCCGAATCCGCCCTGCGGCGCCTGATCGTCATCGCGGCCCGCGGCCTTGTGGTGAAGCTTGCCTCCCCGCGTCCGGCCTCACGTCCCAAGCCTGTGGGAGCAATCAGGAAAGGCGGGGGCTCACGTCTCTCCTTCCAGCTCTTCGATCCGCGGAAGAATTTCCCGGAGTTGCGCCAACGCCGCATAAAATACGCGAGGCATCCGCCGCGTATCCTTTTCTTCCACGACCATTCCCGGGTGGACGACCTGTGGCCAGCGCCCCGGCCCGTAGCCGCTCCCGCTCCGCCGCTCCGATGGCCTGGTCAATGCCGAGCCCCTCACCCGGAGGCTCCAGGCCCTCAAGTCCGCACTCGAGGATCTGCCGCGCCAGGCCAGGCGCTTTGCCCGCTGGCGGGCAAGGCGCGAGACCATGCCAAGCCCGAAGTTCAGATCGCCGCTCCGGCCTGGCCCTCCTCCCGGCCACCGCAGGAAGCCCATTCACCTGGTCGATGAGGTGCTCATCGAATGCCATGGCCTCGCCTGGGACGCGCTGAAGCCCGACACGTCCTGAAGTGCTGCCCACGCAACCCTCCACTTCTTCCTATCTCCGGAAACGGCATAACCGTTTTCACCCCCGGCGAAGCCGTGCCCAAAATTCAGCCATTCATACACTTTTCCCCAACCCCCTCCCATTTTTGCCATGAGTTCCTATATAATCCCCTCCATGGCGCAGAAAGATTCCCATAAGGATGGCGGCGGGCAGGTTGGGGTCATCACCCGCACCGAGCCCAAGACCAAGAAGCCCAGCCTCTACAAAGTGCTGCTGCTGAATGATGACTACACGCCCATGGAATTCGTCGTCCATGTGCTGCAGCAGTTTTTTGCCAAGTCGGCCGAGGAAGCCACCCGCATCATGCTCCATGTCCATCAGAAGGGCGTGGGCGTCTGCGGCGTCTATACCTTTGAAATTGCCGAGACAAAAGTCACCCAGGTGATGGATTTTTCCAAGAAGCACCAGCAGCCCCTGCAATGCACCATGGAAAAAGAATAGGGGCGCATTAAGCGCCCCTGTCTCTGCGTTAACGGCGGCTTTTTAGAAACGGCCGTTCAACACGTCATTCCGGGTAATCCCGATGTCGGTCAGCATGCGCTCGTCAAGGCCGAGCAGCATGGCGCGGGCGGCGGAACGTTCGCGAACCCGGCGCATGCCGGAAAGCGCGATCTTGAGGAACGAGGGGGCGGAAGCATCGGTACGGGCAGTAAGGGTCGTGGCAGTCATGATTATATAGGTCCTGTTTTAGTGTTTCAATAAAAGGGGCGCCATTTACTGGCGGCCCCTGTCGCCGTGTTAATTGGGGTTTAGAAATCGCCGTGCAGCACATCGAGGCGGGTAAGCCCCATGTCGCGCAGCATGTGGTCGTCAAGGCTCAGCAAATGCTTGCGCTGGGCCGCGCGCAGGCGCGGTTGCGGCGAAAGCCCTTGATGGCGTCCTGAACGAAGGAGAAGGCCGATACTTCGGCCGGTTGGAAATGTGGTCGCGGTCATGATTTTTCGGTCCATTTTGTGTTGAATTAAAACTTGCCGCGCATGATATCGGAGCGGTCCATGCCCATATCGCGGAGCAGATAGTCATCAAGGCCCAGCAAGTGCTTGCGCTGGGCAGCGCGCATCCGCATCGCGGCGAAAGCCCATGAGGACGCCCATGACGAACGATGGGGACGCTACTGCGGGCGCGGTGGGAAAGGGCGATGCTGATCATGATTCTGTTTCCTCGGTTGGTATTTGTGTTTCGATGACGGGGTTAATAGGCAATTCACCCTGAAACCTGCCTGAACCGGCTGTTCAGATTCCGTTCATCTGCCGAAAAAGGCGTCACAAAATCTATTTTTTGCAGACCTCTCCCCAAGTTCGCAAAAATGCCTATATAATGAAGTCCAAATCACTTAGTTCGTGCGGCGCCCTTAGGAAGACCGGGCAAATTCCGCAGGATCCGGAAGGAGCAAGCCGTGCCCACGTTTTCACGCAGTCTAGAAAAAGCCCTCCACCGTGCCTTGGCTTACGCCAATGAGCGCCACCATGAGTTCGCCACGCTGGAACACCTGCTTCTGTCACTGATCGAGGACAAGGATGCGGTGGCCGTCATGCGCGCCTGCAATGTGAATGTGGACGAGCTGCGCAACAGCCTGACGAATTATGTCGACACCGAACTGGCCAACCTGATTTCCGATGACGTGCTCGAATCAAAGCCCACCGCCGGCTTCCAGCGGGTTATCCAGCGCGCCGTCATCCATGTGCAGTCCTCCGGCCGCGAGGAGGTAACCGGCGCCAATGTGCTGGTCGCCATCTTTGCCGAGCGTGAAAGCCATGCCGCCTTCTTCCTGCAGGAGCAGGACATGACCCGCTATGACGCGGTGAACTACATCTCCCACGGCATTGCCAAGCGGGCAGGGATGAATGAAGCCCGTCCCGTGCGCGGCGTTGACCAGGAACAGCAAACCGGCCCCGGCAGTGAAGGCGAAGGCGCCGATGGCGGCGCCAAGAAGAAGGGCGATGCCGATGCGCTCGAGGCCTATTGCATCGACCTGAACAGAAAAGCCGCTGAAGGCAAGATTGATCCGCTCATTGGCCGCGAAAGGGAAGTCAACCGCACCATCCAGATCCTCTGCCGCAGGCAGAAGAACAACCCGCTCTTCGTCGGCGATCCCGGCGTTGGCAAAACGGCGATTGCCGAAGGCCTTGCCCGCAAGATCATCAATGGCGAAGTGCCCTGATGTCCTGAAGGACTGCACCATCTATATGCTGGACATGGGTGTGCTGCTCGCCGGCACCCGCTATCGCGGCGATTTCGAAGAGCGCCTCAAGGCCGTGATCAAGGAAATCGAGGCTCGTCCCGGCGCCATCATGTTCATCGACGAGATCCACACCGTGATCGGCGCAGGCGCCACCTCCGGCGGCGCCATGGATGCCTCCAATCTGCTGAAGCCTGCGCTTGCGGGTGGCAATCTCCGCTGCATCGGCTCAACCACCTACAAGGAATACCGCCAGCATTTCGAGAAGGATAGGGCGCTTGTCCGCCGCTTCCAGAAGATCGACGTGAACGAGCCTTCGCTGCCCGATGCCATCGCCATCCTCAAGGGCCTCAAGCCCTACTACGAGCAATTCCACAAGGTCTCCTACACCGATGAAGCCATTGAAAGCGCCGTGCAGCTTTCCTCGCGCTATATCAACGATCGCAAATTGCCCGACAAGGCCATCGACGTGATCGATGAAACCGGTGCTTCGCTGATGCTTATTGGCCGAAGCCAAGCGCAAGAAGGTGATCGACGTGGCCGACATTGAGGCCACCATCGCCACCATGGCCCGCATTCCGGCCAAGACGGTGACCAAGGACGATGCCACGGTTCTGAAAAACCTGAGCTCCGAATTGAAGCGGCTGGTCTTCGGTCAGGACAAGGCCATCGAAGCTCTGACCTCGGCCATCAAGCTGGCCCGCGCCGGCCTGCGCGAGCCGGAAAAGCCTATCGGCTCCTATCTCTTCTCCGGCCCCACCGGTGTGGGCAAAACCGAAGTGGCCAGGCGCCTGGCGGAAGTTCTTGGGCGTCCATATCCTGCGTTTCGACATGTCGGAATACATGGAGCGGCACACCGTCTCGCGTCTCATCGGCGCCCCTCCGGGCTATGTCGGCTTTGACCAGGGCGGTCTGCTCACCGATGGCATTGACCAGCATCCGCACTGCGTGCTGCTGCTCGATGAAATCGAAAAGGCCCACCCGGATCTCTTCAACATCTTGTTGCAGGTCATGGACCACGGCAAGCTCACCGACCACAACGGCAAGTCCGTTGACTTCCGCAACGTGATTTTGATCATGACCACAAACGCCGGTGCCCAGGACATGGCCCGCGAAGCAATTGGCTTCGGCAGTACCGTGCGCGATAGCGATGACAATGAAGCCATCACCCGCATGTTCACGCCGGAATTCCGCAACCGGCTCGATGCCACAATCGGCTTCAGCCACCTGCCGCCCGATATTGTGCGCAAAGTCGTGGAGAAATTCATTCTCCAGCTCGAAGCCCAATTGTCCGAGCGCCAGATTAACATCGAGATTTCGGCCGATGCTTCGGATTGGCTGGCCAAGAAAGGCTACGACCATCAGATGGGCGCAAGGCCCTTGGCCCGCATCATCCAGGAACACGTCAAGAAGCCGTTGGCCGAAGAAGTCTTGTTCGGAAAGCTCGCCAAGGGCGGCACCGTGCGCATCCTCCTGAAGGGTGATGAACTGGCCTTCCAGTATCTGGGACGGGACGAGGAAAAGTCCCTGCCCAAGCCGCCGGAGCGCAAGTCACTGCCGCGCAACAAGGCAAAGGCTGAGACGAAGAAAAAGCTGGTGAAGACGAAGGCGAAGTAGATTGACACGCCGCGGGGGCTCTTCTTCGGGAAACGGATAGGTGTCGCGCACATCTGTCGTTATCCTGACGTCCCTGGCCATGCTGGCCTTTGCCGGCAATTCGCTGTTGTGCCGCGTGGCGCTCAAAAGCACGGGCATTGATGCCGCCAGCTTCACGTCAATTCGGTTGATTTCGGCCGCTTTCACACTCTGGCTGGTGGTGAGCCTGAGCAGCAAAACCAGTTCCAGTAAAGGCAACTGGCCATCGGCAATTGCGCTGTTTGCTTACGCCGCCGGATTTTCCTTTGCCTATATCAATCTCACTGCGGCAACGGGCGCGTTGCTGCTTTTCGGCGCGGTGCAAACAACCATGATCGGCTATGGAATTTGGCGCGGCGAACGGCTGCTGAAACTGCAATTGCTCGGCCTGGTTCTGGCCTTGGGCGGCCTGGTTGGTCTGACATTCCCAGGTCTCTCGGCGCCGCCACTGTCGAGTTCCCTGTTGATGATAGGCGCCGGAGCGGCATGGGGCATTTACTCCCTGCGCGGGAAGGGCGCTGGAGATCCCACTCTGGTTACAGCGGGGAACTTCCTCCGCACAGTTCCGATTACAGTTGCCCTGAGCCTCCTGATGATTGCGCATGTCGCTTGGGATAGCGCGGGAATTTGGTATGCAATCATGTCCGGAGCACTGACCTCAGGGATAGGCTACGCAATCTGGTACAAGGCACTGCCCGCCTTGAAGGCAACGCAAGCGGCAACCGTACAACTCAGTGTTCCAGTCATCGCCGCGATTGGTGGAATTATCCTGCTCAACGAGCCTATAAGCTTGCGTTTGATCTTGGCGTCAATCGCCATTATTTCAGGAATTGCGCTGGTTATCCTTGAGAAGAAGAAAGCCAATAGCGTGCAAAGGGCGACGCCAGAGCAGCCCTTGTCATAGTTTCGATCGTATCATCTCCGCGTGCTTGGCCAGCAGGCTTTGATCGGCCATCTTTCCCGCATGTGGACGCATGGCCTGGCCCTCGTTCAGCGGCATAATGTGAAAATGCAGGTGGAAAACCGTCTGCCCCGCAGCAGGCTCGTTGTATTGCCGGACTTGCAGGCCATCCGCGTTAAAGGCTGCCTTGGCGGCGCGCGCCACTTTTTGCACTGTTGCCATGAGTGGCGTGAGAGTTGAAAGCTCGGCATCCAGCAGATTGCGAGAGCCCACCTTCGGAACGACCAGGCAATGACCATCCACATGGGGCATCACATCCATGAAGGCCAGCGTGTGTTCATCCTCGTATATCTTATGGCTGGGAATTTCGCCGCGCAGGATCTTCGCAAAGATATTGTTGGGGTCGTAGGTCATGGGCGGAGCTCCATCTCAATCATCCTGTTTCATGCCGAAATGGCGAGTGTTGCGCAAGCAGGGCCTGGTCCTGGTCAATGGCCCGGCGTTCCTGCTCGAGGTATTCCCCAACCGCGCGCGCCAGGCCCGGATGGGCGAAGTGGTGCAGGCTGTAGGTCTTCACCGGCAGATAGCCCCGCGCCAGCTTGTGCTGTCCCTGCGCCCCGGCCTCAACCCTCTGCAACTTGTGCTGAATGGCAAAATCTATCGCCTGATAATAGCAGGTTTCAAAATGCAGGAAATCATGGTGCTCGCTCGCCCCCCAATTGCGCCCATAAAGCGCCTCCGATCCAATAAAGTTCAAGGCCCCGGCAATAATGCGCCCTCCGCGGCGGGCCAGTATAAGCAGCACATGCGGCCCCATGCTCTTGCTGATCAGGCTGAAAAACTTTCGCGTCAGGTAAGGCGAGCCCCATTTGCGCGAGCCGGTCTCCATATAGAAATCAAAAAATGCGTCCCAATGGCTTTCCAGCAAATCCTTGCCCGTCACCCAGTCAAAACTGATTCCCGTCTCGAGAACCGCCTTCCGCTCCTTGCGAATATTCTTGCGCTTGGCCGATGAAAGGCTGGCAAGAAATTCGTCAAAGGAAGTGTAGTGCTGGTTTTGCCAATGGAACTGAATGTCCTGCCGTCGCAGCCACTGGGCCTTGTCCGCCGCCGCCCAGTCGGATTCGGGCAGAAAGGTGATGTGGCTGGATGAAGCCCTCAGTTCCTTGCAAACCGAAACCAGCCCCTTGGCCAGAAGCACACGTGTTTCAGCACTGGCCGAAAACAGGCGGGGGCCGGTCACCGGCGTGAAAGGAACGGATGATTGCAGTTTTGGGTAATAGCGCCCGCCGGCCCGGTGGTAAGCTTCCGCCCAGCCATGGTCAAAAACATACTCGCCCTGGCTGTGGGGTTTTACAAAGCAGGGAGCGATACCTTCGATCTCGCCCGTTGCCGTCTCGTAAATCAGGTGCTCAGCCTTCCATCCCGTTCGGGCTGTAGCCGAACCACTGTCTTCCAGGGCCTTGAAAAATTCATGGGACACGAAGGGATTGAAGCCCGAAGGGTTTGCGCAGGCATTCCACTGGTCCGCCGAAATTTCCAAAACGCTTTCAACCGTGCGAAGTTTCAAGGCGTGTAGCCCTCAAAGGTAATCTGGTCACAATAGCGCAGCGCTTGGGATGCCTCATCCTTTGAGCGTAGCGTCCAGGAGATCACCGGATGCCCAAGTTTGCGGATTTCCGTGACCGGCTCAAAGGGAAGCTCACGCCAATAATAAGATACAAAATGCGGCTGCGTTTCCGCAAGGTGGGCGAAAGTCCGCATGGAATGGCGCTTTGCCAGGGGCAGGGTGTTGTAATAGGGGTCAGTTGTGCGGTCAGCCACAATGCCCCGCACCGTCTGGGGCGACAGCGCACGCAGACAGGCAAGCAGATCAGGATCAAACGACATCAGGCAATAGGGGGCCCTCATAAGTTTCGAGAACCTGCAATGCCCGCTTTGCCAGTGCGTCATTGTCATCCCACAGTGACTTGAGTTCAATGATGAGGCTGGTGCGCCCGTTCACCTGCTCCAGTAATTCCGCCAGGGTTTGCATGCGGTCTGACGTTGCCTTCAGGTTGACCTGCTTGAGCTGCTGCGCGGTCAGCGCCTTCACCGGACCTTTCGCCTCCGTTAGCCGATCCAGGTCATTATCATGGAAAACAATAGCCTCGCCGTCAGAGGTCAACTGCACATCGCATTCAATGGCGTAATTGCCCTTGATGGCTGCTTCAAAGGCGCCTGCGGTATTTTCGATAACGCCTTTACTTTTGGTGTGCAGCCCGCGATGCGCAATGGGCCGCGCCACCAACCAATCCAGCTCCCGCAGTTGCGGCGTAAAACGCATGCCTATTCAATTTCCGCGATGGCTTCAACTTCAACCGAAAGATTGAAGGGAAGTGAAGGCGCACCCACGGCCGACCGTGCATGCCGGCCCTTTTCTCCGAACACTTCGACCATCAGGTCCGATGCGCCGTTGATGACTTTGGGTTGCTCACCGAATGTCGGCGTGCAGTTGACGAAGCCCAGAAGCTTCACGATGCGTTTCACCCGGTCAAGATCGCCGCCGCAGGCATCGCGCAGGTGGGCAACGACATTGATTGCGGTCAATCGCGCGGAAGCAATGGCATCTTCAACGGAAAGCGTCTCGCCAACCTTTCCCGTGTATTCAATCTTGCCGTCCCTTACCGCGCCCTGGCCGGAGATATAACACAAGATTGCCGGTCCTGACCCATGGCACGTAAGTGGCCACTGGCTGGGCAGGCTTGGGCA
Organism: uncultured Alphaproteobacteria bacterium; assembly: GCA_963810045.1. Lineage (GTDB taxonomy): Bacteria > Pseudomonadota > Alphaproteobacteria > Rhizobiales > Aestuariivirgaceae > Aestuariivirga. Next base: position 4,831 of record CAWELV010000024.1, on the reverse strand, counting down.
AAACAATGCCGAGCTCCGCAAGTCGCTTGTTGATCAATCCCATCTCATGCTCCTGTTAAAAGATCGCGCGGGCGTTCGCCCTTGAAAAACGCCGCCAAATTATCGACCGCCCGCATACCCATGGCAATGCGCGTATTTTTTGTGGCACTGCCGAGATGCGGCAGCATGAACACGTTATCCAATTCGCGGTAGCCGGGATTGATGTTGGGTTCGCCTTTGAACACATCAAGCCCTGCGGCCGCCAATTTTCCGGATTTAAGCGCCGCAATCAGCGCTTCATCATTGACAATGTCGCCGCGTGCCGAATTCACCACAATCGCGCCCTGCAGGCAGCAGGCCAATAGCGCGTGCATTGATGCTGTCGCGCGTTTCAGCCGTCGAAGCGCAATTGATGGAGAGAAAATCACAATGCGGCAACATGCTGTCGAGAGTTTTATGATAGGTCGCACCATGGCTGAGGTCCGCTGCCACAGGTTTGCGGTTATGGTAATGCAAGGTCATGCCAAAGGCGGCGGCGCGTTTCGCCACCGCCTGCCCGATCCGCCCCATGCCATAAATGCCAAGACGCATCCCGCTGACGTCATGCCCCAGAGGGAACGTGGGTGAGGGCGGCAGCCATTTGTTCTCCCGCACCATCCGGTCGCCCCAAATAGCGCCCCGCGCAGCGCCCAGCATAAGCAGAAGCGCAATATCGGCGGTAGCATCCGTCAAAACGTCAGGCGTATTGGAAACGGAAATGCCTTTGGCCTTGGCAGCGGGAATATCGATATGATCAGTACCGACCGAAAATGTTGCAATCATCCGGATGGACGCGGGCAGAGCGTCGATGAGCTCCTTCCGGCATGGGTCCATGGGGGTGATGAGAAGCCCGTCGAATGTCCTTGGCCTTTTCGACGATTTCGGCGGTTGTCATAATCTTGTCGCCGACATTCAACTCCGCTGCAAAATCCTGTTCCAGGCGTTTTTCCACCTCTACGGGCAGGTGGCGGGTCACCAGAATTCTTGCTTTGGCCATTGTTGTCATGTTCTCTTTGCCTTAACCTTCAAAAGCTGAAATTATAATAGACAGCTGGGCAATGGACCACCGTAATCATGGAGTTTCAAGGGTGTTGAAAAGAGTTTTATCGGCGGGTGTATTTCTGGCATTTGTGTCGCAAGCCTCGGCTTCGGCAGTAGCGCCCCACCGTGCTGTTTATGATCTGCAATTGTTGCGCACAACCCAGGGCGCCAATGTAGGCAGCGTCACCGGCCGCATGGCCTATGAAGTTTCGGGTAGTGAATGCGATGGCTGGACCGTGAGTTTCCGCCTGGTCAACCGCTTTGATTACAAGGAGGGCAGCCCACGCATTTTCGATACCCAATCCTCATCCTGGGAAACCGGTGACGGCAAGACAATGACTTACACCGAAAAGGAGTTTGTCGATAACAAGCAGGAGAACGAGAAGCGCGTGAGCGTTGTCCGTGCCGACAAGAACAGTGTTGGCGAAGTCAGCATCACCCTGCCGAAGGAGAAGAAGTCATCAATCTCGGCAGAAACGGTTTTCCCCATGCGCCACCAGTTGCGCCTGATGGACGCGGCGGCAAAGGGTGAAACTCCGCGACGTTTCGCTTGTCTATGATGGTTCCGATGAGGAAAAAACCGTCCGGGCCATCAGCACCATTGGTAAGAAGGTAAATGCCGGGGAAGCCAAGAAGGACAAGGACAATGCCCAGGCAGCCCCGCTGCAGTCGCTTTCTTCCTGGCCGGTCACCATTGGCTATTATTCAACCGCAGAAGACAATGCCGAAACGCCCCTCTACCAGATCAATTTTGACATGTATGAAAATGGCGTCTCCACCAGCCTGGTCATGGATTATGGAAGTTTTGCTCTCTCGGGTAAATTGGCCCATCTGGAGCTCCTGAAAGCCGAATCGTGCCAGTAGGTCACGACAAAATTGCTTTGAATTTCCAAAAAGCGCACTATCTCTAGCGCCGCTGTTTGTACAGAGGGCAAGGATATGGCCAAGTCAACGACCTCGATAACTCCGAAAGGCGAAGGCGACGTTGCCGACTTCCTCGAGAAGATCCGTGGCCTTTCGCCGGTTGCCAAGGACGGTAAGCGCGGCAAACTGATATTTGCCATGGATGCCACGATGAGCCGCCAGCCTAGCTGGGACCGCGCCCTTTCGATCCAGGCCGAAATGTTTGCCGAGACAGCCCGCATCGGCGGGCTGGACGTGCAGCTGGTCTACTTCCGGGGTTTCAACGAATGCCGCGCCAGCAAATGGGTGAGCAACCCGACGGCGCTCGCCAAGCTGATGACAACGGTGGATTGCCGCGGCGGCAACACCCAAATTGGCCGGGCTCTTTCCCATGTCAAAAAGGAATTGCGCACCACGAAGGTTAACGCCGTAATCTATGTGGGCGACGCCATGGAGGAAAACATAGATGCCCTGTGCCAGGCTGCAGGCGAAATCGGCTTGCAGGGAACTCCCATATTTACCTTCCAGGAAGGCAATGATGTTAATGCAGCGCGGGCCTTTCAGGAAATGGCCAAGCTCAGCCGCGGCGCCTATTTCAAACTCGATGAATCATCTGCCCACATGCTGCGCGAACTACTTTCGGCAGTGGCTGTTTACGCCGCGGGCGGCAGAACCGCATTGGAAAACCATGCAAAGACCAAAGGCGGAAATTCCACTCTGCTGTTGCGGCAGCTGAAATAGCTGAGATGCTAAATTTAATTATTGCACTCGTCGTCGTCTTTGGAGGCCTGTGGCTCATCAGGAAATTCGCCAAGACCACTCCGACCCAGGCCGCAGGCCTGACCCGGAAACTGGCAGGTGGAGCGCTCATTGCCTTATCCGGCCTGCTTGCCTTGCGCGGACTCTCCACCTACGCCGTTCCGCTCTTTGCCCTGGGCCTCGGCTTGATCGGCCAATCATCGGTATTTCCCAACGGCTTTCCCTGGAACAAAAAGTCTGCCGGACAAAAATCGCGAGTTGCGACAGGCATTCTCGCCATGGAGCTTGATCATGACACTGGCAAAATGACGGGCACGGTTCTTTCCGGTCCTTTCAAAGGGGCAAGCCTCGAAGAGATGAATCCCGCTGACCTTCTGTCACTCTATGATCTTTGTGCGAGGGCCTCCGATCAAAGCATTTCTTTGCTTGAAGCGTGGCTTGACCGCAACAAACCCGAATGGCGCGAAACCTGGACAGGAACCGACAAGGCCAAGCAAGCCAGTACGGGTGCCATGTCACGTGATGAAGCACTGTCTGTGCTCGGGCTTAGAGCAGGGGCCACCAGCGAGGACATCAAGAACGCCCACCGCCGCCTGATGAAGGATTTTCATCCCGATCGCGGCGGCTCAGACTATCTTGCCGCCAAAATCAACCAGGCCAAGGATATTTTGCTTCACGACTGAGGCGAAAAGGCGAGGCACCTCAGGCCTTTTTTGGAAAGCTGGGCGCAGGCCGCCTTGGCGGTCTTTTGGGTGAAGCCCGAGAATCTTGCCCGGTAAACCGTCTTGCTTCCCTTTTGCACTTGAACCGTGATCGCCTGCTTGCCGCTCAGGAACTTGTAGCCTGAGGCGCGGATCTCCTTGAGCTTCAGGCGGGCTTCTTCTTTCTTTGGGTAAGCGCCAATCTGTATATTCCAGCTTGGTTCAACGCTGGCCACGACTTTCTTTTGGGCGGGAGCCTTCACTTCTTTCTTCACTTCGAAGGGAAGTTTTGCCGGCATTTGCGCGGCTGGCTTCTCGGGTACTTCGGGGGAAGTTTCCGCGATCTTTGCTTCCAGAACTTTCGGATCCGGCGTTGGAACATCACCCGAGCCCGCCATCAGCTTTTCAAAATTTGTTTCTTCAGCAGGTGCTGGATCATCTGCGATAGAGGCCACTTGAATTTTTTTATCCAGACCCTTCGTGTCGACAACGGGTTTCATCTTTTGGTTCAACGACTGCAATCTTCGTATCAGGAACATTGGCTCCCTCGGAGGTTCCTGCTGCAACTGCAATCATCTCGCCGTCCACGCATTTTGGAAATGCCTTTTCCAGCATTTTCATCATGTATTTGTCGCGCGCGCTTCCAGAGCTGCCGCCCATCACGACGCCCACGATACGCTTGTTGCCGCGCTTGGCAGAGGTTGTGAGATTGAAACCGGACGCCCTGATATAGCCGGTCTTGATTCCGTCCGTTCCCTGGAACTTGCCGAGCAGGCGGTTATGGGTGCGGATGGTCTGCCTCCCATAGTTGAATGAAGAGATGCGGAAATAGGGATAATACTCGGGGAAATCCCGCTGGATGCGCAAGCTGAGCGTTGCAAAGTCCCGCGCCGTCGTCACCTGCGCCGGGTTGGGAAGACCCGATGCATTCTTGAAAGTGGATTTCGACATGCCTATGGCCCGCGCGGTACGGGTCATCCGGGCGGCGAAATTGGCCTCCGTGCCCTCCAGGTTTTCACCGATGGTTGCGGCCACGTCATTGGCTGATCTTGTGACCAACGCCTTGATGGCATCCTCAACCTGGATGGTGGAGCCGGGCTTCAATCCCAGTTTCGAAGGCTGCATGCTCGCCGCCCGATTCGATACCTTGAGGTCGCTGGTCAATTTGATGCGTCCGGCTTTCAGGTCCTGGAACAACACATAAAGCGTCATAACCTTGGTCAGTGAAGCCGGATGGCGCTGTCCGTCGATGTCGCTGCTGAACAGTATTTTCCCCGTCCGGGCATCAACAGCAATGGCTGAAAATTGGGCCTTGGCCGTGGCAGGTTCGAAAGTACCAAGAAGCACCAGGAAAGACAGGACCAAGGCGGTAAACAGGATGAATGGACGGCGCATCTGAGAACTACGAC
>CAWELV010000023.1:0-133303 GCA_963810045.1 uncultured Alphaproteobacteria bacterium | reverse complement strand
CACTGTTTGCCGGCGTGCTTCTTTCCCTGTCACCAGCCGCGTTTGCCGATACCCCCGCCGATACGCTGGTGATCGCCAAGAATATCGACGATATCATCACGCTCGATCCCGCCGAAGTCTATGAGCTTACCGGCGTCGAGGTGGTGGCCAATATCTATGACCGCATCATGCGGTTTGAACCCACAGACATCAACAAGCTCGTCCCCGGCGTGGCCGAAAGCTATACGGCGAGCGAAGACGGAAAAACCATTACCTTCAAGATTCGCAAAGGCCTGACCTTTGCTTCCGGCAATCCGTTGACGGCGGCGGATGCTGCCTATTCGCTGCAGCGCGTGGTAAAGCTCGACAAGACGCCCGCCTTCCTGATCACCCAGCTTGGCTGGACCAAGGAAAATGTCGACCAGATGGTGACGGCGCCTGAAGCCGATACCCTGCAGATCAAGATCACCGAGGATTTCTCGCCCTCGCTGGTGCTGAGCCTTATGTCTTCCGTGGTTGCCTCGGTGGTCGACATGAAAACGGTGATGGAGCACGAGGCCGATGGCGATATGGGCTATGCCTGGCTCAAGACCAATTCGGCGGGTTCGGGCTCCTACTCGCTCAAGGCCTGGAAGGCCAATGAAAGCGTCACGCTCGAAGCCAATGCCTCGGCTCGCGGCGGCGCGCCCACGATGAAGCGCGTGGTCATCAAGCATGTGCCGGAACCGGCGGCGCAGCGGCTGCAGATCGAAAAGGGCGACATTGACATTGCCCGCGATCTCACCGGCGACCAGGTGGCCGGCATTGCCGGCAACAAGGACATCGTGATCACCACCGTTCCCCAGGCCACGCTGCACTATGTGGGCCTCAATGTGAAAACCCCGCAGTTCAAAGATGTGAAGGTGCGCCAGGCGATGCACTATCTCGTAGACTATGACGGCATGGTGAACTCGTTTCTCAAGGGCAGCATGAAAGTTCACCAGACTTTCTGGCCATCGGGCTTCTGGGCCGTCGCTCGAAGAGAACCAATATAATTTCGATCCTGCCAAGGCCAAGGCACTGCTGGCCGAAGCCGGCTATCCGGATGGTTTTGAAGTGGAACTCGATGCCCAGAATTCTTCGCCCGGCGCCAATATCGCCCAGTCTATCCAGTCGACCATGGCCGAAGGCGGCATCAAGGTGAAGATCGTTTCGTCCGAACAGAAGGCGCTGCTCACCAAGTACCGGGCGCGCCAGCACCAGATGCTGCTGGTCTACTGGGGACCGGACTATATGGACCCGCATACCAATGCGGATTCCTTCGCCCGCAACCCGGACAATTCGGACGATCCGAAAACGAAGCCGCTCGCCTGGCGCAACAGCTGGGATATTCCCGAGATCACCAAGATGGCTGACGCCGCTGTGCGCGAACGCGACGAAGGCAAGCGCGAGCAGATGTACAAGGACCTGCAGAAGAAGGTGATGGATGAAGGCCCCTTCATCATCATGTTCCAGGAAACCAAGCAGGTGGCCGAGCGGGCCAATGTGAAGAACTTCGTGATGGGGCCAACCCAAGATGTCGTTTACTACAATCTGACGACGAAGTAGGCCGATTGGTTTCCGGATTTCTTGACCGGGCCCACGCACAACGGCTGATGACAGAGCAGGGGCTTGATGCCCTTGTTCTGGCCCAGCCGGAAAGCATCAGATATGCCACCGGCGCGTTTCCAGGGGTTGCAACTTTCTGGAGGCGCGCCGGTGCTGCCTTTGTCGTCGTTCCTCACGATGGGCCAATGATCGCGATTGTCGGTGATCTGCAGGCGGAAACGTTCAAAACGCAATCAGGGATCGATGATGTCCGGTCCCACCGGATATGGGTGGAGACGGCTAAGTTTGATGGACAGCCCGATATCGCTGCCGCCCTCGTCAGCAGCGATTTGGCGATGGGAAAGCCCCGGCGTCAACCACGTCCTGCCCAATATGATCTCAGCGCTTCCGTTGGGTTGCTTCGCAGCGTGCTTGCAGAGGGCGGGCTCCTCAAGTGCGCGAATCGGAATGGAACTGGGATTTATCGCAGTCCGGGATTTTGCTGTTTTCACGGAATTGATGCCACAGGCAGCCTGGGTTGATGCAACCAACCTTGTTGAACGATTGCGGGCCATCAAGTCACCTCGCGAGATAGAAATTTTGCGAACGGCGGCTGAACTATCAGGCGCCGGTCTTCAGGCCCTTGTGCGCGGCATTACACTGGACATGGACGCGGCCCGCATGACCGAAATCTGGCGCGATGCCGCCCTTACGGAAGCTATCTCGCCGTGGCTTGCCACCGCCTGCATCAACCTGGGCTTATATCGCCGTTGGCGGGGATGGCTTTGCTCCGGGAGGTCCGGCACAAACAGGCGATCTCATCAAGATCGATGTTGGTTGTGTTATCGATGGCTACAGTTCCGATGGCGGCCGCACTGCTGTCCTGGGCCGCGCGGGCCGGGCAGAACGCAAGGTTTACGACGCGCTGCATAAATCATTCGAAGCGGGCTTCGTGCCCTTCAACCCGGCGTAGCGCTGAGCGATGTCTATGAGGCGGTGGCTACAACCATGTGGGATGCCGGATTTTCCACCTATAATCGCGGCCATTTCGGCCACGGCGTGGGCGCCAGCATCTGGAGCGAGGAGTGGCCGTTCATTTCGGCCGATGCAACGGCCATAGCGGAACCCGGAATGGTGCTCGCTTTCGAGACGCCCTATTACATCGGGGGGCTTGGCGGTTTCATCATCGAGGATCAGATCCTTATCACCGAAACCGGCACCGAAGTGATGGCCCCATTTCCGCGCGACCTAATTGAAGTCAGTTGACGTTGAAATTTACAAATGTCCGGTGCCGCAGTGATGGCAGTTTTGGGGCCAAAAGTGTAACCCACTTCTCCGGCATGGAATGTAACCTATGTGTCCAGAACGGATCATGTATGGCTGGCGGGTCGTTGACGAATTTCGAGAGAATGAAAGTTGAAGCAGGAAATCGTTAAGCTTCATTTGCTTTTTATCTCTTGTCAAAAAATCGTACCATAAGATGCTCATCGTAATATTCATCCGCGATTTTTAATGACCGCGGCTCCGTGCCATAAATCTCAAATCCGTATTTTTTATATAGGGCAATCGCAGCGTAATTAGTCGTTACCACCGTACAGTGAATTTGCTGAACGCGGGACTGAGCATGATCTATCACCGCTGCAACCAATTCACCGGCGATATGCTGACCCCGGCATTCTTTTTTTAAGTACATACTAAATAGGTTGCCGCGATGCTGCATTTTGCGCATTGAGAAAATGAAGAAGCCAGCGACACCTACCAAAATACCATCAACATAGGCACCGAATATAGTATTCTTCATCAAACTTTGTTTGAAGCAATCATCTGGATTTTGGAATTCATCTTCATATGCCCCACCAAACGCTTCAGGATGAAGCCGAACTGCTTCCAGCCGGATCGTTTTCCAATCCTGCCAATCTTCTACTCTTAGAATTTTTATTGTTGCAGCCACTATGATTGTCAATGCGTTGTCGAAAAGCTTATTGGAAGCAATAGAAACAAATTTTGGATTTTCGACAGTAAATATTGGTTTGGCTACCCGCACCGATCGATGCAATCGTCAACCAGTCATCCATTTCTTCCCTTCAAACCCAGCGCGACCAGGCAGCGGATGGCATCAATCCTTCTTCCTTCTCCGGTCGTGTTTTTTCCATCTGGGCTCGATACATCGAAACCAGCCGCCCGCGTAGTTGATATGGGGACGGGAGGCATAGGGATACTGTGCACTGCAGACCTTGTGAGCCTCTTCGAATAGCCTTTTATCAGCGGCAGACTTGGCGGCTTGCCCGGCACCGCTCACTGGCACCATCAAGGCGCAGGCGAAAAAGAAAAGCAACAATTTACGGATACTCATGATCAACTCCTAACAATCATCTTTCAGCGCTTCTCCCTTATGTGTTGCATTATTCCATGTTTTCTCGGGCGCTCCTAGTAGCAGGATCCTGCGCAGTCGTTTCACACGCCGTGGCAGCAGAGTCCGTTACTGTAAAATACCGCGGTCCCGTCCTGCTTGACACCTTCCAATGTGCCACCATCGACCTACATGGTCATCCTGCTCAAGGGCATTAAGTTGAATTGGCTAGAACTTGCCGCCCGTGACATTCAAGCGCTCCAGGCCCATGTCGCGCAATAGGTGATGATCAAGGCCCTGTAACAACAGGTGGTCATCAAGGCCCAATAACTGCTTACGCCGGAGGGCGCGCGTGCGGCGGCGGCGAAGGCCCTTGAGGGCAACCAGGATAAACGAGAGGGGCGACGTTTCCGCATGGCGGGAAAAGAGGATGCTGGTCATAATTTTATCTCCTCAGTTCGTGTTTGTGGTTCGATGATCCAATTAATAAGTGGTTCACCATGAAACAACCCTGAACTGGCTGTTCAGATTCCGTTCATCTGACAAAAAAACAGTGTTTAAGCGCTCGTTTGGACAGTTCCCCAATTCGCGGAGATGCACCGTGGGAAAAGAATAAGTGCGCCCCCTGCGCCCCTTCCCGCTCAGCCATTCAAATCTTCCGTGCTTCCTTGGTAATTAGCCTGCCGGTGGGACAGATGGTGGGGCAGCGGAATCTTTGTGAATCAATGTCTTATGTTGATTATTTGGCGGAGGGGGAGGGATTCGAACCCCCGGAAAGCTTTCACTCCCAACGGTTTTCAAGACCGTCGCAATCGACCACTCTGCCACCCCTCCGCGAGGTAAACCCGATCGCCTGGACCACGCGATGTAGCAGCATCTTCCAAGGTTTCAAGCCCTATTCGGCGTAGCTCGCGTCGGTCGCATCCAGGATGGATTTCATCTCGGCGAAATGGGCATGGAACTGCTCGCGGTCGGCTTCCCACTCCTGGGCAGTTTTTTCCGCCACCTTGGGGTTCATCACATGAAGCGGCTGGCCCGTCTGGTAGGCCAGCACGAGATTGCGGCAGGAGCGTTCCAGATAATAGGTGAGGTCATAGGCTTCAGCGACGGTTGCGGCACAGACCAACACGCCATGATTGCCCATCATCATGATGGATTTATTGCCCATAAGGCGTGCAATGCGCTCGCCTTCCTCATCCGTGTTGGCCATGCCGCCGTAGTCCATATCAAAGGCAACGCGATTGAAGAAGCGTGCGGTGTTCTGGTCGATGGGCTTGATCTCGGGATCGGCGAGCGAGCAGATGGCGGTGGCATAGGCCGGGTGCAGATGCATGATGCAGCGGGCCTGGGGGAGCAGGGCATGGAGCCTGCCGTGGAGCGACCAGGCGGTGAGGTCCGGCGCGTGGGGCTTTTGCATGGTGGAGTGGTCGTCCGTATCAAGCAGGAGGAGCTCGGAGGCCGTTACTTTGGAAAAATGGCGCCAGCGGGGATTCATCAAGAACTTCTTGCCGTCATTTGAAACGGCCTGGCTGAAATGATTGGCCACGGCCTCATGCCATTCGTTTTTGGCCGCCAGCCTAAATGCCGCCGCAAGGTCAACACGCAATTGCCATTCGTTTGAGTCATGGCTGCGATGGCGGCTGAGATTGGTGACGTTGCTCATGACCTGCTTCCTTTGCAATATGCTAGAAGCGGGAAACTAGCTGAGTTATGAAAGCCGTACAATTGGCTTGAACGCATGGTCGCGGAAGGAAATTGCGAGGGGAGACGGACGTTGAAACTATTCAAGAAACTGGGAATCGCAGGGCTTTTTTCTATGATTTTATCAGGACTTGCGTTGGCAGAAGAGGGTGCCAATGGTGTTTGGATGCTGGACAGCGGCAAAGTAACGGTACGAATCACACCTTGCGGTGACAGCCTTTGCGGGGCGATTGTCGGCTTGGCGAAGCCTTTAAACAAGAAGGGCCAACCCAAAGTCGATAAAAAGAATCCCAATGAAGCCCTGCGCAACCGGCCGCTGATGGGCCTTACCATTCTCGCAAACATGAAGCCTGCAGGAGAGAACAAGTGGAAGGGGACCATTTACAATGCCGATGACGGCAGAACCTATTCTTCCTACATGAATCTTTCCGGAAGCAACATGAAAGTGAAGGGTTGTGTCGGGCCCCTCTGTAAAACCATGGTCTTTGTCCGCCAGAATTGAATGGCGCCAGATTATTGTCATGATTATGTATCAAAAAATGCTTTGCAAGGGTAAGGCAGTCCCATGAAACGTGTCCTTGTCAGTTTGCTTCTCGTCCTGACCCTCGCGGGCGCCTCATTCGCAGCGGCCCAGACCCTGGATGAAATTCCCTTCGACAAAAAGCTGAAACTCGCCGAGGTGGGCGACGAAGAGGCCCAGATGGACGTGGCCGCCACCTATGAAAAGGGCAGCAAGGAAGCGAAGAAAAGCCTCGTCGAAGCCGCCAGATGGTACCGGGAAGCGGCTCTAAAGGGCAATGTCGAGGCGGAATTCCGCCTGGCCCGGCTGGTGAGCAAAGGCGCCAAGGGCCTGACCAAGGATCTCAAGACGGCGGCCAAGCTTTATGAGGCGGCGGCCAAAAGCGGCCACCTGGAAGCGCAGAATGCGATTGGCCACGCCTATCAAAACGGCCTCGGCGTTCCGGTCGATGAAGCCAAGGCGGTTGAATGGTACCGCAAGGCTGCCGAGGGGAAACTTGCCGTAGCGCAAAATAACCTGGGCATTTTGTATCTGAATGGCAAAGGGGTTGAACGGAATGTCAGCGAGGCCTTCAAGCTATTCCAAATGGCCGCCGACCAGGGTGATGGCTGGGGCCTGAACAATCTCGGCGGCATGTATGAAATGGGCTGGGGCGTTGCCAAGGACCGGAACAAGGCCGCAAACTTATACAGGCAAGCCGCTGAAAAGGGCATCGAATCCGCCCAGGCCAATCTGGTGCGGGTTGCACCGCCCGGGGCCCCCGCCACGCCGCCGGTTACCTTAAATTGAGCTTTAACGGTTAGCTAACCAAACAATTCAACTCAAATTTTACGTACTTCGCGCGAAAACTAACGCTGTGGCTTTGCGGCAACGCAAGGGGGCCCGGGGGCCCGGTGGGAGTTTGTATGCGTAAGTTGCTCAGTGTATCGTGCATCCTGTTGGCTATGAGCCTGACCATTTCCGGCTGCTCTTCAAACAAGTCATCGTACTCCTCACGCGACCCGTTTGCCGGCACAGGCAGCCCCCGTTACAAGGGCACGGGGCCGGTGCCCATGGGCGGCGGACGCTATCATATCGGGCGAGCCCTATCAGGTTGCAGGCCGCTGGTTCAAGCCCAAGGAGCAGCCCAATTACGACAAGACCGGCCCGGCATCATGGTACGGCGAAGCCTTCAACCGGCGCATGACATCCAATGGCGAATGGTTCGACATGACCCGCCTGACGGCGGCGCATCCCACGCTGCCCCTGCCGAGTTACGCCAAGGTCACCAACGTCAACAACGGCAAAACAATTGTAGTGCGCATCAATGACCGTGGGCCCTTTGTTGGTCCCCGTATCATCGACCTTTCCAAGCAATCGGCCTCGGCCCTGGGATTCAAGCGGCAAGGCACCGCCACGGTGCGCGTGCAGTACATTGGCCCGGCGCCGCTAAACGACGACGGATCAAATCTCATGGCGATGAACCGGGAACTGGAAAACGGCACGCCGCTGCGCCAGATGATTGCCGCGGCCAGCGGAAAACGCCGTGCAGAGCCCGTACAGGTGGCGGAGGCTGATCCTGTCGAGGAGGGCGGCTATGAAGCCGATCAGGTGGAGCAGGGGGCCTATTCGGCCGACCAAGAGCAGGCCGATGAGCAGATCGCGCAGAGCCAACCAAGTGCGGTGAATTACTTTGTGCAGGCCGGAACATTTGCCGATCCGGACAATGCCGAGCGGCTGCGCCAGGAGTTTGTCAACATCGGCCCGGTCCAGGTGGCCGAGCTGATGGGAAATGACGGCCCGGTTTACCGCATGCGTGTGGGCCCCTTCGACAACCTCAATGATGCGCAAGTCGCGCTCAACCAGGTTCATGGCTACGGACTCCCCGATGCGCATTTGCTTGAATCGCATCTCCAGCAGGCGTCGTTGCAGTAGAAGCCTATTCAGAAATCAGAAACACGGATTTGCCTATCTCTTCAACCGCGCCGATTTGGCTGGCAACTTGATGCCTTTGTTTCGAGCTGACTTCGGCTGTCCGACATGCTCGCTGTGTCCCAAGGCGACCGGATCACTGGCGGGAAAGGATTCCTCCAGAGCCTCATCAAGCTTTTCATTGATGGAGGCTTTGTCGTTTTCTGGAACCGATTTGGGCCTCTCTTTGCGGTTCATAGCTTCCCCTTCGACGCCAGTTCGAAAAGGCGTCGTTGCCCGGGATCAATCTGGCTTTTTGAAAGCCTTGTCTATGTCATCCTGGGTGATGCGCGCTTCGGGGTTGCCCTTCTGGTTCAGGTTCTGCTCCTCGGTGCCGTCGCCCATCATGCCGGGATGAGGGGTATTTACTTGCCGGTTTCGTGGACGCAGCTGATTGTTGACGCTTCTGAGCTTGGAAACCTTGACCGCTGAGCGCCTCGTCTTGGCTGCCGTACTCTTCTTCGCTTTGGCCGGCTTGGACCTGGCGACCTTCTTCTTTGCCGCGCTTTTGGCAGTGACCTGCTTCCGTTTAGGGCCCGCCTTCTTGGTCTTCACGGTCTTTTTCGCTTTCTTGGCCATCGTTTCCTCCAAAGTTCAGGGGAGGGAACGCTATCATGTGCGTGAGCTTACGTCTCCAGATTTTTTGCATGGTTCGGAGAAGAAGGGAGCCCACTCTCTTTATCCTTCGCGTTGATTTTGCCCTGAAAGGCCAGTAGGTTCGGAGCTTCAATGAGGTGAAGTTTGAACGGTATCCGGCTCTTTCTAAGAACTGTCGTGTGGCTTGTATTTTTTGCCGCATCCGGGGCTGCGTTCGGCCAGGATGTACTGCCTTTTGAAACCACGGTGCCGCACGCCATTCTTGTCGACGCAAAGTCGGGAAGCGTCTTCTTCGAGAAGAACGCCGACGAACTGGTACAGCCTGCCAGCATGAGCAAGCTGATGACCATGGTGATGGTTTTCGAGGCTTTGAAGGCCGGGACAGTGTCCGAGGAGACGGAATACCCAATCAGTGTGAATGCCTGGAAGCTGGGAGGAACTGGATCGGGAGGTTCCACCATGTTTGCCAACGTGAACACAAAGGTAAAGCTTATCGATCTCATGCACGGGGCCATGATCCAGTCAGCCAATGACGCGTGCATTGCCATTGCGGAAGGCATGGCCGGATCGGAAGAGGAATTTTCCGCCCGCATGACCATGCGCGCGAAGGAACTGGGCCTGCAGAATGCCGTGTTCAGGAATGCGACCGGCCTGCCCAAGCCCGAGAACCGGGCGAGCGTGCGCGACCTCACAATTCTTGCCCGCTATATCGTTTCGGAATTCCCGGAATACTACAAAATCTACGGGAAGCCGGAATTCACCTGGAACAACATCACGCAAAAGAACCGCAACCCGCTGCTGCTGGATTATCCCGGGGCTGACGGCGTTAAAACCGGATACATCAGGGATGCGGGCTATGGCCTCGTTGGCTCCGCGGTGCGCGATGGCCGCCGCCTTATCCTTGTTGTAGCTGGAGTGCAGTCCATCGCCGAGCGCAAGGAAGAGGCGCAAAAACTTCTGGATTGGGGCTTCCGCCAGTTCAAGACGGTGGACGTCTATGCCGCAGGCGACGTGGTGAGCAAGGCCCGGGTCTGGGGCGGCACGTCACGCTGGGTGGACCTGGTGATCAAACAGGACCTTCGCCTTGCGCTTTCGGCCAAGGAGCAGGAAAGCGTTGAAGTGAAGCTTTCCTATGCGGGCCCGCTCATTGCCCCGGTCAAGGCCGGTGCGCCGATCGGTACGGTAAGGTTCCTGATGGACGGAAAAGCGATTGCCGACGTTCAAGGTCGAAACGGCAAATGATGTGGCGGCGGTCGATTCAATCTGGAGCCGCGCCATGGACAGCCTCCTGATCCTGGCGCTTGGCGGCTAGGATGCCAGGAACATTCGTTACCTTCGAGGGCGGCGAGGGCACGGGAAAGTCGACACAGCTGAAATTGCTGGCGGCCACGACTCGCGGGCCGCGGCATTCCCTTCATCCAGACACGCGAGCCGGGCGGAACGCCGGAGGCCGAAGCCTTGCGAACACTTCTGGTGAATGGTGATACCGGGCGCTGGACGGCGGAGGCGGAAGCCCTTTTGAACTATGCGGCGCGCGCATCGCATTTGCAGGCCATCATCCGGCCGGCGCTTGCCGCCGGAAAATTTGTGCTCTGCGACCGTTTCAGCGACTCCACGAAGGCCTATCAAGGCTATGCGGGCGGCTGCGACATGAAACTGCTTGATGCGCTGGAAGCCTCCATTGTTGGTCCAACGCGGCCGGCGCTAACGCTTATCCTGGACATTGATCCGGCGTTGGGTCTTGCGAGGGCCAAGTCCCGCTGTGATGGCTCGGAAGACCGCTACGAACGCAAGGGACTTGAATTTCATCAGTCGGCTACGCGCCGGATTTCTGAAAATCGCGGAAGCCGAACCCGAACGCTGCAGGGTCATAGATGCGGCGGGTTCCATCGAGGATATCAAAGCCCGCATTCATATGATGGTGGAGCCTCTGCTTCATGGCTGAGGAGAGCGAAGATCCGCGCGAGGTGGAGTGGCATCCGCGCAAAACCAAAAACCTCCTTGGACATTTAGAGGCGGAAATGCGCATGCGGCAGGCCTTCGAGTCCGGCAAGCTGCACCACGCCTGGTTGATTTCCGGGCCCAAGGGAATTGGCAAGGCGACACTTGCCTATCGTTTTGCCGGTTTTGCCTTGGCTGGCGGGAATTCCGCTTCGGATGATTTGGGGATTGATCCGCAATCGCGCACGGCCCATTGGCTGGCATCGCGGTCGCATCCCGACCTGTTCGTTCTCGAGCGCAGGTGGGACAGCAAAACCAGGAAACTGAAATCCGAATTGGCGGTCGATGATGCCCGCCTGCTTTCGGATTTCTTTGGCCTTACGGCGGGAAGCGGCAGCTGGCGTGTGGCCATCATCGATGCGGCGGACGACCTGAACAATGCCTCTGCCAATGCCCTTCTGAAACTTATCGAAGAGCCGCCGCCAAAGTGCCTGCTGCTTCTGGTGTGCAACCAGCCGGGACGATTGCTGTCCACCATCCGCTCACGCTGCATGCGCATTGACCTGCAACCGCTATCGCAAGGTGAGACGATGCAGGTTCTGGCAAGCCTGCCGCTGGAGGAGCCGCCGGAGCGCGAGGCGCTGGAGATTGCAGTGAAGCTTTCGGGCGGGAGCCCGGGCAGGGGGCTGGAACTTTTGAACTCTGCAGGGGCGAAATCCTTTGCGGCGTTCCTGAATGCCGGGCGAATGAGTTCCTCTTCATTGGTGGAGTTCGGTAACCGCTTCGGCAGCCGGACCAGCACGGCGGATGATTTCGAGGTGTTTTTCAACCTGCTCGAAGGCTGGATCGGATCGCAGGCGCGCAAAGCCGGCCTTGCCGGAGGCGGTCTCGGATGGGCTGAGGCCCATGTGGCAATAGGCCATTCCATTCGGCAAACAAATGCCCTAAATCTCGATCGACGTCAGGCCGTTATTAACGCTTTGTCGTTGATCAACGAGGCCATGAAGACGGCCTAATCCCAACTGAAGTCACGGACCTCATGCCACAGCGGAACTACCTTATTACGACGGCCATTCCCTATGCCAACGGGGCGCCCCACATCGGCCATGCCTATGAGCGCATTGCCACCGATGTAATGGCCAGGTTTGCGCGGCTTGACGGAGCCGACGTGCTGTTCGTCACGGGCATGGACGAGCACGGGCAGAAAATGCAGCAGACGGCGGCGCGCGAAGGTTTGACACCGCTGGCGCTGGCAGACCGCACCGCCATGCAATTCGAAGAAATGGGAGACCTGCTGAATGCGCGCGCCGACGATATCGTGCGCACCACCTCGGCGCGGCACCGCGAGGCCGTGCAGGATATCTGGAAACGCATGGAGGCCAATGGCGACATCTACCTGTCGAAATATTCCGGCTGGTATTCGGTGCGCGACGAGGCCTACTACGACGAGGACGAGATCGAGGAGCGCGAGGGAAAGAAATACTCCACCAAGACCGGAACGCCGGTGGAATGGGTGGAAGAGGAAAGCTATTTCTTCAAGCTCTCGGCCTATGCCAAGCCCTTACTGGATTATTATGAAGCCCATCCGGAATTCATCGTGCCCGAGAAATACAAGAATGAGATCGTGGCCTTCGTCAAACGCGGGCTGAATGATCTTTCGATCAGCCGTACGACGTTTGATTGGGGCATTCGATGTTCCGGGCAACCCGAAGCATGTGATGTATGTGTGGGTGGATGCGCTCACCAACTATATCACGGCCACCGGGTATCCGGACGCGAAGGCCGCCAAGGCGAAATTCTGGCCGGCCAGCGCCCATGTGATCGGCAAGGACATTACACGTTTCCACGCGATTTACTGGCCGGCGTTTTTGATGTCGGCAAAGCTGCCGGTGCCCAAGCAGATTGTGGTACACGGATTTCTCTTCAGCCGCGGCGAGAAAATGTCGAAGTCGGTTGGCAATGTGGTGGCGCCGGCTGATCTCGTGGCGGAGTACGGGGTTGATCCGGTGCGCTATTTCTTCATGCGCGAAGTGCCCTTCGGCCAGGATGGCAATTACAGCCATGAAGCCATCGTGGCGCGGATGAATGCGGATCTTTCCAATGACCTCGGCAACCTGGCGCAGCGTTCGCTTTCGATGATCGCCAAGAACTGCGATGGCAAGGTTCCGGTGTGTGGGGCCTTGAATGCTGCTGACATGGAAATTCTGGCATCAGCCGATGCGCTGCTGGCGGAGGTGCGTGCGTATCATGCGGATTTCGCCATCAGCCGGGCGCTGGATACGATCTGGAAAGTGGTGGCCGATACGAATCGCTATTTTGCAGGGCAGGAACCTTGGGCGCTGAAGAAGGCCGATCCGGCGCGGATGGAAACGGTGTTGTATGTGACGGCGGAAGTGTTGCGCATCGTCGGCATTCTCATCCAGCCCTATGTGCCGCAGTCGGCAGCAAAGCTGCTTGATCTGCTGGGGGTGACCGCGCGGGGCTTTACGGACCTGCCGAAGCGCCTGGTTTCAGGCGTTGTGCTGCCGGCGCCGGCACCGATTTTCCCGCGCTATGTGGAGGAGGGGGAAGCCCCCGCAAAGCGTTGAGCTTTCTGGTTGTCGATAGCCACTGCCACCTCGATTATGAGGGGCTGACGGAACGCCTTCCTGAAGTTCTGGCCAATGCGGAGGCGGCGGGCGTAGGGCTGATGGTTTCCATCGGCACGCGGGTCAAGAGATTCGAACAACTGCTCCGCATCGCCGAGGAAAACAGCAATGTTTTCTGCACGGTAGGAACTCATCCGCACCACGCGCATGAGGAGCTCACTGTGAGCGTGGCGAAACTTGTCGCGCTTGCGAGGCATCCCAAGGTGGTGGGCATCGGCGAGGCGGGGCTGGACTACCATTATGACCTGAGCCCGCGCGCGGCGCAGGCACAGAGCTTTCGTGTTCACATTGCAGCGGCGCGGGAAAGCGGCCTGCCGCTGGTGATCCATGCGCGCGAGGCGGACGCCGATGTAGCGAACATTCTGGAAGACGAGATGAAGCAGGGTGCGTTCAAACCCTTGCTTCATTGCTTCACTTCCTCAATGGAGCTGGCGCAACGGGGCCTGGCACTTGGCGCTTATGTTTCGTTCTCCGGCATCCTCACCTACAAGAGCGCGGAAAATTTACGGGCCGCTGCGGCGGAGGTGCCAATGGACCGGCTGCTGGTGGAAACGGATTCACCCTATCTGGCGCCGGTTCCGCTTCGTGGCAAATCCAACGAACCGGCGTTTGTTGTGAAAACACTCGAGCAGTTGGCGGCGGTCAAAGGTGTCACGCCAGAGGCCATGGCCAAGGCGACAAACGACAATTTCTTCCGGTTGTTTTCCAAGATCCCACGACCGGACCGCTTTGCATGACGACGACGCTAACCATTCTGGGTTGCGGGTCATCGGGCGGGGTTCCGCGCATTGGCGGCGATTGGGGTCTGTGCGATCCGGCCAATCCCAGGAACCGGCGGCTGCGCTGTTCGATCCTGCTGGAAAAAACTGAAGACTTCTGGCACGACGCGAGTTTTGATCGACACCGCGCCGGATTTGCGCGAGCAGATGCTGGGCGCCGGGGTGGGCGAAATCGACGGAGTTTGCTTCAGCCATGAACATGCGGATCATACCCATGGCATTGACGAGCTGCGCGGGTTCTATCTGCGGCAACGGCGGCGCGTGCCCATCTGGGCTGACGAGCCGACCATGGCCATGCTCAAGCGGAGGTTTTCCTATTGTTTCGAAACGGCAGCGGGAAGCGACTATCCGCCGGTCGTAATGCCAACCCTGATCGAGCCTAGCCGGGAAATGAGCATAACGGGGGCAGGCGGGACGATTTCCACAACCCCTTTCCTGGTCAACCACGGCAATGTCGATGCGCTTGGGTTCCGCATTCGGCAATGCAGCCTATACGCCGGACCTTAACGGCATTCCCGAGGCGAGCATGCCCTATCTCTCGAACCTTGACCTGTGGATTGTCGATGCCTTGAAGCGAACTCCTCATCCCAGCCATTTCTGCCTGGAGGATACGTTGCAGGCCATTGCACGCTTGAAGCCGCGACGGGCAATCCTGACCAACATGCACAACGACATGGACTATGATACGCTGCAGGCGGAGCTTCCAGCAGGCGTTGAACCGGCCTATGACGGGCTTAAACTGCTGTTGTGATTCCTGGGGACCTTTAAAATGAACACCAAAGTTATTGCCAGTCTCAGTGCCTTGCTGCTGTTTTCCAGTTCGGCCCTGGCGCAGGAAACCTGCGATCCCGGCAAGCTATCGGTGATGGTCGATACTTATGCCAGCAACCCTTTCAGCGCCCGCACCTGGCGCGTGCTGAACGGATTGGGCGACCCGATGATTGAGCCTTCCTACAGCGGTTCCGACACCTGGCAGAACCAGGACGGGTGGAAGAAGCTTGTGGCTGCGACCTTGCCACCGGGACAGGCGGTGCAGGAAGTGGGGTATGATTGCCGTATCGGCTATCCCTTGCAGGTCTTGCAGAACCGCATCGCGACGCTGGGCAAAGATAACCCCTATGTGCAGCAGTGGCTGAAGGTTCAGGGAAAAGTTCTGCATGTCTGCAGCAACCCGGACACGACGGATACGACGCTACCGGAACCCGCTGAAGCTGATCCGGCCTACCCATCGATGCAGGCCGAGGACCGGGCCTATCAGGAGGCTACGATTGCCTTCTACAAGGACAAGGCGAAGGCCATTGAACTGTTCCGCGCCATTGCCGCCACAGACTCTCCGCACAAGGCGGCGGCGCGCTACAATATCGCCAACCTCATGGCGAATTCAAAGGATGTTGTGGCGGCGCGGGCCGAGGCGAATGCCATCCTGGCCGATCCAACGATTGCTTCAGTCCATGGCATCACCCAGGAGCTTCTCGGCTACATTGCCAATCTTGAAGACACGCCGGCGGGCTGGACAGCGCTGATTGACGACTCCATCAAAGTCATTGAGACACCGACGAAGGACATTCTTGCTTCGGACAAGCTGAAGGCCGATTATGCCCGGGCGCTCAACGACATTGACTATGCCGGCATCCGCGGCAAGCGCGATGACTGGTGGTTGACCGGAACCTTGCCGGAAAACCCCACTATCTCGAAGGCGATCTTCGATGCGTCACGGCAGCGCCCCATGGCGTTATGGATCATAGCAGGGCAAACGCTGCAGGAAAATTACGATGCTGCGCCATGGTCGCTCGTGGGCGACAAGTGGCAGCAGCGCACCACCAGCTATCTTGATCAGGCATTGGCATTGACGCCAAGCGGCGGGCAGATGCCAGCATTGCCGCTTGACGTTTTGAATACGTTGCGGGCCAAGCCCGATGACGCAACACGCGAAGCTCTTTGGGGCAAGGTGCATGGTGCATTCGATGCGGCTCAGAAATCCTGCGGCGAAGCACCTGAAACCGCAGCGCTCGGCACCTATCTGGCGCAGGCCGTGCGCGTTTCAGCGGCAACGGGACATTTCGACCAGGCCTATGACGAACTCGGCAAGTTGCCACTCAAGGCATCATCATTCTATCAGTACAATGTTGTCCAGAAACTTGGGCAGTATATTGTGGGGCAGGGGATGGCCGAAGAAGGCCGCAAGATGCGCGACAAACTTCTGACGTCCGCCTACATGTCCGCCATGCCCGCCAGCATGACGCCGGGCGTAACTGACGGGTTCTCCAATTTCATGGGATGGGTGGCTGAAGACGAGGCCCATTGGAAAGCCGCACTTGCCCTGAACAGCCAGAAGACGGTCAATCCAATCCTGAATTTCCTGCCGCCAAAACCCTGTGGGCACTCGCAGATGATCCGATGTTTTCGGCTGATCAAAAGGCCTTGCTGACACGTGTTGCATGGACACGGGGCTTTGCGCGCGGCGGCACGCCAACGGCGGCTGAAACGGACAAGCTTTATGCGGCCAATCCGAAGCTCAAGGAAGCGGCCGACAAGATCGCAGCAGAATTTCCCAGGCTCAGGCCCGAACGGCAGCGGCTGTTAACGGTTTTGCGCAACCCGCGCCTTGGCATCTTGGTTAACGCGCCGGAGCTTTGGTCGTCACTGGAAAATGTCGACGATTGGAGCGACGTGAGCTCCGGCGACCACAATGACCGCAATTGGTGGTGCCCGCTGGAGACTGACCGCCAGCTTGCGGGTCTGCGCGCCGATCTAAAAGGCAGTGCAGGCATGATCGACAGTGACGACTACAGCGATCGCGGACTTACGGCCGTTTATGACCAGAAGCTGCGCGACAGCCTGACGGTGAAGATGGACGGGTTGCTGAAGCGGCATCCAATGATCCAGGCCGTGAACTGGAAAGAGGTCGCAGCGCTCGCAAGCATGCCCAGCGCGCCACGGCTGCTCACACAATCTGCTATTCGTTGGAGCAAGGCCAGCAAGGGCGATGACGGAGCACCGGAGGCCTTGGCACTGGCAGTCAGGACAACGCGCTATGGCTGCAACTGGCATGGCCGCCACCGAGCTTATTCAGAGACCGCCCAGCGGTTGCTGAAGAGCAAGTTTGGAAGCACGACGTGGACCACGCAGACACCGTACTGGTACGATTGCCAGCGCATGGAGTGGGACAAGGAGTACAACAAGGTAGCCGTCTGTGCGGCCAAGACTTGGCCCAAGCAGGCTTTGCCCAGGTAATGAGGGTATTGGGGCAAGTCGTTGATGGGGGCAAATTATCCCGTCTTGGTGCCTTTCAACACTCATCTAAAAATATTCCATAATATATATTATGCGAATGGAGGAATATGACCACTGATCCAACCCAGATGGACCCCCGCCGCATTGAGACCCTGCGCGCCATCATGAAGGCCCTGCGCACACCCGGAACTGGCTGCCCTTGGGATTTGGAGCAAAGCTTCGAGACCATAGCGCCCTACACGATCGAGGAAGCCTATGAGGTGCAGGACGCGATCGTCCGAGGCAACCGGGCCGACCTCTGCGAGGAACTTGGCGATCTTCTTCTGCAAAGCGTCTACCACGCGCAGCTCGCAGCCGAAGAAGGCGCTTTTACCTTTGATGACGTGCTGGAGGCCATCAATACCAAGATGGTGCGGCGGCATCCGCATGTATTCGGTGACGCGGCGGCGAAGTCCGCCACGCTCGCCAAGGGCTTCTGGGAGGACATGAAGGCCAAGGAGCGGCACAAGGCGCCGCCAGAGGGACTGCTGGCGTCGGTGCCGTTGGCCCTGCCCGGTTTAACCCGGGCGCTGAAGCTGCAAGCCAAGGCTGCCAGGGTTGGCTTTGACTGGCCAAGCGTCGACAATGTCTATGACAAGATTTCTGAAGAGATCGATGAATTCCGCGCTGCTCCCGAAGCTGAGAAAGCTTCCGAATTTGGCGATCTGCTGTTTGCGCTGGCCAATGTAGCGCGGCACCTGCGTATCGATCCGGAAGAGGCGCTGCGGGCAGCGAACGCAAAGTTTGCGCGAAGGTTCCGCCACATTGAGCTTGAGCTCGAAAAGCGCGGCAAAGCTCCGCAGGATTCAAACCTGGAAGAAATGGACGCGTTGTGGAATGCGGCCAAGGAATTTGAGAAGCATTTGGGTTAGGCCTTGGCCTTCATGGCCTTGCCGAATTTCGACTGGGCCTGCCCCGCCGTATCGGCATCAAACCTGACAGATAGCTTGGTGCGGCCATCGGCATAGGCCTTGCGCGCCAGAACCTCGCCACGCTGATGCAGCCAGGCCATGCCCTT
Source organism: uncultured Alphaproteobacteria bacterium (assembly GCA_963810045.1). Taxonomy (GTDB): domain Bacteria; phylum Pseudomonadota; class Alphaproteobacteria; order Rhizobiales; family Aestuariivirgaceae; genus Aestuariivirga. The sequence goes on along the minus strand of CAWELV010000023.1, from coordinate 114,981 downwards.
GCCGTCCGCGGCATTGATTGTGATTTCATAGACGGTGCTTTTTTTCGCCAGCCGCTTTTCGATTTTTTCCAGAAGTACATCGATGCCCTGGCCATCAAGAGATGACACCAGCACGCAATCGTCTCGACGCTGAGCTTGGGCTTCGCGAGTTGCCAGAGCAAGCGGATCCAGCAGGTCGGCCTTGTTCCAGACTTCGATGATCTGGCTGCGGCGATCCTCATGGATGCCAAGCTCTTCCAATACAAGATTCACGTCGTGGCTCTGGGCCTCAGTTTCCTCGTGGCTGACGTCTCGCACATGAAGGATGATGTCAGCGGCGAGCACCTCCTCAAGGGTCGCGCGGAATGAAGCGATCAGCGTGGTGGGAAGTTCGGAGATGAAACCAACAGTGTCGGAGAGGATAATGGTGCGGCCGCTTGGCAAGGTAAGATTGCGCATGGTGGGATCGAGCGTTGCGAATAGCAGATCCTTGGCCAGGACATTTGCCGAGGTCAGCTTGTTGAAGAGGGTCGACTTTCCCGCGTTGGTGTAGCCCACCAACGAAACGATGGGAAAAGGCACGCGCTCCCTGCTCCTGCGGTGCAGATCGCGGGTTTTGACCACCGTTTCAAGCTCGCCCTTGATTTTTGAAATGCGCTCCTGAATCAAGCGGCGGTCCATTTCAAGCTGGCTTTCGCCGGGGCCGCCAATGAAACCGAAGCCACCACGCTGGCGCTCCAAGTGGGTCCATGAGCGCACGAGCCGGCTTTTCTGGTAGTTCAGATGGGCGAGTTCAACCTGAAGGATGCCCTCCTTGGTGCTGGCCCGACGGCCGAAGATTTCAAGGATGAGCCCGGTACGGTCCAGCACCTTGGCTTTCCATTCGGTTTCCAGATTGCGCTGCTGGACGGGTGAAAGCTGGGCATTGACGACAACCAGTTCGGCTTCCGCATCGGCCACGCGCTTGGCAATTTCGGCAACCTTGCCAGAACCAATAAAGGTTGCGGGCTTCGGTGCCAGAAGCGGCGCCACCATGGTGTCAATGATATCAAGATCAATGGCTTCCGCCAGGCCAATGGCTTCAGCCAGTTTGCTTTGCGCATCCCGGTCCGTTGCCTTGGCTTCGGCACGGCTCTTGCGTTCAACATGAACCACCACAGCGCGGGTGAACTCTGGGCCTTCAATCTGGAAATCTACGCCGGCACCGGATTTCGCGTGTTTTCTGGCCTTCACGCGCCGCCGCTTTCTTCGTCAAACAGGGTTATGGGTCCGCCTGGCATGATGGTTGAAATGGCGTGCTTGTAAACCAGCTGAGACATGCCGTCCCGGCGCAGGAGCAGGCAGAAATTGTCGAACCAGGTGACAATGCCCTGCAATTTGACGCCGTTGACAAGGAAGACAGTTACCGGGACTTTTTGCTTACGAACGTGGTTGAGGAAGGTATCCTGCAGGTTTTGCGGTTTTTCTTGTGCCATATTCTTTTTCCCTGTTTTTCTGGAGGCCAACGCTTATTCACCTTGAAATTAGGCTATCACATAATGCGGAACGGGCCAAACCGCTAGGTCACTTCTTCTTCCCCCTTGCTGATCAGTCCCAAAAGCTTGATTTTCCGATGAAGTGCTGAGCGCTCCATGCCGATAAACACGGAAGTTCTTGAGATATTTCCGCCAAAGCGCGAAAGCTGGGCTGCCACATAGTCGCGTTCAAATGCCTCCCTCGCCTCGCGCAGAGGCAAGGTGAGGAGATGTTCGCCGGAGAACATGCCGCTTTCGCCGTTTGTGGTTCCAACATCCGAAGGCAGCATGGCGGCGGTGATTTCGCTTTGCGGATCGCCGCTTGCCAGAATCATGATACGCTCGACATTGTTTTTGAGTTCGCGGACATTGCCGGTCCAATCGCGCGTCTGCAAAACGGCAATGGCATCATTGGCAATCCGGCGCAGGGGCTGGCCCGCCACGGCGGAATAGGTTTTGGCGAAATAGTCGATCAATTCGGGAATGTCTTCGCGCCGCTCGCTAAGGCTTGGAACGCGGACCAGAACAACGCCCAGGCGATGATACAGGTCATCCCTGAACTTATTCTCAGCAATCAAGGCTACGAGATCACGGCTGGTGGAGGACACGATTCGGACGTCGACGCGCACCTTTTTGGCGCCGCCCACACGCTGAAACGTCTGGTCAAGGAGAACTCTTAAGACCTTGCCTTGCGTGACAAGCGGCATGTCAGCCACCTCGTCGATAAACAGGGTGCCGCCATGGGCTTCTTCCAAGGCCCCTACCCTTTGTTCAATGCCGGGTGCCGCTTCAATGCCGAACAGCTCTTCCTCCATGCGCTCTGGCGCCATGGTGGCGGCACTCAAAGTGACAAAAGGGCCCTCGGCGCGCGTGGAAAGGGCATGCAGCATGCGCGCCGTCAGCTCCTTGCCGGTGCCCATGTCGCCACTGATCAGTACGCGGCTGTTTGCCGGAGCGATTTTCTTGAGTAGCTGGCGCAACTGGCGCATGGCAACGGAAGAGCCATGCAATTCGGAATCTGCGCCGGCTCGGCCCTTCAGCGATTCGTTTTCGCGTTTCAAGCGGCTGGTTTCAAGAGCCCTTCCTACAACTAGGAGCAGCCGATCGGCGTTGAAAGGTTTTTCGATATACTCATAGGCGCCGCGTTTGATGGCGGCGACAGCCGTTTCAATGTTGCCATGGCCCGAAATTATGACCACTGGCACGTCCTGGTGCTGCTCCTTGATCACTTGCAGAAGATCAAGCCCGTCAAGTTTCGAGCCCTGCAACCAGATATCCAGAATGATCAGCGAAGGACGGCGTTGATTGACTTCTGTCAGCGCCGCGTCGCTGTTGTGGGCGAGACGGGTTTCGTAGCCCTCATCCTGCAGAATGCCAGCAATCAATTCGCGGATGTCGGCCTCATCATCAACTATCAAAACGTCTGCAGCCATTGCCTAACTCACTCAGCGGAAATCAAAAGAGGTTCGGGGAGACGAGAGAATTCCAAGGTCACTTGCGCGCCGCTGCCGGAAGGGGCGTCCTGCAAGCGCAGGCGGCCGCCGTGTTCTTCCATGATGCGCTTGACGATTGCCAGGCCAAGCCCGGTGCCCTTCTCGCGCGTGGTCATGTATGGCTCGGCCAGACGATTGCGATTTTCTTTCGGCAACCCCACGCCATTGTCGGTCACGCGAATGAAGGGCACATCGTGTTCGATGCCAGCCTCCACATGCACATGGCCCTTTTCGAGATTTTCCGCTAGTGTCCGGCCGTCAATTGCCTCACTGGCATTTTTTACAAGATTTGTCACAGCCTGGGTGATCAGGCGGCGGTCAAACAAGAATACAAAATCCGCCTTGCTGACATCGACATCGATATCGATTTCGCTGGTTGAAACACGCTGAAGGACGGTAGCATCCCTTATCACTTCAGCTAGATTCATCGGTTCAGGTGCTGCCTTCGGCATGCGGGCGAAGGACGAGAATTCATCTACCATGCGGCCGATGTCGCCCACCTGGCGGATAATTGTGTCGGTGCATTGTTCGAACACCTGCCGGTCGGAATGAATTTGCTTGCTGTATTTGCGCTTCAGGCGTTCGGCGGAAAGCTGGATTGGCGTCAGCGGGTTTTTGATTTCGTGGGCAATGCGGCGTGCAATGTCGGCCCAGGCGGTGTTGCGCTGGGCTGAAACAAGATCGGTAATGTCGTCAAAGGTGAGAACAAAGCCGTGCTGGGCGTCATCGGATGACTCGGTGGTAATGCGGGCGACAAAACTCAAGTCGCGACCCCGTATCTGCATTTCCACCTGGCCTTCGGCAAATCCGGAAGGCCGGGATTTTGCCTGTTCAAAGAGTGCGGCAAATTCCGGCAGCGCCGTGCTGAAGGGTTGGCTGAGCAAATCTTTTTCGGGAGCGCCGAGAAGCTGCAGGGCGGAACGGTTGGCAAGCGATATTTTTTCTTCCGGATCAATGCCGATGACGCCGGCGCTCACACCCGCCAGCATGGCCTCGGTAAAGCGCCGCCGCTCATCAAGCTGGTCGTTTGTCTTCAGCAGTTCATCCTGGTGCTGGGCCACCTGGTCGGTCATGAAATTGAAAGTGCGGGCCAGCGTTTCCAAGTCGCCGATGCCTTCGATGGTGCTGACCTTCGCTGCAAAATCACCCTGGGCCACGCGCCGCGACGCATCGAGGATACGCACAATCGGCGCCACCAGCCGATCGGAAAACCACAGGCCAATCCACATCGCCGACAGAAGAAAGACGAAGGCCACGAGCGCATACATCATGCCGAAGGTGAGTTGCACTCCCGCACGCTGATTCAGAAGCCTGTCATATTCGGCCTTGGCTTCGCGGGTTTTAGTCAGCTGTTCAATGACAGTCGGCGAAATAAACCGGTAAACATAGAAATAATGGGTTGGATAGTTCTGCAATTTGATAAGCGCGCGCACCAGATTGCCGCCTTCGCGGGGTGGAATCAGCACAAGATCGCCGTTGTCAGCAAGGGCAATCATCTCTGGTGATGGCGCCAGGAATTTGACTTTATCGCTCGCAGTGACGTTCACATCAATGCGCTTTTGGCTCTGGTCAAAAACAAAGGCGCCGGCAAGTCCGCGAAGGGCAGCATGGCGGGCAACACGGCGGACAAAGGCGGCGCGGTCTGAATCAAAGAGCGGTTTTTGCTGGTTGAGATCGGCCGAGATATTGGCAACATCAGCGCGGGTGGCCTCTGCGGTATTTTTGATATACTCTTCTGCGACCGTTACGGCGGAATTGACGATGGCCTGGGTACGTTCGGAAAACCAGGTATCCAGTCCCCGGCTCAGGGTGACGAAGGCAAATACGGCAACGATGATGGCCGGCACCACGGCAATCAGGCTGAACAGAGCAACTAGACGTATGTGGAGGCCTGCTCCCGCGGTGCCCTTGCGACGTTCCAGAAACAGAAACAGCACCTGCCAGAGAATCATGATTCCCATGACAACCAGAATGCCCGCATTGAGCGCAAGCAACGTCCACGTCACCTGGCTTGTCGGGATAATCGGCGTCAGTCCAGTCAAAATGGCAAATGTCGCCAATCCGCTGACGATACCTAACACTACCAGGCCAAAGCCTGCCCATCCGGTCAGGCGGCGCAGTTTACTGGTTAGGCGATGTTCACTCTTTTCGACCATATAGGCACTGATTTACCACTACTGTTGCCTGAAATCAACACTAATAGTGGCGAATTTGCGACAGTATTGGTTAATGCAGTCCGCGAATGCTCTTTATGTTCCGGCTGCGCAGTTTGGTTCGCAATGTATTGCGATTAATGCCTAGCAGATCAGCGGCGCGGAGCTGATTTCCGTTGGTGGCGGCGAGGCTGGCACGCAGAAGCGGCGGCTCAATTTCGGCGAGCATGCGCTCATAGAGGCCACCGGGCGGAAGGTTCTGGCCGAATGAAGCAAAATATTCGGCCAGATAGTTTTCGAAGAATTCCGCCGGCTTGTCGAAATCCATGGGTTGGCTGCCGTTTTGCTTCACGGCCGGGGTCGTAGCCAGCTCACGCGTCACGGAAGCGGCGGTGATGGTGTCGTCACTTTCCATGGCCATCAGGCGCTTGATCAAATTCTCGAGCTCACGGACGTTTCCCGGCCAGCGATAGGATTGCAACGCAGCCACGGCATCCTGCGAGATTTCCTTGCGTGGCAGGCCTTCGGTGGAGGCGCGTTCGAGAAAATGCCGGGTGAGATCAGGAAGGTCCTCGAGACGCTCGCGCAGGGCCGGTATCTGCAATGGCACAACATTCAAGCGGAAGAACAAATCCTCGCGGAATTGCCCCTGGGTGATAAGCTGCCGCAAATCCCGGTGCGTGGCAGCGATAATGCGAACGTTGGTCTTGATGGGAGACACTCCGCCCACGGAGGTGTATTCGCTTTGCTGGAGAACGCGCAACAAACGGGTTTGTGCTTCGAGCGGCATATCGCCAATCTCGTCGAGAAACAGGGTGCCCCCCTCGGCCTGCTCGAAGCGGCCCGCCATGCGAGATGTGGCCCCGGTGAAAGCCCCCTTCTCGTGACCAAAGAGTTCGGATTCGATGAGCTCGCGTGGAATTGCCGCCATGTTGACGGCCACAAAGGCGCCTTTGCGGCGGCGACCATAATCATGAAGGGCGCGTGCCACGAGTTCCTTGCCTGTACCGGACTCACCGACGATCATGACAGTCAGATCAGTTTGCGTGAGGCGGGCGATGATGCGGTAAATATCCTGCATGGCCGGAGAGCGGCCCACGATGGGGAGGTTTTCAGAGGCGGGCGCCCTCGTCTGCGAAACAGACGGTTTCGATGATTGCTCAAGGGCACGGCCCACCGTTTGCACAAGCGCGTTGAGGTCGAAGGGCTTTGGCAAGTAATCGTAAGCCCCGCGTTCGGCTGCGGTGATAGCCGTCATGATGGTATTTTGCGCACTCATGACGATGATGGGCAGATTGGGCCGCAATTTTTTGATGCGCGGAATCACATCGAAAGCATTTTCATCGGGCAGCACAACATCGGTCAGAACGGCATCGCCCTGCCCTTCAGAGACCCAGCGCCACAGGGCTGTGGCAGTGGCGGTTGAGCGCACGCTGTAGCCGGCGCGGTTCAAGGCTTGGGTTAGAACCGTGCGGATGGCGCTGTCGTCGTCGGCCAGGAGAATTGTTTTAGCGCTCACTTATTTTTGCCCTTTGGTTCAGGTTTTTCGCCAGTCTGCTGGCGCAGCATGGGAAGCAATACGCGGAAGGTGGTGCCACGCTCGCGGGTAATGCATTCAACGACGCCGCCATGGTCGCGGACAATTTTTGCAACAAGGGCAAGGCCCAAGCCCCTGCCCTGAGGTTTCGTTGTAACAAAGGCGTCAAAAATATGAGGCCGCAAATCTTCACTGATGCCCGGCCCATTGTCGTGAATGCAAACCTCAAATGGCAATGAGACGCGCTCACTTGAACCCGGCATGGTAAGTTTTACGCCGGGGCGAAAGGCCGTCGTCAAAGTGATTTCGCCAGTTTCACCTGAAGCGGTAATGGATTCAGCCGCATTTTTTGCAAGGTTCAGAAAGACCTGCACCAGTTGATCCTGATTGCCAAGCACCGAGGGAAGCGACGGGTCATACTCTTCGCGGATGGTAATGGCATTCGGCATTCCGGCGATGGTGAGCTGCTTCACCCGGTCCAGCACCACGTGAATGTTTACGGGCTTTCGGTCCAGCGGCCTTTCGTCGGAGAAGACTTCCATCTGATCCACGAGATCCCTGATGCGGTCGGTTTCCTCGCAAATCAGTTTTGCCAGGGCGCGGTCATTATTTTCGAGCACGGGTTCCAGCAATTGTGCGGCTCCCCTGATGCCAGACAAGGGATTCTTGATTTCATGAGCCAGCATGGCAGCCATGCCGGAGACGGAGCGGGCAGCGCCTCTATGGGTGAGCTGCAAATCAAATTTCTGCGCCATGGAACGGCGGAGAAGTGTCAGCACGACAAAGCGCGGGTCATCATTCACCAGCGCGGTTTGAAGATCGACAATGCGCTCACCCCCCATGCGTGGCGTTCCAACACCCACGGAATATTCGTTCATGACGCCAGCCGATTGCCGGACCTGATTGACCACTTCCAGCACCGGGCTTGAAAATGGCATGGCATCTTCCAGCTTGTGGCGGGCCAGCATGGTGGAAGAGGCCTGGAAGAAATCTTCAGCGGCACTGTTGGCAAAGCAGATGACGTTGTTCTCGTCCACAACCAGAATGGGGTTTGGCAAGGCATCGAAAATTGTCCGCATTGGCGGCAATTTCGTCATGGCTAAGGTTGCAGCCTCCATCACGCGGCCTCGGCTTCACGGGCCTCAAGGGAACCGTAGAGTTGAATGATTGCATGGGCCACATGGGCATTGTCGCGCGAGGTCAGGAGGCGCTGACGCCAGAGTGCAGCGCTTGCCAGTGAAAGATAGTTGCGCTCCTGAAGGCGGGCGATCGTCCAGCCGAGGTGCTTGCGCGCCATCCGGTTGCCAAGTTCGGCTCCATAGACGTCCAGCATGTGCCGGTGATGTTCAGAGATGATTTGCATCTCCTTATGAAGCGAGGGTTCTTCAATGCCTGAACCTGCGTCCAGTTGATTGGCTATGACGCCCGGCCACCAGGGCCTGCCATAGGCGCCACGGCCAATCATGACGCCATCGGCATGGGATTGTGCCAGCATGGCGCGAGCATCAGCAGCGGAGGTTCCGTCGCCGTTAGCAATCAGGGGAATGCTGATGGATTCCTTGACGGCGCGAATGGCGCTCCAGTCAGCCTTGCCGCCATAGAACTGGCAGCGAGTTCGTCCGTGTACGGTAATCATCTGAACGCCAGCATCTTGAGCCCGGCGGGCCAGTTCGGGTGCATTAACTGAGTTTGCATCCCAGCCCAGCCGCATTTTGAGCGTGACGGGAACCCGGGCTGCCTGAACGGTGGCGTCGATGAGCGTCAGGGCATGGCCAAGATCGCGCATGAGGGCCGAGCCGGAAAGACCGCCGGTCACCTGCCGCGCCGGGCAACCCATGTTGATATCGATGATGTCCGCACCCAAATCCTGAGCTACTTTAGCGCCTTCCGTCATCCAGTGCGCCTCGCGGCCCGCAAGCTGGATGACAAAGGGTTTCAGCCTATCGGCTCCCCTGGCGCGGCGCACCATATCGGGCCTGGCACGGACCAGTTCCTCGCTGGCCACCATTTCAGAAACAACCAACCCGGCCCCATGGGCATGGGCTACGGCGCGGAATGGCTCGTCCGTGACCCCTGACAAGGGTGCCAGGAAAACCCTGTTGCGGGTTTTGATGGGGCCGATTTGAATGCTCATTTTTTCATCACATGATATAGCTAGCATATTTTATAAGCAGAATAGACGTATGTTGCACTGCGTCAAGACCATTTATTGCCCCATGTGAGAGGGACTGCTAGACGAAAATTATGTCGGTAGCAGTAGTCATTGTTGCGGGGGGTGCGGGATTTCGCGCCGGGGGGGAACTGCCGAAGCAATATCAGTTAATTGGCGGCAGGCCGGTGATTTGGTGGACGCTGAAGGCTTTTGCCGAGCATCCCGGCGTTTCGCATGTGCAAACCGTAATTGGGGCCGGGCATGAGAACCTGTTTGCCGCGGCCATTGGGGACCTGCGCGTTGCGCCACCGGTTATTGGCGGAGCCACCCGGCAGGATTCGTGCCGCATTGGGGTTGCCGCATGCAGCAACGCAGGCATCCAACGGGTTCTGATTCATGACGCGGCCCGCCCCTTTGTCACCACTGACCTGATCAGCCATATCATTGCCGAGCTTGAACGATCGGAATGCGTCATTCCTGGCCTGCCCATTGCCGATACGATCAAGCTGGCGCCCGGTGGCCTGGTTGAACGCACGGTGGACCGCCAGAGCATGTGGTCGGTGCAAACGCCGCAGGGTTTTGAGCTGAAGGCTATTCTCGCCGCCCACACAAAGGCCCGATGAACAAAACCTGCAGGGACTGACTGACGACGCGGCAGTTGCTGAAAAATTTGGTATCAAGGTGCGAGTGATCGCGGGCCGCGTTGAAAACCGAAAGCTCACGACGGCGGAAGACATTCATGAGGCAGACAGAATTTTGACTGCACGGATAAATTCCGAGCGGCAGGACGTGCGCGTCGGCCAGGGCATTGATTTTCACGAGTTTGAAGCTGGCGATGGCGTGGTGCTGTGCGGCGTCAAAATTCCCCATGATAAAAAACTTAAAGGCCATTCCGATGCGGATGCAGCCATGCATGCGCTCACCGACGCCATCCTTGGCGCCTTAGGCGAAGGCGATATCGGCACATATTTTCCACCAAGCGACCCACAATGGAAAGGTGTTTCATCGTCGATATTCCTGCAAAAGGCGGTTGATCTTTTGGGTCTGCGGAACGGCGTCATTGCCAATGTGGATATCACCGTTTTGGCGGAAGCGCCGCGCATTGGCCCTCATATCGATGCGATGAAGGCTGTTCTTTCTCCCCTGCTCCATGTTTCGAAGGACCGCATTGCAATCAAGGCGACGACAACTGAGCAACTGGGCGCCATTGGCCGGCGGCGAGGGGCTCGCGGCGTTTGCAACTGCAACGGTGCGCTTGCCATGACCGTTGAGCAAAGAGCTGCGGCTCTTTTGGAAAAATGCCGGGCGCGCGGTTTCAAGATTGCCGCGGCGGAGAGCTGCACCGGCGGCATGGTGGCTGCGTTGCTGACCTCCGTTGCCGGCTCATCCGACGTTTTCGATTGCGGGTTTGTGGCATACTCAAACGAAGCAAAGAAACGAATGCTTGGCGTTTCACCTGACGTCATTGCCGAATTTGGCGCGGTAAGCCGCGAATGTTCGTTGGCCATGGCGCATGGAGCAATCCTGAAATCTGGCGCCACGCTTGCAGTTTCGATCACGGGAATTGCGGGACCCGGCGGCGGATCAACGGCAAAGCCGGTGGGACTGGTTCACTTCGCCTGCGCCCAAAGGAATGGCGCGACACTGCATCGTGAAGAAAGATTTGGCGATATCGGGCGCGATGGCGTGCGCAAGGCTTCGGTTGAAGTTGCACTGGAGCTTCTTGAAGCTCAGCTGTTGTAGAGTTTCTCGGCGCGGGCTTCAAATGCGCCCATGACTTTTTTTGCCGCGTGGTCAAACATTCCTCTCAGCAGCATCTGCAATAAGTGGCTTTTCATTTCGTAGTCCACGGCAAATGTAATATCGGATTTGTTATCTTCGACGGGGGTGATCTGCCAAGAAGAGATGAGCTTCTTTACCGCATTGCCCGACGAAACCGCGTTGACGGAAAGATTTTCCAGGCTTGTCTCAACCTGGCTGGAGAAGGACTCGTGTATTCCCATTTTCTTGTGGCCGATGACGAGATCAGCGCTGAAACTTTCATAATCATCAACGGGTGGCTTGCGATTACGCACGGTCGAACGTTCAACGAGCGGCAGGAATTCCTTGTAACTCCCTACATCTGCGACGACCGCAAAAATTTGCTGGGGCGGAAAATTCTACGCGGCGGGTGACGGTAAATCTGGGCACTTCATCAGTGTCCGGAATGATTGATCCGGGCCGCGCGCAGCCTGGCGAAATCCTCGCCCGCATGGTGGGACGAACGCGTGAGCGGCGAAGAGGCCACCATCAGGAAGCCCTTGGCATAGGCGGTTGCTTCATAGGCCTTGAATTCGTCGGGGGTGACGAAGCGGTCAATGGCGGCATGCTTGCGGGTGGGCTGCAGATATTGGCCGATGGTGATGAAATCAATGTTGGCGGAGCGCATGTCGTCCATGACCTGCATCACCTGCTCGCGGGTTTCGCCAAGGCCCACCATGATGCCGGATTTGGTGAACATCATCGGGTCCAGTTCTTTCACCCGCTGCAGCAGGCGCAGCGAATGGAAGTAGCGCGCGCCGGGGCGGATTTTCAGGTAGAGGGCGGGAACGGTTTCGAGATTGTGATTGAACACATCGGGGCGGGCTTCGACGACCTGCTCAAGGGCGCCGTTCTTTTTCAGGAAGTCAGGCGTCAAGACTTCAATTGTCGTGGTCGGTGTGGCAGTGCGGGTGGCGCGGATGACGCGGGCAAAATGCTCCGCACCACCGTCTGCCAAATCATCGCGATCAACCGAAGTAATGACGGCATGGGCCAGCCCCATGCGGGCGATGGCATCGGCCACCCTTTCAGGCTCATCAGCTTCAAGCGCTTCCGGCAAACCCGTCTTCACGTTGCAAAAGGCGCAAGCCCTGGTGCAGGTGTCGCCCATGATCATGAAGGTTGCGTGTTTCTTGGACCAGCATTCGCCGATATTGGGGCAGCCCGCCTCCTCGCAGACGGTAACCAAGCCATTCTCGCGGACAATCTTCTGGGTTTCCGCGTAGATGGGCGAGCCCGGCGCCTTCACCCTGATCCACTCCGGCTTGCGCAGGAGCGGCGTATCGGCCTGTGGGCCTTTTCAGGATGGCGGAGCCTGTATCGAGAAGCGTTGCCATTGTCTTAGGCGGAACGGCCGAAGTCCGAGCGTGCACACGAAACATGCTCTGTGACGACAATTCAAGCGATACCGCAAGAGATGACGTCGTACGCCGACAGACGCGCGAACACACGAGTCAGATGACCGATCGACACCGCATGAACCAGCCCTGGAAAATCTCGCCGAGCTGGATGCCTGCGGCATTGGCGAGAAAGCCGCCGATGTAAGCACCGATGATGCCGATGATGATGTTCATGATCAGACCCATGTCGGACTTGGTGAGCTTTTCGGCGATCCAGCCTGCCACCGCGCCAATAACAGGGTTCCCACCCAGCCCACGCCGCCGCCAAGATCCATCAGATTGTTCATTTCCATTTTCCCGTTACTCCCGCGGTTCAGGTTAATATGTTTGCGATGATCATGACGATGATCGCGCCAATGGTGGCCGTGGCAATGTCACGGCCATATTCATTCTTGATGCCGAGATCGATTCCCATCTTGTTCAGGACATACGATCCCACGAAAGAACCGATTACGCCACTGATGAGATATTGAAACAGGCCGTAGCCACCGACGATAAAACTGGCGAGCCAGCCCGCGACCAGGCCCAGCAGCAGGGCAATAATGATATTCTTAGTATCCATGCGAGGCCCCTCTGATTTGCTGCCTGGCTTGAGATATGGCCCACGGAAGGGCGTGGTTCAAGTGGCATATGAATGCATCCTTACATGTGGATGACACGGCCCTAGGAATCCAGCACGCTTTCATGCATCGTTTCCGAAAGTGTCGGATGCGGGAAGACCGTGTGCATCAGTTCTTCTTCGGTGGTTTCCAGCCCCATGGCGATGACAAAGCCCTGGATGAGTTCGGTGACTTCGGCACCCACCATATGGGCGCCCAACAGCCTGCCGGTCTTGGCATCGAATATCGTCTTGACCAATCCCTGATCCTCACCAAGCGCGATGGCCTTGCCGTTGCCGATGAAGGGAAAGCGGCCGACCTTGAGCTCGAAGCCTGCCGCCTTGGCCTTGGCTTCGGTGAGGCCGACGGAGGCCACCTGCGGGTGGCAATAGGTGCAGCCCGGAATCTGCTCCTTCTTCATGGGGTGGGCATCGAGGCCCTTGATCTTCTCGATGCAGATCACGCCTTCATGCTCGGCCTTGTGGGCCAGCATCGGCGGGCCCGCCACATCGCCGATGGCATAGACGCCGGCAACATTGGTGCGGCCGAAGCCATCGATGACGATGCTGCCCTTTTCGGTTTTGACGCCCAGCGCCTCAAGGCCAAGATTTTCGATATTGCCGACAACGCCCACGGCGGAGATGACGCGGTCCACGGTGAGTTCGGATTTCGTGGCGCCCTGCTCTATCGTGGCGGTAACGCTGTTGGCGGATTTCTTCAGTGCGCTGACTTTTGCACTCAGCTTGATCTTCAGGCCCAGCTTCTCCAACTGCTTCTGGGCGATCTTGGCGATCTCGGCGTCTTCCACCGGCATGACCTGATCCATGATTTCGACCACGGTCACGTCAACGCCCATGGCATTGTAGAAGCTCGCAAACTCGATGCCGATGGCGCCGGAGCCCACGACCAGCAACGACTTCGGCATTTTGGGCGGCACCATGGCCTCGAAATAGGTCCACACCAGTTTGCCATCGGCTTCGAGGCCCGGCAGCGCGCGCGGCCTCGCGCCGGTGGCGATGATGATGTGCTTGGCGGTGTAGGTGCCGGCGCCAATCGTGCCCTTGGGCTCAGGGATTTGCGGCTGCATGGCGGGCTTGGCCGGTTTGCTCACTACGACTTCGCCGGGTTTGGTGATCTTCGCTTCGCCCCAGATGACCTGCACCTTGTTCTTCCTGAGAAGGCCGGTGACGCCGCTGTTCAAGCGGCCCGCGACACCGCGCGAGCGCTGCACCACGGCGGCGGGATCGAAGGACACATTGTCCGCCGAAAGGCCATAGTCCTTGGCGTGTTTCATGTAGTGGTAGATTTCCGAGGTGCGCAGCAGCGCCTTGGTCGGAATGCAGCCCCAGTTCAGGCAGATGCCGCCCAGGTGTTCGCGCTCGACGATGGCCGTCTTGAAGCCAAGCTGGGCGGCGCGGATGGCGGTCACATAGCCGCCGGGGCCGGAGCCGATGATGAGAACGTCGAAATTGTTGTCGGCCATGTCTAAACTCCATAGGACCCTTCGAGGCCGCCTGCGGCGGCACCTCAGGGCTGAGGTTAATTTATAGCCCTTGTCCTGAGGTGCTCGGTGCAGCCGAGCCTCGAAGGACAAGAAGCGATTTCAAATCCCCAAAATCTTCTTCACCACCGGCACCAATGCGACGCCAATGGCCTTTGTATTCGCTGCATCGAGATGGCCGCCGTCGGTCTTGTCGGCAACAGCCACCGAGCCAGCATCGAAGAAATGCACGTTCATCTCCTCGCGCCACGCGCGCGTAGTGCTTGGCGAAGAGTTTCGATTCCGCGATGGCGTGGCCCCACAGGTCGTTGAACCATTCATCTTCCGTCGGCACCAGACTGGGCGGCGAGATGATCAGGATTTCAGGTATCTTGAAACCCTTCACATAGTTGGCGTTTTTGACGATCTCGATCAGCCGCTCCATGCCCATTGCCGCATCAAAGGCGCGGCAGCGGGCGGCATACTTGATGTCATTGGTGCCCAGCATGATGATCACGAGGTCCAGCGGCTGGTGGCTGATCAAGAGCAGCGGCAGCGCCACGGCACCGTTGCGGGATTCAAAGGTGGTCTCGTCATCGAAAACCGTTGTGCGGCCGTTCTGGCCCTCTTCGATCACGCGGGCCTTGCCGCCAAGACCGGCCGCCAGCGCATTGGGCCAGCGGGATTTCAAACGGATGGCGCGCATCCTGCCCGGCCACAAAACCCCAGGTCAGACTAGTCACCAAATGCGAGGATGGATTTCATCGGCTATACCAACATCAGTCCCGGATCTTCGAGATACATGCGGAAGGCGCTGAGGAGTTCGGCGCCCAGCGCGCCGTCGACGCAGCGATGGTCGGTGGAGAGGGTGACCGACATCTGGTGCTCGATGACGATTTCATTGCCGCGCACCACCGGGCGGCGCTCGCCGGCGCCGACGGCGAGGATTGTGGCCTGGGGCGGATTGATGATGGCGGCGAAATTCTTGATGCCCATCATGCCGAGATTGGAGACGGCGGTTGAGCCGCCCTGGTATTCCTCCGGCTTCAAGCGGCGCGTCCGGGCCCTTGCGGCATAATCCTTCATCTCCATGGAAATCTGGGTGAGGCCCTTGGTTTCGGCCTTGCGGACGACTGGCGTGATCAGGCCGCCGGGAATGGACACGGCCACGCCCACATCGGCGTGGTTGTGCTTCACCATGGCGTTTTCGGTCCACGATACGTTGGCGTCCGGCACCTTCATCAGCGCCATGGCCAGGCCTTGATGATGAAATCATTGACGGAGACTTTCCAGGCGGGCTTGCCATCCTTGTCCCTTGGGGGCCTGCAGGTTGAGGCGTTCGCGCAGCGGCAGAAGATTTTCCAGCGACGCAATCCACCGTACATAGAAATGCGGGATGGTCTGCTTTGATTCCGTCAGGCGGCGGGCGATGGTCTTGCGCATGCCGTCATGGGGCACGAGCTCGTAGGAGCCGGGTTCGAAGAGCTTGAGCATCGTCTTCATCCGACATGGCCTGCGGCCATGCCGGCAGATTTGGCGGCAGGGGCAGCGCCGGGCTTGGCGTTCTCAACATCCTTCAAGACGACGCGGCCGTGGGGACCGGAGCCTTTGAGGGCCGCAAGATCAATGCCCTTCTGCTTGGCAATGCGCTTGGCAAGGGGGGAAGCGAAAATGCGGGAGCCATCGGCCTTTGGTTGTGGCGCGCTGCGAAGGAACAGCGGTTGGCGTAGCGGCGGTCGCTGGAGCTGCAGCAGGTTTTGCTGCTGGCGCGGGCGCAGCTTTTGGCAGGTCACCCAGCTTCTCGCCTTCGCCCAAAATGATGGCGATGGGCGCGTTCACCAGAACATCATCGGTGCCTTCGGCCACAAGAATTTTGCCAAGGGTGCCTTCATCGATGGCTTCCACTTCCATGGTGGCCTTGTCGGTTTCGATTTCGGCCAGCACATCGCCGGACTTCACCTTGTCGCCCTCTTTCTTGAGCCATTTTGCAAGCTTGCCCTTCTCCATGGTGGGAGACAGTGCGGGCATGAGAATATTGACGGGCATGGTCCGGTACTCTCTCTATGACTTGACGGAAAGCGGCGAATGTTTTGCAGCGGCCTTGGCCAGATCGGCGGTCAGGTTCTTGCGGATGTCTTCGAGGTTGCCGGCGGTTGTGCCGTGGCCCATTTCGGCGCAGGAGGCGGCTACTTGCTCCGCCATGCCGGACAGCACATGGCCCCAGATATCGGCCTTGCCGAAAGCCATGGCGTTCAACGACAGGCTGAGATGGCCATTGGTGATCCAGGCGCGCACCAGTTCGCCCGCCTTCTCGTCATGAAATACTTCATGCGGCGGCTGCAGTTGATGCGGATGGGTTTCGTGGCTGTGATCGTGGTGGTGGTGATGATCATGGTCAGACATAGGAGAACTCCGGTAGTAGAAAAATGGCATGTTGAATTTCAAAGTCAGTTTTGATGAACCTTTTGAGTGGTTCCCATATCGGTTGGTCTGGCGAGTTCACTTTCAAAGGTGTTCAAAATTGACTTCATGATCTCGGGAGCGCTGCCCTGGCCTTCATTTGAAAGTGCACGAGAAACGTGTCTTGCGACATCTACCAGCAGAATTCCCCAGACACCGGAGTTTGCAAAAGCGACCGGGTTCAAGCTTACAGACAATCCTCCATCGATAGACCAAGCCCTTAAGATTTCACCAGCATTTGGATTACCCAACGCTTCAATTGGAACAGCAAGTTCGTTTGCCCGTAAGTGATCTTTCAGACATAGAGAACTCCCTTCGCTGCGGCCACCACTTCATCGGCATTGGGGAGTGCCAGTTTTTCGAGATTGGCGGCATAGGGCATGGGCACATCCTTGCCGGCGACGCGGGCCACGGGCGCATCGAGATAATCGAAGGCGTGGGTCATCACTTGGGCGGCGATTTCGGAGGTGACCGAGAATTGCGGATAACCCTCCTCCACCGCCACGCAGCGGTTGGTTTTCTTCACGCTTTCAATCGACGGTAGCCAAATCCATGGGGCGGATGGTGCGAAGGTCGATCACTTCCGCCTCGATGCCTTCGGCGGCGAGCTTGTCGGCGGCAGCAAGCGAATAGGTCATGCCGATGCCGAAGGAAACGATGGTTACATGCTTGCCGGCGCGCGCGATGCGGGCCTTGCCGATGGGAACGATCCAGTCATCGAGCTTCGGCACCTCGAAGCTCTTGCCGTAGAGGATTTCGTTTTCGAGGAAGATCACCGGGTTGGGATCGCGAATGGCGGATTTCATCAGGCCTTTGGCGTCAGCAGCAGAGTATGGCATCACGACCTTGAGGCCCGGAATTTGCCCGTACCAAGCGGCATAGTCCTGGGAGTGCTGTGCGGCAACGCGGGCAGCGGCACCGTTGGGGCCACGGAACACGATGGGGCAGCCCATCTGCCCGCCTGACATGTAAAGGGTCTTCGCAGCGGAGTTTATGATCTGGTCAATGGCCTGCATGGCGAAGTTGAAGGTCATGAATTCGACGATGGGCTTGAGGCCGGCAAAGGCCGCACCCGTGGCGATGCCGGTGAAGCCATGTTCGGTTATGGGCGTGTCGATCACCCGCTGCGGACCGAATTCTTCCAGCATGCCCTGGCTGATCTTGTAGGCGCCCTGGTATTCGCCCACTTCTTCGCCCATCAGGAACACGTCCTTGTCGCGGCGCATTTCCTCGGACATGGCGGCGCGGATGGCTTCGCGCACGGTCATGGTGACCATTTCTGTGCCTTCGGGAATTTCCGTATCGGGCGCAGGCGCGCTTATGACGGCGGGGGCAGCGACAGGTGCCGGCGAAGGCGCTTCCGCAGCGGGAGCAGCGGCAGGTTTTGGCGCGGGCGCCGCATCGGCCTGGCCGATCACCGCGATGGGCGTATTCACCTTCACGTTCTCGGTTCCTTCAGCGACAAGGATGGCGGTCAGCGGCCCCTCATCGACGGCTTCCACTTCCATGGTGGCCTTGTCGGTTTCAATCTCGGCCAGCACATCGCCGGACTTGATGTTGTCGCCGACTTTTTTCAGCCACTTGGCAAGCTTGCCCTCTTCCATGGTGGGCGAAAGAGCGGGCATCAAAATGTTTGGCATGTTGGCTCCGCCTCTTAAGCTGTTTTGTAAATGTCGGTGTAGAGCTCCGAGACATCGGGCTCCGGACTTGCGGTGGCGAAATCGGCGGCTTCGGTCACCACAACGCGAATGTCCGCATCAATCTTCTTCAACTCATCCTCGTTGGCAAAACCGGCTTTCAAAATGCGGGCCTTGACCTGTTCGATGGGATCGCGTTCCTCGCGCATCTTCTGCACTTCTTCCTTGGCGCGGTATTTCGCGGGATCCGACATGGAATGGCCGCGATAGCGATAAGTCAGCATTTCCAGAATATAAGGGCCTTCGCCCGATCGGCAATGCTCGACGGCGCGGTCGCCCGCTTCCTTCACGGCGCGTACATCCATGCCGTCCACCTGTTCGGAGGGAATGCCAAAGGCTTCGCCGCGTTCACCGAGATGATCTGATTTCGCGGTGGAGCGCGGAGCAGCTGTGCCCATGGCGTAACGGTTGTTTTCGATCACGAAGATGACGGGAAGTTTCCAGACAGCGGCGATGTTGAAGGTTTCATAGACCTGGCCCTGATTGGCCGCGCCGTCGCCATAATAGGTGAGCGCCACATGATCATTGCCGCGATATTTGTTGGCGAAGGCTAGGCCTGCTCCCAGCGGCACCTGGGCGCCGACAATGCCGTGGCCACCAAAGAACTGTTTTTCCCGGCTGAACATGTGCATGGAGCCGCCCTTGCCATGGGAATAGCCGTCCCGGCGGCCGGTGAGTTCGGCCATGACGCCCTTGGGGTCCATGCCGGCGGCCAGCATATGGCCATGGTCGCGGTAGGAGGTGATGAGCTGGTCGCCTTCTTTGACGGCCATTTGCATGCCGATGACCACGGCCTCCTGGCCGATATAGAGATGGCAGAAACCGCCGATGGTGCCCATGCCATAGAGCTGGCCGGCTTTTTCCTCAAAGCGGCGAATCAGCAGCATGTCCTTGTAGGCGCGGAGTTCTTCTTCGGAGGAAAAGCCGCTGTTTTTGCCGGGCTGATTTATCGGCCTTATCAGCCTTGGTCCCTTTACGTGCGATATAGGCTGATTTCACCGCCATAAGCTCCTCCCGCCATGCTTTTTGTGCTGATTCATAGCATTAAGCGGTTGAGATAGCTT
This sequence comes from uncultured Alphaproteobacteria bacterium, assembly GCA_963810045.1. GTDB lineage: Bacteria > Pseudomonadota > Alphaproteobacteria > Rhizobiales > Aestuariivirgaceae > Aestuariivirga. The sequence continues at coordinate 95,653 of CAWELV010000023.1, read as the reverse complement.
GCTTTTAGTGATGTTAACCGAATTTCGGTTTACAGCGCGGAATTCATTGGGAAATTATGGCGAATCGAGGACGATCAGGTCATGGGGGCCTGCCACATCGAGGGTGGACCTCGCCATTTCGTCGAGCATATCAGGATCCACGGATTCTGGCCTGAGAAGCGCAACGCGGGTTTCGAAATTGCTGCGCTGCTTCTGGATTGCAGCCAACTCTTCGCCAAACTGCTGGGATTGGCTTGCCAATTTTTCGCGAAAACGCAAAGCCTCGCGGGCCTTCCTGGGCGTGCCAGGCAAGGAACCCCAGCAAGCCAAGGCAGGCACAGGTGACGACGCTGTCAAATTTGGAGATTCGCATGTCTACAAACTCGGGGGAGTAGCTTAAGGTTTGGTAAACACACCGCCTTATGCGGGCTTGCTTTTTGCCACAAAGGATACGATGTAGGGGGGCAAAGGTTAAATGAGATGCTATCGAGCAGCCGATTCATAGTCGCAATTCACGCTTTAAGCGTACTGGCACGCCATGCCAACAAAGGCCCGGTATGTTCGTCGGCTATTGCGACCAGCGTCGATACCAACCCCGTGGTGATTCGCCGGCTCATGGCGGAACTTGAAAGGGCCAAGCTGGTGCGGGCCACGGCAGGCCGCTCCGGCGGTTTTGAACTGGAAAGAAACGCGGATGGCATCACGCTGGCTGATATCTACCAGGCAGTGGAAGACGAGACCGTGTTCCGCATGCACAAGACAGATCCGAATTCGAAATGCCCGGTTGCCTGCCAGATGGGTAAGATCCTTGGCGCGCCTTTGCGTGCGGCCGAAAGTGCGTTGTCAACGTCGCTGGCACGGACAACGCTCAAGGACGTGGCCGAAGCGGTTCACTGAATTTGTCTACTTCAAAATCTTGAAGTCACCGATCGCAATGCTTGCGGCGTCGGCGGGACCAGCGATGCGCAGCCAGACGCCCTTGCCCATGGCGTGATCGGGAAGTGCAAAGGACTGCTTTCCAGGAGTTGTCTGCAGGATGAAGCTTTGAATGGGTCTGCCGCTGGTATCCATTTGTCCTTCAGGCAGGACCATGACGTCCAGCTGCGTGGCCGCAGCGATGAAATTGCCGGAAGGCGGAACATATTCGATCAGGTTAACGGGCTGGGCCACATCCTCAGCAAAACTGACCAGCACATTCAGTTCGCGGTCAGGTGCGACGATGCTCAATGAAGTTTCCGATTTGCCATCAAATAGCTCGGCCAGGCGATACCGCTGTTCAGCACCGTCCTTGAGGGCTGCGGAAAATTGCGCGCCTTGTCCTATATCGAACGGACCTGACTGTACAGCGTCACCCTTAGCCACTGGAATATCGGCTTTTGCAATAGGTGGTTCAACGGCGAGCGTTACCTGCATTGGTTGTTGAGAGGGTGCAGCGCTTGGCAACAGAGTTTGATAGGCGGCAATAGCTACGCCGGCCACAGCCGCGAAGCTCGTGGCAATCATATGGGCATTGGTGAAGCGGGCCGGCTTAGGATTTGAGGATGGTCGCGCCGGCATATTGAGCCTGTGTCCCTAGTTCTTCTTCAATACGCAGCAACTGGTTGTATTTCGCCAGCCGGTCTGACCTTGCCAGCGAACCCGTCTTGATCTGACCGCAGTTTGTGGCAACAGCAAGGTCGGCAATGGTTGCGTCTTCGGTTTCGCCGGAACGGTGGCTCATCACGGCGCTGTAGCCCGCCTTATGGGCCATTTCCACGGCTTCCAGGGTTTCGGTGAGTGAGCCGATCTGATTCACCTTCACCAAGATCGAATTGGCGATGTGTTCGGTGATGCCGCGTTTCAGGCGTGTGGTGTTGGTGACAAACAGGTCATCGCCCACAAGCTGGTGGGTCTTGCCGATCAGGTCGGTGATCTGCTTCCAGCCATCCCAATCATCTTCCGACAAGCCATCTTCAATGGAAATGATCGGGAAGTCCTTGGTAAGCTTGGCCAGGTATTTCGCTTGCTCGGCGATGGAGCGCTTCTTGCCTTCGCCTTCGTAGTCATACACGCCGTTCTTGAAGAACTCGGTGGCGGCGCAATCGAGGCCCAGATAGATTTCCTTGCCCGGCTTGTAACCCGCCTGTTCGATGGCCTTGAAGGCGAATTCGAGAGCCGCTTCAGCTGATGGCAAATTCGGCGCGAAGCCGCCTTCATCGCCTACATTGGTGTTGTGGCCGGCTTTCTTGAGCGATGATTTCAAGGTGTGGAACACCTCCGCACCCATGCGCAGCGCTTCTTTGAAGGTTGGCGCACCTACCGGAAGGATCATGAATTCCTGGAAGTCGATTGGATTATCGGCATGGGCGCCGCCATTGATAATGTTCATCATGGGCACGGGGAGCGTACGCGCGGCAGTGCCGCCGATGTAGCGGTAGAGCGGTTGGCCGCAGGCTTCAGCGGCAGCCTTTGCAGTAGCAAGGGACACGCCGAGAATTGCATTGGCGCCAAGGCGGGATTTGTTGGGCGTGCCATCAAGGGCGATCATGGTGCGGTCGATGGCGATCTGGTCTTGCGCATCCATATCGATAAGGGTTTCAAAAATTTCGCCGTTCACGGCGGCCACTGCATTCAGCACGCCTTTGCCGCCATAACGCTTCTTGTCGCCGTCACGGAGTTCCATGGCTTCATGGGCACCGGTTGAGGCGCCGGATGGAACTGCCGCCCGGCCGAAAGAGCCGTCCTCGAGGATGACATCCACCTCGACGGTCGGGTTGCCGCGGCTATCAAGAATTTCGCGGGCGGTAATGTCGAGAATGGCGGTCATGGCGCTCTCCGAATGAGGTTCGGAGGGCTTATGACTTGGACGTGTGTTGAATGCAAGAAGGCTTAACTCGCAGGGCTTCCCAACTGCCGCAGCATCAGGACCATGTTGGCGTGGGCATCACCTTCGCCAGTATTCCTGATCTTGTGGGGCATGTCGGCGCGGTAGCGGATGGCCTCACCCGTCTTGGCGACCCGGACTTCGTCGCCAACGGTAATCTCCACTTCGCCCTTCAGCAAATAGAGGTGTTCGACGGTTCCCGGCGGGTGGGGATCGGATTCCAGAACGCCTGCGGGCTTTGCCTGGAAATCATACCACTGGGTGAGTTCGATCAGGTTCAGTGGTCCGGTGATGGCGAGGCGACAAAGGCCATCCTGGCTTTCGAGGATTGGAATGGCCGATTTCATTTGGTGGTCGAGAAAAACCGTTCCACTGTCGGATTTCAGCACTTCGTCAATGCTGGTTTCAAGCGCCCGGGACAGGCGGAAAACGGTGGATAGCGTGGGATTGGTTTCGTTGCGCTCGATCTGGGAAATGATCGATTTGGCCACTCCGGACTGCTCAGAAAGCTCGCCCAAGGACATGTTGTAGGCCTTGCGCAGGCGCTGGATGGTTTTGCCAAGGGCGGGCGTCGGGTCAACATCTTGTGAACCATTGCCTTTTTTACTGCGCGGCGTTGACATTTTATTGTCCTTTATTTAGAACTTATGTTCGTAATAACGAACGAAATGACTATATAGGTTGTTACTGGCTGTCAATTAGCGCTGATTTGATTGAAAAATCAATAAAATTCGGGGCTAGTGGCAAGCAAGGTAAACGTCCGGAGAAGCGAACAGGAGTTAAATGTGGGCGTGATTCAGGTTATCGACACCAACAATGTGAGCCATATTCTGGAGGCCGTAGAAGGCTGGCGGGTCATGGAAATCATCCGCGAACATGGCTTTGAGGTGGGTGGCCTGTGTGGTGGCGCCTGCGCCTGTGCAACCTGTCATGTGGAAGTTCACGCCGAATGGGCGGACAAGCTGTATCCGGCAAATGACGACGAGGAAGCCATGCTGGATGAGGTTCCGGAACTTACGCAAACTTCGCGCCTTTCTTGCCAGATTATTTACACAGAGGATTTAAACGGTCTCGCAGTCAAACTCGTGGCCAATGGTTGAGGTGAAATCATGCGCTATTTCCCCATATTCGTTGATCTGAAGGACCGGAAGGTCATTGTTGTCGGCGGCGGGGAAGAAGCCCTGCGCAAAGTGCGCCTTCTGCTCAAGACCAAGGCCAGGATTCTGGTCGTGGCCCCCCTTCTCCATGATGAGCTGGCTGCCGAGCCACGGGTTGAGTGGCTGGCCACCCAATTTTCGCCGAAGCAGCTTGATGGCGCGGCACTCGTTTATGCGGCGGAGCCTGCAATCAGTGAAGTTGTCAGTTCGGAAGCGCGGACGAGAGGCATTCCCGTCAACGTGATTGACGTAGCCGAGATTTCAACTTTCCTGACGCCGTCGATTGTGGACCGTGACCCGGTGGTGATTGCCATTGGAACGGAAGGCACGGCACCGGTTCTGGGCCAGGGCATTCGGGCGCGTCTTGATGCGGAGCTGCCGCAAACCCTGGGTTATCTCGCCACCAAGGCCAATGCGCTCCGTTCGCGCGTTGCAAATGAGGTGCCGCATGGCAATCGCCGGCGCTCGTTCTGGGCCAAGTTTTTCTTCGGCCCGATTCGCGATGCCGTGGTTGCCGGGGATGCGGCGGGTTACGCCCGTGAGCTCAACATTGCTTTGAAGGATGAAGCGGCCCCTTCGATTGGCCGTGTTTCAATTGTGGGTGCGGGTCCCGGTGATCCGGAACTGCTGACGCTGAAAGCTCAGCGCAAATTGCTTGAGGCCGATGTGATTGTTTATGACCGCAATGTTTCTCAAGGCATTCTGGAACTGGCGCGGCGTGATGCGGAACGGTTTGCCATCAGCACCACGCAGTTTGACGTCAGCACTCTGCTAGCGCGGCAAGCGCAAGCAGGGAAGCATGTCGTGTTTCTGGTTTCGGGTGATGTAGATCACGGCTCTGACGAACTCGCGGTTTTGGAACAACACGGGTTTGCCGTTGATATCGTGCCAGGAATTGCGGGCGAAACTGCCAAGCCATTCCCCTTCATGTCACGTGACGATATCGCAACGGAAATCCTGAGGGCCGCATCATGAGCGAGATTGAAAAAGGCCAGGTCATGACCGCCAACCGTTTGCGTGACGGGGAAGTTGTTTTTCTCACGCGCTCAGGCGAGTGGAATGAAAAAATCGACGAAGCCGTGCTGGCACTGGAACCACAGGCGACCGCGGCGCTCGAAGCGCGGGCGAAGCTCGATGTGAAAGCCACGCTCGTCACCGGCACCTATCTGTTTGACGCGGAGCGTGTGGACGGAAAGATTCGTGCCGTTCATATGCGCGAACGCATTCGCACTCTTGGTCCCACGGTCAGGCTTGACCTTGGCAAACAGGCCGAAGGCACGGCCGGCGCATTCGCCTTTAAGGAGGCTTGACCCATGTATCGCTATGATGAATTTGACCATCAATTCGTGCGGGAACGCACCGCGCAGTTCCGTGACCAGGCCAACCGCCGCCTCAGCGGAGAGTTGACCGAAGACGAGTTCCGCCCGCTTCGCCTGATGAACGGGCTTTATCTCCAGCTTCACGCCTATATGCTGCGGGTGGCCATTCCCTATGGCACACTCTCATCAAAGCAGATGCGGCAGCTCGCCTACATCGCCGAGAAGTGGGACCGCGGCTACGGCCATTTCACCACGCGGCAGAATATTCAGTACAACTGGATCAAGCTTGAGGACACGGCAGACATTCTGGCAGCCCTTGCCGAAGTCGAGATGCATGCCATTCAAACCTCGGGCAACTGCATCCGCAACGTGACCACGGATCATTGGGCAGGAGCTGCGGCAGACGAGATTGCTGATCCGCGGCCGGTGGGCGAATTGCTTAGGCAATGGTCATCGCTTCATCCGGAATTTTCCTATCTGCCGCGCAAGTTCAAGATCGCTGTTACCGGTGCGCCTAATGATCGGGCAGCGGTGAAGGTGCATGATATCGGACTGCGGCTGCACAAGAATGACGCAGGCGCCATTGGCTGGGAAGTCATGGTGGGCGGTGGTCAGGGCCGCACGCCGATGATTGCCGTCACGGTGCGCGATTTCCTGCCGGAGAAAGAGCTGGTCGCATACATCGAAGCCATCATGCGGGTTTATAACCTCTATGGCCGGCGCGATAACAAGTACAAGGCGCGCATCAAGATTCTCGTCCACGAAATCGGCGCGGAGAAATTCAAGTCGGAAGTTGAAGCGGAGTATGCTCGCCGCCCGGAACAGACAACCCATGTGGAGGAAAAGGAGCTGCGGCGGATCGCAGCCTATTTTGCCCCGCCGGTTTTTGAAAAACTGTCACGCTTCACTCCGGCCTTCGAGGAAGCAAAACTCCTGCATCCCGGGTTTGCCCGCTGGGCCCGCAACAATCTCGCGGCGCACCGGGTTGATGGCTACACAATCATCAATATTTCCCTCAAGCCGGAAGGCGGCATTCCCGGTGATGCCACGGCCGAACAGATGCGCCTGATGGCTGATCTGGCCGAACACTATTCGCATGACGAATTGCGCGTGAGCCACCCGCAGAACATTATTCTTCCCCATGTGAGGAAGGACGATGCGCTGGCCATCTGGCAGGCCCTTGTGCCAGCAGGCCTCGCCACGGCAAATTACGGACTTGCGGGCGATATCATCGCCTGCCCCGGCATGGATTATTGCGCGTTGGCTACGGCTCGTTCCATTCCGATTAGCCAGGCCATTTCGCGGAAATTCGCCGATCTCGACGTGCAGGAAAAAATCGGCCCGGTGAAGATCAACATCTCGGGCTGCATTAACGCCTGCGGCCATCATCACGTGGGCCACATCGGCATTCTTGGCCTCGACAAAAAGGGCGAGGAGTTTTACCAGATCACTCTTGGCGGTTCGTCAACCGAAAGCGCCTCGATCGGCTCCATCCTTGGGCCCGGCTTTGCCGGACACGAAGTGGCCGATGCCATCGAAAAAATTCTCACGACCTATGTAAAGCTGCGCCAGCCTGGCGAGGAGTTCCTCTACGCTTACCGGCGGTTGGGGCCGCAACCTTTCAAGGAGGCACTGTATGCCGCTGCTTAAGAACAATGCCTTCATTGAGGATAGCTGGGTGCATCTCGGCGCTGAAGACCCTTTGCCGGATGGCGGCAATGTGTCCATACCCTTTTCGCGCCTGAAGGATGAATGGGAGAGCCTTGCGAAATTTCCGGGCCAGCTTGGCACGCAGCTGAGCAACACGGACCACGCGGAAGACGTGGCGCATTTCCTGCCGCATCTGGCGCTGGTCATCCTCCCCTTCCCCATGTTTGTGGATGGCCGCGCCTATTCCATCGCCCGGCAAATTCGCTTGCTGGGGTACCGCGGCGAATTGCGCGCCACCGGCAATATTTTGCCTGACCAGTTTCAATACATGAGCCAGGTGGGTTTCAGCAGCTTTGTAGTTTCCGAACGCTTCCCGCTGGAGATGTGGCAGCACGCCTCAAAACAAATGTCGCTTGCCTATCAGCGCGGACTTTACCGCCGGGTGGGCGAGGCAGAGGTGTGGAGCGAGCGCCACGCGGAAGCAGCGCCCGAGCCCACCCCATGGGAGGAGCAGCCCCATGCCGGATAATCAGATTGATAACAGCGTCGTAGAACGGTATGCGGGGCTTGAAGGCCGCGACCTGATCAAGTCCATCCTGCGGGACTATCCCGAAAAGACTGCGCTGGTTTCCTCTTTCGGCGCTGAGTCTGCCGTGTTGCTTCATATGGTTTCAGAAGTCGACCCGGATTTGCCGGTCATTTTCCTCGATACAGGAAAGCTGTTTCAGGAAACCCTGGATTACCGCGACAAGCTGATAATGGAACTTGGACTAACGAACGTGCGCTCGGTGAAGCCGGAAGCATTTGACATTCTAGCGCAGGATGCCACCGGTCTCTTGCATCAGAGCAACCCTGATGCCTGCTGCCACATCCGCAAGACCTTGCCGCTCGAAAAAGCCTTGGCGGAATTTGATGTGGTGATCTCGGGGCGCAAGCGTTTCCATGGCGCGGCCCGGGCTGACCTGGATTACGTCAGCATCGCCGATGACCGGCTGAAAGTTGAGCCGCTTGCCGGATTCTCGGCTCTCGACATTCAGTCCTATATGAACAGCCATCATCTTCCGTCGCATCCTCTCAAGCTCTTGGGTTACCGCTCGATCGGCTGCGAACCCTGCACGTCGCTCGGCGGCACGGATGATGATCCGCGCGCCGGTCGCTGGGCCGGAACCGACAAGACGGAATGCGGCATACACTTTACCGCCAATGGACAAATTATCCGCACGGTTCAGCGCCAGGCCGTGAACGCTTGATCTCAGCCAGGTTTGGGGGAACCGTTTAATGTATGAATTTTGGGCGTTTGCCCTCGTGGGATTTTTCGCCCAACTGGTCGATGGCGCCCTTGGCATGGGATTTGGCGTTATCTCTGCTTCGATACTTCTTGCCCAAGGTGTGCCGCCTGCACTTGCTTCGGCAAGTGTAAATGCGGCCAAGCTTCCCACAACCGGCACGGCGGCACTCTCCCATTACCTGCACAAGAACCTAGATTGGCGCATCATCGTCATGCTGTGTGTGTTCGGCGCACTGGGCGGAGTGATTGGCGCGACGGTGCTGACGAGTTTGAAGGGCAAGACTCTGTTCGTTCTGATCAACATCTATTTGCTGTTTATTGGTGGCCTGATCGTCTATCGCGGTTTGAGGGATGTGGTCCCCCGCCTGTTTGCCAAAGGGTTTACCAGGGTGATTGGATTTGCCGGTGGCCTCATCGAAGGCATTGGCGGAAGTTGGGGGCCCATTGTGACCACCAGCCTGCTCGGGGCGGGGGTCGAGTTGCGTTATGCCATTGGTTCCAGCAATTTTTCCGAGTTTGTTGTCAGCATCGCGGTGTTCTCCACCTTTGTTGCGGCATTTGCCATGGGGCACTGGGAAGGTGGTTCCGACTGGCGTGAGGTTGCCTGGCCCATTGCTGGCCTCGTGCTTGGCGGAATTCCTGCTGCCGTGATGGGCGGATATCTCTCAAAAATTGCACCCAGGCGCCCGCTCACCATTGCGGTCGGCTTGCTGGCCATCAGCATCGGCATCTATCGCTTCGCAACGATGTAGTATTTAGGCCTTCATGGCCTGCTTGAGATCGCCGACGAGATCACTTACATCTTCCAAGCCAACCGACAGGCGCAAGTTGCCGTCGGAAATTCCCATCATGGCGCGGGCCTCCGGGCCGATATTGCGGTGGGTAGTCGTGGCCGGATGGGTAATCAGCGATTTTGCGTCACCGAGATTGTTGGAGATGTCGATGATGCCGAGTTTGCGGAGCAGATCAAAGGCCTTGGCCTTGCCGCCGGCCACATCGAATGACACCATAGTGCCGCCCATTTTCATCTGGCTGCGGGCCACCTTCACCTGGGCATGACTGTCATGATGCGGGTAATAGACCCGTTCAACACCCTTTGTTGAAGCAAGCGCTTCGGCAACAGTTGCCGCCGCACGGCTCTGGGCTTCAACACGCAGTTTCAAAGTTTCAAGGCCCTTGAGCAACACCCAGGCATTGAATGGCGAGAGGGTTGGTCCAGTATGGCGGAGGAAAGGCTTTAGCAACTCTTCCTTGAACTTCTTGCTGGAGAGGATGGTGCCGCCGAACACCCGGCCCTGGCCATCGGTGTGTTTCGTATTGGAATAAAATACAATATCGGCGCCCTGCTCCATCGGCTTCTGCAGGATGGGCGTTGCAAAGACGTTGTCGATGATCACAACGGCGCCGACCTTGTGGGCAACATCGCAAATCATTTGAATGTCGAGAACCTCGAGCAGCGGGTTCGAAGGTGTTTCAAAGAACACGCATTTGGTTTGCGGCTTCATCGCCTGTTTCCAGGCCTTCGCATCTTTGCCGTCGACGAGATCATAGGTCACGCCGAACTTGGGCAGGATGGCTGTGATGATTGATAATTGGAGCCAAAAAGCGAGCGCGAGGCGACGATATGGTCGCCAACCTTGAGCTGGCAGGCCAGTGCACTGAATGCCGCCGACATGCCTGAGGCCACCGCGTAACAAGCTTCAGCACCTTCCAGCAGGCGCATGCGCTCTTCCAGCATGGTAACCGTGGGGTTGCCGTAACGGCCGTATACATAGCCTTCTTCCTCGCCTGCAAAACGGCGCTCGGCAGTTTCCGGATCGTCGTAGACATAACCGGAGGTAAGGTAGATGGCTTCCGAGGTTTCGCCATGGCTCGAACGGTCAAATCCGCCACGCACAAGCTTCGTTGCGTCGCCCCAGCCTGCGGGGTTCTGTTTCTTCGTATATTTCGCCATTAGCTTTGAACCCAGGGGAGCCCGGCGGCTTTCCATCCATTCATCGTACCACGATGGCCATTGGCATCCTTGTCGCCTTCAAAGCCCTGGGCCACATTCCAGCAATTGGAATAGCCTGCTTCGGTGAGGGCTGTAGCCGCCGAAGATGAGCGCGCGCCCGAGCGGCAGATGCAGAGAATTTCAGCATCCTTGGGCAGGCCCATTTGCTCAATCTCATCAACAAACTTTGCATTCACCTGCATTGCCGGAAACACCTGCCAGGCCAAACGCACAAGCCTTTCGACGGCGGGAACACCTACAAAGGTCCACTCGGGCTGGGTGCGCACATCCACCAGCACGGCGGAGGAATTGCCCTGCAGACGCTGATAAGCTTCAGTGGGAGGAATATTGCCTTTATGCATAAAACGACCTGTTCTTTATTTCGAACGATATAATAGTCGAAACAAAGAGCGCCCGCAAAGGAAAATGGCGATCCCACGTTATCAATTAGTGTTTATGGGCCGGAAATTTGACGACGGCAGGACCCGATACGGGGTCGGTGAGGCCGAGGCCCCCACCCAGATCTTCCAGCATGGCGCGGAATCCGTCCAGAATGCCAATCATCTGAGGCCTAGCTTCAATAATGCTCTCAAAGTCATTCCACTTGCCCACGAAACAATAGGTGCGGTCGCCAGTCTTGATGAGCGCGCCATCCGTCATGCCGTCAAGGTCGGGCAGGCTCTTGTGGAGGTCAATGAAGTTCTGTTCCTGGCCCGGCTTCACTTTCAAACGTACAACGTTGTAAGCGGTCATAGCTTCCTCCTTTGACGAGGTCCCCGGTGGTGAAAGTCTAGGCCTATTCATGCTCCTTGTGTAGCTCTGGTGAGTTCTGGTGCGTCCACGTGAACCCGTCTGGCGCTTTCAGTTCCGGAGCGGGCTATGTTAGATGAATTCACCACCCCCAATTGGAGTTTCCCTTCATGTCGAAGTCCCTGCCCGCCCGTTGCGATGTCGTTATTATTGGCGGGGGCATTGTCGGAACGTCGATCGCCTATCATCTGGGCAAGATCGGCATCACCAATACGGTAGTACTGGAGCGCAAGCAGCTCACCTCCGGCACAACCTGGCATGCGGCGGGCCTTGTCGGGCAATTGCGCGCCTCCAGGAATCTGACCGAGCTGGCGAAATACACCACCAGCCTTTTCGAGGGGCTGGAGAAGGAAACGGGACAGGCCACCGGCTTCAAGCAGAATGGCTCGATCTCGATCGCGCTCACCGACGGGCGCATGGAGGAACTGCTGCGCGGCGCCTCCATGGCCAAGAGTTTTGGCCTCGCAGTTGATGTCATCAGCACGGCCGAGATCAAGGAGCGCGTGCCGCACTACAACATGGAAGGCGTCAAAGGCGGCGTGTTCCTGCCCAAGGACGGCCAGGTCAATCCTATCGATGTGACGCAGGCGCTGGCGGCGGGCGCGCGGTCGCGCGGCGGCAAGATTTTTGAGAACACGAAAGTCACGCGTATCCTGGTTGAGAAAGGCAAGGCCCTTGGCGTTGAAACGACGGATGGCACAATCATGGCCGACAAGGTGGTGATTGCGTCCGGCATGTGGTCGCGCGAACTGGGCCGTAGCATCGGCGTCAACATTCCGCTCCATGCCTGCGAGCATTTCTACATCGTCTCCGAGCCCATCGCGGATCTGCCGCGCAACATGCCGGTGGTGCGCGTGCCCGATGAATGCACCTATTACAAGGAAGACGCGGGCAAGCTGATGGTGGGCGCGTTTGAGCCCAAGGCCAAGGCCTGGGGCGGCGGCGGTATCGACGACGAACATGCCTTCGTCACGCTGCCGGAAGACATGGACCATTTCGAGCCCATCCTCATCGAGCGCCATCAACCGCGTTCCCCTGCTCGAAACGGCAGGCATCCAATTGTTCTTCAACGGCCCGGAAAGCTTTACGCCGGACGACCGCTATTATCTCGGCGAAGCGCCGGAAGTGAAGAACTGCTACGTGGCCACGGGCTTCAATTCCATCGGCATCCAGTCATCGGGCGGAGCCGGCCTGGTGCTGTCGCAATGGATCAAGAATGGCCATCCGCCGATGGATGTGAATGGCATGGACATCCGCCGCATCCATCCCTTCCAGTCGGTCCGCAACTATGTGGGCGAGCGGGTCACGGAAACGCTGGGCCTGCTCTATGCCATGCACTGGCCTTACCGGCAGGCGGAAACGGCGCGCGGCGTGCGCCGTTCACCCATCTACGAGCAAACGAAAAAGCTCGGCGCGGTGTTTGGCGAAGTGAATGGCTGGGAGCGGCCCAACTGGTATGCGCGCGATGGGGTGAAGCCGGAATACGAGTATTCCTACGGCCGGCAGAACTGGTTTCCCTGTGCGGACTATGAAGCCAAGCAATTGATGACGAAATGCGCTTTCTTTGACCAATCGTCGTTTGCAAATATTCATGGTTGAGGGGCGCGATGCCTGCAAAGTTCTGAACAATATCAGCGCCAACAATGTGGATGTGGAGCCGGGACGCATCGTCTACACCCAATGGTGCAATGAGCGCGGCGGCATCGAGGCCGATCTTACGGTCACGCGGCTGGAAGAAAACAAGTTTTTGGTGGTGACTGGTGCTGTGCCGCAAGTCCGCGACATGGCCTGGCTGAAGCGGCATACGCCGGACGATGCCCATTGTGTTTCAACGGACATCACGTCGGGCCTGCCGATGATTGCCATCATGGGGCCAAATTCCCGCGCCCTGCTCCAGAAGCTTTCAGGCGCTGATTTGTCCAATGCCGCCTTCCCATTTGGCACATCCAAGGAAATCGAAATTGGCTATGCGCGGGTGCGAGCAAGTCGCATCACCTATGTGGGTGAACTGGGCTGGGAACTCTATATCCCCACGGAGTTTGTCGCCCATGTGTTTGAACGGCTGATTGCAAGCGGGCGCGGAATTTGGCCTGACGCCGGCCGGCATGCACACCATGAACAATTGCCGCATGGAAAAAGCCTATCGCCATTGGGGCCATGACATGAGCGACGAAGAAACGCCCATCGAAGCGGGTCTCGGTTTTGCAGTTGCCTGGGACAAGAAGGGCGGCTTCATCGGGCGTGAGGCGCTTCTGAAACATAAGGCGCTGCCGACGCTTCCCAGGCGCATGGTCTGCATCGCCCTTGAGGATTCAAGTGCTTCCGCGCCGATGATGTATCATGAGGAGCCAATCTACCGGAATGGCGTGATCGTCGGTTCCACCACGTCTGGCGCCTGGGGCCACCGGGTGAACCTCTCCCTCGGCATGGGCTATGTGAGCTAACGAAGGCGGCGTGACCAAGGAGTGGATCGAAAGCGGCAAGTGGGATGTCGAATTGGCCTGGAAACGCTATGGCGCGAAAGTTCAATTGCAGAGCTTTTATGATCCCAAGAGCGAGCGGATCAAAGCATAGTTCAATTCAGCAGCGCCGAGCTTTCCCGTTCGCCTGAGACGATGCTGACGATCACATGGGGCGGGACTTCGAGGAGCCTTGCGCCGTTGTCCATCAGGAGTGCAGCGAATTGCCTTGCTTTGGCGATGACCTCGTCGGCCTTGCCGCCAACCAGAGTGCCTGCACACAAGGCGGCGCTTGCCTCATCGCCATGCTGGAGTGCTGCGATCATGCCGACGCAAAGACATTCCTCACGGCAGAGATAGCGGCATTGGCAAGTGAGGCAGCGGATGGGTTCGGCGGATTTTTCGCGAATGGCTTTCACCCAGTCATGCAGGTGCGAAACCATGGCGCCGGCATTTACCGCACCCAGTTCTTCCGTGAACAGCGACCAAGCCTGCTCCCAGCAGGCGACATCACCGAATTCATAGCCGGACAGCCAATGGCGAAAACCCTGGACAACGAGGCGTTCCCCCTTCCGGTCGAGATAGGTCTGGCGATCCACGGTTAAATCCTATTCTTGAGTGATTTACTCGGATATAGGATTCAAGACGTAAGGTCAACTGCTAACGCGCAAATTCCTTGATTGTGTTCGCGTGGATCTCGAACCTGTCGCGAAGTTTAAGCCGGCGGGCCTGGGCTTCCGATATCAAATCAACATGGGGGCTTGCATCAATTTCCTGGGCCATGGCCCAACAATTTTCCTCCGACGTCAGCCAGTAGTCGGGATCATACCTTCCGATGTCAAAAGGCTTGGATACACGTCGCAGGGTTTTGTGTGTTTGATTCACATACTCATTGAAGTAGCTCATGGCGAGTTCGCGGGGGCTCGCGTAGACCGCATCGCGCCAGCGCAGCCAGATGGAATTACTCTTGGAAATGGCGCCCCAATGCTTGCCCTGTTTGAACAGGGCGAGCACATGATCGTCGTCGCCCGAGGCCTGGAAATCCATCAGCAGAGCCGGCTGGCCATGGAGCATCAGGGCGCCCGCCGCGATGAATGCAGCCTCAATGCAGTGGCAGGAATTGTTCTTTAGCGCCATGCGGGCTGACTGGCAGGTGTCACCCTGTGGCTCAAAATTGATCGGAATGCCGGTGAGAAAATCCTGAATTTTTTCTGGTGTCGTCAATTTGCGGAAGAGCGTTGTTTCTTCGCGCGTCAGGCCAATGGAGCGGGCAAGAACTGCATCGAAAGCCATGAATTACAGCCCGACCCCATCGGTATGGTTCACGGAAAGGTCACGCCGGGCCGTGAGAATGGAAACGGAATAGCCGGCCACAACATCAATCAGCGACATAGTCATGAGAAAGAAAAAGGCTGTCGTTCCGCAAAAGGGCACTAGCAGGAATTCAACCAATGCCACGATGAAGGTAGCCGTGGACAGCATGTGATCGACTATAGTGCCCGCCCCCAACCTTGCTGCCTTGAGGATTTCAAAAAACAGGGCAACAAGGCCAGCCATGATAAAAAAGTCGCTGACTTTCAGATAGAACTCGCTGCCGGATGGCAACATGCCATCCCATACAAGAGACTCGGAATCCATCCATTGGCCAGTAAGACCGAGAATGTTGAAGGCAATAATCACGAGGGCTATCGCGGGAAATGATAGGATATAGCGCATAGCAGGATCTCCGATTTATCGCCCATTTAAACCAGGTGCTGCGATTCCCACAAAGCAGGCCCACTGCAACCCTCGGATAGTTTGTTCTTTATTACGAACGTAAAATAGCCTATATAGAACAGGCAAACAATTAATTAAGAGAGGCTGTCATGACCCTGCAACTAGGCGATATCGCTCCTGATTTTGAGGCCGAAACCACGGAAGGCAAGATCAAGTTCCACGACTATATTGAGGGCTCCTGGGCGGTTCTCGTTTCCCATCCCAAAGATTTCACGCCGGTCTGCACCACCGAGCTTGGCTCCATGGCGAAGCTGAAGCACGAATTTGACAAGCGCGGCGTAAAGCTCATTGGCATCTCGGTGGATTCAGTCGACGACCATCAGCGCTGGAAGAACGACATCAAGGATGTGACCGGCGCGCAAGTGAATTACCCCATGATCGGCGATAGCAACCTGACCGTGGCCAAACTCTACGGCATGATCCATCCCAATGCCTCAGGCGATGCCAAGGGCCGCACCGCCGCCGACAATGCCACGGTGCGCAATGTGTACATTGTTGGCCCGGACAAGAAGATCAAGCTGATCCTCACCTACCCGATGAGCACGGGGCGCAATTTCCAGGAGATTCTCCGCGTGATCGATTCCCTGCAATTGACGGCCACCAAGTCGGTCGCAACCCCTGCCGACTGGAAACAAGGCGAGGATGTGATCATTCTGGCGTCGGTATCGGATGACGCGGCCAAGGAAAAATTCCCCGCCGGTTGGAAGACCTTGAAGCCCTATCTGCGCCTGGTTGCGCAACCGGGAAAATAGATGGGTTCGTTAGTCTCCCGCATAAACTTGCCCCGGATTAACCCTCCGGGGTTTTCTTTAACATTTAGCTACTACTATAAGTTGAAATCCATTGTAAGGCAGTTAGGAGGACCTTGCGCGGGATTCTTTCGTTCGGGCAGTCTGATAGCCTGAAAGACCTAAAACGCCCTGGCGCGCCATTTCTGATCATTTAAAAGCCTATTGTAGGCCTGTAGTCCTATGTCAATTTCCGCTGGCGACAAAACCGCTATTGGAGGTGGATTGTTTGACCAGGGCCATCCACTGCAGTGGATTGGCGTGCGACTGGCGCTTCAGGAATTTGTAGCTTGTCTCATTCCAGCGCGAGACTTTATCAAAGCGGTTGTCCAAAACATAATCGCCGGCATCGGTGGTAACGGTAAGAATGGCATGGCCTTCGCCCTTCTCATCCAGAACAACGGTGATGAGCAGCGCCTCAGCCGAAAATCCCACCCCTTCCAGCTGGCGCTTCTTGAGCAGAACATAGTCTTCGCAATCTCCGGCATCGGTGGGATAGGCCCAGTGTTCGGCTTCGCCATAGAGGTCCTGGTCGCTGATCGGGGCAATCCTGCCGTTTACGTAGCTGTTGATCACGTAAAGCTGGTTCCAGCGTTCCGGCGACATGGGGATCCGTTCGTGTGCCGCGTTTCGCGACTTGCAGTCGTCAGGATTGGTGGCGCAGAACTTCACGAAGCCAACTGGCGGCAAGGTCTTGCCGAATTCCGGCGCTGCATTCTTCGCGCCGGCACCTAAAGGCCAAGCCGCTATTTACACCCAATCAAGCATGCAAGCGCGCCTGCAATAACTGCTGCCCGAAATCCCATACTGCCCCAGAACCACATTTTTGTTGCCTGGAATCAAAATAAATGAATTTGGGCCGGCTGGGCAAACATAATTAACAAATAGTTAATAGAAATATCAGAGGTGTGCTTTTACCACCACTTCGGGGCCTGATAGCCGCCGGCCACCTGTTCAATGGCTGCGGCCGTCTTGAACAAGGTCTCTTCGTCAAAGGCCTTGCCGATGAGCTGGAGGCCTAGCGGCAGACCATCCTTTTGAAATGCCGGCCGGAACGGCAATGCCGGGAAGGCCCGCCATGTTCACGGTGACGGTGAAAATGTCATTCAGGTACATCTGCACGGGATCGCTGATTTCGCCCGGCGCGAAGGCTGGGCTAGGCGTGGCCGGCGTCAGCACCACATCAACCTTGTCCCATGCCTGCTCGAAATCGCGCTTGATCAGTGTACGGATTTTCTGGGCCCGAACATAGTAGGCATCGTAGTAACCTGCGGAGAGTACATAAGTGCCGATCAAGATGCGGCGCTGCACTTCGGGGCCGAATCCAGCAGCGCGGGAATTTTCATACATATCCACGATGTCATCGCCTGGAACCCGCAGGCCATAGCGCACGCCATCATAGCGGGCGAGATTGGACGAGGCTTCGGCGGGTGCCACGATATAATAGGCGGGCAGGGCGAATTTGGTATGTGGCAACGAGATTTCGACAATCTCAGCCCCCTGCTCTTTCAGCCACTGGGCGCCCTTGTCCCAAAGGGCTTCAATTTCCGAGGACATGCCATCGGCGCGGTATTCCTTCGGGATGCCGACGCGAAGGCCCTTGATGGATTTACCGATGGCCTTTTCATAATCGGGCACGGGAAGATCAACCGAGGTCGTGTCTTTCGGATCAACGCTGGCCATGGATTTCAGCATGATGGCGGCATCCCTGACATCACGCGCGATGGGGCCAGCCTGATCGAGGCTGGAAGCGAAAGCGACTACGCCCCAGCGCGAGCAACGGCCGTAAGTGGGCTTTATTCCCACGGTGCCGGTGAAAGCGGCGGGCTGGCGGATGGAGCCGCCGGTATCGGTGGCAGTGGCAGCAGCGCAGATATGGGCGGCAACGGCGGTGGCGGAACCGCCGGATGAGCCGCCAGGCACCAGCGCGGCATTCGAGTTTTTACGCCGCCAGGGATTGATGACGTTGCCATAATAGCTAGTCTCGTTTGATGAGCCCATGGCGAACTCATCCATGTTGAACTTGCCCAGCATCACAGCACCATCGCGCCACAGGTTTCCGGTAACGGTGGATTCATAGGTGGGTTTGAAACCGTCGAGAATGTGGCTGCAGGCCTGGGTGTGGACGCCCTTGGTGGCGTAGAGATCCTTGATTCCCAGCGGAATGCCTTCCAAAGCCCCGCCGTCACCTTTTGCCAATTTTGCATCGGAGGCTTTTGCCATGGCGCGAGCCTTGTCTGGCGTCTCGACGATATACGCATTGAGAATGCGGGCCTTTTCAACGGCGGCGATATAAGCCTCTGTCAATTCAAGGGCAGAGAATTCTTTCTTGCGCAGGCCTTCGCGGGCCGATGCGATGGTGAGTGAAGTGAGGTCGTTCATTCAATCACCTTCGGCACGAGAAAATAGTCATCTTCGGCGGCAGGGGCATTTTCCACGATGTCATGGGGATTGTTGCCATCGGTCACGACATCGGCGCGCTTTTTCATTTTCATGGCGACAACAGAGGTCATGGGCTCAACACCCTCCACGTCGACCTCATTCAACTGCTCGATCCAGTGAAGAATGGAGTTCAACTCGCCAGCGAGACGCTCAACGTTTTCTTCCTTCACCTTGATGCGGGCGAGTTTTGCAACCCGCCGCACGGTGGCCTGATCAACTGACATGCGCCATGAATCCTGAAGCAATTCGCGGGCTGGATAGCAGCCTAAGGGCGAACCCGCAACTTGGCTTTCTGCCGGCCATTGGCGTCGAAATTATCCTCCTTGAGCCAGGCCTCAAAAGCCATCTTGGCCTTGGGCCAATCTTTATCCAGCATCGCATACCAGGCCGTATCGCGGTTGCGGCCCTTGATTATGTAGTGCTGGCGGAAAATGCCCTCAAAAGTAAAACCGAAGCGGTCCGCCGCCTTGCGGGATGGAGCATTGAGCGAATCGCATTTCCATTCCAGGCGGCGCACTCCCAGGTCGTCAAAGCAGTGGCGCATCATGAGGTAAATGGCTTCGGTTGCTTCCCGGGTTTGCTGCAATTCCGGCGACATCCAGATGTGGCCAATTTCGATAACGCCATTGGCAGGAGTCATTGCGCATGAAGGAACCCATGCCCACGGCCTTGCCCGTATCGCGGCGGACGAAGGCATAGAACCAGGGGTCGCGGGCGGCCTCGCGGGCCTTTACCCATTCGGTGAACTCCTCCTGCGAGGCAAAGGGGCCGTAGCCCAAATAGGTCCAGATGGTGCCTTCCGGATCCTTGCCATCGAAGCTGGCATAGAGATCGGCGGCGTGCTTGGCGGCGGAGACGTGGTCAAGCCTGATCCAGCGCCCGTGCAGGGGGCGCATGTCCGGGACATTGCCCACGGGCAGCGGATCCACGAGCGGGCCAACGGGCCTTTCGACTTTCTTTGCCATTCCTTGCCTTCCTGCAATTGTCCGTGGCCTATGCAATAACGCCGCTTTACCTCTTTGCCAAATCGTCTATCAGAAGCCCATGTCCACCCACCTTCTGGCCCTCCAGTCCGCTTTGGAAAAACTGCCCCAGACTTCCCGTCTGATGGGGCTGGATTTGGGCACGAAGACCATTGGCATTGCGACAAGCGATCGCAGCCGGCAAATTGCAACACCCATCACCACCATTGCACGCACTAAATTCACGCAAGACGCGACAGAGCTGCTGGCAATCGCGACCAAAGAAAATGTTGGCGTTCTGGTGCTGGGACTGCCGATCAACATGGATGGCAGCGAAGGCCCAAGAGCACAGGCGACGCGAGCCTTTGCGCGCAATCTCGCCAAGCTCACGCCTTTGTCGATTGTGTTTTGGGATGAGCGGCTTTCGACGGCAGCGGTGGAACGCATGCTGATTGATGCTGATGCCTCGCGGGCCACGCGTGACAAAGTGGTCGATAAGTTGGCGGCTGCGTGGATCCTCCAGGCGGCGCTCGATGCCCTGAGGCAGGAATGACCCAATCCTTCATTGCGCTGCTTCCGGTTTTCATTGTTATACTTGTAGGCTATGGCCTGCGTCGCAGCGGGTTGATTGCGGAAGAGCATTGGACCGCGGTTGACCATGTTTGTTATTACGTTTTGTTTCCAGCGATCATCTTCAAGGAAATAGCCGCGGCGGATTTTTCCAATATTCCCGTATGGTCCATGGCGCTCGCCATGATTTTTGGCATCTCGACCATGTTTGCGTTGCTGTTGGTTTTGCGACGGCCACTTATAGCGGTCATGGATCTCAACGGCCCACAATATTCAAGCCTGTTTCAAGGTGCCACGCGCTGGCACACATTTATCGCACTTGCCATCATTCCCATTTATTTTGGGCAGCCTGCCCTGGCTTTAGGTGGCCTCAGCGCGGCCGCAATGACTCCGCTTCTCAACATCGTAAATGTCGGGGTGATTTCGGTTTATGGCTCCGGCATTAGAATGAATGGGCGGACCATGGCGTTTTCCATTTTGAAGAACCCATTTGTGCTGTCATCGCTTGGCGGTGTCGCATGGCAGCTATTGCATTTGCCCATGCCAACCATGGGGGTCCAGGTTCTCGATATGATCGGAAAGGGTGCTTTGGGGCTGGCCCTGCTGGCCGTGGGTGCGGGTCTTCGCATCGACGAGGCACTTTCAACCAAGGGGCCCGTGCTGCTCGCGACTTTCCTAAAACTCCTCGTTATGCCCATTTTCATCGCGGTTTGGCTCTGGGTTCTGGGCGTATCGGGGGAAGCGGCGGCCGTTGCCATTCTCTGCGGGGCCGTGCCTACTGGATCCGGCGCTTATGTGTTGGCCAAGCAAATGGGCGGTGACGCTCCCATGATTGCCAGCATTCTGACGCTTCAGGTCATTTGTGCGGCGGTCACAATTCCCTTTGTGTTAAGCCTCTTGAGTTAATTTTCCACAGGCCAGCGATCTTCACTTGCGGGGCGGAAGATTCGCCCCTACACAGCCACTTTTAATGACATCGCCATCCGAACGACCCAGGCTTCTCAAAGGCCAGCACCTGCTGGCGGTTGAAGATATTTCCCCCCTCGAAATCTCAGCGCTTCTCGACCTGGCGCAAACCTATGTGAATGAGGGGAACAGGCCCCGGCCGCGCATTCCCCTCTTGCACGGGCAGACCCAGGTTAACCTCTTCTTTGAAGCTTCTACCCGGACCCAAAGCTCGTTTGAAATTGCGGGCAAGCGGCTGGGCGCCGATGTGATGAACATGGCCATCTCGTCCTCTGCCCTTTCAAAGGGCGAGACGGTGCTGGACACCGCCATGACGATCAATGCCATGCATCCCAATTTTCTGGTGGTCAGACATCAATCATCTGGCGCGGTTGAGCTTCTGGCGCAGAAGGTTTCGTGTTCTGTGATCAATGCGGGCGATGGCCAGCACGAGCATCCGACGCAGGCGCTTCTCGATGCCCTAACCATACGCCGGCGAAAAAATTCCATTGAGGGACTGACTGTTGCCATCTGCGGCGACGTTCTGCACAGCCGGGTGGCGCGCTCCAACATTCACATGCTGAACAAACTGGGCGCGCGGGTTCGCGTCGTGGCGCCGTCAACGCTTCTGCCTACCGGCATCGCAAATTTCGGCGTGGAGGTTCACCGCAACATGCGCGACGGGCTTGAGGGTGCCGATGTGGTGATGATGCTGCGTCTGCAACTGGAGCGCATGAGCGGGGCGTTTGTTCCTTCACAACGGGAATACTATCGCTTCTACGGCTTGAACGAGGAAAAGCTGCGTTATGCAAAGCCCGATGCCTTGGTCATGCATCCCGGTCCGATGAATCGCGGCATTGAGATTGACTCCAACGTGGCTGACGGGGCGCAGTCGGTTATCCGGGAACAGGTCGAAATGGGCGTGGCGGTTCGCTTGGCGGTGCTTGATGCTCTGTCGCGCAATTGGCCAGCGGGAGCGAAACCATGATGTCTCCTGCCACAAAGCAATCGACCCAGCGCAAAGCCTATCTGAATGCCAATATCCTGGCTCCGGCGCAGGGCCTGAATGGCACGGGGTGGCATTCTTATTGAAGATGGCTGGATCCTGGCGGTTGGTCCGAAAGTGACCAAGGACTCGATCGGGGCGGGCACTGCGAGTTTCGATTGCGCCAGCGCCACACTCATTCCGGGCCTTATCGACATGCGCGTTTTCACCGGTGAACCCGGCACGGAATACCGCGAGACGCTCGCCACTGCTTCCGAGGCGGCTGCAGCCGGCGGCGTAACCACCATGATCGTAATGCCAAACACCCAACCGGTGATTGATGACGCGGCGATTGTGGATTTCATTTTGCGCCGCGCGCGGGACACGGCCTCAGTGCGTGTGGCCCCCATGGCGGCGATTACAAAGGGCCTAGCCGGCGAACTCATGAGCGAAATCGGCAGTCTGAAGGAGGCTGGAGCCGTTGCCGTCACCGATGGCACCCATGCCGTCGCAAACGCCAATCTTTTCCGTCGTGCCATGACCTACGCCAAGGACTTTGACATGCTGGTGGTGCAGCATGTGGAAGACCCTAGCCTTTCCAGGGGTGTCATGAATTCCTCCGAGACCGCTTCGCGTCTTGGCCTTGCCGGCAATCCTGCGATGGCGGAAGTGATCATGCTAGAGCGCGATATCCGCCTGGTGGAAATGACGGGTGCGCGTTACCACGCCTCGCAGATTTCCTGTGCGACATCGCTGGAGGTCATTCGCAACGCCAAGGCCAAGGGCTTGCCGGTCACCTGCGGCGTTTCAATTCATCATCTGACACTCAATGAGAATGACATTGGTGCCTACCGCACCTTCTTCAAGCTCTCGCCGCCTTTGCGCAGCGAGGATGACCGGCGGGCTCTTGTGGCGGGCGTGGCGGATGGAACCATTGATGTGATCGTGTCCTCGCATGACCCGCAAAGCGCCGACACAAAGCGCCTGCCCTTTGCCGAAGCGGCTTTTGGGGCCATTGGATTAGAGACCATGCTTTCGGCAGCGGTTGGACTTTATCATAATGAAAACATGCCATTAGGCCGCCTCGTTGAAGCTATGTCGTCAAAGCCTGCGGAAATTCTGGGACTGGAAACGGGCCGCCTGGCGCCAGGCGCACCCGCCGACTTCGCTTTGGTGGACCTCACCATGAGCTGGACGGTGGAAGAGACCAAGCTGCGCTCGCGCTCCAAGAATTCTCCACAGGAAGACCGCACGCTGGAGGGCCGTGTCATTGAAACGGTCGTTGCAGGGCGCACGGTTTACGCATACGCTCGCTAGATCATGGTCTCGTTTATTGCCGTTCTCATTGGTTATATCTGTGGCAGCATTCCTTTTGGCCTCCTCCTTGCCAAGGCTGCAGGTCTTGGCGACGTGCGCAGCATTGGCTCCGGAAATATCGGGGCCACAAATGTTTTGCGCATGGGCAACAAGAAGATTGCCGCGCTCACGCTTTTGCTTGATGGATTGAAAGGTGCGGTGCCGGTTTTGCTGCTCACGCAGTTTGGCGGACCCCAGGCGGGAATGATTGCCGGACTGGCGGCCATGGCCGGACATATTTTTCCGCTCTGGTTGGGTTTCAAGGGTGGCAAGGGCGTGGCCACGAGCCTTGGCGTGTTGTTCGGCTTGTTCTGGCCGCTTGGGCTTATATTTATCGCCCTCTGGCTTGCGCTTGCTTTCGCCTTCCGCATGTCATCACTTGCCGGACTTGCCTCGTCAGCGCTTACACCGCTGTGGGCTTATCTTCTTGGGTCGGCCTGATCTCGTACTGCCAACAGCACTCATTGCCATTGTCATTTGGATCATGCACCGCGCCAACATCGGAAGATTGATGAAGGGCGAAGAGCCCAAGATTGATCTTCAAAAAAGAGCCTGAGCAATGCAACTGCTGGACCAGACGCAGCGACGCGATTGGATCCGGCTCAGCCAAAGTGAAAATGTCGGCCCTGCAACATTTCGCCAGTTGATTGGCCGATTATGGAAGTGCTGCCGCAGCCTTGGAGGCTTTGCCCGAACTCTCGGTGAAAGGCGGCCTGGCGCGGCCCATTCGGATTTTTTCTGATGAAGACGCGGAAGCCGTCATGGAACGGGCCGACGATTTGGGGGCCTCGTTCGTCGTGGCGGGTGAGACGGGTTATCCGCCCCTGCTTCATCACATTTCAGGCGCGCCACCGCTTCTCTGCGTGAAGGGCGATCTGGCACTTGCAGAGCTTCAGTGTGTTGCCATCGTGGGCGCGCGCAATGCTTCGGCGGGCGGCAGAAAATTTGCGCGGCAATTGTCAGCGGAGCTCAGCGAGGAAGGATATCTTGTCGTCTCGGGGCTAGCGCGCGGCATTGATACGGCGGCCCATGAAGCAGCGCCGAAGCGGCGGACCGCTGCCGTTATCGCCGGCGGCATTGATAATATCTACCCGCCGGAAAATGCCGAACTGCAAAAGACCATTGGCGAGAATGGGCTGTTGCTCACCGAGATGTTGCCCGGCGTCGTGCCGCGGGCTGAACATTTTCCCCGCCGCAACCGCATTATCTCAGGCATGGCACGGGCCGTTATTGTGGTGGAGGCGGCCTTGCGGTCGGGTTCGCTGATCACGGCGCGGCTTGCGGGGGAACAGGGGCGCGATGTCTTTGCAGTGCCAGGTTCGCCGCTTGACCCCCGCGCCGAGGGCACCAACAAGCTTATCAAGGAAGGGGCAACGCTTCTGACAAGCAGTGCCGAAGTGATCGAAAGCCTGAGGACGGAATACACAGTTGCCCCGCGGACTTTCTCCGAACCGGACCTGCCCATTGATGAGCCTGTCGAGGCGAGTCCCTCTGACCGCAAACGCGTGCTTTCGCTTCTTTCACCCACACCCGTTGATGTCGATGACGTCATCAGGGAAAGCGGGCTTCCGGCCGCTTTAGTCCTTGGAGTTTTGCTTGAATTTGAGCTTGCCGGGAAGGTCGCCCGCTCGGCCCAGCAGAAAGTTAGCTTCGCCTGATTTTCTTTGACAATGACAATGACTGCCGACAATGTAACCAGTAATTGCAGTCTGGGGAGGATACTATTCTGAAGAAACTGCTGGCTCTGGCAGCGTTCGCGGCGCTTGCCATCTCCCCTGTCCTTGAGGCGGATGCCGCCTCCAAAAAGAAGGTTTCTAGCCGCGCCGATTATTCAAAGGAGCAGCAGGCAAAGTTTTTTGCTGATGCGTTAAAAGTTTGCCGCAAACATTTTCATGAAGTTGTCGGTGTGAAGGTTGACTATAAACGTAAACGCTATGTTTGCCGTGGCCGCTGAGCGTCTACTCTAATCCACTTCATCGTGCGGAAGGATCCAGGTTTCCTTGAGGGCGGCTGACTTCCATTTCTGGAAAGCCTTTGTTGCCATTACTGCATCCATGTAGGCCTTGGTATCCTTGGCGACCGGAATGGCATAGGTTTCAAAGCGCGTGACCACGGGCGCAAACATCGCATCGGCGTTGCAGAACCTGCCAAACAGAAACTTTCCACCCTTGCCATAAGTCTGGCGGCAATCACGCCAGATTTCTTCGATGCGCGCGATATCCGCCCGTGTTGCATCATTCAGCATGACGGGTTTTGGTGGCCGCCTGAGGTTCATCGGGCAGGCATTGCGGAGATTTGAAAACCCGGCATGCATTTCATTGGAAATGGAGCGCGCCACGGCTCTTGCCGCCTTGGCCTTGGGCCAGAGATTTTTTTCGGGAAATGTTTCGGCCAGATATTCAAGAATGGCAAGGGTTTCCCAGATCGTGACTTTACCATGACGCAGGATTGGTACCCTCCCCGCCTTGGAGTGTTCAGCGATTTGTTTTTTCGTGCCTGGCATATCGAGCAGTATCAATCGTTTCATCGAAGTCGAGCCCCGCCATGGTCATGGCCAGCCATGGCCGGAGCGACCAGGAGGAGTAATTCTTGTTGCCAATGATGAGATGCAGTTTGGCCATTTGACCGAGTTCTCCCCCTACATGGATTTTGGGAGATAGCGGAAGGACAGCGCTCCCATGATGACAAGACTTGCTCCCAGTATAATGAAGACGATGCCGATATCAAAATAAGACAGTGCCACGGCAAAAATCATCGCCGGAATGAGGTCCGAGAAATCGATATAGGTGCGGTAAACGGCGGCCATGCGCTGGCGCTCACGGGTGCGCACCGCCCGCAAAAAGGGAATGCCGCCGACCCCATCCAGTCCCGAGGCAGCGAAAGCGCCGAAGAGCAGAAAAAACATTGCGACATAGGGCTGTTCCTTTCCGGCGATCCCGGCGGCGATTGACGACAGCGCCATCATCAGGAAGCACAGGCTGATGATCGCGCGAACGCCAAACTTGTAGGCCAGCCGGCCGAAGACATAGGCAAACAGCAACAGCAGCCTGGCTTGCCGAAATCATCAGTCCGCCGATCTGCTTGCCCACGCCGCTTTCAACCATCAACAGTGGCCCATAAACAAAAAATGTTACCCAGAAGCAGGACCTGCCGAAGGCCACCATCCACGCAAGCCGCAGGCGGGGCTGGCGAACGAAGCGCATGACATTGGCCAGAGGATTGAAGGGTTGCAGGGTGCCTGACGGCATGATCACGCGATCCGACAGGCGCAACACCCAGAAAAGAACGAGCAAGGCCATGGCCACCGCGATGCTTGCGAGCTGCGGGGCCCATGGCCCAAATTGCGTATAGAGCCACACGCCGCCTGCGGGCCCAATCATCCAAGAAAATGTCGAGAGGCTTAACCGCAAGGGCTCGGCGCGGGCCAAGTCGCTCTTCTTGATGTGATCCATGATGTAAAGCGACAAGGTGATGTTCAGGATCGCCGCCCCGCAATTTCGAAAGAACATGCCGGCGATCTGTCCGGAAACGGTAAAACTGGCAAAGAACAGGCTTGCCGCTATGAGGCCCACAATGCCAATCGTGTAGGCCCAACGGCGGCGCAGCCGGCCGAGAACATAGGGAAGCATAAGCGTCGTGAGCAGCACGACCATGGCCACAAGGGTCGTGAGTTCGCTTACCTTTTGACTGCTGCCAAGCAGGTCATAGGCTTGCAGCGAAACCACTGTCGAGTTGAGCGACCTGACCAAGGATTCAAGTGCAAATATTGCACTAAAAGTCAGTGCCCCGGCCTTACGACCTGAAAGGAGGTTTGGAAAATCAGATTCGGCCGCCATGATTGAACCATTGAAGTAGCAGAGAACACCGGGCGCAAATACTCCTTACGATAGCCAATCAGGGCGCGCTGCTATGCGTTGCCCGTATAGCTAATTTTGTGGGAGAAAAGACGCCGGAAGTGCGTTATGCAAGCCGCATGTCGTCATCAGAAAAGCAACGGGTTGTCGTCCTCTCGATCATTGCCAGCCTTGGACTGACAATCACCAAATTCACCGCTGGCCTTGCCACCGGCTCGCTCGGCATTTTATCGGAAGCGATTCACAGCCTGATTGACCTGGGGGCCACCATTGTCACCTGGTTTGCGGTGCGCTGGAGTGACCAGCCTCCCGATGAGGAACACCACTACGGGCACGCCAAGGCGGAGAGTATTGCCGCCCTCATTGAAACCGGGTTGCTGTTTCTCACCACTGGGTGGATTGTTTATGAAGCGGGCAAACGGCTGATAACCGGCCAGCAGCATATTGATGTTACCTGGTGGGCGGTTGCCGTCATTGGCGGGTCAATCCTGGTTGATTTCAGCCGGGCGCGGGCTTTGAGCCGGGTGGCGCGCGAGACATCGAGTGAGGCGCTTGAGGCGGATGCGCTGCACTTCAGTTCCGATATGTGGAGTTCAGCAGTTGTGCTCCTCGGGCTCGTTGCGGTTTGGCTGGGGTTTCCCATGGCCGATGCGGGAGCGGCCATCGTTGTTTCCTTTTTCGTGGGGCTTGCCGGATGGCGTTTGGGAAAGCGCACGCTGGCCACCCTGCTTGATACGGCGCCGGCGGGCGCTACGGCCGAGCTTCGTTCGCTGATTGAACACACGAGCGGTGTTCTCAATCTCAGTTCCCTGCGCCTGCACCCAGCCGGACCCACGCTCTTTACCAGTGCCGTTGTTGAGGTGCCGCGCACCATGCCGGTTGATGACATCGTCAAGCTGAAAGACACGCTGACCGAGAAGATCATGCAGAGATTTCCACGCGCCGACGTGACGGTCACCGTTAATCCGGTGACGCTGGACGATGAAACCGTGTTCCAGCGGGTAATGCTTATCGCCTCGCGGCGCAGTCTGGCGATACATCATCTCACTGTCCAGGAAATCAACGGCCGGCTGGCGGTTAGCTTTGATCTGGAAGTGGATGGGCTTATGCCGCTGGTGGAAGCTCATGAATATGCCACGCAGCTCGAGGATGCCATACGTTCCGAACTTGGCCCGGGGGTTGAAGTGGAAAGCCATATCGAACCCCAGCCGGAGCGGCTGCTTACGGGGAACGAGGCGCCGGCAGAGATCTCAAATGAGATCTTCAGCCTGCTCAGGACACTGGCCAAGAAACAGCCCCGCCTGAGCGACCTTCACAACATCCGCATTCGTGAGAATGACCAGGGCCTGTTTGTTCATTATCATTGCCGCTTCGCACCTTCGGAGACAATTGATGATGTGCATGCAACGGTGGACCAGATTGAAAATGGCCTGCAGGAGAAGTTCCCGGCAATCCGACGGGTTATTGCCCACGCGGAACCAATTGGCCGCGTGAGGCATGGCATCTGATGCGCGTCATCAGACCGTCGGAGTACCGGGTCATGCCGTGGAAAAATGGTGGCGGCGTGACGACCGAAATATTTGCAAGTCCGCCTTCAGGGGAGTTTGATTGGCGGGTGAGCATCGCGACCGTCAATGCGGATGGACCCTTTTCCACATTCATCGGCTATGAGCGCCACATCATGACATTGTCGGGCGAAGGCATGGTCCTTGATATCGAGGGGACCGGCAAATTTACCCTGGAGCCATTCCAGCCCTTTTCCTTTTCAGGCGATGCACAGGTTCATGGGTCACTTTTAAGAGGGACGGTTCTGGACTTCAATTTGATCGTCCGCCGGGATTTCGGCCAGGGGACCCTTCGCGTCGTCGAAAGCAGCGCAGGAGATAAATTGGGGTCCAAAAAGAGCTTCTACCTTGTTTATATTTTGCACGGGAAGTGCAAGGCAGGAGGTTATGAACTGGAGCCAAACGCCAGTTTTTATCTCGGAACGGGAGACTTCTTTACACTTTCTGCTCCTCTGAAACTGGCTGTTTGCGAGGTCACGGCCGGAGAAACCTTCGCAGAAACTGATTTCTAGATGTAACTTCACTATATATGCGTGCTAATCAAAGTATAAACAATCTATGATTGTAATTGAACTTGCGGTCATGGAAAGATGCCTATATGAGGCCTGCCGTCCATAAGTCAGGAAGAAGAATGACCGTCGTCGTCGTCGAATCGCCCGCCAAAGCAAAAACCATCAACAAATATCTAGGCCCGGATTTCACCGTGCTGGCCTCTTATGGCCATGTGCGCGACCTGCCGGCCAAGGATGGTTCGGTCCGGCCCGACGAGGATTTCGCCATGTCCTGGGAGGTGGATGGCAAGTCCGCCAAGCGTCTGTCGGATATCGCAGATGCGCTGAAGGACGATGACCGGCTGGTTCTGGCAACCGACCCGGACCGGGAGGGCGAAGCGATTTCCTGGCATGTGCTTGAAGTTTTGAAGAAAAAAGGCGCGCTCAAAGGCAAGAAGGTTCAGCGCGTGGTGTTCAACGCCATCACCAAGCAATCGGTGCTTGAGGCCATGCAGCACCCGAGGGACGTGGATGGGCCGCTGGTAGATGCCTATCTGGCGCGGCGGGCGCTCGACTATCTGGTGGGCTTTACGCTGTCCCCCGTGCTGTGGCGGAAATTGCCGGGTTCACGCTCGGCTGGACGGGTGCAGTCTGTGGCCCTGCGCATTATTTGCGACCGTGAGCTTGAGATTGAAGCGTTCAAGAGCCAGGAATACTGGACCATCGATGGCACCTTCACGACGCCGCAGGGACAGGAATTTTCCGCTTCGCTGCAAGCCATTGCCGGGCAGAAAATCGGCAAGCTTGATATCAAGGACGAAGCCTCGGCGCGCGCCATTGAGCAAACCCTGAGGAATGCCCGCGTTTCGGTGGATAGCATCGAGAGCAAGCCCGCCAAGCGCCACCCTTATGCGCCGTTTCGCACCTCAACACTGCAGCAGGAGGCCTCGCGCAAGCTGGGCTTTTCTTCGGCCAAGACCATGCAGGTGGCCCAGCGCCTGTATGAGGGTGTGGACATTGATGGCGATACGGTGGGTCTTATCACCTACATGCGAACCGATGGCATTGACATCGCCCCGGAAGGAATTGCCGCCGCGCGCAATGCCATTCTCAAGAATTTTGGCGAGCCTTATCTGCCGTCGGCGCCGCGCCAGTACACGACCAAGGCCAAGAATGCCCAGGAAGCCCATGAGGCCATCCGGCCTACGGAGCTTGGCCGCCTGCCCGCATCGGTGCGTTCGGCGCTGGATGGCGAGCAGTTTGCCCTTTACGAACTGATCTGGAAGCGCACCATTGCCAGCCAGATGGAGAGCGCGGAATTTGAGCGCACCTCGGCTGATCTTGGAGCCACCGGCCAGGACGGCAAGCACTATACTTTCCGGGCTACGGGATCGGTTGTTAAATTTGACGGCTTTCTCAAGGTCTATCACGAGGACCTTGACGACGAGGAAGATGAGGATTCTCGCCGCCTGCCCGCAATGGCGAGAGGCGATGGCATCGGGGTTCGCAAGGTTTCCGCCGAGCAGCATTTCACCGAGCCGCCGCCGCGGTTCTCGGAAGCTTCCATCATTAAGAAACTGGAAGAGCTTGGGATCGGCAGGCCCTCGACCTATGTGTCGGTGCTCTCGACGATCCGCGACCGGGGCTATGTGCGCCTCGACAAGAAACGGTTCATTCCCGAGGACAAGGGCCGCGTGGTAACCGCTTTCCTCGAATCCTTCTTCAGCAAATACGTAGAATATGGCTTCACCGCAAACCTCGAAGAGCAACTCGACCGCATCTCTAACGGGGAAATTGACTGGCGCGAAGTGTTGCGTGATTTCTGGAAAGATTTTTCCGCCCATGTCGGCGAAATCAAGGACCTGCGCGTCACCCATGTGCTGGATGCGCTGAATGAGATTCTCGCGCCGCACATTTTTCCTTCGCCCACGGATGGCAGCAGCCCACGGAAGTGCCCATCCTGTGGCGATGGGCAGCTCTCGCTGAAGCTCGGCAAGTTTGGCGCTTTTGTCGGATGCTCCAATTATCCGGACTGCAAATATACCCGGCAGATGACGGCGAATGGCGAAGCGGCGTCCGTCATTCCGCCCGAAGGCATTGAACTTGGGGTTCATCCGGATACGGGCGAAAAAGTCACGCGGCGGGAGGGCCGTTTTGGGCCTTACCTGCAACTTGGCGAGGTTCCGGAAGGCAGCAAGGAGAAGCCAAAGCGCGCTTCAATCCCGCGGGCATTTGATCCCGCGGACATTGATCTTGAAACGGCGCTGAAATTCCTTTCGCTGCCCCGGGATATTGGACTGCACCCGGAAACGCAGACGCCGATTGTCGCCAATTTTGGCCGCTTCGGGCCGTTCATCCTGCATGACGGCACCTATGTGAATCTGGAATCGGCGGATGAGGTTTTCACCATTGGCATCAATCGCGCCGTGGATATGCTGGCGGCCAAACGGGCCAAGGGCTTCACCCCTCGCGGGCGGGCGGCTGCCCTGAAGGATCTGGGCGCGCATCCGGATGGCACGGGCAACGTGCACGTATTCAACGGCAAGTTCGGGGCCTATGTGAAGCATGGCAAGATCAATGCCACCCTGCCAAGGGACAAGACGCCGGAGACGGTAACGCTGGACGAAGCGGTGGCACTGATCGCCGAACGGGAAGCGAAGGGGCCGGGAAAGAAGCCGAAGCGCAAAGCTGCTGCCGGAAAGCCTGCAGCAAAAAAAGTTGCGGCGGTGAAAACTCCTGCGAAAAAACCGGCGAAAAAGGCCGTACCGAAGGCGGCAGCGAAGATCGCCGTTTAATTTCCGTATCGGTGTGCAACCCTTTTAGAATCCGTGCGTTCCCGCTAATGCGGATGATATGATAAAGGCAAAGAAGACAAAAAACAGAGGGCTTCCCAGCGAAGCAGCCCTTCTGGAGTTTATCCAGACATCGCCCTCGGTGGTGGGCAAGCGCGAAATCGCGCGGGCATTCAGGCTGACGGGAGCGGAAAGAATCGGTCTCAAGGCATTGCTGCGCCAGCTTGAGCAATCGGGAAAACTCGCCAAAAGCCGGCGGAAGCTCATTGATACATCCACCGTGCCGCCAGTTACGGTGATCGAGGTTACGGGCATTGACCGCCATGGCGAGACCTATGGCGAGCCCGTGGAATGGGACGAGCGCGTGGCCGGCAAGGCGCCCCAGGTGCTCATAGAAGTGCGCAGCGGTGAAGGCATTCGCCCACCGGCCAAGGGCGACCGGGTACTGGCAAAAATCGAGGCCACGCCGGGCCAGGACTATCCCTTCAAGGCCCGTGTCATTCGCGGGCTGTCAGACCGTTCAAAGCGGGTGCTGGGGGTTTACCGTTTGGTGAAGGGCCATGGGGCGCGGCTCATTCCGGTGGACAAGAAAGCCCGCAACGAATTGCAGGTGCGGAGCGGCGATGAGAGTGGAGCCCTTGAGGGCGAATTGGTCGAAGCGGATATCGTGAAAGACCATGGCCGGGGCCTGCCGTTGGCGCGGGTGCGGGCACGGCTCGGCGATATGAACGACCAACGCAATATTTCGCTGATTGCCATTCATCACCATGCCATTCCCAATGAATTTTCCGAGCGTGTTCTGGCCGAAAGCGAGGCCTTGAAATCTTTCAATCCGGCGGGCCGCGTGGACTTGCGCAAAACACCCTTGATTACGATTGATCCGCCGGATGCGCGCGACCATGACGACGCCGTATGGGCGGCTCCCGATGATGATCCGGCAAACCCAGGCGGCTTTCAGATCATCGTGGCCATTGCCGATGTGGCGACCTACGTGAGGCCCGGGTCGGCACTGGACAAGGAAGCGCGGTTTCGCGGCAACTCGGTTTATTTCCCGGACCGGGTCGTGCCCATGTTAGCCGGAACGGATTTCAAATGATCTCTGCTCCCTGCGCGAAAACGAAGACCGTCCGGCCCTTGCCTGTTTCATGACTTTCGACAAATCGGGCACCAAGAGGTCGCACCGCTTTGCGCGCGCCATCATGCGCTCGGCGGCCAAGCTCTCCTATGAGGAGGCGCAAGCGGCCATCGATGGCCGCGCCAATTCAAAAACCGATATCCTGCTTGAGGGTGTGTTGAAGCCGCTGTGGAAGGCTTATGCGGTGCTTATGAAAGCCCGCGCCAGGCGCGAGCCATTGGAGCTTGATCTGCCTGAGAGGAAACTTGTGCTTGATGACAAGGGCATGGTCCTGCGGGTCGTCACGCCTTTGCGGCTCGATGCGCACAAGCTGATCGAAGAGTTTATGATCCAGGCCAATGCGTCGGCGGCCGAGGAACTTGAAGCAAAGAAAACTCCGCAGCTCTACCGTATTCATGAACCTCCTTCCGAAGAGAAAGTGCGGGCCCTATCGCAATTCTTGAAAACTTTGGATCTGTCGCTACCTCTTGGACAATTGATGAGGCCAAAACACTTCAACCAATTGCTGATTGAGGTGAAGGGCAAGGATTATCAGAACCTGGTGAATGACGTGGTGTTGCGCACCCAGGCCCAAGCGGTTTATTCACCCATCAACAAAGGTCATTTTGGCCTGGCTCTCAGGCGTTACAGCCATTTTACCTCACCCATCCGGCGCTATGCGGACTTGATCGTGCACCGGGCCTTGGTGAGTGCACTCGGGTTTGGCGATGATGGCTTGTCGGCCGATGATATTGCCCGCCTTTCCGAAACCGCTGACATGATTTCCGATGCGGAGCGGCGGGCCATGGCGGCGGAGCGCGAAACGACGGACCGCCTGATAGCCGCCCATCTTGCGGGCCAAACGGGCGCGCATTTCAGAGGACGCATCAGTGGCGTCGTGGGAGCCGGATTGTTTATCAAGCTCAATGATACGGGGGCCGATGGCTTTGTTCCGGTTTCGAGCCTTGGACCGGATTACTTCGTGTATTCGGTTGTCGAGCATTCCCTGGTGGGTCAACGCACGGGAGCAACTTTCCAGCTCGGCGATCAGGTGGAGGTTAAGTTGCTCGAAGTTACCCCAGTTTCGGGCGGCTTGCGATTTGAGATGGTCTCGGAGGGCCGCAAGGGCAAACCTGCACCGCAGCACCATGGACGTGTCACCCGCATGAGCAAGCAGACGTCGAAATCCAGGATGAGACGATAAAGACTTGCGGCAAGCCGCCGCGCGGCGCGAGGCCCCCTACCCGGACGGTCAATTGCAGCCCACCTTACGGCCATGGCGTCTGGGCACATCAAAATTTCTGAGCGGTCATGGAAGCAAGCAATGTGGCGGGGTGCGGCTGGGAAATGTCCGGCCTGTGGTAAGGGCTCCCTGTTCCATAAATTCATGAAGGTAAACAATACGTGCCCCCATTGCGGTGAGGCACTGCACCATCAGCGGGCCGATGATGCGCCACCTTATTTCACCATTTTTATCGTAGGCCACATTATGGTTCCACTCGTCATCATCGTTGAGCGGCTGTGGCAGCCGTCATACCTTGTCCATGCGGCTCTCTGGCTGCCTCTGACTCTTGGCTTGACATTGGCTCTCATGCCCATCGTAAAAGGGGCGATTGTTGGCTTGCAATGGGCTCTCGGGATGCATGGTTTTGGCTTTGAAAAATCCAACGAAGAAGAAAGCCACGATCAAACCGCGTGATGCGGCAACGCTCATTCTTGTCCGCTTCGATGGCCCTGCCCCGCGTATCCTGATGGGTCAGCGCCATGAGGGTCATGCCTTTATGCCCAGTAAGTATGTTTTCCCTGGCGGGCGTTGCGAGGCTGCTGATGGTCTTTTGCCGGTCATGAATGAAGGAGACTCCGTCACGCTGCAGAAGCTTAAGCTGCGGGCGGGCACAAGGCCCAGCCACCGCAAGGCGCGCGGCCTTCTCGTGGCGGCGATCAGGGAAACTTTTGAGGAAACCGGGTTGCTGGCAGGGCGGGCAACGGTGAGTGATGCGCTTGATCTCAAAGGGATCATCTATTTTGCACGGGCCATTACCCCGCCGGGGCGGAGCCGGCGTTTTGATTCCCGCTTTTTCGTGGCCAACGCGAATATTGTCTCGAATCTCGACGCGCCTTACCCTCTTGAAACTGATGAACTTTTGAAGGTCAGCTGGGTGACCCTTGGGGAGGCCTTGGGGCTTAATTTGCCCTCCATAACAAGGGAAATTCTGCTGTTGCTTCAGCCATTTCTTGCGCAAAACTGCTTGCCACCCACGGATTGCCCAGTATCCTTCCAGTACAACCGGGGCAAGTCATGGCGAATTGAGCAGCTAAACTTGACTTTCGGCTTGGGATAGGGTCTATCGCCCTCAAATTCCGTACGGAGACGATTATGGCCAAAGGCAATGTTATCAAGATCAAGCTGGCGTCAACTGCTGACACCGGATATTTTTATGTGACCAAGAAGAATTCGCGCACCAAGACCGAGAAATTCGCGTTCAAGAAATATGACCCTGTAGCGCGCAAGCATGTGGAATTCAAGGAAACGAAGATCAAGTAATCTTCAGTTTCATATTCTGTTCAAAGGCATCGCTCAGGCGGTGCCTTTTTGTTTTAGCAAGTATGCGGTTGAGAGAAATAGAACCGGCCCGGGTTTTACTCGGATCGAGGAGGCCACTCAAAACCGTCCCGGACCGGCCTTTATCCCCTCGTCTCAGGAGATGCGGTGAACCTGAGCCGCGGGGAAACGTTGGAAGGTGCTGGCGGAGCGGACGGGAGGTGCTGGTCCCTGCCCACCCCGCTGTAGTTCATTCCCGAACCTTGGCGAATTGTTTCCAACCCGCATTCATTTCGATTAAATCTTTAAAGGATTTGACGCGCTTTCTCCAGCGTAACGTTTGGTTAACGCTCGACTTTTGGCAAACAGGATGAAGCGTTAAGGTAAATGGAAGACTCAGCTTGAGGGCGTTTCGTCGGAACCTTCGCTGGCCTCGGGAAGATGCATTTCCAGGGGAGTTTGCTCGTCGCCATCCAGGGGATCTTCGTCAGCCGACAGATCATCGCTGCGACGCGGCAAGGGAATTTCAAAATCCGGCGGCAGATTGGCATCCAGAAGCCCTGCCCCCTTCAGTTCCTGCAGGCCGGGAAGATCGGTTAGCTTCATTCAAGCCGAAGTGGCTGAGGAAGGAATCGGTGGTGCCGTAAGTCACGGGCCTTCCGGGCGTGCGTCTGCGGCCACGCATTCTCACCCAGCCGATTTCCATGAGAATATCGAGGGTGCCCTTGGAAAT
Organism: uncultured Alphaproteobacteria bacterium; assembly: GCA_963810045.1. Lineage (GTDB taxonomy): Bacteria > Pseudomonadota > Alphaproteobacteria > Rhizobiales > Aestuariivirgaceae > Aestuariivirga. Next base: position 59,220 of record CAWELV010000023.1, on the reverse strand, counting down.
GACGACGCCGCGGATTTCTTCAATGTCGGCACGGGTGACGGGTTGGTGGTAGGCTACAATGGCGAGGGTTTCGAGGGCTGCCTTGGACAGGCGCTTTTGCTCAAAGGTCTCGCGGCGCAGCACAAAGCTTAAATCCTCGGCGGTGCGGAGCGTCCAGTGGCCGGCAATCTGCACGAGGTTGACGCCGCGATTGGCATAGTTGGCCTGAAGGTCGGCAAGCAAGGCTGCGACATCCGTGCCTTCCGGGAAAAAAGCCTGCAGTTTTTCGATGGCCACCGGCGCTTCGGCGGCAAAGAGAATGGCTTCGATGATGCGCAGGTGCTGGCTTCTATCAGCGCGCGGATGCATTCTCACCACGGCCTGCGAGGCTTCCACGTCATCGGCCTCTGGGGCGTCGCCTGCTTCAATGCTCATATTTGCTTGTACCATAATTCTATCCCGAAAACATTAGGCGCGGCGGCGCATGAAGATTGGGCGGAACGCATTATCCTGGCGCAGTTCAATAAGGCCCTCACGGACCAACTCGAGGCTTGCGGTAAAGCTGGACGCTCTTACTGAGCGCCGCATTTCCGGCGGCGCCAGATATTCCTCAAGCCAATGATCAAAGGTGCTCCAGTTATCCATCGTTCCCACAAGCCTTTCGAGGGCCTCACGGGCTTCCTTGATTGACCAAGTGGCATGGCGCTTGAGCGTATAGGTCTGGTGGCTCGCCTTGCGCTGGCGGCGCTCGGCGTAAGCCTTCAACAGGTCAATCAGATTGTCAGCATATTCGCGCTGGGTTTCAACGATCAGCGGCTCCGGGTTTCCGCGGCCAAAAACATCACGGCCCAAAATATTCCGCCCCATGAGCTTGGCTGCAGCATCGCGCATGGCCTGCAAGCGCTGCAACCGGAACGCCAGTTGCGCTGCCAGATCGCTTGCGGGTTCATCTTCCGAGCCCAGGCGGCATGGGAATCAGCATGCGCGACTTGAGATAGGCAAGCCAGGCCGCCATCACCAAATAGTCGGCGGCCACTTCAATGCGCATTTTCCGCGCGTTGTCGATATAGGCCAGATATTGCTCGGCGAGTGCCAGAATTGAAATCTGAGAAAGGTCAACCTTATGATGGCGGGCCAGTTCCAGGAGCAAATCGAGCGGGCCTTCAAATCCACCCACATCTACGATAAGGGCTTCATCGGAATCTGCAGCGGTCTCCTTGCGCAAGGGACCCTCGCCATCAGGCCAGAATTTTTGCACGGCAGTTTCGTTCGTGTCTGTCATCTCAATTTCATAGTTTCCTGCTGGGCATTTTCCCAAACGCGCCGGTGATTCGCTTGATAGACCTTAGCCTATCCCCAGTTTCAAGCGGAAACGACCAATTCCAAATCCTTGAGAGCAGCTTTTTTATCAAAGGCCTGCGGTTTGCGCGCCGATTTCAGGGCGGCCTTGGCCCGGCGCAGGGCCTTGCCCTTTAGCTCGCCGGCGGCGGCGGCCACCTGCTGCATTTCAGCGAATACGCCGTTGCAATGCAAAAGCATATCACAGCCAGCCTTCAATGCGGCGGTGCATTTCTCCTCCAAGGTTCCGGACAGGGCTTTCATGGAGAGATCATCGGTGATCAGAAGGCCGCGAAAGCCGATTTGACTCACGGATGACGGATTTGATGATTTTGCGGGAGAGCGTTGCTGGAGCTGTCTTGTCGATGGCGGAATAGATCACGTGGGCTGTCATCGCCATGGGCGCATCGGCAAAGGCGGCGAAGGGCGGAAAATCACTCTGCTCCAATTCCTGGCGCCTGGCGTTGACCACGGGCAAGTTATGGTGGCTGTCGACTTCCGAGCGTCCGTGGCCGGGAATATGCTTCATGACCGGGATCACGCCGCCGTCCATGAGACCCGCCGTATGGGCCCTCGCCAACGCCATGACGTGTTCAATATGCAAGCTATAGGCGCGGTTGCCGATCACATCATGGGCACTGGCCTGAGGTACATCCAGCACCGGCAGGCAATCGGCGGTAATTCCAATTTCAATCAGGTCCTCGGCCATGAGGCGGCCCACGTGGCGCGCCGCACGCAAGGCCGCGAGGGGACTCTTTGCATAGAGATCGCCGTAGGCGCGTGCTGGCGGGTATTTCCGCCAGTAGTTGGAGGGCGGTCCCAGGCGCTGAACCCGTCCGCCTTCCTGATCGATAAACACGGGCGCATCCCGGCGGCCAACGGCCTCGCGAAACGCGGAGGTGAGGGCTTTGATCTGAGGGGGTGTTTCGCAATTGCGCTTGAAAAGAATAAGACCCCAGGGATTTTGCTCGCGAAAGAAGGATATCTCGGCCGAAGACAACTGCGTGCCTTCACACCCACTGATGAAGCTGCGAATTTTCATGACACTAATTTCTGGACTGCGCTTGAGCTATTGCTTGCGAACAAGACAGTCGCGTTCACCGGCAGCAACCAGTGAACTGCAAATTTTGGTGGCCTGGTCGTGCGAAGCCAGCGGACCAACGGCCAGGCGGAACCTCGTGCTGCCGCCAACCGTGGCAGGATTGATTGCCGATGGAAGGGTTCCAATGATGCCGGCGTGTTTTGCTTTCAGCCGGCCAAACTCGGCGGTGGCTTCATCTTGCGATTTGAATGAGGCGAGCTGGACAAAATATCCGCTGCCGCCGCTTGCAACCTGAGCAGGTGCCGCCGGTTGCTGGATTGGAGCAGGCTGGGGAACGGAAGCAATTTGCTGCGCAGGGGCTGCTGGGTGCGGCTTGCGTTTCAGGCACCTGATCATTGGTTCCCCTGAACAAACCGAGCAGCGTTTTTTTCTTTTTGACCACTGGGGCTGGCGGGGTGGTCACGGGCTGATCAGCGACAACCGGAGCAGAAGCAACCTGGCCGCCCTCCACTGGATCGGCGGGGGGAACGAGAACAACGGGTGCTGCACCCAACTCAGCTGTGTCTTCGGCAGTTGATTTTGCTTTCTTCGCAACTGGCTTTTTGACAACGGGGGCGGGATCGACGTTGACAATTTCTTCCATGGCAGGCGCTGGCTCTGACGGCGGCGTTGCCTGCGTGTTCGTCGCCGCTGCAGCAGTTTCACCCGGTACCGGCGCAATGTCGGATCCAGGGCGTGGTGCTGGTAGACGTGGACGGAGAACTCAAAGCCATAGTGTTCTTGGCAGGCGGCGTGGAAAGAGCGCCTTGAGTGTCATTGCCGGTGCCGGGCGGCGGGGGCATGGGCAATGGAAGCGCATCGCCGCCTTCTGAGAAGAATCAAAAGAGCCAGATGGCTGCGGTATTTGTTCAGCATCACCCTGCTGGGCCTCCGGCTGCATGGGCGCTTCTTCGGTGGGAACCACCCGGCCGCCCAGAACCTCATTGTCGCCGATGATCCGATCATAGATCTGTTTCTTCGAAGTCGTCGAACCCGTAGTATTTGGTTGCCCATCCAAAGGCTGTTCGGGTGCCGACTTGGCCGACTGCTCTGGCGCTGAAACAACTGGCGCTGGATCTGTCCCGCTATTGGTTGCCACGGTTTTGACATTGGCATTATAATACCAGACGCCAGCACCGGCCGCACCGGCAGCAAGCATCAGGAACAGCAGCAGAAGCCAAGGCCCGCTGGAGCGCCGACGCTCATCAGCGTAGACTCCCTCATTCTCGCGGTAGGCCTGGTTGTAGTCATTGGCGCTGGCCCGGCGCGATGATCTGGGGGCTGGCGCTTCTTCAAAGATCTCATCGCCATAGTCATCGTCATAAGCCGGGGCCCGCAGCGCCGCTGTCCGTTGCAAAGAGCGCTGGGAATTTTCGTAGCCCGCTCCGGCATAGCCCAAATCGTCCTGGGGGCCCCGCCGATAGGCGTCCGGATTTACCCGGGGTGTCTGCAAGCGCGGCTCACCCGACGGCGGTTGCGACATTGGGCCGTTGAAGCTCCGCTGGGGCTGCGACAGAGGTGGCGGCGGCACATAGGCCGATGGCGAATAGCCGCGTGGCGGTTGGGGCCTGTACTGCGGCTGGAAGCCAGCGGCGGGCGCGCCAGTTGGAATCCGGGGCTGACCACCGAGGGGGGGCCGTGGCGGTGAAAGCTGCGGCTGCTGGAGCGCGGGCCTTTGTGGCGGGCGGCCCGGCGGCAAAGAACGGGGCTCGCGGCCGAAATCAGCTTTGGTGTCCTCATCGGCAAAACTGAATTTCGGCTTTTCCACGGCAGCGCTGGCGACAATTGGTGCCTTGGCCGGGGCTGTACTGCCATTGGCATTTTCGGCCCGCTGTTTCGCCGCGGTAACACGCTGTTCGGCTAATCTCTCGGCTGCGGCACGCTGGGACCTAAGCTTCTCAGCCAAGGCATCGGGGGCTTGAGGTGCACCCTGCGGCATGACCTGCTGCTGCGGCCTGGGGGCTGGCGATGCCGCTGCCTTCATAGGCAGCCGCGGAGCCATAGGGGCTGGTTTTGCCACCGACTGGGCGGGACGCACAGGTGCGGCTTCCTGGGTAACAGTCTCGGGAGCCTTGGTGAACTCTCCGGAAATGCGCGGCATGTCCTTGCCGCCAATGCCTAAACGCTCGCGCCAATTGCGCTTATCGGTGTCATTCGTGGAGTTTTGATCCATTACCCGTCATTTCCGTTGTTACATTTCTTCGACAGGGTTAACACCCAGGATGCGAAGACCATTCCCCAAAACATACCGAATCGCCCGTAAAAAAGCGAGCCGCGTATCCGTTAATATTATCTCATTTTTAACAATAAATCTTAATTGCGGCGACTCTTTGCCTTTGTTCCAGAGCGAATGGAAGTCACTGGCGAGCTCATAGAGGTAAAACGAGATGCGGTGCGGCTCGTGGGCAAGTGCTGCGCCCTCCAACATTTTTGGATATTCTGCCAATCTCTTTACCACATGCCGCTCGGCTTCGTCGACCAATAATGAAAAATCGTGGTTAACGCCGGTCAGGCCAAGTTCCGCCCCATTGCGCAGCACCGAGCAAACGCGAGCATGGGCGTACTGCACATAGAAAACCGCGTTGTCTTTCGATTGTTCGGTGACTTTGGCGAAATCAAAATCGAGGGGCGCCTCATTCTTGCGGTAGAGCATCATGAAGCGGACCACGTCGGGACCAACCTCGTCCACTACCTCGCGAAGGGTCACAAACTCGCCCGCCCGCTTCGACATGCGCACGGGCTCGCCGTTTCGGAACAATTTTACCAATTGGCAAAGCCTGACGATGACATCGACCTTGCCAGGACCCGCAATGGCCGAGGCTACGGCTTCGAGCCTTTTGACGTAGCCGCCATGGTCTGCGCCCAGGACATAAATCAGTTCCTTGAAACCGCGCCGGATCTTGTTGCGGCTATAGGCTACGTCGGAGGCGAAATAGGTGTAGGAGCCATCGGACTTGAGCAGCGGCCGGTCAATGTCATCGCCAAATTCCGTGGCCCGGAAAAGCGTTTGCTCGCGGTCTTCCCAGTCTTCGGGCAATTCACCCTTTGGCGGCGGCAGGCGGCCCTCATAGACGTGGCCGCGGGCGCGAAGATCGGCCACGGTGTCGCGCACTTCATTCGACTCGTGCAGGGATTTTTCCGAGAAGAAAATGTCCTGGTGAATTTTCAGGCTGGCGAGATCGCTCCTGATCAAGTCCATCATCATCGAAATGGCTTTTTTCCGGGCAATCGGAAGCCATTGCTCCTCGGTCATCGACCAGAAGATTTTTTCCATGTTCAGCGGCAAGCGCCTGGCCCACGGGAATCAAATATTCGCCGGGATAAAGGCCGGCGGGAATTTCGCCAATATCCGTACCCAGAGCTTCCTGATAACGAAGGAATGCAGAGCGCGCGACCGTATCAACCTGGGCGCCGGCATCATTGATGTAGTATTCCTTGCTGACGTCATAGCCCGTCACTTCCAGAAGTGCGGCCAAGGCATCGCCAAATACCGCGCCGCGGCAATGGCCGACATGCAGTGGTCCGGTTGGATTGGCCGAGACATACTCAACGTTTGTCTTGATGCCTTTGCCCAGTTCGGAACGTCCGTAGTCGTCACCCTTCTCGAGAATTGCATCAAGAATCTTTGGCCAGAAAGTTTCCTTGAGGTGCAAATTGATGAAGCCCGGCCCGGCAACTTCGGCGGACAAAACATCGGGTTGCTTTGCCAGCCGTTTTGCCAGAGCCTCGGCCAGCACTTTCGGCGCCATGCCGGCGGCCTTGGCCACCACCATGGCGGCATTGGTCGTCACGTCGCCATGGGAGGCATCGCGCGGCGGTTCCGCTGTAACGCGCGAAACATCAAGGCCGGGGGGCAGTTCACCTGGCTGCCATCATGGCCGAAAGTTCATTTCTGACGACCGTCTGAAAGTGTCCAAAAAGGTTCATTTTATCATTCTAAGTTATTGAAATTGTGTAATTTGCTGTCGAGATCACGATCACTTCGGGCCGACAAATGATGATAACAGATCATTGTTTATAGCCTGGCGCGTGATCGGACGGAAAACCCCATTCCACTTATCCTGATCACGCGCTACCTGAAAAGCGGGTCGAGGTCAAACAAGCGCTTGTGTTGTTCCAATGCAAAACGATCCGTCATGCCGGCGAGAAAGTCACAGACCTGGCGGGCATAGTGACTGCGATCACCGACGGGGTTTTCGTCGCGCCAGTCCTCGGGCAAGAGCGAGGCATCATTCATATAGGCCTCGAACAAATCCCGAATAACGCGCTGGGCCCGGTCCATGATTTCAAGGACCCGCGCATGGCGGTACATCCGGGTCGACAGGAAGGCTTGCAGCACGCGATTGTTTTCGGCCATCTGAGGGGCGAACTGCACCATTGAGTGCTTCTGCGCGCGAACCTCATCACTCGATTTCACGTTCAGGTCGGCGCAATTTTTTTTCGTCTGGGCCACGACGTCGATCACCATCGCCGAAATCACCCGGCGTACCGTCTCGTGAATGATGCGCGATCTTTCCAGCGCGGGATAAAGTTTAAGGACATTGGACAGCGCCTCGCCCACCAACGGCACGTCGCCTAAATCGATGATATCGAAAAGTTTGGCCCGCAGGCCATCATCAATGTCATGGGCATTATAGGCGATGTCATCGGCAATGGCGGCAACTTGCGCTTCGACCGAAGCAAAGCTTGCAAGCTTGAGATCGTGAACCTCGGCATATTCGATAATCACCTGCGGCAATCCGCTTTCCTTGAAATGCCCAAGGGCATGGCCCCGGGAATCAATCAACGGACCATTGTGCTTGACCAGGCCTTCAAGGGTTTCCCACGTCAGATTCAAGCCATCAAATTTTGCGTATTTCCGCTCCAGCTTTGTTACGATTCGCAATGACTGGGCATTGTGGTCGAAGCCGCCGAAAGGGGACATGAGCTTGTCGAGTTCGCGTTCGCCGGCATGGCCAAAGGGCGTGTGGCCAAGGTCGTGGGCCAGGGCCAAGGCTTCGGTCAGATCCTCATCAAGGCCAAGGACACGGGCGATCGCCCTTGCGACCTGGGCAACTTCAATGGAATGGGTGAGCCGGGTCCGGTAGTGGTCGCCCTCATGATACACAAAAACCTGGGTTTTATGCTTTAGACGCCGAAAGGCGGAGGAGTGAATGACACGGTCCCTGTCGCGCTCAAAAGCCGAGCGCGGGGGGCTTTCGGCTTCCGGGAACAGCCTTCCCCTGCTCTCCTCCGGCTTGGACGCATAGCTTGCCGTGTGACGTTTCATGTTAGCGCACCATTGACAATTACGTGCCCAAGACCGACATAAATGCCCATGGAAAGCACTGTAAACATTACTGCCCGCGCCGCAAACCGGATTTGTGAGATAACCGCCGGCCAGAAAGAACTGCGCGGCCTCAGAATCTCGGTCAATGGCGGCGGCTGCTCCGGCTTTCAATATGATTTCGCCATCGCCACGGATCGCAACGAGGATGACCTCGCCATCGAAAAAGATGGGGCCACGGTTCTGATTGATCCTGTTTCCCTTGTTTACATGTCGGGATCCACTGTCGATTTCGTCGATGACTTGATTGGCCAATCCTTCAAGGTGCAAAACCCATTGGCCAAGGCCTCCTGCGGCTGCGGAACCAGCTTCACAATTTAGTTTAATCCGTCCTGCCGAGGTCAATGATGCGCGTTGCGACGTGGAATGTGAATTCGGTCAAGGCGCATCTCGATGTGGTCACACGCTGGCTGAATGAAGCCAAGCCCGACGTGGTGTGCTTGCAGGAAATCAAATGCGAGGAGCAAAATTTTCCATTGACGATCTTTGAGGAGCTGCATTACAGCGCAGCAGTGTTTGGCCAAAAAACTTACAATGGCGTGGCCATCCTTTCAAAGTTCCCGCTTGAAAATATAGTCCGCGGTCTTCCGGGCGATGCCTCTGATGAGCATTCACGCTATATCCAGGCGACTGTCATGGATGGTCCCCGCAGTGCCACCGTGGCCTCCATCTACCTGCCCAACGGCAATCCTCCCGACACGCCGAAATACCCTTATAAATTGGGTTGGATAGACCGCCTGATGGCGCACACGAAGAGCCTGCTGAAACAGGAAGAAGCTTTGGTTTTGGCGGGCGACTACAATGTTATTCCAAAGGCGCTGGACGCCAAGATTCCCAGCCAGTGGATAGGAGACGCGCTATTTCTGCCAGCTACACGGGCGAAGTTTCAGGAGCTTGAGGCCTTGGGACTTACCGATGCATTCCGGGCGCTGCATCCGACAGCCGGCAACCAATATACCTTTTTTGATTACCAGGCGGGTTCTTGGCAAAAGGGAAATGGCATTCGCATTGACCACATGATGCTGTCGCCGCAGGCGGCGGACCGTTTGATTTCAGCGCATATCGAAAAACATGTGCGGGGTTGGGAAAAACCTTCCGATCATGTGCCGCTCGTTGTCGAACTGTAAATACAAAAAAGCCCGCCGATTTGACCGACGGGCTTTTTCAGAATTGGAGTTGATTACTTAGGGGCCTTGATGCCGAAAGCAGCGAAGCTTGCTTCGAAAGGCTTGTAGGCTTCCTTGGCCGTTGCGACATAGAGCTCATTGAGCTTTGTGGCTTCAGCCACGAACGCTTCGTAAGCTTCCTTGGCATAGCCCTGCTGGACTTCCAAAGCTTTCTCAAAAGACTTGGTGGCAGTTGCCTTTTCGACAACTTCCGTGCCCTTTTCGAAGGATTTGCGAGAAAAATCAGTGGTTTCCTGGGCAATTGCCTGCAAACCCTTGGTCAGGGCGGTTCCCGAAGCCACAAAAGCTTCATAACCATCTTTGCTCAGGGTCTGGAAATCTTCAAATGACTTGATCATGGGGCTCTCCGTTTGGGATCAGTTTCATACCGTATGGACCCGTATATGTGCAGTGCACCATAAATGTCAAGAATTATTTTGCAGTGCACCATCGCGAAAAAACAAATCAACAGGTGCGATTTAGAAATTTACCCGTTAGAAAGTCTGGAATTATTATTCCCATGCCGGGGCTTCGGGAAATGTAAGCGGGGGTCGGACCATGATTTCGACCAATTTGGTCAATCAGTATCCAGTATTGGATACCAAAAAATGAGTTTAGGATGATTTCCAGCAATACGCAACGGTCCAGTAGGTTTACATATAAATATTTATCACCTTGCTTTTTACAACACCCTCGAATAAGATAACTGTACTCGACGTAAGTCATGGCTTTTGTTAATTTTGCCACCAGGGAAATTACTGCAAAAATCGTTTATTACGGTCCCGGGCTAGGTGGCAAAACCACCTCGCTGCAGTATATTCACGGGAACCTCGCCCCCGAAAATCGCGGGAAAATGATCTCCCTCGCAACCGAAGAAGACCGTACCATTTACTTCGATTTTCTCCCCTGAACCTGGGCAAGATTCAGGATTTTGCAGTACGAGTTCAGCTCTATACCGTCCCCGGTCAGGTTCGCTACAATGCCACGCGAAAACTCGTGCTGCGCGGCGCAGATGGATTGGTGTTTGTCGCTGATTCGCAAAAACACAAAAAACTTGCCAACCTGGAAAGTTTCAACAACATGGAGGAAAACCTTCGCGAACTGTCGAAAGACCTCCGCGATTTGCCGCATATTCTCCAGTTTAATAAGGCCGATCTTCCCGGCATCATGAGCTTTGAAGAACTCAGCCAGGTATTGAACAAATACAACGTTCCTTTTTATGAAACTGTTGCTACCACCGGCATAGGCGTGCTGGATGCGTTAAAAAGCGTAACCAAGCTTGTGTTTAACGACCTCAGCAAGAAGGCTTTGTTGCAGAAAAAATCGCGCTCCACTCTTACCACGGGCGGCGCGCCTTCGGCAGCAACGGAATATACGCTGGGGACTTCGTTCTCCGGCTCTCCCGCTGCAGCGGTGAAAACCCCGCCACCTCCGCCACCTCCTGTTGCTCCGCCGCCGGTTCCAGAACCGCCTCCCGAACGGTCGTCTTACTACGCAGAAAAATTTGAGGAGCCGGAAGAGGAAGAGATTGTACCGGAAGCTCTTGTAGAAAAGATCGAGGACACGTATTCCCCCGGGAGTTATTCGGAGCTGGAACTGGACCCCGATGTGACCTCCATCCAGAATCCAATGGACGTTGGAGACATCGATCGCATCGCGGAAGTAGAGCCCATCGAAGAGTTCGATGAGCCTGCGCCGGAAGTGCCGGACCTGGAGCCCGAGGTTTTTGCAGAAGCAGCGGACGAAGATCCGGTATTCGACATTGAAGAGGACGAATCTATCCCCGGTCAGGACGAATCCATCCCCGGTGAGGAAGATGCAGAATTCACCGTGGAAGAGCCGATCATTTCCGTTCCGATAGTCCCGGTCGGCGCCGAGCAGGAAGCAGCCGAAGCGCATGTAGAACCCTCACCGCCGGAACCAATTCCGGCTGCAGCCTTGGAACCGGAAGTACCCATGGAGCTGGCAGCAGCCATGGAACCGGAAATGCCCATGGCCCCGGAACACGCAGAAACTCCGGAGCCGGTTTTCGAGCCGCCTGTCCAGGCCGCCCCGAGCGAACCTGCGCCCGCTGTTGCACCACCTCCGGCGGCGGCAGGATTCGGTTATTCCGGAATATTCGGAGAATCACCGGAGTTCGCAGAACTCATGAGTTCCCTGGAAAATCAGATTGCTTCCGGCGACGGCAAGGGAGCACTGGCTACAGCCCGCACGGCTTATGAATTCCTGTTGCATCGGCAATTCCCGGAATCTATGGCGCTGGACAACACCGAGATTGCGCGCGTGCTTGCCCTCGAACTGAAGTTCAAACGATTCGTAAAATTTAAATCGCTTCTGTGGGCGGATCCCGCTCCGCGGAACCTCCTGCTTGTACACCACTTCCTTTCTGAAGTGTACCTCTCCCTGCAAGAGCTCTGAGCCTCGTAATTGTCTCCACTCCAATAGGAAATCTGAAAGACATTTCTCTGCGCGCGCTCGAAGCGCTGCAGGAAGTCGATTACATCCTGTGCGAAGACACTCGCCGCGCAGGCAAGCTGAAAGCGCATTACCAGCTGCACCCGAAGTTGATCAGCTTTCATGAACACAATGAACGAAAACGGCTGCCCCAGATCCTGGAACGCATGCGCCGCGGAAAGAAATTCGCACTCATATCGGATGCGGGAATGCCGCTCATTTCGGATCCCGGCTACCTGCTCATCCGCGAATTGATTGAGAACAAGATTGCCTTTACCTGCGTACCCGGCGCAAGCGCTGTGACCGCCGCCCTGGTGCTCAGTGGCTTTCCTGTGCAGACCTTCGCGTTTCATGGCTTCCTCCCGCAGCGGGCGGCACAACGCAAAGAAGCACTGGAACGCATGGGGCGCTTCCCGGAACAAACCCAGGTCTTGTTTGAATCTCCGGAACGAATTGTGAGCCTGCTTCGGGAAATCGGCGAAACCCTGGGCGACCGCCAGGCCGCGGTCTGCCGTGAAATTACAAAGCTCCATGAAGAAGTGCTGCGCGGCTCCGCCCTCGAACTCGCCGCAGAACTCGCCCAACGCCAGAACAAAGGCGAATTCACTGTGGTCATTGCCCCCGGTACTGAAGAAAAAGCCACCATGTCCGATGACACGATCCTCGCGCGCTTCCAGCAGCTGCAAAGCGAAGGCCTCAACAGGAAAGACATTCTCAAACGTCTTGCCAGGGAAACCGGGCGCTCCCGTAATGAACTCTACGACCTGTTGTTTAAGTGAGCCGTGGTGAACCGCGAAGACGTTTGGTACGATAGAGCTGATGATCTGTCCACAGTGCGAATCGGAATATCGTGAAGGCTTCTCCATTTGCGCCGAGTGCAATGTCCGGTTGGTTCCGGACCTGGAACATCTCGGAGAAGAAGTCGGCGAGGACGGTGAATTGCAACTCGTTCTGCTCCTGGACACGGCCAGCATCGAACATGCTGAGGAAGTAGTTCGCCTGCTTGAAAAGAATGAAATTCCTTACGTACTCCACTCCGGCACCGCGCTGAACCTCAATGCCGGTAATTTCCACTCGCTGACATGGCGAGCCAATTTATCAGTCCCGCAGATTTCCCTTCGAAAAGCCAAAAAGTTGATAGAGCGACTGGAAAATCATTAACGTATAGCTGGTCGCAAATCAACGCAGGAGAATCTATGAAAAGCTACAGGAAGGAATTGTCGCTGGAAATACCGCAAAGAATGGCGTTCTTGAATATCACTCCAAAGGTGGAAGAAGCGCTGAGGGAGAGCGGGATCCAGGAGGGCTTGGCCCTGGTAAATCCAATGCATATCACTGCATCTGTTTTTATCAACGATGACGAAAAAGGCCTCCATCACGATTATGCGCAATTCCTGGAGAAACTCGTGCCGCATGAGCCGGTCCGCCAATACCGCCACAATGACACCGGTGAAGACAATGCCGACGCTCACATCAAGCGACAGGTCATGGGCCGGGAAGTGGTGGTCGCCGTCACGAAAGGCAAACTGGATTTCGGAACGTGGGAGCAGATTTTCTACGGCGAATTCGACGGCCGCCGGAAAAAGCGTGTCCTCATCAAGATCATCGGCGAATGACCGCGTCCGGACGTTTAGCGCGCTGGCGAGACGCCAGCGCAGCTAAGGCCGGCGAGGACGCCGGCGCTCCGAGCACACCATCGCGAACGGCGCGCGCTGTAGGACTGGCGCCTTCTTTGCTCCGAATTCACAACGAAACAGTATATTATTTTGTAAAATAGTAAAATTATCATATTTTATTCTAATATTTATAAAGATATTAGAATATTATTTTGTATTTTAGTAAAATATATTGTTTTTATTTCGTTACGTATCAGGGCGTCGTGGAGCGGACATGGCGAAAGACGAAGATTGCGGAGAGGATCAACAGGAGGGCAGACGATGGCGAACCGATCAACCGGAGATCTGTATTCTCTCATCCAGATCGATTTCGGACGACAGTGCGGCAGACTGCGCCAGTGGGCGAAGAGAAAGGACGAAAACGCAGTGTGCGAGGTGGGTCTGACTGGCGCCGGTGTTTACGCGCCAGAACACAACTTTTTGCGGCGACAGGTTCAATAGCTGCTGTTCCTGCGCAGCGTTGGGAAGGAACGAAGTTTTTGGCCCTGCTGTAAATTTTACTTTTTTCTTGAACGCAGTCGTGTCGGAGAATTCCACATCGTAAGAGACAGGACCGGCATTCCCCGAGCGGAACACTGGAAGAGGAAGTCCCTTCTCCACCATGCGTTCTGTATACGCAGCATTCGCCACCGGTGTAATCAGCCGGAAATCCAGTATCGGAGTTCCGTAAAGGAATTGGATTGCGGCGCGTTTGTTCCACGGAGAGCAACCCCGGGGGCCGGAGCTATAAGATGGATACATGATGGAACCAGCAACGCTGGAATGGGACAGGCCCATGAGATGGCCCAGTTCATGCGTTAGGACCCGCTGGGGATTGGCATTCGTAACGGGGCTGGTGCTCCACTTGAATGATTGTCCATTCATAAGGATGTCCGCATCCGCAAGTTCCGGCGGATCGGTGAGGAAGAAGCTAAAGCGCGTGACCGCTATGACGGTGGAAGAGTATGGCCGACTTTTTTCAACCCAGAGACCGGAGTCGATGTATTAGAGCTGTTGGACGCTGCCGCGCTGTTCCTGCCGGCATACTGAAACCGGAGGGACTGGGATGGAACATTCTGCCAGGAATTCATGGCAGACTGCAACGCGGCTTCCGCTGCGGTAATCCGGAGATTATCCGAGCCCGCAGGATGCAGCACAATACGAACCGGGCCTTTTGCGGTATCCATTTCAGGAATCGTAGCGATGGTCCGACCTGCACTTCCTTGATTTCAAAGGCCTGCAGCAAGGCGCCGGAAAGCAGGAGAAGCACATCAACAGAAAAGGTTTTCTCAATTCTGCTTCCTTCCCTCGCGCAGGGATTCCTTAATTTCGTCGCGCATGTATTGCAACGGCAGTCCGCCTCCCTCGACGTCTCCCGGGACAGCGACTTCCTTGCCTTCCCGCATTTCCACGCGCCAGTATCCCTGGTTTAATCCCCGTCAGGTCGGATAGAGCCCCGGTCTTCACTGTGCAGAAACAGCAACGCCCGTTCATTCACATTCAGAACGGAGTTCCTTCGACTCGAGTTACCAGCGTCCGGCCTGTCATTTTCTGCTCGCCACCTGGAATGCGGAACCGCAGTGAAGACTGACGCGTGCCCTTCATCGGCTCTTCTGTCGCAACCGTGACGATCGTCCAGACTTCGCCGGCGATAACTACGCTGCGGAGCTCCACAACACGTCCGGTCCCTACGTAGTCGGAGGGATCGCGCAAGTGAGGCAACCGTAAGTTTTTTTCCGACGACCGCGCCGGTATCCTGACCAGGAAAACCAGTAGCAATAGCAGTGCAGCGCGTTTCATAGATCCATTATCAGCGGGGTCGCCTCGAGGGTCAAATCGCAGCGCGGAACACTGGTAGCGCGGCAGCGACGATTGTGGTATTTTCGGTGTTTCCGTCTGGGCGATTAACTCAGTGGGAGAGTGCTACCTTCACACGGTAGAAGTCACAGGTTCAAATCCTGTATCGCCCACTTTCGAGGCCGCGGAGCGCTGCTCTGGCGGCCTCTTTTCGTTTCAACATTCCGCGCGCTTGACACCATGATCGTCCAGTCGTCTTCCTGATCCGTGGCCAGCCACTCTTCGCGGATTCTCCGGATCACGCCTGCTGTCATCTTCTCGGAATCGCACACCGATTCTTCGCGGGAAGTTTCGATGAGGCGCTCCATTCCGGAATTCCTCATCTTCCTTGCTGCGAGCCTCGACCAATCCATCTGTATACATAACCAGGGTCCCACCCTGTTCAATGCAGGCATTCCCCTGCAGATAATTCTGCTCCAGGAAAACCCCCACCGGCATCCCCCCCTCTTCCAGCAACCTGTGCCCGCCTTCCTGCAAAAGGAAGGGCGGATTGTGACCGGCGTTGCAAAACGTAAATTCGCCGCTCTGGGAGAAAGCACAAACACCACCATGCTGATGAATTTTTCCTGCGTGCTGTAACGGTAAATAAATTCATTGACCGCGGTGACAATCTCGCTTGCGGTGGAATACTGCTCTGAAAAGATCTTCATGATTGCCTGGATTTGCGACATCAGGAGCGCCGACGGGATGCCTTTGCCCATTACGTCAGCAATCATGAGAACGAGCCTGCCGTCTTTTCGTTCGTGCCAGAAGTACGCATCGCCACCCACTTTTCGTGCCGGGATGGAGATGGCACCGATCTCATATCCGGGGAGTTCCGGCTGCTGGACAGGAAAAAATTTCCGCTGGATTTCGCTGGCAAGATTCATCTCGTGTTCCATTTGCTGCTGAATCAGGGCCTGGTGCCAGAGTTGATCATTTTCCCATTTGATGGCGACCAGGTTCGCGAGTATCGAAAACATCTCCAGGTCGTCGTAGCTGAAACTTCTTTCCGAGACGATCAGATCCGCGTAAAGGAAGCCGTGAATCTTCCGGTTGTTCCACAGCGGCGCGCACATGAGTGAGTTCACATGCTGTCTCTGGAGGCTTTCGCTTGCGTTAAACCTGCGGTCCTGCAATCGACTGGAAATCAGGAGCGCTTCCTCATCCTTTTCGAGCTCCGAAATCAACCGGCTGCTGATCTCTACATTTTCGCCGGTCAACGCCGGATTTTTCCCAAATCGCTGTGATGCAATCTGCCAATCGCTGCCTTCGCGCTGCATCAGGCAGGCGCGATCGGGAGACCAGACTTCCTGCACAATCTCCAGGGCAACCTGGCTCAGATCGCTGGCGGGGAACTGCTGCAACAAACGAGTGCTGAATTTGTAGAGTTGATCCAGGTAGCGCTGTTTCTTTTCCGGCTGAAATCGCTGCGAATCCACCAGGCTGCTAAAGGAGAATCGCTGCACCTGTTCCGGGGTTTTTCCTTTGACTCGAAGCTGCTCTGTTTCCTCGAGGCCGAAGCGCACGTGGATGTCGCCAAATCCCAGGATGTCGCCGTCGCGCAACTGCGTCTCGTCCACGATTCGAGTTCCGTTGACATATACCCCGTTGAGGGAGCCCCGTCCTGGACGTAAAACAGATTTGCCTTTTGCATGATCTGGGCATGAAAACGGGACAGCGAATCGGAGGCGAGAGTGAGGTCGTTTTCGCGGGCCCTGCCGACGAAAAAGATGCTTTTCTTGATGGGGACTTTGCGTGTCTGTTTCCGGTCCGGAACGAGCAGATATGCCATGACCTCATTGTATACGAAATGTCTACAACGCTCGTCGCTCCACGTGGAAAACCCCATCTCCGACAAGTGTCCCTTTGAGTAGACATCCCCGATATGCCGGTTATAGAGGAGAGATACATGGCACGGGGCTTGCTAATTACTTCGAATGAGAAAGCAATGAGACACAGGAATCATAAATTTGATAAAGCCCGTCGAAACAGCTCCTCGGCGGGTTTCGAAGATTCCGTTAATCCCTCGGGAAACCCGGGTACTTTTGCCAGGCCCGGGTTTCCCAATTATGATAGCAATTGAAATAAGGAGTAGGAATATGAGGAACATACATCGGTTTTTCCTGGCGACGCTTCTAATGGTGCTGAATGGCGCCATTGCGTTTGCTGCGCCAAACCTGGACGAAGTCCAGAGGAAAATCCAGGACAAGGTGATGGTGGATCAGCTTGAGCTGCGTTCGGATGAAAATAAGATTTTTCTAGAAGGACGCACCATGCTGCTCAAAGACAAAATAGAGGCGGAAGAAATCGCCCGGAAGCAATTGAAGAAAGAAGAGGTTGTAAACAATATCATTGTCGCGACCTCCTGAAAAGAGCGATGACGATATCACGCTGGATGTGATTGCTCAAATCAAGCGGGATTCACCCCAGAACTTTCTCTTCGATGCGCTTGCTGTAGAAACAAAGGGTGGAAACGTGGTGCTCACTGGAAGAGTCCGCAATGCGTATCTTTTTGATATCGCGCAGGAAGCGGCAGCGAAGATTTCCGGTGTGAGCTCGGTTTCAAACCAGATCGAAGTTCTACCCCCGTCACAATCAGATGATCGTTTGCGCCAGAATATTTATCGCAAACTTCGAAATGACGACCGGTTGTTTTATTACTTCCTGGGTGCGCAGCCTTCCATCCACATCATCGTGAGTGGATCGCGCGTTACGCTGGCTGGTTACGTGGACACCGAAGGTGATCGCATTATAACCGGCACACTCGTACGGCAGATATCCGGAGTGCTCAGCGTAGAAAACCTGCTGAAGGTCGACTGAACTACTTGCTCAGGACCGCAGGCTGACAGCCTGCGGTCCCTCTTGCATTTTGAGATCTCAGATTGCAGATTTCAGATTGAAGTGGTGCTTCAATTCTTCAATTTCAATCTGCAATCTGAAATCTGAAATGGCTTAGAATGCTTGCCCGAAGCCGAAGTGCAGAACGGTGCGAGGTTCCCCCGGTTGTGGATCGAGATTCACACCGTAGTCAAAGCGGAAGAGTCCGAAAGGACTGTTAAACCGAATACCGGCGCCGGCGGAATGGCGCAGATCCCAGGGCCGGAAGTCGCGGATATCACCAAAGACGTTGCCGCCATCGTAAAACACTGCGCCGCCAAACCATTTATATATCGGGAAGCGCAGTTCCTGGTTGATGAGAAACACTGCTTCCCCACCTATGGGATTGCCCAGCGCGCCCTTGGGCCCAACCTGGTCCTTCTTGAATCCACGAAGGCTGTAGCTTCCACCGGCGAAAAAACGCTCGGTCAATATCCGTGGTTCCAGGTCACTCGATACCCCGAGCCGCAATGCTGAGGCCCAGAGCATGCGCCCCAGCGGCTTAAAATTCAGGAATTGCGAGTAAGACTTCACAAACGCAATATCCGAAAACAGGAATGCCGGCGCGTATTGGGCATCAAAGGAAAGGAATCTGCCGCGATGCGCATTCAGCGGCTCGTCCCGCGTATCCGAATACAATGTCGCGCCCAATCGCGAAATGTCATACGTATCGAACGGCGTAGATTCCGGAGAAGCGATTGGGCGCGCATGAAGATGCTCAAAGGAATAGTCCGCGACAAGAATAAAAGGATTCCAGACCCGGTATTGCCGCTGCACGTTAAAGCCGTATCGTTTCCCCTCCGCCACGCCGGACTGATCTGTTTCCCGTAATTGCAGTTCCCCCGTTTCATAGCTGATCGAACCCAGCGTCGTCCACTGCAAGCCGGCCTTTGTTGGAGAATGATAAACTCCGCGGAACAACTGATTATCTACGTTGATCCGCGTATAGAGCGAAAGCCCCTTGCCTTCTCCGAACAGGTTTAAATCCGCGATCTGCCCCTCGCCGCCAATTCCCTTTTCGGTGTCATATCGAAAGCCATATGTGAATTCGAAACGCTCCCGCTCCATTACATCCACGCCTATCTCGTACTGGTCCGGAGTCTCCGTTTCCACGGCCTGAACACGCACGTGGTGAAAGATCCTCAGCGCATTCAAACGTCTTTGCGCCCCGGCTAGCTTGTCGGCATTCAAGACATCGCCCGGTTTCAGTTCCAGGCGCCGTTCAATCAGATCGCGGTCTGTCTCCTGGTTGCCGGAAATCTTTACGGACTCTACGCGCGCAATGCTTCCCAGCTTCAAATGGTAGACAAGCGTTATGCTGCCTGTTTTGCGATCCATTTTGACTTGAGTCTTTAATTTCGATTTTCGATAACCAAGATTTTCGAAGTAGTTGCGAATTTTCAGCTCTTCATCCGCCAGTGCCTGAGGCCGGTAGACAGCCCCTTCCCGCAGGACGAGTTGTTGGAGAAGCTCGTTCGGGAAAGTGTGGCCGTCGGAAATCTCCACGCTGGTGATTTTGCTTTGCGTCCCTTCGGCAACAACGAAGCGTGCTTCTACAGCGCTGTTCTCTGTATATCGCACGCCTTCGGAGGATACTTCTGCCTGAAGGATGCCTCGTTTTACATACAGCGCCGCGACTTTCTCACCAAAGGAATCTGCATTGTGCACAGCTTCCGTGATCATTTCCTTGCGGTCCGGATAAACATCTTTGAGGTCCTTCTCCAATTCTTCCGGCGGATATTTGCTCGCATCGGCAAACACAAGTTCGCCTTCCGGATAGTTCGGTCCTGGAATTAGCTCGAAGGTATATACGATTGCATCATTATCCTTGCCGGTTGTTCTCCGGACTTCCGCCTTGTGATATCCCAGGAACCACAAACCCCGATACAAATCATCTGAAATCAGCTCAAGAACAGCGGTCTCTGAAAATCCTTCTCTCCAAAACCGGTGATACTTTTCCAACTGGGCATCGGTAACTTCCGCGCCCCGGAAAATCATTTTTCTGCGCTCCCCTCCTGTAATATGAATGATCAGCCTGACGGCCCGCGCGCGCGCGGCTTCTGTTTCCATTTCCGCCGAAGCGAATAGAAAATCGCGTTCCTGCAATTTCTCCTCGATCTTGTCCAGCGCATCGCGAGTGTCCCAAAAATCGAACCTGTCCCCCGCCTCAATTTTCAGCATGTCCCGTATCTCGGCATCAGAAAGTGCAGATTCGTTTGTGACTTTGATGTCGGCCACTTCTTCCGTGGTCGGACGATGCGGTTTCCGTAAGGACTTGAACGACACACCGGGGCCGAAACGCAGAATATGGCGGATGTTGGTTGTGTACGTGCCGTCATCCTGATCCACAAAGCGCACACTCAGATTGCGTGTTGGCCGGTACCTCGCAACCCATGTTTGCTCCTCAGAATTGTTCAGGGAAATGGAATAGATCAGGCTCAGATCAGACCCGAAGTCCTTCGCCAGCACAAGTTTTGCCCCAGGATCCGTTTCGGAGGAGACCATCTCCGGCTGTATCTGCACACGCTGTAATCCGAAAGTTTGAGCCAGTTCCTTCTGGACATCGGAGAACAACCGGCCGGACACATACGACGCGAGTTGTTGTTGGAAGAATACAGAAGAGGCGTCGCTGATCTGCGCATCGGCATGCCCTGTGAGCAGCAGGAAATAAATCTGGTTGGGATCGAGTGGAGGAAACGATGTGGGGCTCGCGCATCGAGATCACTGAGCGGGCCCGATAACGGAAGCGTGATTTCATAATCCTGCCCTGTCTCGACATCCTGCGCAATGGTGAACAGCTCCAGGTCAAAAACAGGGTCCAGTCGCGGCCCACCGTACAGATCGATGTTGCCGCGAGTCACGTCAAATTGATTTCCTTCAAATTCAATCTCGCTGCCATGCCGCACCTGGATCCTGCCGCTGATTTCCGGGCGATCCATCGTGCCGGTCAGTTCCAGATCCAGCGCAGCCTGCACCTTTCCCAAATCGTTCTTCATCAGGAAGTCTTCGACTGTTTGGACCCGGAGATCGAACTTGAGTATCTGGCTCGAAGTCGTCACATCTGTAAGATCTTTCTTTGCGGAAAGCAACGAATTCACAAGCCTCGTTCGCGGATCTATATCTTCGCGCAAAGTGGAACGAAGGATCTTTACGTCCCCGGACAACAAGTATTCTTCATCGGGTTTTGTCAGCTTCAAATCGGCATTCAGCTGGCTGCGAACATCCATCGGGTACCGCAAGGAGATCCGGTTCGCTTTCAAAGAAATGTCGACGTCTTTCGGAGTCCATCCTGCAAGAGCAATGCTCCCGGTTCCCTGGACGGTTCCGCCTCCAATAACAGCCTCAAACTTTTGCAACGTAATCCTGTTGCCGGCGAGAGGCGCTTCCAGCTGCACATTTTCCAGGAAGACAGGCGATTGCGGCTGCCGGACAAATCCATTGGCTATGCGAATCACTCCCGTGGCCTGGGGCTGAGTCATCGTTCCGCTGATCCGCACATCCGCAGACATTTTTCCACTTGCCTGCAGATCGGAAAGGAATGTATTCAGGATTGCCAATTCTCCTTCGGATTGAATATCTGCTTTCAAATCACCGTTACGAAGGTCTGCGTTTCCTTCTGCAGTAAGCGTCAGCATTTCTCCAGCATCTATACGAGTTCGTTGCAGCGACACAGCTCCATCAGCGAGGCGTACATGAACCGGCTCCGGGACGCGAACCTCAGCTTCCTGGATTCTCAGATTTTCCGGCGTGACATAAAGATCAGCGGTCCAATCGGTTGGGTTTTTGCCGTGCCCGCGGGCATCCATCTTTATGCTGATCGCTCCTGTTACATCCGCTTTATCGGCCAGCGCTCCTACCGGAAAGGACTTCAGTGCAAGTTGCAAAGAACCTTCGGAATCCTTCAGCGGAACGGTTCCATCCAGGCTGAGTTCTGATCCGTTCAAGAGTCCGGCGGTTTTTAAATGAATCCTCTCTCCGGAAAATTGGGCTTCCGCCGAAGCCTGGCTCAGTTCTATGTGGGATTCCGGGTACGACAGGGAAAACTCCTTCGCGGTGATGGATCCTGATAAATCCGGAGCATGGATGGTTCCCTTTGCGGTCACATCGAATGTAACCCCGCCGGAGCCCACGACCTTCTCTGTCATTGTGGAGAGGAACCGCAGGTCGCTCTCTCCTGTCACACGCAGATCCATCGGGCCGTCCGGTGTGAGCGGCAGTTGTCCCTGCGCCTGCATTGGGGATCCATTTACGGAAAGCGATGCCTGAACATTTGCGGTGGTGTTTGTAAAATCGGCTCGCAATGTTCCGTCGCTTATTGCGATCTTTCTTTTCGGCAATTCTGCGGAAAAAGAATCGGAAGCAAGGAAGCCGGAATAGACAGGCTTGTTCATGGTTCCCCGGATCTGCATATCGACAGCAACTTTCCCCGAGGCCTGCACTTCCGGATAGAATTTCGAGACCGGCTGGAGGTCGGCGTCACCGATCACGTGCAGATCCAGAAAGCCCTTCGCGCTCAGGCCTGCATTTCCCTTCACTCCAAGCTTTCCATCCTGAACAGCGGCTTGAATATCCACCGTAGCGATCTCACGCGCTACTTCGATATCCGCTTTTTCGATGCGCACAGGAATGTCTTTCACATCAAACGACGCATCCTGCACATGCAACTGCGCGTGCGAGCGCCGCCAGTTTTCGACATTCCCGGAGACATTTAACCTACCCGAAATCGTACCGGATACATCGGACGCCATAGGACCCAGAAGCGGCTGAATCTGCGCAACTGTGAGGTTATTCACATCACCCTTCACCTCAAACTGCTTGCTTGCAAAACGGTAGGAAGCATCAGCAGTCGCGGCGAAATCAGGCAGCCCGATTCTAGCGTTCAGGATCTGACCATCGCTGGTTGCCTCAATGGTTGCCCCGCCGATTCTGATTCCTTTGGCAATCAGCGATTCGCCGTGAACAGTGCCCTGAACCACCGGCCGGTCTATGGTGCCGGTGCTACTCGCATCGAATCGGATGTCCCCTTTCAGATCCGCAGGATAAAAGCGATTCAACAGCGCCGCCGAAGCCTCTCCGGAAGCACGGACGTCCAATTGTTTCGATCCGATAAAATACGATCCGCTCGAAACCAACTTCATCCCATTGTCAGAGCCTGTAAGGTCCCACAGAACTTTCATGTTCTGGTAGGAGCCTTCGATATTTGCTTCTACGTTATACGAACCTGGTATGTCTCTAAGCTCCGGAACGAAGGACGCAACCGTCTTCAGATTCTTCAAGTAAGCCTGGATCTTTGCAGAAATGCGATCCTGCTGCGCGATTCCCTGGAACTGCACCCGGGTGGAATTCACACGCAAGGATCCGGAAGAAACCCGGATTGCGCCACCCGCGATGTCTCCCTCTACTTTGCCCTCCAGCGGGAGTCCCTCTTTGCCTGCAGCTTCCAGATCGACTGTGAAGGAACCATTCCCATTCCAATAGTCTTCGGTGCCGGCATAGGAGAGTTGACCGGATGCTGTGGATGCAAGCGCCGGCGCATTTTTCACGAAGTCGCCGGCAAGCGCTAGCGGAAGCGAACTCCACTTCACGTTTGCCCGGTAAGGAGACTTCCTGTCGGAGACATCGATCTTGTAATCTGCCTTCACCAGGAATGGCGGCTTGCCATTTACAGAAACGCCGTCCGATTGCAGAACGCCTTCTGCGCGATACATCTCCTTTACTCCCTGGATCTTCCCTTCCACGCGAACAGGGCCGTTGAATCGCGGTACTTGCGGGAAAATTTCCGACACGGAAGCGGAACTGCCTTGCATCGAGTAGGAGAGATCGTAGTGCGGGTTCTTGAAATCCTGGAGCACCCCGGCTGCCTTCAGATGCAAATCCCGCAACCGGGCATCGAGGCTCTTGATTCTCAATGCCTGGCTTGTAAGCGAAGCATCCATCTCGATGCTCTCCACTTCGATTCTTGAATGCCGGACCGCGCCACCGGTAATGGTTATGCGACGAATGCTGAAATCCCCGTCTTCTTCCTCTCCGGATTCCTCAGGTTTTGGTTGCGGTAAGTTCTTAACATCTATGCGGAATGTGTCGAGGTTCAGCTCTTCAATAACAAACTCATCCTTCCAGAACGAAGAGTACGGAATGAGAAGCCCCACCTTCTTGCTTGTCAGAAAGATCGCCTTGTTCTGATCGCCGCCATACAACTTAACGTCGTACGCAAGGATCGTCATCGGGGAACCCAACCTGTAGTCGATCGATCCAAGTTCTACCCGGATACTGTGGTTCTTCAGCAAATAGGATTCAGCTCCATTCGCGAGCCATCGCTTCACAGGGGTCGTCTGCATTGCAACAAATAGCCCCAAAATAAGGCTTATGAAAACAGCGAAAACAATAAGTACTCTCTTTTTCATGTCAATTCGGTGCCCCGGAAGCGAGGCTCATAAAACAGCGGAAACGCTGAGGATGTAACTACTTACTCACGGAATATAGTTCCAATTGGAGTGAAGGGCGAGACTAGAAGAGGAGCGCGGGCTCGATATCCGATTAACGAGCAAGGATATCCCATTGCCGATTTTGAGCGCGCTCCAAATAACGCGAGTGCGCGTATACGGAAGTGTTTATTCGCCGCGCTGTAGGACGGGCGTCCCGCCCGTCCCTGATCTTGTTCTAGTCCCGGCCCAAAGATCTCGTTTTCGGAAGCATTCGGGACGGGCGGGACGCCCGTCCTACAGCTCATCCGCTTTTTTAAGACCCTCTCGCCTATAGACGAGTCGTGAGTTACGACGCGCGCTACGCTCGGAGATCGGATATCCTTGTTCCGTAATCGGATATCGCCCTGAGCTATATAGGTTCGATGATTCTGAGCTTTTGATTTGCGTTTACATTTTCCAGCGTTTGGATTCGACCGCTGGGCCAGGCGACGATCACGGTTGCAGATGTCCCGCTGCCGAGTCCGAATTCCAATGGGAGGCTCGATTGATTTGAGCCATCTCCGCCGGAGACGACCTGCGCGAGGAAAATGGCGCCGGATCGCACGATGACTTTTGCGCCGATTGCGCTTCTATTGCTGGCCGACCCTTGGAGAGTAAGGATCAGGAAATTGTTATTTCCGCCGCCGGCGTTTTGATAAACAGAATCTCCGCTATCGGCTCCCCCGTCTTCATCCCCGATGGCAATATCGTTGTCGCCATCGTTATCGGAGTCGGAAGTCACAACGGACGACGGGTTGTCCGCATTGCCCAGATCGACATTTGTGACCCGCGTAAACTTGCCGTTGCCGTCGTTGCGGAACAATTGGTTATCGCCGGACGATTGCGTCAGGACCACATCAAGATCGCCATCCTTATCCAGATCCGCCCAGGCAGCCGAACGTCCTTTCTTGGGCCCGGCCAATCCCGATGCGCCTGCAACATTCTGAAACTTTCCTGTTCCGAGGTTTCGATAAAGTACGGAAGGTCCTTCGTTATTCACAACGAAAATGTCCAGGTCCTGATCACCGTCGAAATCGATTGCTGCAACCTGCTTGCTCGCACCCGTGAACCCGACGCCTGATGCTGCAGTGGCGTCACGGAAAGTTTCGTTCTTGTTGTTCAAGTAGAGCTTGTTTGGTTTCTTGAAGTTCGCAACGTAAAGATCCTGGAAACCGTCATTGTTAAAATCCGCTGATATTGCGCTTCTTCCCGGGCCCTTAAATGCAACACCCGCGGCGCCGGCAACGTTCGCAAAAAGGAAAGATCCCGTATTCTTAAATAACTGATTTGCCTCGCCGTCCTTCACAACAAAAATATCGAGTCGCGAATCGTTGTTGAAGTCCAGGAAGATGCCGCCTGTTGCGTTCGTATTCGCATCCAGGGGGAACATGGTAACGATGCCCGCACTGCCTCCTGGGGGAGGATTGAACACGTTCTTGTTGTTCCGCAGCACGACCGACGGAGCGTCGAAGTTCGCAATAAATGCATCGAGATCGCCATCGTTATCGGCATCGCCGAAGGACACGCCGCGCGAGTCTCTGCCATTGTTTCCAAGTTTGTTCGTGTTCGTGCTGTTGGTGAATATGGCGCCACCGAGGTTTTTGCACATCAGGCTGCCGTCATGGCCGGTCAAATAGAGGTCGGTCTTGCCATCGTTGTCGAAATCCACGTACTGCAAAGCGCTTGTTTTGTTTGGATTCGGCGCGATGCGGGATCTCGTAGTGCGATTCAAGAACCCGAACGGTCCCTGCACTCCTACAGTGTGCAAGGGTAAGAATGCTTTCGGTGTATCCGGATCGTTGCTGAGAATTTCCAGGTTCTTGTTAATGGTACCCAGCGCATCGGCTATCACAGATGCATTGAATTGCCGGAGCTTCCCGGGCGGAAGTGTCGTGGGCCCGGTGGGCGTCACTTTGACGGCAGGATTCAAACGGATATCGAATTCCAGATCGGCATTCCCGGTGTTTGAAACCGTGAACTGCATGGTTTTGAATGTGCCTATGTCGGTGTTTCCGAAATCCAATTGCGTGGGATTGAGCACGATGTTGGGATTGCCGCTGGAGCCTTCCCCGTCTACCGCAACCGATAGGGCCGTCGAGCCCCCTACAATGATCGCCAGGCTGCCGTTTACGCCGCCCGATTTCGTTGGCTTGAATTCTGCGTTAACCGGGAGCTGACCGCCTGCAGGAATATTCTTGGGGAATACAGGGGAAGTGACCTTAAATACGCTGTTATTACTTGTGATCTTATCGATGGTTGCAGAACTTCCCCCAGTGTTGCTGATGACGAACGACTTCGTGGAAGTGTTCCCCACGTTTATTTTTCCAAAGTGCAAGGAAGTCGGGCTTACTTTCAAGCCTCCGCCGGCGCTTGTCCCGGTTCCGATCACATCAATATCGATGATTGCGCTGTTGAGAGTTGTAGAGCTTTCTATCCGGATACGCGAAGAAATGACGCCCGCGGCGTTTGGCAAAAAATCCACACGGATCGTTTTTGATTGGTTGCCGAGCAGGCAGAATGGAATAGAGGGACCGTTGACGATCTTAAATCGGGAACTGTTCAAGGATTTCAGCTCCGAGACATTGAGCGTTTGTGTGGAATGAACGTTCGCGATGTCAAAGAAAAGAGTAGCCGATGAACCCACGGGCACGGAACCAAAATCCAGGCTCAGGGGATTGACTTGAATTACGCCTTCAGGCGCAGCACAAGGCCCCTGGGCATGCGCCCAGCCCGCGGCAAACAGTATTGCAATGAAAACAAAACCAACCTTGAGCTTCCCCATCAACGCACCCCGCTTGAATAATCCGGATAATTCCAGGAACACGTCCGACTTGAATTTATCGACCGCTTCCCCTGGAAAGTTGCTATCTGCAGTGTCAATCATAAGAACTTCTCTAAATAAGGCAACAGCATGCCCATGTTACCAAGGACGCAGCAAAGGACTCAGTGGACAATAAATATTTTGGCGGGAATTGCGGCGGGTGCTTCTCAGCACCCGCCGTCGAAGATTTTTGCGGTGGTTCAGGCGATGCGGGGGGTGGACTTGTTGGCGCCTGCTTTCTGGGTTGCGTAACCGACGATGATTCCGAGGACGGTGCCGGGCAGCATGATTTCGAAGTAGTACTTGCGCTGCATGTGTGCAATCACAAACGCAAGGGCGGCGCCGACCACGAGTCCGAAAATGATACCGAGTGGAAGAGACTTCACTTTTGTCGAGAAGAAGCCGATGGCAAGTCCCGCAATGATTCCCTTCACTGTCGAGCCGATTACAATCCCGATCATATCCGGCCGCACTTCCGGCGTAAACCACGAAGTCAGGCCGTCAAACACTCCAAGAATCGCACCAAGAAGAATACCCAACACGATCTTATTCATAACCTTGTCTCCTGTTTTTCTCTCGCACACCTTCTTATTACACAAATCTTCCGGTTTCTTTGGCGAATGATAGAATCGACCTCAATGCGAGAACGCAAGAATACCAAACAATCGTCTCCTGCCGAAGGGGGGCGATTTCCCGTTACCAGCTTGTCGCTTCTTACCAGGCTGCAGCACACGGAATCCTCCTTGCGCGCGAATGCAAACGAAACCCTCGCATCCCTGTATTGGAAGCCGGTATACAAATACATCCGCCTGCAATGGAAAAAATCCACGGAAGATGCACAGGATCTCACACAAAGCTTCTTTTTGCAGTCCTTTGAAAAGTCTTTCTTTGAAAAATATGAACCGGCCAAGGCGCGATTTCGCACTTTTGTGAAGATGTGTGTCGACCGGTTTATCCAGAACCAGGATAAGGCGCTGCGCACGCAGAAGCGAGGAGGCACAAGCTTGCTGGTTTCCCTGGATTTTGAACTGGCGGAAAAACAGATCACGCCGGAAGCGCTTCGGAGCGAAGACACACCGGACAGGATTTTTGAGAGAGAATGGATCCGCAACCTGTTTGAAATTGCTGTAAACAGGTTTCGGGAGCACTGCGCAAAAAATGGAAAGGAGATCCAGTACGAGATTTTTGAACTTCTCGATCTTGGTTCCGCAACCGGGGACGGTATTTCCTACAAGGATCTTGCCTTGCGATTTGGAATCGAAGTCACAAAAGTCACGAATTACCTGGCGTGGTCGCGACGGGAATTCCGGAACGCCGTGCTGGATGTCTTGAAGGAGAGCACGTCGGGTGAAGAAGAATATCGCGCAGAAGCCCGCCTCGTGCTGGGGATAGATGTCTGATGAGTCCATTATCCGATCGCACCATTGAGCAGTTGCAAAAGCGCATGCTGGAGCCGGATCTAACTCAGACCAAGTACCGATTGGTACGTGAAATCGATCAGGGGGGCATGGCTTCCGTTTACCTTGTGCAGGATCCGGAACTGCAGAGGGAAGCGGCGTTGAAGGTGCTGCATCCCTCCGATTCCGGCCCGGATCTGGCAAAGCGATTGGAGCAGGAGGCGCGCATTCTTGCAAACCTGGAACACCCTGCGATTGTGCCGGTGCATGACGTTGGAATCCTGCCGGATGGCCGCGTTTTTTACGTGATGAAGTATGTGCAGGGACGCCGTCTCGATAAGCACCTGGAGACCATCGAATCCGTTTCGGAACGTCTGCGCATATTTGAAAAGATCTGCGATGCCGTGGCGTTCGCACATTCGCGCGGCTTTATTCACCGGGATCTGAAACCGGAAAACGTAATGGTCGGCTCTTTTGGCGAAGTACTGGTGATGGATTGGGGATTGGCAAAATCGCTGCACAGCGTACACGAAGAGTCCGGCGATTTGAAAACGCGTGCTCTCCGGAAAACGGACACGGAAGGCGGAACCGTCATGGGTACTCCGGGCTATCGCGCGCCGGAGCAGGAACGTGGCGAAGTATCGGAAACGGACGAACGGAGCGATGTGTATTCGCTGGGAGCGATCCTGCACTATATGCTTGCACAACGCGCGCCCACCACGGAGCACGGCCACGATCTCGGAAAGGAGATACCCCGCTCGTTAAAAGCGATCTGCACAAAATCCCTTTCACAGCTGAAACAGGACCGTTATCCCAGCGCAAAGGAATTGCTGGAAGACGTTCAGCACTACCGGGATGGACTTCGAGTGCAAGCCTATCGCGAAAGCTGGATCGAATCCGCCGCCCGGTTCCTCTCCAAACATTCCTTCCTTGTAATTCTGATCCTTGCCTACCTGCTCATGCGCGCGCTCGTCATGCTGATCTACTCGCGATAAAAGCGGTAGGGGCGGTGCATTTCCTGCGAAGGGAACGGTCTCCCCGCACAACGGATGGCTATAAATTGGCGCGATCTTCGGTTACAACAAAATGCTCCGCCCTTCCGCCGAGGACAAATAATCGTCGTTGGACGTCAAGGGCGGAGCATTCTTGCGTCCTGCGATGATCGCGCCACCGAAGAGGAGTTGGTGGTATGCAAGGATCAGCATCCCCCCTGGGAATGCACCGCCCCTACATTACCGAGAACGCGTGCCCTACAGCGCATGGTAAGATGTGGGCCGAGGCAAACACGGGGAATGATCATCGGGGGATCCACGGTGCTGCTGAACGATGGCGGCCGAAGGGTTCTTGTTCCCGGGCTGAATGACGTGATCGTCATAGTCCAGATCAAAGACATCCTGCAACTGATCGTCAACGGTCGGGACAAGCATTCACTGACTGCAGCCGAATCGCTGACGTTTTCCGTGCGCGGGAACGTCGCCAAGGTGTACACGGATCGCAGCGTAAGCTTTGCAATTCAAGGCCTCCAACCGGGAGCGGCTGCATCGCCGAGTTCCTCAGCAAAAGAACGGCTGTCGCATGCGCGGCAGCGATCCGGCGCATTGAGTGGTGTTGTCGCGCGGCAGCGGGTCGCAGACGAACTGATGAAAGATCCGTTCCTGATCGGTGTTGCAAACCTGATCCTGCGCTTGTGCCAGTACTTCGGCGTCCCATTAAAAGCGCCGCGCGCGCCGAAAGCGCCTTCCGATCTTGCCCCGCTGATTGCAGAAGCTGCCAAGACCCTGGAATTTCAAATCGTCTGCAAACCACTCCCGGAGCAACCCGCGGCAGTATCCCCGGTTCAAGAGCTTGCGGAGAGGAGACTGCAGGACCTGTTGCAGTCGATCGTTCAGAGCCTGCAACAGTTGCCGGCCCGTGCGCGTGAGAGCGGGCAGCCGGACCTGAACCCGCTCGCATCACAGCTACTCGAAGCACTGCGGCGCCTCGTATTCGAAACCTCGAAAAGACCCGCGCTCTCAGTCGGGCAGTGGCCTGCGGAAAGCAAAGCGCAACTCCCGGAATCGACGCCAAAACCATGATGCTGCTTTGCGATTCCTGGAATCACGCACTTGTCGATAAGAACGATGCCAGCCTGGCGAACCTGATATTGAATGAAGATGCACTCCTGGTCCTGACCACGGAGGAAAAAATCGCGGTGATTGAACGCATGACAGCGCTTCCAGCCGATGCGCCGCAACTGGAAACGCATCCGGAATGCATTACATAAACCGCATTCTCCAATCGGCTTCCGATGCTGCGCAATTCCAATCGATTTTCGCAGCATCAGAAAACAAAATTCGTAGCAGATCCAATGCCGCTTCCTGGGGAACACCGCGCACAACAACAGACTTTGATATTACCGCCGGCGCATTTGAAGTGCCCGTTGCCATGGATCCCTCGATTGCAGCAATGGCGCTCGATGCCAGAAAAGCAGGCTACTCTGCGAGCCAGATCCTGAAAGCGCGAGCGGAACTGAACAACACGCGAAGACAGCCCGATGAACTCGAACGCGTGATCCAGGACCCGCTGAAGTTGCGGATTTCGACTCCAATAGAAAAAGTGGAACTGATCCAGGATCTGCTCAAAGGGCAGATTTCCACTCGCGCCGCCAGGGCCGTCGTGACCATCCTGCTTTCCTCGAAAAATGCCGAGGAATACGAAGCGGTGTGCGCTCAGGCCGGCGGCGCCGATATCGGGAAAAAGCTGAAGGACCCGGATGCGCGAAAGAAATGGGACTTGCTGGCCGGCGCCATGGGCAGAATGGATTTCGCCATCGATACCGCGATCGCTGCAACGACTCAAAAGTGCCTGCTCGATCGCGCTGCAATTCAGAAGCAGATGCGGGATTGGGACCCCGTGAAATCCTCCGCGGCATCCGCGTTTTCTCACGATCCACTGAAGAAGCTCGTCCAGGAACAGGTGGCTCGCTCAATGGAACGCCTGAATTCAGCAATACCCGCCTGCGACAGCAGAACACTTGCTGAAGGTCTTCTCATCAATTCGGAACGACGCAAACAAGGGAAGCCTGAGTGGAATCCACTTGCGCTGCGTTGGGAGGCGCACCTCGTTTTGCGGGAACAAAAAACAGACAAAGAGAAAAAGATGCGGTTGGAGGAATTGAACAAAACAGAGAGCCCCTTTACCGTTAGAAACGTCATTTATCCAATCGTGTTCCTGTATTCCCTGGAACTTCGGGAAATGGAAAAATTTGGTGAAAGCGTTGTAGGTAAACTGGACGATACGCTGTCCAGGGAGGGTTTGAGAAGCGGACCTGAATCCCCAAATCTGGATAGAATCCAAATGAGTCTGGATCGAGTTTCCTCCGTCCTGGATCCTTTCACTTACCTTCTATCACGCGCTGTTTCTATCCTGGAAACACAGTACTCCGCCTCCACGAGAATGGTATGAAAAGGACTGACACTTTTTTCGCCTGCTTTTCGGCTCATCAAGTTGCATTCTCACGACTCATTGTGTGACGTTGATTCACATCCTCAGACGTGAATCGAATGGTATGCATGTTGCAAGAGTGACCTTCGTAAAATAAACCCGCTACGGAGAGAACATGGTTACAAAGATTGGTGGACCTATTTCAACCGGCACTGCCGTGCCCGCACAAACAAACGATTCCGAAACACTGACAGTAAAGAAAGGCGATACGATTTTCAGCATAGCCAAAGAACTGGGTGTGTCGATAGAGGATCTTATAGCCGCAAATCCCGGCCTCAAGTCGGGAGATGTGAAACCGGGACAGGAACTGAAAATGCCCAGGCCGGAAGCGTCCAAGGAATCCGGCGCTGCAGAAGAACCATCCGGTCCCGGTTCCGGAGCCGCGGCGGAAAAGAAAGGCGAAGTGGCGCTGGCAGAAAAAGCCAAAGCCTCCGAATTGCAATCCGAAGTCAGCGGTGAGACGAAACCTCTCGTGGGAGCCGATCCCAAGAAAGTCCTGAAAGAAGGAAGCAAAGGCCCAGAGGTTAAGGAAATGCAACAGCAACTGAATGCCAGCAGAAAAGAAGCCGGTTTGCCGGCGATTCCCGAAACGGGCGTTTACGATGCCGCAACCAGGAAAGCAGTGATGGACTTCCAGGACTCCCAACCAATCATTTCGGACAAGTCCGGAAAGGCCAACGCCCAAACACGGGACCTGATTGCTCTTTCCGCGAACCCTGCGTTTCAAGCCCTGGGCGAAACATCCCAGGTTGCAGTACGAGGGTTGCTCAGCTCCTGGAAAGACAACCCGGCGGCGAAAACAAATATCATGAGCATCGCCACAGATCCTGCATTCGGCAAAACTCAACGACAAAGAGAACGGAATCGCTCCTCGCAAAAATAGCGCAGCACCCCGAGACATCCAATGTCGCCAGCATAAAGGAGTCCATGAAAGAGTTCGCGGAGCTGAAGGAAGATGCAAACTTCAAGAGCCTCGATACCGAGGTCCGGGATAGCTTTACCCGCGCTTACTTCGGAATCGATTCCAGGACCCCTCACACCAGGAAGGATCTTGCCTCCATCCTGTCGGATCCGGAATTCGCAAAACTCCCGACCTCCGTTCAGGAACAGACGGGCGAGAGTTTTTTTGCAAACCCGGAAGACCCGAAGTTTACAAAAGGCATAAAGGACCTCGTCGGAAGCCCCGCATTTGCAGGCCTTCCAGAGGACGAACAAATCCGTATTTTGGAATCGGTCTCATCGAATCCGGATGCCGCGTATGCTGCGGCGCTGGGAGAAAAGGCGAATGACGGATCGCTCTCCGGCAAGGCGGATGCGCTCCAGGCTATCAAGGAGAAAGTCGGAATCAAGGAGACACCGGCCACTGAAGCCACAGGCGAAACCGGCGGAGCCTCTTCCGATCCGATGGCTGGTCTCAGCGGCTATACTCGCGGACAGGTGGGAGGCTTGATGGATTCCTGGAAATCCAACCCGGCTGCCAAAGAAAATCTAACCAAACTTGCTACAAATCCGGAATTCCAGCAACTGAGCGAGGAAGAGCAATCGGTGGTTCTTCGCAAATTCATCCAGAATCCCGAAAGGAAAAACATGGATAAATTCCTCACTTCGGTAAAGGAATTTGCCGATGTGAAGGCTGACCCCGACTTCCAGAGCCTGTCGCCGGATCTTAAGGAAGAATTCACGCGCGGCTTCTTCTATGTCGGCCTCAACAATGATCAGGGACGCGCCGATATGGCTGCCCTGCTGAAGGACGAACGATTCACAAAACTTCCCGACACCATTAAGCGCGAAGCAGCGTCCGCATTCTTCAAGGGAATTGATGATCCGGATTTCTCCAAAGGGTTCAAGGACCTTTTGAGCGGAAAAGGCTTCACCGGACTTCCAGAAACCGAACAATCATCGCTGCTATCCACGATTGCCACGAACCCGGACAACCGGCTCGTGGGAGAACTCGCCAGGCTCTCGCGCCTCGGTGTGCTCGATAACCTGGGTGACGAAGGACTCACAGCGCTGCTGAACGAGTTCGGCCTGAAGAAGTAATTTTCAGATTTCGGCTCAACGGGGGACGAATTCCCTGCAATTTCTTTGAGTTCATCCCCCTATCTCCTCCTTATCCCGAGCTATCTCCAACTCCTAAGCGCGCGGGATTCGAAAACGAGCATTGGACTGACGTGAGTGTCCTATGTTCGTTATTTCGGAAATGGGGATAGCTCGGGATAAGGAGGGGATAGGGGGATAAGAACAGGAAAAGAAAGGGCGTCCAAAAAGGACGCCCTGAAAATGCAATTATTCTTCTTCGTGTCTGCCGAAGATCATCTTTCCGACGGTCGTCTGCAAAACGCTGGTCACAACAACTTCTACGTTCTTACCAATCAGCTTTCTCGCATTATCGACCACTACCATCGTACCGTCATCCAGATATGCCACACCCTGGTTGTATTCCTTCCCTTCCTTGAGAATGAATACTTTCATGGTCTCCCCGGGC
Organism: uncultured Alphaproteobacteria bacterium; assembly: GCA_963810045.1. Lineage (GTDB taxonomy): Bacteria > Pseudomonadota > Alphaproteobacteria > Rhizobiales > Aestuariivirgaceae > Aestuariivirga. The sequence goes on along the minus strand of CAWELV010000023.1, from coordinate 24,855 downwards.
AAAACCACCGGACGCAATGCGCTGGCCAGTTCGTTGATATTCAAAACCGAAACGCCTTGTAACTGCGCAATCTTGTTCAGATTGTAGTCATTCGTTACGATCTTGGCAGTCAACTGCTTTGCCAGTTCGATCAATTTCATATCCACTTCCGGGACATCCGGAAAGTCGACTTCCGTGATCGTCACATTCAATTCCGGTTTCTTCTGCATGCGTTGGAGGATTTCTATACCCCTGCGGCCCCGATTCCGTTTCAAGGAATCCGGAGAATCGGCGATATGCTGCAACTCCCGAAGCACGAATTGCGGAACCACGATGACCCCTTCGATAAAACCGGTTTCAGTTAAATCGGCAATGCGCCCATCGATGATTACGCTCGTGTCCAGAATTTTGTAACTCTTCTTTTCGCCTTTATCCCCGAATAACGCCATCAGGTTAGCCGGTTCAAACCAATCCGCTTTTTTGCTCCCAAGAAGCAAACCATTGTAGATGAAGAAGAAGAATGAAAAGATTTGAAGGATCGATGTAGTTGAGTGAGCTAACCCCAACTTTCCTATTAACAGGCTGACGAATATCGCAAGGATAATGCCGAATACCAGGCCTATAACGGCCCCGATCAACGTTTTTGGACCTACTCCTTTAATTCGGCTTTCGAGGAAAATGATAAGCCCTCCAAGAATCGCACCGGCTCCTAAACCCCAGATCCGGCTTGTCACCTGGAAAGGCTGTATGAAGTACCCTGCAACCGCCAGCAATGCTACGAGCACTAAACGGCTCAAAAGCAAGCTCAATTTATTGTCACCTCCCTGTGGATTCGTTCTATTTCATTCTAATTGTAATATAAAAGGCTGATTGCCGATATGTATACCGGAAACACCCGTTCCCGGGTGATGTCGGAAAGCCAATGCGCGGTACAAGATGCAGCACGCAATCGGGGCCAAAGATCGCGCGAAATAGGACCCTGCGAATGGGTCGGCTGGTGTTGCTACTTTTCAGACTCTGTATTGTCTTCCGCGTTCTGTTTGTCTGCCTGGCTTGCTTTTCCTTTGCCGGGATTCAGAAAGGAGAGGGCTTTTTTACGCTTTCGCAATGGAAAAATTTCCACACCCTTGCCGTCGTATTTCGCGTTTGGCGGAGCGACGATTCTGCGGAAGCCAAGGTTTTTTGCTTCTGATGCGCGCAGATTAAAATGCGAGATCGAGCGAATTTCGCCTGTGAGCCCCACTTCCCCGCACAATACTGTGTGTGGATCGACCGCTTTGTTTCGTAAGCTGGAAACAATTGCTGCGCAAATCGCGAGATCCGCCGCGGGATCCATCCACGGAAAAGCCCGCCCACCGACGTTCAGGAAAATATCCTGGCCGCCGACGTGATAACCGATGCGCTTCTCCAGCACGGCCACAAGCATGTTTACGCGGGAGCTGTCGACGACCGATTGCCATACGGCGGGCGTTTCCATAGGCGCTTTCCGTAACAAGGGCCTGCAATTCCACCAGGAACGGGCGGGTGCCTTCCACGCAGCTCATCACGACCGATCCGGCGCAGATATCGGGCGTTCGGAAAGGAAAAACTGGACGCATTCTGCACCCGACAAGCCCCGGATTCCGCCATTTCAAAAACGCCAATTTCATTGATGGAGCCGAATCGATTTTTTACCGCGCGCAGGATGCGATACAGCTGCTTGTTGTCCCCTTCAAAATAGAGAACGGTATCCACAGATGTTCGAGGAGGCGCGGACCGGCAATCGTTCCATCCTTTGTTACATGACCGGTTAGAAAGACGCACGTGCTGTTCTGCTTTGCATAAGTGAGGAACTGCATCGCGGTTTCGCGAATCTGTCCGACACTGCCGGGCACGGATGGGAATTTCAACGTATACATTGTCTGAATGGAATCGACGATTACGCAAAAGGGCGCACTTTCTCCAGGGCCGAGAAGATGCGCTCCGTGCACGTTTCGGTGAAGAGATACAGTTTTCGCTTTGCACTCCAAACGCGCGGCGCGCAAACGGATCTGCGTTTCCGATTCTTCACCGGAAAGATAAATGACCGTCTTTCCCTTCTGCGCGAGACGGTGAGCAAGCTGCAGCATGATTGTGGATTTCCCGATCCCCGGGTCGCCGCCAATCAACACAAGGCTCCCTTCTACAATCCCGCCGCCCAGCACCCGGTCGAGTTCGGGGATCTCGGTGCTTATGCGAACGGATTGCTCCGCCTCGCCGGATTCTTCCGTTAACGCCACCGGATGGTTCTGGGAAAGGCCTGTCCACGTGGAACTCGAATCCCTTTCGACAACGGACTCCTCCACCATCGTGTTCCAGTTGCCGCAATCCGGGCACTTGCCGAGCCACTTGCCCGCAACACCGCCACACTCCTGGCAAACATACTGAACGCTCTTCACTTTCTTCGACATCGTTTTGCCATTCTATCATCGAAAGAGAGCTCAGCCACAGAGCACGGAGAGCACAGAGAGAAGCACAGAGTTTTAATAAATTTTATTAACCTCCGTGTTTCCTCGTGCTCTCCGTGTCTCTGTGGCGAGTTCTCTTCAGGGGTAGTAGACGTCGATGATCTGGCCGGCGCGTTTGTAGACGCGTGGGACGCGGGAGCCGAGTAAGCAGAAGGTTTCCCAGGCGATGGAATCCAGGATCTGCGCCCAATCCCATGCGGAGATGCGCGGCCCTATCAGGGTGACCAGGTCGGAGATCTGCACATCATGCGCGATTTCCGTTACATCCACCATGCAAAGATCCATGGAAATATTGCCAATCACGCGGCACATGTGATTTCGGATCTCGACATCCAGCTTGTTGGAAAGGCGCCGGCGGAGTCCATCGCTGTACCCGATGGGAATAGTGGCAACAAGGGTGTCGCGTTCAGCGCGAAAAGAGCGGCTGTAACCGATGGTCCCGCCTTTCGGAACATTTCGAAGCGCGGAAATCCTGCTGAAGAGGGAAAGCACCGGGGATAACTCCTTGCGGACATCACCCATGGGGGACAGGCCGTACAACAGCAAGCCCGGCCGCACCAGGTTGAAATGGGATTGCGGATAATTCAGGATGGCTGCGCTGTTTGCGGCATGAATCCAGCGGATTCCGGCGCCATGCGTATCCACAAAGGACTGGAATCGCCGGAGCTGCTCCAATGTTGCAGGATCATTCGGGATGTCGGCGCAAGCGAAATGCGTCATCAATCCATTGATGCGCACGTTTGCTGGTTTTTGCGACAGGATGTGCGCAGCATCCGTCTCCGCCATGCCGAGCCGCCCCATACCGGTGTCCAGCTTCAAATGCACATCCACCACGCGGCCGAGGGATTGTGCGAACGCAACAAACGCATTCCAGAATTCCAGGCTATGAACGACCGGAGTCAGGTCGTAGGCATGCAGCATGGGAAGTTGCTCCAGCGTCATTCCGCCGAGCACGAGCACCGGGACGCGCACGCCGGCATCCCGCAGTGCGACGGCTTCGCTTACTGTGGCCGTGCCGAACAACGCAACTTCCGGCTCCAGTTGGTGTGCAATCCGCTCGGCGCCGTGACCGTATGCATCCGCTTTGATTACGGCGAGGATCGATGCAGCCGGCGCGAGCTTCTTTACTTCGAGTATATTAGATTGAATGGCGTCGAGATCAATTTCCGCCCAGGTAGGGCGTTGCAGCGACAGGTCACTTATATTTATTCTCAAAGCGCGTGTATTCCCTTAAGAAGACCAGTTCCACATCGCCGATGGGCCCATTGCGCTGTTTGCGCACGAGGATTTCGGCCAGCCCGCGATTATCTTCATTTGCCTCGTACACTTCTTCGCGATAAATAAACATGACCAGGTCCGCATCCTGTTCGATGGCGCCCGATTCCCGCAGATCCGAAAGCATCGGGCGATGATCTTTAATGCGTGTTTCCGGACCGCGATGCAACTGGGAGAGGGCGATTACCGGCACACTCAACTCCTTTGCCAGCGCTTTCAGTGAGCGCGAAATCGAACTGATTTCCTGCTGCCGGTTATCCCACCGTCCGCCCATGTGCATCAATTGCAGGTAATCGATGATGAGCAGGTCGAGCCCGTGCTCCGCTTTCAAGCGCCGCGCTTTGGCGCCCATTTCCACGGGTGTCATTCCGCTGGAATCATCGATGAAGATTTTGGTCTCGCTCAACTCAGCCATTGTCCGCATCAAGCGCGACCACTCGTCCCGCGTGAATCCGCCGATCTTCAACCGATGGGAATCCAACCGCGCCTCCGAACACAAAAGTCGCAGCATCAATTGATCCTTCGACATTTCCAGGCTGAAAACACCGACCGTCTTCTTCAGCTTCGTCCCCACGTGCTGCGCAATATTCAACACAAATGCGGTCTTTCCCATGGATGGGCGGCCTGCCACGATGATCAGATCCGAGGGCTGCAGCCCTGAAGTCATCATGTCGAGATCGATGAATCCTGTCGCGACGCCTGTCAGAACACCGGGGTTCTCATGAAGGAAATTGATCTTCGTCCAGGCTGCATCGGCAAGCTCTTTCAACGACGCAAAACCTTCTGCACGCGATCTTCCGCGATTTAGAAAATCGTTTTCTCGGCATCTTCCAGGATTTCCTCTGTTTCATCTTCCTGCCTGTAACACGAATCGATGATCTCAAAGCCGGCGCGAATCAAACGCCGCAGCGCAGCTTTCTCTTTAATGATCTGGCTGTAGTGCAGGATATTTCGTGTTGTGGGAACAACGTCGATCAGCGATGCGATGTAGCTGATTCCGCCGACCGAATCCAGTTCGCCGGTCCGCATAAGCTCTCGCGCAACATCACCAGATCAACTGCACGCTGCTCCGTGATCAGCTCAAAGATGCGCTCGAATAACATCGGTGGTTCTCTGCGTAAAAATCGTCGGAGGGAAGCTGATCCAATACTTGGTAGATCGAGTGGTTGTCAAGAATGATGGCGCCAAGAACCGAGTGTTCCGCTTCCAAGCTATGAGGAAGCACCCTTTTCAGTAATTAAATCCACAGACATTACGAACCCTCGCAAGCGAAAATATTATATAGGCCTTGCAGCGCGGAATTGGACAAAAAGGCAACCACAAAGTCTCTGAGAGTCTTTGCGGTTGCCTGAATATTTTTTCTAACTTTGTGGTTGCCCTTATTCGCGGACCACTTCGACTTTTATTTCGGCGCTGACCGATTCGAACAGCTTCACGGGCACCTGGTATTTTCCCAGGCGCTTGATCGGCTCGTCCAGTTCGATCCGGCGCTTATCGATGCTATAGCCTTTTTTTTCCAGCAGCTCGCGATATCGGCGGAAGTGACGGATCCGAAAAGGACATCGCCTTCACCGGCGCGTACCTTAATGGAAAGCGAAAGCTTTTCGAGATTGGATTTCATCTGGGTGGCATCCATTTCTTCCTTTGCTTCCTTGACGCGACACTTCTTGGTATCCATTTCCAGCCGTTTCATATTCGCTTCGGTTGCGGGCATGCCAGCTTGCGGGGAAGCAGGAAATTACGGCCATAGCCATCCTTTACGGAAACAACGGTGCCGCGTTTTCCCAGCTTGTACATCTTCAGTGAGTATCAATTTCATGATGCTACACTCCTACGTACGGAATCAAAGCGGCAATGCGGGCTCTCTTGAATGCGGTTCCCAGCTTTCGCTGATGCCAGGCGCAGGTGCCGGTGATGCGGCGCGGCATGATGCGTCCGCGTTCGGGGACGAAGCTCTGCAACAAAGATACATCTTTGAAGTCGATAAAATCGATTTTTTCGCTGCAGAACCGGCACACGCGTTTTCTCCGGAAAAAATACCGGCGACCGCCCATCCCTTCCTGCTGCTGTTGCTGCTGCTTGGGTTCTCTACGATCTGCCATGTTTTTCTCCTTATGATTCGGGTGTGGGTTCTACGGCCACGGGAGCTTCCGCTTCTACCGTGGCGATTTCGGGTTCCACAGGTTCTGCAACGGGTGCTGCCGGCGCGGTTGCTGCGGCAGGTTCCTGCGCAGGAGCCGGTTCGACAGGCGCATTCGCGGCTTCCTTGCGGCGTGCCACTTCGCGATGCAGATTGCTGACCTGAATCTTTTCCATCTTCAGCATCATGAATCGCAGAATCTGTTCGTCCATCTTCAGCTTGCGATCCACTTCAGCCACGTGACCGGGCGCCATTTCAAAGTAGTACCAGTCATAGTAACCCTGGCGCTGTTTGTTGATCGGATAGGCGAGCTTCCGCTTGCCCCAGTGATCGGAAAGATGGATGGTTGCTTGTTGGCTGCCCAGAAGTTCTTCTACCTGGGTAATGCGGGCCTTTTCCTCTTCCTCAGTGAGGTTTCCGGAAAAGATCACCAAGAGTTCGTAATAATTCACTAGATCCTCCTTGTGGTTTGTTTCGCTCCGGGTTTGCGCCGGATCGAATGAAGCCGTTTCGTTTTGAAAACGGCAAGGAGCATAAGGCAGGTTAGCCTGACTTTTGCTTTTTGTTAAACCGGTTCATCGCTGCGTTTACGCCGTCCCGGAGAACCATCTCCACGGCTTCACAACTTTGTTCCAGCATTTCACTTACGACCTTTCGTTCGGAGCGTTTAAAATCGCCCAGCACAAAATCGACCCAGTTCTCCATTTCATCCGTCTTGATCCCCAGCCGAAGCCGCGGGATTTCCGTCGTCTGAAGTTGTTCGATGGTCGATTGCAGCCCGTTATGTCCGCCCGAGCTTCCCCGGGCTCGCACTCGAAGAAATCCCAGCTCCAGGGCGAAATCGTCATAGACAACCAGGATTTCCTGCGGCTGCAGGCCGTACTCACGCATCACTCCCAGCAGCGCGCGTCCGCTGCGGTTCATGTACGTAAGCGGCTTGCACAGCAAGCCATACTTTTCAGTTTCAAAGACCATCGCCTGGTGGATCATTCGCTCGGTGCGAACCGGCGAATCCTCCAGGAGTTTGTCTACGGCCAGAAACCCCACATTGTGGCGCGTGGCCGTGTACTTTTCTCCCGGATTGCCTAACCCGGCAATCAACTTAATCTGCATTCAAATAACATCGACGTCAAATAACGCCAGCCCGGCAAAAGGCCGAAGCTATTTCTTTTCCTTTTCCTTTTCCTTTTCATCCTCTGCGGGTTCAGCAACTTTGCCCTTCTTGATGACTTCCGGTTCGGCTTCCGTTTCCGCGACAGCAGCGCCGGCAACCGTTCTTCCGCTCTCGGATGTTCCACGGCCACGACCACTGTTTCCGGATCTTCAAGAATTTTCACCTTTCGCTGACCTGCAGATCTCGAATGCGGAATTGATCGCCGATTTTCATCTCGGTAACATCGATTACGATTGTTCCGGTATATCGCCGGGTAAACATTCTACACGGATTTCGCGATGCACCATGTCCAGCAAGCCGCCTTCGGTTTTGACCCCGTAAGCTTCCCCGGGGACTTCCAGAGGCACATCCACTTCCAGATCTTCATCCATCGCAACTTCATAAAAATCAGCATGCAGCATGCGATGAGAGATAGGTTCGAGTTGGTTTTCCTTAATCAGGCAATTCACTTTATCCTGTCCGGGAACCGTTCAATTCGAAGATTGTATTTTCACCCGATTGCGAATGCAGAATCCGAAAGATTTCTTTCGGATCTACTTCCAATGAAACGGCCGCTCTGCGATGACCGTACAAAATGGCGGGAACTTTTCCTGACACTCTCAATCTACGATTCGAATCCTTTTCCGGTTGTCTTCACAGTACATTGTGCTTTCGTAACTGTTAATCTGTTCCATAGCAAATTCATCCTAGAATCGTTTCCCGGGTCCGGAGTCCAATAGCTGGACCCAGGACTCCGGACTCCTGTCGTCTAGTTACACAAATAGTTCGCTAACCGATAATCTCCTTATGAATATTTGTAATTGCTCTTGCCAGAAGTTCGCCCACCGATAACTGAATCACTTTGGGAGCGACGCGCTTCTTTCGAGAGCGGAATGGTATTGGTTACAACCACTTGCTCCAAAGGAGATTGATTAATTCGCTCTATGGCCGGTCCACTGAAAACGGGATGGGAACAAGTCGCAAAGATCTTGTCCGCACCCTTTTGCTTTAACGATTCCGCTGTACTGGTTAACGTACCTGCGGTATCGATAATGTCGTCCACAATCACGCAGGTTCGGCCCGCAACATCCCCGATTACGTTCATGCTCTCCGCGACATTCGGAGCCACGCGTCTTTTGTCTACGATCGCAAGCTGAGCATTCAATCGAACGGCAAAAGCTCGAGCTCGCTCTACGCCCCCGGCATCCGGGGAAACAATGGTTAGGTTCTTGAATTTTTGTTGCGATATATATTTCAAGATCACTGGTGCGGCGTAAAGATGATCCACCGGGATTTTAAAGAATCCCACGATTTGATTTGCATGAAGATCCAGGGTCAGAATCCGGTCTGTTCCGGCTTCCGTAATCAAGATCCGCAACAAGTTTGGATGTAATCGGAACGCGCGGTTTGTCTTTTCGGTCCTGGCGTGCGTATCCATAATAAGGGATGACCGCTGTAATGCGTCCTGCCGAGGCGCGCTTGAGTGCATCAATCATGATAAACAATTCCATCAAATTGGTGTTCACAGGCGAACAGGTGGATTGCATGACAAAAACATCCACACCCCGAACGTTCTCCAGGATCTGAAAATAAGATTCTCCATCACTAAAACGGGTGACCGTTGAGATTTACCCAAAGGAATATTCAAATGTTGGCGCAAACCTCTTCTGCCAACGGAGGATTCGCATTTCCTGTGAAAACCTTATATCGATCCATCACAATCACCAGATTTTCTGGGTTTCGGAATTCGGAACGCGTTCCGGTTTTCTCTTACCACAAATGAATTGGCTGGGGAGGGAGGATTCGAACCTCCGAATGCGGGTTCCAAAGACCCGTGCCTTGCCGCTTGGCGACTCCCCAAAATTAACTATCCGCCATTGGCGGCAGCCCGCCTCCAACGGCCCGTCAGTCCCACTCTTCGCTCGTATTCCGTCCGATTCCCAAAAAGTGAGTCTTATCGCTGTCTGGAAATTGCCGACGCAGCCTGTTCACTATCCGCAGCTTCCTCAAAAAGACCATACACGCGCAGAACCGCTTCCCGTCAAGTGCCGCGGAAACGGCACCTGTATCCAGTCAGTCTTTTTTTGATGGAATCCAATTCAGGATACAGAGCGAAAACAACCGGTTCCAGATCGTTTCCGATTTGCGAGACAAAGTCCCTCAGAGATTCCGGCCTTAGATCACTGAGTATCTTAATGAAATTCGGTTTTTCTGTCAATAAACCGGCTTCATCGAATTTCCGGTAAATCTCTGCGGTGGAACAGCTCACTCCGGGCAGCACCAACAGGACGGGTGTGCCGGGCCACCAGTCCGGATATGGGGTGATCCGATCGCCTTTTCCGGTCCCCATTGCGGTGCCTCCATGGAGGAAAAACGGCACTCAGCCCCGAGCTTTGCCGCAACCCGGGTCAAACTGCGACGATCGAGCGGCCAGCCGTAAAAACGCGACAGCGCAATCAAGGTGCAGGCCGCATTGCTGGAGCCTCCCCCCAGGCCGCTCTCGACGGGAATTCGCTTCTGGATCGAAACTTCCACCCGGTGCCGCAATGGAACCAGGTCATCAAATGCCTTGCACGCCCTATATATGAGGTTCGTGCCGTCTGCCGGGAGGTCGCTGTCTTGAACATCCAGCGCCACGTGGAAATGATTGCTCTCCGAAAAGCGAAACGTCAGCGTATCGTGTAAATCAATCGTCTGAAAAATGGACTCCAACGTATGGTACCCATCCCGTCTGCGACCAGTTACCCGCAGCACGAGATTGATCTTCGCAAAAGACGGCAACACCAGCTCACTTTTCATGGAAGCGCATTCTACAACAAACCAATAAAATGCGGAATTAGAGAAAGGCAACCACAAAGGCACAAATGCACTAATGTCACGAATTCAAAGAATTAATAATTTGTGCACTTAGTGTCTTAGTGCCTTTGTGGTTCCGCTTTTTCTTCCGTGTTACTATCGCGTCATGTGGTTGTTGTACGTTGCGCTCGGGTTGGCGAATCTGTTCTGGCTGATTTGCGCTGTGCAGGGAGCGATTGCGTTACGGCGAAGCCTGTATTTGCCGGAGACGAATGAGCCGGTGTCTACGCCGAAGGTTTCGATCCTGGTGCCGGCGCGCAACGAAAGCCGGAACCTGGCGCGATCGCTGGAGTCATTGGTGCAGCAGGATTACCCGAACATCGAGATCCTTGTTATCGACGATCACAGCGAAGACGACACGCATGCGATCGCGGAATCCTTCGCAAAGCGCGATTCCCGAATCCGTGTTTTATCGAGCTCCGATCTCCCTCCCGATTGGCGTGGCAAAAGCTGGGCGTTGCACCAGGCTGCCGCACATGCAACCGGCAACTGGATGCTCTTCACTGACGCCGATGTCGTGCACCATCCATCCGTGTTGCGAAACTGCATTGCCACCGCACAAAGGGAGCGCATCGATCTGCTGTCGATTCTCCCGCATGTGGAATGCGTGACCTTCTGGGAGCGTGTTGTTCTGCCCGCGTTTGCAATCATCCTGAGCATGATTTTCCCCGTTCATTGTTCCAATGACCCGAAATCGCCGGTGGCGCTCACAGCCGGCGGATACATCCTGCTCAAGAGCCTGCTATTCCGGCACATGGACGGCTACCACCGGATCCGGGATGCCGTGGCGGAAGATGTAAAGCTGGCCGAGATGTTCAAATCCTCCGGCTATCGCATTCGCACATTCATGATTCGGGAAGCGCGGGTCAGCACGCGGATGTACGACTCCCTCCAGGGAATCTGGGAGGGGTTGAGTCGCCACGCCTACGAGGCTGTCGGATACAAAGCCGGAGATTGTTGGCGTCTGTGCTCGCCGGCTTTGGTTTGATGATCCTCCCGGTATTGGCATTTGTTGCAGGACTGGTGTTTCCAAATGGAATGCTGATTTTGGCCAGCGCATTTCCGATGCTGGCCATGATTGCCGCCCAGACTGCCGCAAACCGCCAGTTTCATGTTCCGTATGTGTACTTCTTCAGTTTCCCTGTGCGCAGCACTCTATGGCCTTATTTTGTTGAACTCCATGATCAGTCACGACCTGCGCGGCGGAAATGTCTGGAAAGGGCGCCGCTATAAGAAGGAGGGGAAGGTTGCGTAAGCTTCTACTATTCTAATATTGTCATCTTTTTACGTCTCTGCGTTTGCCGATGCTACAGCGGATTTTGTTCTAACCAACGCGCGAATCTGGACGGTGGAAAAAGAAATGCCTGAGGCGGAAGCACTCGCCGTTATCGGCGATCGCATTGTCGCTGTCGGCAGCTCCGCCGAAATTGCCAAATGGGTCGGGCCGAAAACGCGCGTGGTGGATGCAAAACAAAAACGCGTGGTCCCCGGCTTTAACGACTCCCATGTACATTTTTCATCGGGCGGATTCCAGCTGGACAGGGTGGATCTGAAGAATGCGGCAAGCCGCGAGGAGTTCGTTGCCCTGATTGCGGAACGCGCAAAAATCACGCCGAAGGGGCAATGGATTCTTGGAGGCAACTGGGATCACGAAAAATGGACTCCCGCCATATTGCCCACCCGGGAATGGATCGACTTTGTTACCCCGGATCATCCGGTATTCGTGGACCGCTATGACGGCCACATGGGGCTCGCAAAACAGCCGCGTTAAAACTTCAGGCATAACCAGAGAAACGCCGAATCCTCCCGGTGGTGAAATCGTGCGCGATGCCGCAGGAAACCCCACGGGCTCGCTGAAAGATGCAGCCATGAGTCCTGTTTACACTGCTATCCCCGATGCGACCCGTGAGCAAACGACCGCCGCGATCAAACGCGCGCTGCAACATGCTGCGTCGCTGGGCGTCACCAGCGTACAGGACATGGTTCCTTCCTATATGGACATGGCTGTCTACGCAGAACTGGCCGAGAAAGGGGAACTGACAACGCGCATCTATGCCGCGCCCGCAGAAGAAGACTGGGCAGACCAGGCAAAGATCGGTGTGCGGCGCGCCTTCGGTTCCAGCTACTACCGTATTGGAGCATTGAAAGGCTTCGCGGACGGCTCCCTGGGCTCCACAACAGCGTACTTCTTTGACCCCTACCTGGATTCCCCGGGGCAACATGGTCTGCTCTCCAGCGAAATGCAGCCGCCGGAAAAAATGCAGGAACGTTTGCAGCAGGCCGATAGCGCAGGATTGCAGCTCTGCATTCATGCCATCGGCGATCGCGCCATTTCCATGATCCTCGATCAGTTCGCTGCCATCGAAAAGGCAAATGGCACACGCGACCGCCGCTTTCGAATCGAACACGCGCAGCACATGGCCGCAAAAGATTTCAAACGCTTTGCTACGCAAAACGTGATCGCTTCCATGCAGCCCTACCATGCCATAGACGACGGACGCTGGGCGGAAAAACGCATCGGACCGGATCGCATCCAGAGAACCTACGCCTTCCGCACATTCCTGGACGAAGGCGTTCGCCTCGCGTTCGGCACCGATTGGTCCGTGGCGCCATTGAATCCAATGCTAGGGGTATATGCCGCAGTCACACGAGCCACGCTGGATGGTAAGAATCCCAACGGCTGGGTTCCGCAGGAAAAAATCACCGTGAAGGAAACCATCGAAGCATACACGCTCGGCTCCGCATATGCGGAGTTCCAGGAAAAGGAAAAAGGCACAATCCGCGCCGGCAAACTCGCAGACTTCCTCCTGCTCAGCGAAGACATCCTCAGCATTGCGCCCGCAAAAATCGCAGATGTGAAAGTCTTGATGACCGTGGTTGGCGGGAAGATCGTATGGGAACAGAAATAACAAACGGGACGGCGGGGACGTCCGTCCTACAGCTCTCAACCGGATATTTTTAACCGGTTTCATGGGCGCAGGAAAAAGTACGATCGGTAGAATCCTGGCCGCAAAAATGGAAAGGGATTTCCTGGATCTCGATACGCAGATAGAACAACTTGCAGGACGTCACATTGCCGGCATCTTCGAAGATCTGGGCGAAGGGGAATTCCGGGAACTGGAACGCAAATGCCTGTACTCCGCTCCGCCGGATTCGATCATCGCAACGGGCGGCGGATGCTTCATCTTCAACTCGGATTGGATGTTGCAAAACGGCACGGTGATTTACCTGCAGGTTCCTTTTGATGTGCTCACACGACGAATCGGCGGGGACCCATCGCGCCCCCTCTGGCGAAATGCGGAACACCTCTTCCAGTCACGGGAAGCTATCTACAACAAAGCCCACATAACCATCGACGCTTCCCCCGATCCCGAAACCATTGCTGATTCCATTGCTGCAAAAATAACGCCTTAGGGCGCGCGAGAGATCAATCCCGTGTGCTGCGCAACAGGTCGAAGAATTCGGGGAAGCTGATGCGCACGCAGGAGGAGTCATCGATTTCCATGCCTGCGGCGGCGAAGGCCATTGCAATACGGTGATCCCCATAAGAGCGAACGATCGCCGGCTGCATCCGGCCTTTCTCCACGCGCAAGCCATCGGGGGCCTCGTGCACCGTGATGCCGAGTGAACGGAGATTCTGCGCAAGCGCTGTGATGCGGTCTGTTTCTTTGTGCCGCAATTCCGCCGCGCCGGTGACTTCGAACCCGCAGGTAGTGCCGAGAACCGCGAGCGCGGGAATCTCATCGATCAGCGACGGCACCTCGTCCGGCGAAACCACGATCGGCGAAAGCGCAGCAGCCGAAGTCACCCGCAAGTCCGCCACGGGCTCGTTCTGCACCATACGATCGTTGCGATGCGCAACGATCGCGCCGACACGCTGCAGCACCCGTAGAAAACCGGTACGGTGCGGATTCATCAGGATGGCCGGGAGCTCCATCTCGGCGCCTTGCTGCATGAGGCACGCAACGACGAAAAATGCGGCTGAAGAAGGATCGCCCGGAACATCGTATTCGAATGCAGGAATCCGGATGTCCTGAGCCGGCTGTAAGTGCAGATAGGAGAACAGGCGTTCCGTATGATCGCGAGACGGCAGCCTCTCGGTAACTGTCGTTCCCGGGAATCTCAGCCCCGCAAACAGCACGGCGCTTTTCACCTGGGCGCTGCTCACCTGCATCGCGTAATGAATCGGGGCGCGCGCGCCGGAACGCAGCACGATCGGCGCGAATTCCCCTTCATACAAGTCGATAACAGCGCCCATCTCCCGCAACGGATCGGCAACACGTCGCATCGGCCGCTTCCGCAACGAATCGTCGCCCGTCAATACAGCGGGTATGCCCCAGCCCGCCAGCAATCCGCAAAGCATCCGTATTGTGGAGCCGGAATTCCCGCAATCGAGCGGGGTTGATGGAGAATGCAGAGTTGCGGGAACAATCCGGACCTCAGGTCCGCGATCAACCTTCGCGCCCAGGGATTGCAGGCAGGCAAGTGTAGATTCGCAGTCGGCGCCGGTGTTGAAATTGCGAAACCTGCAGGGGCCATCGGAAACGGCCGCCAGCATCGCAATCCGATGGGAGATGGATTTATCGCCAGGCAGAACGATGGTGCGCATTTATTGCTTCCGGTTCGATCTTAACGCAAACCGAATATTGAGAATAGAGCGCTTAGGGCCCTACAGCGCAGGAACCGGCTATTCCCGCAATCTTACGATGCCGGGGACAGAATCGAACCCGGAATCAAAAGTGAGGATGCGGGATACTCCCTGTTTCTCCATGATGGCAACGTGAAGAGCATCGCGAGCCGAGATGCGTTTCTTGCCAAGCAGGATCGTCTTGGCACGATCCACAGAAGCAGCATCCACTGGAAATACCTCGTCCACGATTCCGAGTAAAGCATCAAAAGCAGGTTGAATTGCATCTGAACGATGAATTGCAGAGTAGCGATGCAGGATTTCCTGTAACACTTCGGCATCCGTGACCAGGCGTTCCCGCAGCAATATGTATTTTTCCAGCAGTCTTTGAGCTTCCAATTTCAGTTGATGAGCCTCGCCTACCAGGTACATCGGAATATTCGAATCCACAAAGATCATGTCTACTTCAAATATCCCTGCTCTATCTCGGCGAGCATCTGATCGATTCCCGGGGCAGGATACGAATGTCCTGCGGAAGCGCGAACGACCTGGAGTTTCTTATCGTGATCGGATCGGGGCTCCTGCCGGCGCGCCGTTCGAAGAGCCGTCCTTACCCATTCGGAGACCGTCACCTTCTGCTGGCGCGCAAGCCGCTTTATTTCGCGTGCTTCCCCTTCCTCCAGAACCACCTGCAATCTTTTACTCATATGCGTAGTATAGATACCTCATATATATGAGTCAATGTGGGGGACACCGCTGTAGCGCTGGCTTATATACAGGTCTGATTGCGGCCGGCGTTCTTGGCTTCATAAAGCTTGGCGTCGGCGGCGGAAATCATTCGCTCGTGGTTGGTCACCGTCATATCGTCCGAAATTCCAAAACTGATTGTGACCTTCAACCCTGGATCGAGTTCGTGCCATTCATAATCTTCCACTGCTTTGCGAATCTTTTCGCATGCTATGAATGCACGCTCTCCGGTGGTCTCCGGGAGATATAGCAGGAATTCCTCCCCGCCGTAGCGCGCTACAACATCAATCGTGCGGCAGGTCTTGCGAATCAACTGCGCTACCGTGCGAAGCACCTCATCTCCCAGGATGTGCGAATACTTATCGTTTATGTTCTTGAAGAGATCGATATCGGCCATCACAACGGAAAGCGGATGGCCGAAACGGCGGGCGCGTTGGAATTCGTTGTCCAGTTCCTGATCAATGTGCCGGCGATTCCAAATCCCGGTAAGGCTGTCCACCTTGGCCTGCTGATGCAATAGCTCCGCTTTGCGCTTGAGTTCCTCCATCAGTCGCGATTTTTCTTCCCCGATTTCCTGCAACGACTGCGTTAGTGCTTTCAGGTCATTGTTCAAATCCACCAGCTCTACATTCTTCAGCCTGTAAATCTCCTTTTCTTTCTGCGTCGTCTCCACTTCAAATTGAACCATCAGAGCGCGGGTCTTCCGCTCTGTTTCTTCGCCGGCGGCCTGCTCCCACTGATCGTGAAACAACTTGTGGTGCTGCAGAGCTTCCTGCCACCGCCCCCGGCTTTCCAACGCTTTCGATAACGAGCGATGCGATTTGTAGATCAATTCCCGCGAATTGATGGACTGCGCAATCCCCAGTGCAAGCTCCAGATGCTCCAACGCATCCACTGCAGAGTCCTTCTTCAGAAAGAGATTTCCCATGTTTATTAATGTAGATGCTTCGACATATTTGTCGCGGATTTCCCTCGTAATCTTGAGTCCCGCCTTGTAGCTTTCCATGGCGCCCTGGAAGTCTTCCATGGCCTCGTACAATTCGCCCATGTTCACCAGCGAGGTTGCTTCCCCTTCCCTGTCTCCGATTGCCTGCTTGATGCCCAAACTTTGCAAATGATAATTCTTGGAAACGGAATGGTTGCCCAGGAGCATGTAGACATTCCCGATATTCATCAGCAATACAGCATGTTTTGCATCGTTGCAGTCCTCTTTGCTCAGGCTTGCCATGTAAAACTCGAGAGCCTTTTCATACTCGCCGATCTCCTGGTAGAGGAGCGCGATGTTGTTGAGCGCAGCGACCTCCCCGGAGCGATCGCCGATTTCCTGGTCGATCTTCAGGCTCTTCAGGTAGTACTCCATCGCTCTGGCCGTATCGTTCAAGCGATGATAGACGGTGCCTATATTGTTGAGGGTCTGGGCAAGCCCTTTGAAGTCCTCGGCGGTCTCCTTCAAGCGGAGACTCTTCATGTGGATTTTGAGCGCGTTGCCGTAATCTCCGAGCGCATGATAAACGTTGCCGATGGTATTCAGAGATGCAGCCTGCCCCATTTCATCCTGCAACTCCTCAAACACGCGCAGCGCTTCGTACGATTTTGTAAGAGCAGTCTGGTTGTTGGATTGCAACAGGTGCAGGTAACCCTGGTTTCGAATACTCCTTGCCGCGCCTGGCCGGTAAGAAAGCGTTCCTGATATTTCCGCGGCAAGATGGCTTAACGTGAGAGCCCGGCGTGTGTCCTTGTGCCGGAGCTCCCAGGACAGATCATTCAAAAGATCCACAGTCTGGGGATTCTTTCCTCTTTTTTGCGATTCCTCCAGGCGGGATTCCAGATCCAGAATTCGTTGATCCGGATTTTGGTACATAACGCGCCTCCTAGAAGCTAGGTTAGTATTGTAACGCCTATTTGGATGTACAAAAAAACGCTGTTAACATCACTGGGGGTTTAGCATACATGAGTAACGCATGGAAGAAGACTCTCCTCATTGCATTTCTACTTTTATTGAGCCGGGAGCTGCATGCCGCCGGAAAGAGTGTCGCGCTTGTGGGCGGAACGCTCATAGATGGATTCGGGGCGCCTCCAATTCGAAACAGCGTAATCCTGATTGAAGGGGAGCGAATTGCCGCCATCGGCACAGTCGGCACGCTTGCGGTGCCTGCAGGCGCGGAAGTGATTTCCACCGAAGGGATGAGCGTTCTACCGGGCCTCTGGGACATGCATGTGCACTTGATGATCAACGGGCACAGCGACTATGAGCACTGGGACAAGACATATCCATCCCAGTTTGAATCCGTCATCATGCCCGCTTCCGCCAAACAACTGCTGCTGGCAGGAGTCACCAGCGCGCGCGATTTAGGAGCGCCGCTGGAAGCAAGCATTCACGTGCGCGATGCAATAAACGCCGGCAAAATTGAAGGCCCTACCATGTATATGTCCGGCCCTTTTCTGCAGCACGAGCCATATCCCGGCACGGAAGACTTCCGGTGGGGGATCAAAGGCGCGGCGGATGCGCGCTCAAAAGTGCAGAAACTTGCCGACGCCGGTGTGGATTGTATCAAGCTGATCGATCAGGACCAGATGACAATCGAAGAGATGCAGGCTGTCGTTGACGAAGCACACAAGCACAAGCTGCCGGTGGTGGCTCACTCGCACAGGCCGGAAGAAATCCGGCGAGGGATGGCCGCCGGGGTCGATTGCTTCGAGCACACCGGGCTTGCATCCGCCCCGGAGTATCCCGCGGATGTCATCGCGTCCATCCGCGAGCGCACTGCGAAAATGAGCATGGGGCCGCTTTTCTGGACACCCACCGTTCAGGGATTGTTAAACTACCAAACACTGCGAGACAACCCGGAGCAACTCGACGACCCGTCCTGGAAGGTGGGATTGCCGGAAAATATCGTCGCCGACATCGAAGCCTCCCTGAAGCATCCTGATCGTCTTTCGTACTTTCAACTCACACCGATTCGCCACCCGACGTTGAAACGCAAGATCGATCAACTTCGGGAATCCGGTGTGGTGCTGTTGATCGGAACAGACAGTGGAATCCCGATGAACTTCCACAGCATGTCCACCTGGCGAGAACTCGACGCCTGGGTCAACGTGATGGGCATCGATCCGATGACCGCCATCCGCGCCGCCACCTACTGGCCCTCTGTTGCAATGAAAGTCGACAAAGATGTGGGCACCATTACCGAAGGTAAATACGCAGACATCATAGCCGTTCGCGGAGATGTCCTCCGCCACATCGACTTGCTGCAGGACGTCGATCTCGTGATCAAACACGGCACGCGGTACAAGTAACGGAGCCTATGAGCCCGAATCGCCGCAACCACCTGCTGCTCCTGTGCGGCATCTCCATCATTCTGTACCTGCCGTCGCTTTTTGGTACTTTCGTTTTTGATGATCATTACCTGATCGAGCAAAACACGATGCTACACTCTCCTGCCGGCATCCAGGAAGCATTCACCGAAGACTACTATGGCCAGGCCAATCCTCGTTATTCGCTGGGATATTACCGCCCGATTGCTCTGCTCTCCCACTGGCTCGACTTGCAGATCTGGGGAGATGCCCCGTTCGGCCACCACCTGACCAGCCTGCTTTTGCACGCTGCAGTTGTGGCCATCCTGTACCTGCTGCTGTCCGCACTCTTCGGCAGCGAACCGCTTGCTCTGCTGGCGGCGGCAACCTTTGCCGCACATCCGTCCCATGCCTCTACCGTCACATTTATCTCCGGGCGCGTAGATGCGCTCGCTACTCTCTTTGCGCTGCTCTCGCTCCTCGTATTTATTAGAAGGAAAGCCGTCGCAGCAATACCCTACTTCGCAGCACTGCTCAGCAAGGAGATCGCTGTTACGATGCCGGCACTCGCCTTCTGGAATGAATACGAAGAGCGCGGGCCACGGCAGGCGCTGAAAGCTATGATTCCCTTCGGAATCGCGCTGGCTGCCGCGATTGCATTGCGCATGGCCGCCATCGGGCCGCCGAAAAGCGGGCTGCTGAATGTATCGATGCAGGGGCTCCAGAATGCGCTGTATGCCATCCCGGCCTACCTGCGCTTCCTTGTCCTGCCGCCGTTTGCGTTATACCTGGAGCCTTCCCCGGCCAAATGCCGTTGCTCGTGAACCTGCTTGCTACGGCAATCTTCTTGTGCGGATTGTTCCTCCTCAAGGACCGCCGCATCGCGAAATGGAGCCTTCTATGGCTTGTCACCCTGATTCCTGTGCTGGGGATCGTCCAGTCTGGAGACATTTCTGGATGAGCGGTTCCTGTACTTTCCATCGGTAAGCTTCTGCATTCTGGCTGCCGCATGGATGCTGAGCTATCTGCGTTCCCGGATCGGAGGCAACGAGCCCAGCAACAAGAATGTTGTTGTAACTGCAGTAGTCATCGCACTCTTGTACGCGCCCGTGCTGCTGGTGCGCCAGGTCTACTGGCTAAACGACGTAAGCCTCTGGAGCGCTGCCGCAAAAACAGCTCCGCAGTCCGCCCAGGTGCAACTCCGGCTTGGCGTTGCACTCATGCAGAACACAGAACTCGAGGAAGCAGAAGAAATCCTCACATCGGCGTTATCTCTGACCCCGGAAAACAACATGATTTCCGCCGCACTCTACACGCACCTGGCAACGGTTCGCCAGATGAGAGGCAACAACAAGGATGTCGAAATGCTGTACCGGAAATCCCTGAGCCTCGATCCGCAATACTACACGGCTCACTTTAATCTGGGACTGTACTACAAAAATGCAGGGCGCACCGAAGAAGCGATCCAGGAATTCCGGGAAGCGGTGAAAAGCAATCCTAAGTCCGCGCCTGCAAAACAGCACCTGGAAGCGCTACTAAAAAGCTCGAGCTCGATTGACGAATAAAGAGCAAGGATCTCCGATCTCTGAACCAGCGCCGGGCTCGATTACCGAATAAAGAGCAAGGAGCAAGGATCTCTGAACTTGAACGCGCATCGTAACGATGTTCTTCATTCGGATATCGAGCCCGAGTTCAACTTCGGAGATCGGAGAGATCCTTGCTCCTTGTTCTGAATCGAGCTCGAGCTGCGAGAGCGCTCCGATCGGAGCCTGGGCCATTCGCGCCACATGTCGGTAAAAACGAGGGGGATGTTTTTCCGGTGGTCGGGATGGGTTAGACGAAAGAAGACGGCATAGCGTACATAGGGAGAGACGTTGATGGCGACCGTGTGTCCCAGCTGATAGTGACAGAGAATGGCGTCGCCTGGATTGGCCAGTACCTGGTGTGGTTCGGGAAGAGTTACATCCGGCATTTGTTTCCGCAAAATGTCCGGCCCGTGCTGCTGAAAATAGGACTCATACAATTTGTGCGATCCGGGCCACACGACGAAATTCCCCCAGTAGTGGTTCGGGACGTCACTGAGAAAAATACCGGCCAGCATTGTGAATGTAAATATCGTTCCTTTCCGCACACCGTTGTTGGGCGAATAGAGGCCGTCGATATGCGGCGCCATGGTGCCGGGATGCTCCATCACCGGAAATCTCAGCGCGATTTGTCCGCCGCCGGCCAGTTTCAATCCGCTGTCCGCAGCCGATTCTGCAAGCGAATAAAGGGGCGTTTCGTACAAGAGGTCCAGGATCGGTGGTTTGCCCAGGAGTTCCGGACAGTACGAACGGCTGCGAAACTCCGGCATTTCCTTGCGATCCATGCCCTGGCCCACCGAGAAGTTGATCGCGCGAAGCGCCACCTGCACATTCTTTTGTGGAACAACACCGGGCAAACGGACAAATCCGTTTTTGTAAATTTCCTGCATTTGCTCAACTGTTAACTTCATCAGCTCTTTTCTCCGCGACACACCGCCTGGCGATTCGGGCGCGCACACCGTCATTTTGTTATAATAAGCCTTACAACACTCTTTGCAGGAGGAACCCTCTTATGAAATTTTTTATCGACACGGCGAGCGTGAAAGAAATCCGCGAAGCCCAGGCCATGGGCATCCTGGATGGAGTTACAACCAACCCGAGCCTGATGTCTAAAGAGACGGGCGAATTCCGGGAAATCCTGAAGGATATTTGCAATACCGTCAACGGCCCGGTTAGCGCCGAAGTCGTATCCACGCGGTTTGAGGAAATGGTGGAAGAGGGGCGGTCACTGGCAAAGATCCACGACAACATCGTTGTCAAAGTGCCTATCAATTGGGAAGGGCTGAAGGTGATCCGCAAACTCAGCTCCGAAGGGATCAGGATCAACGTAACTCTGATCTTTTCCCCGACACAGGCTTTGCTTTCGGCCAAGGCAGGCGCTTCTTTTGTCAGCCCGTTTATCGGCCGGTTAGACGATATTGCCATAGATGGGATGGACCTCATCCACCAGATTGTTGCCATCTTCGACAACTACGACATCGAGACGGAAATTCTTGCTGCCAGCATCCGCCATCCCGTGCATATTGTTCAGGCGGCAATGGCAGGCGCAGATATCGCAACGATGCCTTTCAATGTACTCGATAAACTGCTGAATCATCCCCTCACGGATATCGGTATGGAGAAGTTCCGTAAGGATTGGGAAAAGGTTAAGAAGTAGGGTACACTTCCCGCCGAATGAAAGTTCGCATCTATTTCACGCTGATTGTGTGCCTGCTGCTTTTCAGCTGCGGTCGCCCGGAACAAGTCCGGAAACTGGACTTACTCCGGAATCTTTCCTCCGCGGAAAAAATACCCGACACGCAGGTTGTTCTATTCGGAACGACCGAGGCAAAACCATATCTGCTTTCCGGCTGGGGAAATCCGGAGAAGCAGGGCGCCGTCACATTTCAATGGGCTGTGGCGCAGCAAGCTGCTTTTCATTTCGCCACACAGCCGGGCACAGGCCCACTGTATCTGCATGTGCGCGCCTCGTCCTTTTTCGCAAACACGGCTCGGCTGTTGGTGAACCGGAAACCGATCGCAACCGATCCAATTCCCGGAAGAGCCCGAAGGATTCACATTCGAAATTCCCGCAAACACGCTGGCGCCGGAAACCAACGTGGTGGAATTTGAATTCGCGGAACTTCGCAGCCCGGAAAACCAGAAGGACACACGGCAACTGGCTGCCGCGTTTTATCACGCCATTGTCTCCCCCAGCAAATCCGTGCCGGGAAATCCGCAAGACTACATAAAGGATGGACTATGGAGCAACGGACGCCTCACCGTGCAATCAAAAAAGAAAACTGCCCTTTCCGCAAATACCGGCCTCTCCCTGCGCTTCTATGAAATGCTGACACCGGATGCGGTACTCTCCTTTGGAACATACTTTCATCCTTCGTCCATTGCGGAAGATGTGGATTCCGCGGATTTTCAGATTTACTTGCGAAATGCCGAAGGGAAAGAAGAACGCATTTTTGAACGCCACCAGGACACCGCAGACACTACGGAAAACCGCGTGGAGCTTGCGAAGTACATAGGAAATCCGGGCTCCACTTACGAACTCGAGTTTCGAATTCAGCGGAGTTCCATCTTTGATGGAGGGCGCGCTGCATGGCTGGAGCCGCAACTGGAATTTGGGCCTGCCCCTGCGCCCACCGTGAATCCGGACGCGATCAACGCACTCCGGTACAACGCCCGTAATGCCAACGTTGTATTTATCATCCTGGACGCTGCCGGCGCAAAGCACTTCAGCAGCTACGGCTATTTCCGGAAAACAACACCCGTTGTCGATGCGCTTGCCGCCGAGGGCATTCAGTTCAACCACGCCTACACGCAAGCCGTCTACACGCTTGCCTCCACTGCCAGCCTGATGTCCGGACTCGACCCCATGAATCATCGCATCATCACACGCAAGAGCCGCCTGCCTGCGGAAACGATCACGCTGGCGGAACGCTTCGCTTCGGGCGGATACAGCACCGGTACTTTTGTGGCAAACGGCAATGCATCCGGCATCTTCGGAATGACGCAGGGGTTCCAGGAAATTGCAGAGGTATTCCGCGAACCTAACTACACCGGCTGGGCCAGCGATATCACGAATCGATTCACCGGCTGGCTCGATAAGAATCCACGCAAACCTTTTTTTGCATACCTGCATTTCCGCGAACCACATGGCCCGTTCAATCCGCCGGAAAAGTGGAAGTTCCAATACACCGATCCCGCGTATGACGGCATCGCCTCCCGCGAAGATGTCCGGCGCGCAATCAACTTCGGCGAAATCGAATACGTCCAGGCCGACAAGGATTACATCACGGCGCTTTACGATGCAAATCTGAACTACGGCGACTACGAGGTCGGGCGGGTGTTGCAGAAACTCCGCAGCCTCGGCGTTTACGACAACACGTTGATCATTGTCTCGTCCGATCACGGCGAAGCATTCTGGGAACACAACTTCCAGGGACACAACTCCCAACTGTTCGAAGAAAGCATCCGCATTCCGCTGGTGATGAAACTGCCGAAGCGCGCAGGGATTTCCGGGAAGCGTATCGATAACTTCGTGCGCACCATTGATCAGTACCCGACACTCGTGGACTTGATGGGCTTCTCCCGCCGCGATATGAACACGGATGGTCGCAGCATTCTTCCTTACCTGGCCGGCGCAAAAGATGATGGGCGTCCCGTAATATCGCAAACCATCATGGAACAGGTCTACGCTTACAGGCTCGGCGATTCCAAATACATCGTGCGCCTCTCGAATCGCGCAGAAGAACTCTACGATCTGAAGTCCGATCCGCTGGAGAAAACGAATCTGCTGCAGCACAGTCCCGCAATGGAGACGTTCTCATTTTCCGTTCCAGGGGCGACTTGCTTCGCACCCGCCTTTCTCCATCCTGGCCGAAAGCAAAAGAGCAGCCGCTCAGCATAAAGGCGAGCGCGCAGTCGTGGATGAAAACACGACAGAGAACCTGAAAGCGCTCGGCTACATAGACGAATAAGCAAGCCAGAAAGGCGACCACAAAGGCACCAGGACACGAAGGTCTTCGATTTGAGCTCAGCGCGATAAACAGAAGACAGCAAAGATAGCGAAGATGAAGCTTGAGCTCAGAGCTTATCTTCGCTATCTTTGCTGTCTTCTGTTCATTCAACATCTTCCTCCGCGGTCACCGTACCCTCCTTCACCGCCGCTCTCCGTCGCGCCCCTCATGGCTCATTGCTAACTGTTGACATGTTTGGAGAATTGTATATAGTGTACTAGCACGATAGTACAGTAGTGGAGAACGGAAGTGATTACGATTGATGCAAATTCTCCGGTTCCAATATTTGAGCAGATCAAGGCCGGGCTGCGGGGGCTGGTTTCCCGCGGCATGTTAAATCCCGGCGACCAGGCGCCGACGATCCGCACCCTGGCCGAGGACCTGGTGGTAAATCCCAACACGATAGCGCGCGCCTATCAGGGAGCTGATCCTGGAAGGCTCCCTGGAATCGCGTCGCGGTGAAGGAAACTACATCGCCTGGACGCAAGATCCCGCGCAGCAGACAGTCTCCATGGCGCGCGCGAACGGCTGCGCGAATCGCTCCAGCACGCCCGCCGTGCCGGCCTGGAATGGAAAGACATCCAGATCGTCCTGCAGCAGACAAAGAAGGAGGACAAATGAATTCGCCTGCAATCGTAATGGAAAACGTGCACAGATCCTTCGGCAGAAAAAAAGTGCTTGCCGGCGTTACCGAGCAATACGTTA
>CAWELV010000022.1:0-8516 GCA_963810045.1 uncultured Alphaproteobacteria bacterium | reverse complement strand
TTTGTCAAAGGTGGACTTAAAACCGGTCAATGCGGAAAGGCGCAAGATCTATATTGCTCCCACGCCGGTCATGAGTTCGCTGATGAGGCGGCCGGTGGATGGCCCCCAGGTCAGCCCCATATGGCCGTGGCCAAAACCGTACCAGACGTTTGAAACTGTTGTTGAAGGTCCGATGACCGGCAGTGAATCCGGCGTGCTGGGACGGCGACCCATCCAGCGGGTTGTTGCTGCATCCGGTGCATTGAGGTCAGGAAGCAGTATCTTGAATATTTTCCACAAGACATCGGCGCGTCCCCAATTTGGCGCTGCATCGAGGCCTGCAAATTCGGCGGTTCCCGCGAGCCGCAACCCCATGTCCATGGGCGTTGCCACGGCGGGTGTTCTTGCGTAGGTAAGCGACCGCGATAGAGTGATGCCGGAGTTTGGCAAAACCATGTGATAACCACGCTCAGCTTCGAGCAAGACTTTTTCACCGAGCTGCTTGGCGAGCAAATGCGAATAGGCGCCAGCACATATCACCAGTCTGTCGAGGTCAATAATGCGGCCCGATTGCAAGTTGATCGAATTGGCAGAACCCTCGCTAACTTCAATCCTCACGACATCATCGCTAACAATCTCGCCGCCATCCCGGACAATTTGTTCCGCGATGCTTTTCACAACGCGTTCCGGGTTTCGCACAAAGGTCCAGCCGCCATGAAAAGCGCCATGGCTGATGTGCTTTGCGATGGCGGGCTCCATTTCCCGGGCTTCGTCGCCGGTGAAAGTCTGGCATTCCAGTCCGTGTGACTTCTTCAATGCCCGCTCATCGGCTTCGCTGTTGAACTGCCTCTCATTGTCAAAAAGCCGCAGCGTCTCGCGGTAGTCCATCAGGTTATGATGTCCCGCCGCCTTGAGCAGCGTTTCAAAATCACTGAGCACCCGCAATGCCAAATCAGCCCGCGCAGCGGTGATGGCCCTGACCCTTGATGGCATCCCGTTCCGGGCCGCCGCCATGAACCATGGCAAGGCTTTCGGAAGATATGGCCACCTGATCGTCAATGGGCCCAGCGGGTCCAACAGCCAGCCAGGGATTTTAGCGAATACGCGGGGGTGGATATTGGGCTTGATTTCAGCCAAGGCAATGCCGCCCGCGTTGCCGGAGGAACAGCCTTCGCCAGGCGGCAGCCGGTCGATGAGTGTCACGCGGTAACCGGCCCGCTGCAGGAAAGCTGCCGTCGAAACACCGACAATTCCAGCGCCGATGATTGTCGCGTGTGGGTGTGACATGGAAGTCAGGTTCTCTTGGGATGGATGCTCTTGAAGAAACTTACACAGAATTCCTCAAAGGTCGAGATCAGCCGCGTCGGCCGCAGGCTTTTCAGGGCTGCTATGGCAATAACGCCGTCCTCAACCTCTTCGACAATGGGGCGAATGGCAAGTTCCTCGCCATCATAGGTCGCATCGCCATGGGGCCGGGTGATCAAAAGCGAATAGCCAAGCCCTTGCCCCACAAGGCCGCGCACCAGTTCCAGCGATGGCGAAGCGAAACTGATTTTGGGCGTTATGCCCTGGCTTTCAAGGAGCCGCGTGAAATAGGTGCGGCTGGGCAGGATATCAAGCAGGATAAGCGGTTCGTTTGCCAGATCATGCAGGGAAATCCGCCTTCTCTTCGCAAGACTGTGATTTGCGCTGAGCAGCACGTAGGGCTTTAGCCTCGCAAGTTCGGTCACCTTCAGATCGTCCTGCAAGTCCAGCGTATAGAACAGCACAAGGTCATAATGCCCGGCCCGCAAGCCAGCGAGAAGTTGTTCCTGCGCCCCTTCCTCCAGTTTTATCCGCGCCTTTGAATGTTGCGCCTGAAAGCCCGCTATGAGTTTTGGCGCGTAGACCGGAGCGATCGTCGAAAAACTGCCAATGGTGAGTTCGCCCTCCACCAGCATACCCGCCACAGTGGAATCCCTTTGAAAATCATTGCCATGGGCAACAAGGCTTCGGGCTTCGTTTAAGAAGCGCAAACCCTGCGGAGAAGGCTTAACGCCCTGCGCATGGTGGCGGATAAAAAGCTGCAGTCCCAATTGCGCTTCAAGCTTTTGCAGCGAGGCCGAAAGCGAAGGCTGGGCTACGCCCAAATGCTGGGCCGCCTTGGCAAGCGATCCCTGCTCGGCAATGGCAAGAGCGTGTTCCAGTTGGCGAAGTGTAAATCGCAGCATAGATTTAATCTATCTTATCAAGAGATATTATCTATTTTTCCTAAGCCAAATTCTTGGCTATGTAAAGTCATCAGCCACAGGAGACTACGATGCAGTCCATGGATCATCTCGGGGAAACAACAGCCAACTTCATCGCCGCCATGGGTGCAGCCGCCACCGGCGTTTCCGTCGTCACCACCAAAGGCCTCGCCGGCCGCTTTGGCCTCACCGTCAGCGCCATCTCCTCGGTTTCCGCCGAGCCGCCAATGCTGCTGGCCTGCGTCAATCGCAAGAGCCCGGCGGTGGCCGCCATGGACCGGAACGGGAAGTTTGCCGTGAATGTCCTGGGTTTCAACAACAAGGAAGTGGCAGAAGTTTTTGCCGGAAGGCCGCAGAGCGGCAAGCCCTATGACTTTGACCGCCACGATTGGGAAGAGGGCTCCATGGGCCAACCGCTTCTAGCCGATGCAACCGCAAGCTTTGAATGTGAAATTGAGTGTTCCCAGGATGCGGGTTCCCACCGTATCTTCATTGGTCGGGTAGTGAACGCCAAGCGCAACGGCGCTGAACCATTGGTCTACTGCAACCGCGCCTTCGGGCGCGTGGCTGAACTGTGAGGAATTTGAAATGATCAGAACCGGCGAACAATACCGCGAGTCGCTTCGTGATGGCCGCGAAGTGTGGATCAACGGCGAGCGCGTCAAGGATGTGACGCGTCATCCCATGTTCAAGCCCGTGGTGGATATCAGGGCCCGCATCTACGACATGCAGCATGAGGCCGCCCACCGCGATGTCATGACCTATGAGGAAAAGGGCGAGCGCTTCGCCATCGGTAATCGCCTGCCCGCGCCCAGAAGGATTGGGTCGACAAGCGTAAGGCCGTTGATACGGTCACGTATGAAGTGGGTGGTGTGGTTACCCGCGTCGGCGATGAAACCGTGGGTGAAATGTGGTCGCTCTGGGACGGCAAGGATATCCTCAACGAGATTGATCCGCGCTTTGCCGCCAACATCGAGCGCCATATCCATCAGTCCATTGCGAATGACCCGTTCCATGTCTCGGCCAATACCGATCCCAAGGGCGACCGTTCAAAGCCGCCGCAGGAGCAGGATCCGGACATGCTGGTCCATGTCGTCAAGGAAACCGATGCGGGGATCATCATTCGCGGCGCCAAGTATGAAACTGCCGCCGCCTATGCCAATCAGGCTTTTCTGAAGCCAACGATTGCCAACTGGGGCGATGCCAAGCTTTCCGAATACGCCCTGGGCTGCATTGTGCATATGAATGCGCCCGGCGTGAAGCACATCTGCCGCACGGGCTTTACCGGCCGTGCACCGGCGCGGGACTATCCGCTGTCCAACAAGTTTGATGAAGTGGATACCATCGTCATTCTCGACAATGTGCTTGTGCCCTGGGAGGATGTGCTGTTCTACCAGCACACCCGCGCCGCCGCCTTCATCCGCCAGACACTGCACCGCTATTCGGCTTTTCCCTTCGTGCAGCGGACCTTGTCCTATGCCGACCTGATAATCGGTGCAGCCCTGTGGAACGCCAAGCAAACCGGCCTCGACAAGCAGCAGGCCGTGCAGGAAAAACTGACCGAACTCGCTGTCTGGCGCGAAGGTATCAACGCTCACCTCACCGCCTCCATCGTCATGGGCGAGCAAAGCCCGAATGGCCTGCTCATGCCAAACCAGTCACTGCTGATGTCCGGCCGCTGCCATGCTCTCAACAATCTTCCCAAGATGATGCACACGGCGCGCGAACTCTGCGGCGGGCAGATCTGCGTAACCCCCGACGCCGCCGTATTCGAGCATCCGGAAACAAAGAAGTGGATGGACAAGTACTACACCATCAACGACGAATGGCTGGCCGATGACCGCCGCAAGCTGCTGGTCCTCGCCCGTGATCTTCTGAATTCTGACTACGCCGGCCACCGCCTGACCTTCCAACTCTTCGCGCAGGCTCCCCCATTTGCCCAGTCTGCGGCTGTCTACCGGACATTCGATTGGAACAGCA
The DNA here is from genome assembly GCA_963810045.1 of uncultured Alphaproteobacteria bacterium. Classification (GTDB taxonomy): domain Bacteria; phylum Pseudomonadota; class Alphaproteobacteria; order Rhizobiales; family Aestuariivirgaceae; genus Aestuariivirga. Next base: position 4,329 of record CAWELV010000022.1, on the reverse strand, counting down.
CCTTGAAATTTGCCCAGAAGGCTGGTGGGATGAGCGCGCGCATCTGGGGAGCGAGGAAGCAGGCAGCGGAATAACCAGCTTCACAGAAAATCGAAGAAAGACGCAAATGTCAGTTGAGAAGATCGAAGCGCTCGTTGTGGGCGCAGGCCAGGCGGGACTGGCCATGAGCGGCCACTTGGGCCAACGCGGTGTGAGCCACCTCATTCTTGAACGGAGCAGAATCGCCGAACGCTGGCGTTCGGATCGCTGGGATGCTCTCGTTGCCAATGGTCCCGCCTGGCACGATTGCTATCCCGGTTTGGAATTTCCTGGCTACAATCCGGACGCCTTCGTACCTAAGGAAAAGATCGCGGATTCTTTCGTGGCTTATGCCGAAAAGATCAAGGCTCCCATCCGCTGCGGCGTCGAGGTAAAATCGGTGCGGAAGAATCATGACCGTCCTGGCTTTCGCGTAGAGACACCGCAAGGTGCGATCGAAGCCAATTTTGTAATTGCCGCCACCGGGGCTTTCCAGAAACCGATCATTCCCGCTCTCGTTTCCGAGAGTGCTGGGATCATGCAAATTCATTCCACTGCCTACCGCAATCCAGGCCAGCTGCCCGAAGGAGCCGTGCTTGTGGTGGGCGCGGGGTCGTCAGGTGCGCAGATCGCGGAAGAACTCATGCGAGCCGGTAAGCGCGTCTGTCTCTCGGTTGGACCGCACGACCGACCTCCACGCCGGTATCGCGGGCGTGACTTCTGCTGGTGGCTGGGCGTTCTCGGCAAATGGGATGCCGCCGCCCCGGCGGAAGGGAAGGAACATATCACGATTGCGGTGAGCGGAGCCGATGGTGGCAAGACAGTCGACTTCCGCAATCTAGCCGCAGGGGGGATGACGTTGGTCGGCAGAACGGAAAGGTTCAAGGACGGTGTGATGCATTTCGCGCCAGATCTCGCGCGCAATGTCGCGCAAGGCGATGCGAATTATTTGTCCGTGTTGGATGAAGCCGATGCGTTTGTTGACCGCAACGGCCTCGACTTACCGCACGAGCCCGAAGCCCGCATCATCGGGCCAGACCCAGAATGCATGACCAATCCCATTCGCGAGTTGTATCTGGCGAACACCGGCATAACAGCGATAATCTGGGCAACGGGTTTTTCAGCTGACTATGGGTGGTTGCAGGTGGATGCGTTTGACGCGAAAGGCAAGCCGAAGCACCAGCGCGGCGTTTCATCCGAACCAGGCATCTATTTCCTTGGATTGCCCTGGCTGTCACGCAGGGGATCAAGCTTCATCTGGGGCGTCTGGCATGACGCCAAGTATCTGGCGGACCATATCACCACGCAGCGCGGGTATTTGGCGTATAAAGGGCCCCAGGAAAACAAGACAGGACATGCGTAATTCAACACGGCCCCGAAGGATCAAACAAACTATGACCGCACATAAAAGAATTCGTCCCTTCAACACCAAGGAAACCTATCCCGAGCAGAAGCTCGACAATGATCTCTGCCAGGCCGTTGTGGCGCGCGGTCGACCGTGTTCGTGCGCGGACAGGTGTCGCAGGATCTCGACACGCGCGAGTCGCTTCATGTGGGCGATGCCACAGCCCAGACCGCCAAAACCATGGCCAACATAAAGCTGCTGATGGAAGAGGCGGGCGGCCATATGGATCATATATGCCGCATCGTGGACTATCTCACTGATGTACGCCACCGCCAGGACGTTTACCGCGAAATGGGCAAATGGCTGAAGGGCGTGTTTCCCTGTTCAACCGGGCTTGTCATTACCGCGCTTGCGCGCCCTGAATGGGTCGTGGAAATTGAAGTCACCGCCGTCATTCCGGATTGATGCGATGACCTTTTCAATCGCCGGGCGCTGCGCCAAATCAGGAGCCTTCGGGGTTGCAATTACAACCTCATCGATTGCCGTGGCGCCCGCTGTCCCCATGCCCGCGCCGGCGTCGGCGCCGTAGCCACGCAAAACGTGACCGATCCGAACCTGGGGCCGCTGCTGCTTGATCTGATGTCGCAAGGATTGAGCGCAAGGGATGCAATTGACTTGATAATCCGCGGCCGGCCTTACATTGAATACCGCCAGTCGACGGCGGTGGACAACAAGGGGAACTCCGCCAGTGGTCCGGGAAACATATTCTGGGCACCCACGCGGTATCGGAACAGTCGGATTGCGTGGCCGCCGGAAACCTCCTGAAATCGGCTGAATTGCCCAAGGTGATGACTGATTGCTTTGCGAGCCACCGTCTCCGAGCATCTGGCCGAACGCCTGTTGCGCTCCCTGGAAGCAGGCTTTGCGTCTGGCGGCGAGGAGGGGCCGGTGCATTCCGCAGCCCTCATCGTCTATCACCAGCAGGATTTTCCCCTCGTCAATCTGCGTGTCGATTGGGATGACAAAAACCCAATCCACTTTTTGCGAAAGCTGTGGGATGACTATCGCCCGCAGATGGGCGCCTACCTCCAGCGCGCCATCGATCCCACCGCTGCCCCCAGCTACGGCGTTCCGGGCGATCCGTAATTCTTATCTCCATGATCGGGCTTGACCCGACCACCCTGAGACTTACAGCATTTTACAAAGACTGGATGGTCGCCTCGGAGGGCGACCATGGAGAGAGTTAGGAAGACAACCTATCTAACAGTCTCGCCAGCATCGCATCACACAGTGCGAGCTGCTCTTCGCTCACATATTCATCGGGCTTATGCGCCACCGCGATATTGCCGGGGCCGCAGACGACGGCGGGAATGCCGAGTTCCTGCTGGAACAATCCGCCTTCGGTTCCAAACGTGATCTTGCCCGTGGAATTTCCGCCCGTCAGCGCCCGGACTAAATGCACCGCCTCGCTGTCAACTGGAGTGTTGAGAGCAGGGTAGCTCTGCAGGGTTGCAAACTCAAAGCGCGCCTTTGGAAAAATATTTTGAAATCCGGCGGCAATCATCCCCGCCGCTTTTTGAATGCGCGCAAAAATTGCCTTGCCATCATCTTCCGGCAGGTAGCGGATTTCAAAATCAAAGCTTGCAAGGTTCGGCACGATGTTCATCACTTCGCCGCCCGCCATCTTGCCGACATGCAGCGTCGTATAAGCCACTTCATAGTCGCCATCGCGCTTGCCGTTCTTGGCAATGTCGTCCTGGATGCGGCGGATCTCCGCAATCAGATCGCAGGCCATGTAGATGGCATTCACCCCGATGGGGCGCAAGGCTTGAATGGGCTTCAAGGCCATGCGCCGTCACGCGGTAGCCAAGCTTGCCCTTATGCGCGGTCACCACCTGCAGCATGGTGGGCTCGCCAACAATGCAAAGCCGCGGGCGAACTGGCATGGTCTTGAGCATGTCCAACATGCGCCTCACCCCGATGCAGCCGATTTCTTCGTCATAGGAAAAGGCAAAATGCAGCGGCGTATTGAGTTCGCGTTTCACTGAGAGATGGGCAAGGTGCAGGCACGAGGCGATAAAACCCTTCATGTCGGCGCTGCCGCGGCCCAGCAGATTTCCGCTGCGTGCGGTTAGCTTGAAAGGGTCACTGCTCCAGTTCTGCCCGTCGACCGGAACCACATCGGTGTGTCCGGAAAGCGCAACACCTTGCGCATTTGAAGGTCCAATGGTGGCCCCTAATATTGGCCTTCTTGCCGTCCACGCTGTGAATGAGTGTGGAAACAATGCCAAGCGCTTTAAGCTCGCTCGCCACGAATTCAATCAGCGCCAGATTGCTGTCGCGGCTGACCGTAGGAAAAGCCACAAGTTTTTCAAGATAGTGGAGGGTGGACTGCATGGCGCCTCTGTTATACGTTCGTTTTTTCAAAGTAACTCTCGCGTCCCGGCCCTGCTTGCGCAAATTCTCCCTCGTTATATTTGACTGCGATGGCGTCCTCGTCGACAGCGAATATCTGAGCGCCCAGGTTCTGGTCGAAACCTTTGCCGAAAATCGGCGTTTCTATTGACCTGCCATTTGTCTATTGCATTTCCTGGGCCACAGCTTCTCCTCCGTTGCGGCGAAATTTGCCAAGCTGCATGGCACCGGGGTTCGCGAGTCCTTCGAAACGGATTACCGGGCCAGCCTGCTGCGCCGCTTCAGTTCTGATCTCAAACCCATGCCGGGCGTGATCGATGTGTTGGACAGCCTCGCCGTTCCTTATTGCGTGGCAACCGGCATCACCCTGCTCCGCGTCACCCGTTCGCTGGAAGTAACCGGCCTCTCGTCAAGGGTTAAGGACCGTGTATTTACCACAACGATGGTAACCCGCGGCAAGCCGGCGCCTGACATTTTCCTGCATGTCGCCCGGAAATCTGAGGTTCCGGCGCAGCATTGCCTTGTGGTTGAGGATAGCGCATCGGGGATTG
>CAWELV010000021.1:0-59408 GCA_963810045.1 uncultured Alphaproteobacteria bacterium | reverse complement strand
GCGCGTCATGGATGCTTGAACCCGCCAAGGCGGAGACAAGCCTCGACGGGATTGAAGACATACTCGATATTCTCAGCGAAGGACCTTGCGGCAATTCCCAATGACCGCCACCTTCTGAGGCCAATCCGCAAGCATTTTGAATCCCAGGTGTCAGCCCTCCGGCGGGCAATCGACAAGGCCCGCGAGACACCAGAATATTTTTCCGTACGGCTGATCGAGTTCGCGGTCCAGTCCGCCGCTATCCACGCGACCGCAACCAATATTGCCACGGAGCTCGACACGGCAGCAGGCAAGCAACTGCTTTCCTGGGCCAATGCGTTGCGTGAAACGGTGGAAAGCCATTTCAAGGACGCGTCTCTTGGGCTGGAAGTCGTCAAATGCGCTGAAAAAACGATTGATGTCCTGATAATCGAGATGCGGGAACTGGCACTGGGAATGGAATTTGGGTTCCTTCTCGAGCCGCAACGCCTGCTTTTGTCGATCGGATACCGCGTGGCCGAGCCATGCGCGACGAAAGTTGCTACGATATGCTGGCATCGGAAGCACGCCTGGCGAGTTCTTCGCAATCGCCAAGGGCGACTTGCGGACGCGCCACTGGTTCAGGCTTGGGCGTACCGTAACAGCGGTGAAAGGCGGCGCCGCACTCGTTTCCTGGTCCGGCTTCCATGTTTGAATATCTGATGCCCTCACTGGTCATGCGTGCGCCCAGCGCCGGACTGCTTGATCAAACCACAAGGCTCGTTGTTCTCCGTCAGATTGCCTACGCCAATTCCCTTGGCATTCCGTGGGGCATTTCCGAATCCGCCTTCAGCGCGCGCGATATTGAGTTCACCTACCAGTATTCGAACTTCGGCGTGCCGGGGCTCGGCCTGAAACGCGGTCTTGCGGATAACACGGTCATTGCCCCTTATGCCACCGGACTGGCGGCAATGGTCGCTCCCCGTTCCGCCGCAAAGAACTATGAAAAATTGGCACGTATTGGTGGCAGGGGCGATTATGGTTTCTATGAGGCGCTCGATTTTACTCCGGCGCGGATCCGCAAGGGCGAGACCTAGCAATCGTGCGCGCCTATTTTGCCCACCATCAGGGCATGACGATCGTGGCCATCTTGAATGCCGTGAAAAACGGCGAAATGCGCGACAAAGGTTTCATGCCGAGCCGATGGTACGGGCAGCTGAATTGCTGCTGCAGGAGCGCGCCCCGCAACGTGCCGGTAACTCATGCAAGGGCAGACAGCGGCTTTGACACCGGCGTGGCGGCCCTTGCCCGACGGCGCGAACCTTTAACTGCGCACCCCTGGCCCGCCACCCATTTGCTTTCGAACGGCGAGTACAGCGTCATGCTGACAGCCGCAGGTTCCGGGTACAGCACATGGAACGGACAGGCCCTGACGCGCTGGCGCGAAGACGGTGTTTGCGACGATTGGGGATTTTCATGTTCCTTCGTGAACCGAAGAGTGGAAAGGTCTGGTCGGCGGGTCACATGCCGGTTGCAGCGCCTGCAGAAAGCTATGTTGCCTCTTTCACCGAGGACAAGGCCGAGATCACCCGCACCGATGGGTATTTCACCACGACACTCGAATGCGTTGTTTCGTCGGAAGATAATGCTGAAGCACGGCGCCTGACCATCGCCAACAAAGGATTGGCCACGAGGGAAGTTGAACTTACCTCCTATGCGGAATTGGTATTGGCGCAGGCCGCATCCGACACGGCACATCCGGCATTTTCGAAGATGTTCGTTGAAACGGAATTTGTGGGCGAAATCGAAACGCTCCTTGCCACGCGCCGCCGGAGGTCGCCGGGGGATCCCGAAATCTGGCTAGCCCAGTTCATGCTGGTACAAGGGGCCTCGTCGGCGCTCTCGAATATGAAACGGATCGTGCCCGCTTCATCGGAGTGGGAAACAGCACGCGCGTGCCCGCAGCCATGAAAAACAGTGAACGGCTGTCGAATACGGTCGGCGCGGTTCTAGATCCCGTATTCGCCATGCGCCGGCGCATGCGGATTCCGGCGGGCCGGCAAGTCCGGTGCACGCTTTGGACCGTGGTGGCGGACTTCCGGGAAGCTGTTCTTGATCTGGTTGACCGGCATCGCCAGACCGCAGCCTATGACCGCGCCCTGATGCTGGCGTGGACCCAGGCGCAAATCCAATTGCGCCATCTGTCCATTGGCACGGATGAGGCCCATCTCTACCAAACCCTGGCGAGCCATCTGATCTACGCGAATGCGACCTTGCGTGCACCGGCTAAAACCCTGCTGCAGGACATGGGCTCGCAATCGGCACTGTGGCCGCAAGGGATCTCGGGAGACCGGCCAATTCTGTTGGTGCGGATCGACGAGGCTGAAGATATCGAGATCATACGTCAGCTGTTGCACGCTTTCGAATACTGGAAAACCAAGCGGCTTGTTGTGGATCTTGTGATCCTGAATGACCGCGGCTCATCCTATGCACAAGACCTGCAAGGCACTATTGAAGCATTGGTTCGCAAAATCAACGCTCCACGCGAGCCGGGAATGCGCGGTGAAACGGGTCAGGTTTTTGCCCTGAGGGCTGATCTCCTGTCACATGAAACCTTGCGGGTCCTTCCCGCCGTTGCACGTGTTGTATTGATAGGCCGCCGGGGCGACCTCGCCAGCCAGCTGTCCCGTGTGCGAGATCTGCCACGGCGCCATCCACCCTGACAAATGAGCCCCTTCATTTGCCTTCACGGGCAACTTCCACCGCCGCCAACACCAAGCACCTTGAGTTCTTCAATGGCTTTGGTGGATTTTCCGAGGACGGTCGAGAATACATCACGGTACCCGATGTTGATCGGCCAACACCGGCCCCCTGGATTAACGTTATTGCAAATCCCTCCTTTGGCTTTCAATGCGCCACGGATGGTGGCGGTTACACGTGGTTTGGAAACAGCCGCGAGAATCAAATCACCGGCTGGAGCAATGATCCCGTCAGCAACCGGCTGAGCGAAGCAATCTATGTCCAGGACGAAAAAGACGGGCTTTTTGTCTCGCCGACGTTGGCTCCGCTGAAATCAGGCGATGGAACCCATCTCTCGCGGCATGGTTTTGGCTATAGCGTGTTCGAACGCGTCGCGAAAAAGCTACGGATTGAACTGCTGCAATTAGTACCGTTGGCGGACTCCGTCAAACTGTCCAGATTGAGATTGACCAACAATTCGCCAATTGCCCGAACTCTGACTGTGACGTATTATACCGAATGGGTTTTGGGAGCAGCGCGTGCCGCGTCCGCGCCATTTGTCACCACAACCATTGACGAGCAGACCCGCGCCATGTTTGCCCGCAATCCGTGGAGCACCCTTTCGGGCGAACAGGTTGCATTTGCCGACATGCGCGGCCAGCAAACCAGCTGGACTGGCGACCGGAGAGAATTTTTAGGCCCCTATGGCCGTCTCGCCGCTCCGCAGGCCCTGATTTCTTTGACGGCCCTCTCAAATCGCACTGGCGCCGGATTGGACCCTTGCTGTGCCCTGCAGACCAGAATTACCCTTCAACCGGGTGGTTCCTGCCGAAATGGTTATCCTGCTTGGTGCTGCACCAAATGCCATCAGAAGCCCAATCCCTGATCGAGCGTTATAGGATGAGCAACATCGATGAGGCTCTGAACAAGGTAAACGACTACTGGAGTGAAACCCTTGGTACCGTGCAGGTGAAAACGCCGGATCGCGCGCTTGATATCATGCTCAATGGCTGGCTGCTGTATCAGACTCTCAGCTGCCGCATGTGGGCAAGGTCAGGCTTCTATCAGACCAGCGGAGCCTATGGTTTCCGCGATCAATTGCAGGATTCAATGGCCCTGCTGACCGCCCGCCCGGCCATTGCGCGCGAACATATCCTGCGCGCCGCCGCCCGGCAATTTGTTGAAGGCGATTTTCAACATTGGTGGCTTCCCGCCACCGGCATGGGAGTTAGAACGCGCATTTCCGATGACACCGTCTGGCTTGCAAACTGCGTGGCACAATATATGAAAGTGACCGGAGACCGTGACGTTCTTGATGAAATTGTGCCGTTCCTCGAAGGCCAGTCTCTTGCGCCGGGCGAACACGATGCTTTCTTCCAGCCCAACTTATCCGAGGAATCCGCCACCCTGTATGAACATTGCGCCCGCGCGCTTGATCGCAGCCTGCCCCACGGCGCCCACGGATTGCCGCTGATGGGCACCGGCGACTGGAATGACGGCATGAACCGCGTTGGCGAAGGCGGAAAAGGAGAAAGTGTGTGGCTTGGCTGGTTCCTGTTCGCAACCCTGAATACCTTTGCCCCGGTTGCAGAAAAGCGTGGCGACACTAAACGCGCCGCCGCCTGGCGCAGTCGCGTAAAGGCACTTCGGGCCGCACTTGAAAAGCACGGTTGGGATGGACGCTGGTATCGCCGAGGATTTTTTGATGATGGCACGCCGCTTGGCTCAAGCCAGAACGAGGAATGCCGTATCGATTCCATTGCCCAATCGTGGGCCGTCTTGTCGGGCGGGGCTGCTCCGGAACGGGCCGCAACCGCCATGGACGAATCCTATCGGCAATTGGTTCGTCCGCAGGATTCACTGGCGCTCCTGTTTACCCCACCATTTCACAATACTCCTAAAGACCCGGGCTACATCAAGGCTTATCCTCCCGGCATCCGCGAAAATGGCGGTCAATATACCCATGGCGCCATCTGGTCGGTCTTTGCCCATGCAGGGTTAGGCCAACCGGATCGGGCGCTGGAAGTGTTCTCATTGCTCAATCCAATCAATCATTCGCGGACTGAACAGGAGGCAAGAACTTACCGCGTCGAACCCTATGTCATTGCTGCCGATGTTTATTCAATGCCGCCGCATGTGGGCCGTGGCGGCTGGACCTGGTATACGGGCTCCGCAGGCTGGATGTACCGCGCCGGATTGGAAGCCATCCTTGGTGTCACCCGCGAAGGCTCCCTGCTGCGCATCAAGCCATGCATCGTCGACACTTGGGACGGATTCGAGATAGCCACACAGTTCGGCAGCACGCGATATGAAATCAAGCTGATACGCGGCGAGAGCGGCACAGAGGATGCGTCACCGGATGTCCAGCGCCCTTCGCCGGGCGAGTTCTTGATCTCAATGAAAGACGAGGGCGGAGTCCGTCGCATCATCTTGCCGCTCATTGGCGTTCAGCAAAGTACAAAAAAAGAGAGGCCGGATCTTGAGTACCGGCCATTGCAATGAGTTATCTTCGGATTACATTACTGCAAATTCTTCAAATCCTTCTCTTCAAGTCCTTCGCGCTTGCATAACTCATGAATTGCCCTTCGCACTTCGCCCAAGCGTGACCGTTCGCCGCCGGTCATGCTCTCGTCCGCTGCCACTTCCAAACCATGGGCATCCGCTTCCCACTGCTTCAAAACCTTCAGCTTCTGTTCCGTAGTCAAAGATTCAGTGTCGACCACCTCCATTGGCAGATTGAAGATTTTTTGGGGTGTGAGCAGTGCTTGGTCATAGTCTTTTGCTGTGAACATGCAGGACTCCCTCAGGTTAATGGAGGCCGGCATTCAGGCCAGCCCCCAAAATGCTCAGATGCGCCGCAGCCAAGAGTCGACTTCGGCTCTTACCTTGTCCTTGGCGTAGCCATAGTGTTTTTGCAGGCGGCCTTCGAGTTCGTCGCGACGTCCTTCGATGACGTCAAGATCGTCATCAGTGAGTTTGCCCCACTGTTGCTTCGCCTTGCCCTGGAGTTCCTTCCAGTTTCCTTCGACACGGTCCCAGTTCATGATGCTCTCCTTTACATGTTTAACGTCAAGCGCAGACGCCCGACCTCAACAGTAAACGTGGAACTACCGCCCAGGTTCCGTTCACAGGGATGCAGAGTGTTCCGTCAGGCGGCTGCTGCCCGGGATTTCGTGTCGAAGAACAGCGCCTGGCTGACAACCGCCTTCACCATGTCTGGCATGAATGGCTTCGTGATGAGGAAGGCCGGTTCGGGTTTTTCACCTGTCAACAGGCGTTCCGGGAAAGCCGTGATGAAGATCACCGGCACCGCGAAGTCGAGCAGCATTTTGTTAACGGCATCTATGCCAGAGCTGCCGTCGGCCAACTGGATATCGGCAAGCACCAGGCCGGGGCGTTTGGCTGACGCAAGCTTTATTGCTTCCTGTTCAGTACGGGCCACACCGGTTACCCTGTGACCGAGGCTTTCCAGAAGCGCTTCCAAATCCATGGCAATGATCGGTTCGTCCTCAATTATCAAGACATCAGTGGCGACCTGGTTGACAATGGTTTGGGAGGCTTCTTCCAGCAGAGCCAGGACTTCGGGCGGCTTTTTTGCCAGAATAATCCCGATTTCTTCCTTGTTGAAACCTTCAACCGCCATCAGCAGGAAGGCTTCCCGGGCTCTGCGGGGCAAGGGTGGCCAACTGGCGTTGGGCCGAAGCTTCCCAGTCCTGGCCAATATTGGGTTTTTTGAGGTTCAGCGAGATCGATTCCCACAGCCGGCAATAGCTGCGATAGAGCGAAACCCGCATATTGGGTCCCTCTTCAAACTGAGCGGGATCTGCAATAAGCGCCTCCAGAAGGGCCGCCACATAGGCATCGCCGCTGTGCTGGCTGCCGGTCAAGGCACGCGAAAACCTCCGCAAATATGGCAAATGTGGTGCTATATTGGCTGCAAGATTCATGATTTACCCCTCAATTTGCGTTTTTCACGATGAATTTTGGCCTTCCGGCCGCTTCAAATCCAGGCGCCTTAACGTTTGGTTTGTATTTATGTTCCGGCGCTGAGAACAAAATTTTTAAGAAGTAGGAACTATTCCAATTGTTTGGCATTAACGTGGTGGTTCCAGGAAGCCAAGATTCCCGTTGGCATTGGCAATGAACCACGCACAGTTCAGGTGACCTATGGTTGAAGACGGCAACAAAACGGCAATCCAAAACAAAAATAAGACAGGAAAAAAAGACTGAAAAGATGAACCATACACCTGCACAACCGGAAATCCATGATTTGATCGGCCAACGCCTGCGCAGCTTTTATGACGAAGTTGCAAAGCAACCTGTCCCGGACCGGTTTGTGGAGTTGCTGAACCAGCTTGAAGCGAAAAGCTCGCATAAAAAGCCGTCCTAGACTGGATTTTCCATGGCCCAAATTGAGACAAATGCCGCATGACGAGGTCCCCCGAGTTTCGTGAACAACTCGTCGCTGCCATTCCGGGCTTGCGCGCCTTTGGGCTATCGCTTACCGCCCGGGGCGACCGTGCCGACGATCTGGTCCAGGAAACGCTTATGAAGGCGTGGAAGCACTATGAAAGTTTTGAGCCTGGCTCCAACATGAAAGCGTGGCTTTACACAATCCTTCGCAATGAATTTTACACCCAACTGCGCAAGCGGAAGCGTGAAGTCGAGGATGCAGATGGCTTCTACTCAAGCCGCGTTGCGGTGCATGCGGAACAGGAAGGCCACCTTGACATGGCCGATCTGCGCGGCGCACTCGCACATTTGCCTGAAGACCAGCGCGAAGCCATCATCCTGGTTGGGGCGTCTGGCTTCTCCTACGAAGAAGCCGCAGAGATATGTAGTGTGGCAGTCGGCACCATCAAAAGCCGGGTTAACCGTGCACGTGCCAGATTGGCGGTTCTCATGCAAATTGGCACTGATGAAACGTTTGGCCCGGACGCCCATTCAGAGGCCGTTCTTGGCAACACCCATCGCGGCTAGGAGCGGTTTCCTTTTTCCCCTACCTGTCGGCATGGAACAAAATGCTGTTGTTGCGGATTTAGGACGGGCGGCGGGATTATCTGTCGATGCGGATCAAGGAGATTTCCATGCTCAGCACAATTCTCGTTATCGTCCTCATTTTGATCCTCATTGGCGCGTTGCCCAGATGGGGGTACAGCAGCAATTGGGGCTATGGCCCCTCCGGCGGCTTGGGGCTTGTGCTTGTTATTCTTATTATTCTCATTCTCATGGGTAGAATTTAGGGGTACCACCGATGGTGGACCCCTCCCCTGAGGAGCCCAACTATGCCAAGCAGTCGCGCACGGCGCTGCGTGGCCTTTTTATCATCTGCAATTGTTGCGGCAATGTATGTGGCGCGTGATTTCCTGCTTCCTGTCGTTTTGGCAAGTTTCATTGCCCTTACATTCAGGCCGGCAGTCCGATATCTTTCGAGGCATTACATTCCTCCCTGGCTTTCGGCCACGCTTCTGGTGATCGTTTTGGTCGGCGGTGGTCTGTTTGCCGGCTACATGCTCAGTTGGCAGGTTTCTGCCTGGATTGACCAGGCACCACAGCTGGCCGAGGCCTTCGTCGAAAAATTTCGCGGCCTACGCTCGTGGCTCGATGTCGTTGTTAACCTGACCGATAAGTTACAGGATGCTACAGCGGCTCCCGGTGCCGTTCCCGCGCAGGAGGTCTTTGTTCGTGAGCCAGCCCTTCCCGCCTGGCTCATTGTGATGACTTGGTATCCCCTGCAGGTCACCATCACGCTACTGGCGACGCTGGTCATTGCGATCTTTCTTATGTCCTCCGGCGACATGTTTTATGAAAAACTGGTTCATGTATTACCCACATTGACCGACAAAAAGCAGGCGTTGCGCATTGTTTATGAGCTCGAAACCGAGGTTTCCACCTACCTTCTGACCCTTACCGCGATCAACGCGGGCCTAGGCCTTGCCGTTGCCCTGGTTTTTCATGCGCTGGGGATGCCATCTCCCTACCTTTGGGGGTTGCTCACATTTTTCTTTAATTTCATTCCCTATGTCGGTGCCCTAACCGGTGTCGCTTTGTCGGCCTTCATGGCAATCGTTACATTTGATTCGCTCGGCTATGCACTGCTCGTTCCTCTTGCTTTCACTGCATGTTCACTGATCGAATCAGAGATTGTGAATCCGCTCGTGCTTAGTCGCAGGCTGCAGATGAATGCCGTCGCTATCCTTCTGTCGCTCGCCTTTTGGGCATGGCTGTGGGGTATTGCCGGTGCGGCAATTGCCGTGCCAGTCCTCGTCACCATCAAGGTGTTTTGCAACCACATTGAAGGACTGTCAGGGCTCGGAGAATTTCTCTCAGAACGTCAAGCCATCAAGATTGACGTGACTGAAGACGAAAAGATGCAAGATGGTTGAAACATTGACGTCATATGACGTCAAACAGATAGAGCAAAATGATGATGGGGATTGGCACGCCGATCAGCCAGAGTAAAATGCCGCGCATTGCTGATCCTCCCATATTCCAATATCTGTATCATTGCAAACGGCTCCTGACGGCTTTTTGTTCCAGCCGCGAGACGCGCCCTAATCCAAAAACATGGTTGGCGCGGAACCAAGATGCATCTGCGACGTTGGATGAGCAATTCTGAGGGGCTGATATTCTGCCCCAGGCGTTATACCAGGCGGCTGCATCCAAAACATCTTAATGACCAGGAGGATATCATGACCGTAAAAACCCTTGAGGACCTATTTCATGAAACCTTGAAAGACCTCTACTATGCCGAAAAGAAGCTGGTGAAAACGCTGCCAAAAATGGCGAAGCAGGCGGCATCTCCCACTCTTAAGGAGGCAATCGAGCATCATCTCGTAGAGACCGAAGGCCATGTCACGCGGCTGGAGGAAGTTTTCCGAATAGCAGGCAGTACTCCGGCTTCCAGGAGATGTGAGGCCGTGGAAGGGCTTGTCAGGGAGGCCGAGGAGGTTTTGGCCGAGATAGAAGATTTGCCGACGATTGACGCGGCGATCATCTCGTCCGCACAGACAGTCGAGCATTACGAGATAGCGCGCTACGGCACCCTCGTCTGCTGGGCCCGCCAGTTGGGCTTGAAGGATGCAGAGTTCCTGCTTCAGAAAACCCTTGATGAAGAACAGGCCGCTGACAAGAAGCTCTCCCGCCTCGCCGAGGAATACGTCAATCAGAAAGCGGCGGCATAGGCAGTTGCCAATCTGAAGTGAAAGGAGAGGCCAATTGGCCTCTCCTTATTTGCTACTAGCGGGCGGCCTAGTGGTAGCGCGAGGACTTGCCCCGAGCCGGTTTTCCCCTGCCCGGTAGGCGAATTGTCGGAAGCATTGACCCAAGGGCCACGCCGATTCCCAATCCCACGGCGCCTATGATCAGTGGCCGTTCGTCGATCATGGTTTTCAGGGACTTCTGGTCGGGCAGGTGGTCGCGGGTAGCCTTTGGCAATGCGCTGCCCGCCTCGCCAGCCCAGGCATAGGCGTCACCGAAGGCTTCCTTGCCACGAGCAATGAGGCGGGCGGCGGAATCGCTGTAGCCTGCAAAGGTGGATTGCCCTTTTGACAAGCGTTTGGTTGCAGCACGTGAGGCCCGCTTTGCCGACGCTGCGAGCTTGCGTGATTCAGGTTTGGTTTTCCTGGCAACCTTGGCCTTGGCGGCCTGGCTGAGGTCCTTCGCGGTTTTCGATACTGTGTCAGTCGCTTTCATGGATAGTCTCCTTCCTTAAGGTTTTGGGGTTGGCTGAGGGAACATGTTGGTAGTGCGACGGCGGGGTGCGTCCATTTCTGAATGTGCGCCGTGCAGGCCGTAAGACCTGCTTGAGCAACCAACTCACGCCGGCAAGAGCGGCTGCAGCAACAACAGGGTGGCGTTTGACAGCCAGAAATGCGGGCGGCAGACGCGCAAGGTGTGGGTCAACTTGCCTAAGGGCTTCCCTAGCCATGCCGGGAAGCGTCAACTGGCTTTGGACATCAAGCAACGTGGCGTTAAACTGCGCGCGCCGATCACGCGCTTCCTTATCAAGCTGGTCCAGGGATCTCATTCCAGCCTGCTCTCCGGCATGTTGCCTGTGAGCCAGCGAAAGACCAAACCGGTGGGCGGGGTTTTGCTAACGAGCAAATATTTAGCGACGAGCGCCAAAATCACTACCATTCCAAACAGAACGATGCCCACTGTCACGCCTGCGACCGCCGGGCCGCTCACGTAAGGCGTCAACGCCACCACACCGGCTTGTGCCAAAACCAGCGTCGCGGCGATCAGGATCACGAAACTAACCAAGGCCACGCCCAGCCCCAATGCATAATCACGCAGACGAAGACCCGCTTCGGCTTTTGCCAAAGCAAGTTCCGCATCAAGCCAGCCCTTCCCATCATTAGCCAGTTCCTTGACAAGGTCGGGGAAGACCGGCTTCGAAGCCCGAAAATGAAGTGGTTCGGCGCCAGTCCTAGGCATGGGCCTGTCCATTGGTACTTCTCCGCCTCTGGAGACCGCGCTTGCCCGCTCTCGATGCGGCGCCACGCCGCGGGCTCGCCTTCCTTCGCGATCCTGCCGATGCTCGTACGGGCTGCCGATACATGAGCCGACTCGCTGCCATGCCCGCCGCAACGGTTACTGCCAAAGTCGCCAGCGGATGGCGCCGGGCAAAAGTTCCCGCATCGCCTATCATCTGTTCGATTTCGGTATGCATGACGTAATCGGCCACCCCTTCCAGACTGTCCGCCGCAGAGGCGACCTGGACACGAAGGTTTGGCAGGTCAGTCATCGAAGCGGCATAGTCGCGGGTCAATGAGGCAAGTGAATGCAGTTTGTCAGCACCCAGGTCCTTCCGGCCCTGGGCCAGTGTTCCGGCCAGCGCCAGCACATCGTCGAAAATGCGGCGGGAGCTGCCAAGTGCTGCATTCGCACTCCTGTAATTGCCGCTAGTACGTGTTCTTTTTGCTTTAGCCATGGCTGAGTCCTTTCAGTAAGAGGTTGTTTGCATAACGGTTAAGATCGCGATTGGTTCCCCTCCGGCAATGGTCGCACGAGGGCCAGCCCTGGGTTTTGCTATCTTCCCAAAAGACGGGTACAAGGACGCCAGAGAAGCCTCAAAGGACTAAATGGACAGAATTACAGACGGCCGCACCCTGGCACAGGCCTTAGTGGATACCGTAAGGGAATCGCTTCTCGTTCTCGATGGGGATTTGCGCATCGTCTCGGCCAGCCGTTCTTTTTACGCGACTTTCAAGACAACGCCCGCCGAAACGCAAGGGCGTTTGGTGTATGACCTGGGCTCCGGCGAATGGAACAATCCGGCGCTTCGCGAACTGCTTGAGCGGATTATTCCCGAACATGGCGTCATGGACCATTTTGAGGTTGAGCAAGATTTTCCAACTATTGGCCCACGTACCATGCTGCTCAACGCCCGCAAGGTTTTTTACCAGGGAGACCTGAACACAACTCTCTTGCTGGCAATCGAGGACATTACAGACCGACGCATCGCGGAGCGGCTCCTTCAAAGCCTCAGTGAACAAAAAGACATGCTGCTTTCGGAGATGAGCCACCGGGTGGCCAATAGCCTGCAGATTATCGCGAGCATCCTTCTTTTGAAGGCCCGCTCGGTTCAATCTGAAGAGACGCGAGAGCATCTCGAAGATGCCCATCGCCGGGTTATGTCAGTTGCCTCATTGCAACAGCATCTCAAGGCAACCGGCATGGGCGAGGAGATTGAAGTCGGGGCTTACCTGTCTACGCTTTGTGAAGCTTTGTCAGGCTCGGTGGTCCGGGAGAGACGTCCAATTACCTTGAGCGTGGCAGCTGGCCAGGCCGCTGTGCGATCAGAACAGGCGGTAAGCATCGGCCTTATCGTCACCGAATTGGTGATAAATGCCTTGAAGTACGCGTTTTCTGTCGACATCGCCGCTGGCGAAATCGTGGTGGACTATAAAGTTAACGGCGCGGAATGGGCCTTGTCCGTGTCCGACAATGGCGGAGGCATGCTGGAGAAGCCAGACAAAAACTCAACAGGCCTTGGCACAACGCTGGTTAAAGCGCTGGCCCAGCAGCTTGGAGCGCAGGTTGAAATAAAAACGGGCAAAAATGGCACCGTCGTGTCAATCGCCAGCTCTAAAATTTGAATATATCCGCGTCGGGATCTTTTATGCCTTGCATATGCCGTGAAATCAGCTGTGCGGCGAGCATGCTGCAGGTAAAGCCGTTTCCACCAAAGCCCAGCACGGCATAGCAACGCGGCAGTTCCGGAATGGGACCAATCGCTGGAAGCCCCGTAGGGCTTTCGCCAAAACTGCCAGTCCAAGCATAATCCGGCTTGAAATCAAGTTTGGGGAAAATACGTTTTGCCTTACGTGCTATTGCCGCGATTTTTTTCGGAATGATCTTGTCGCGCAAATCATCATCTGAAAACGGTTCATCTTCGCCGCCAACAATCACCCGCCCATCCCCAGTGGTTCTCAGGTAAAGATAGGGATCGGCAGCCTCCTAATATGATGCTTTTGCTGGGCCAGATCCTGTCGAGCTGCCGGCAGTGGAAGAATAGGTTCCAGCTCTTTGCTCCGCCTATCTTTAATCGTTAACCTGCAACTCCTTATTTTTGCAAAATAAAATAGTTTTTGCTGGAACCATTTTGACAGATCCGCGTTTGTTTGGGCATTATGCCTGAAACAAGGGAGTGGTATTGGACGATATCCTAATGACTCCCGGCCAATTCGAAGCTGAAAAACGTTCACGTCTCGCCGCCGAAGCGGCGCTTGACCTTGTTGCTGAACGTTTGGAAAAGGCCGAAGAAGCCGCCGGTGCATTGATTTATGACTGGGACATTGCGGCCCAAAAAGTATGGCGCAGTGCCGGCCTAACGCGGATCTTGGGATGGCAGGTCGACGAAGTTTCGCCCACTGCGGAGGGGTGGGTTGAACTTCAGCATCCAATTGACAAGGCGCGCCTGAAGACCCTGCAGGATCCGGATTTTTTCCAGGAAAATGACAATTATGTCATGGAATATCGCTTGCGGCACAAGGCTGGCCACTATGTCTGGGTTCTTGATTCAGGCCGCGTGTTTCGCGACAGCTCAGGCGCGATCATTCGCGAGGCAGGCGTAATCATCGACATATCCGCACGCAAGAAAGTCGCGGAGTCCCTCAGCCGCCAAACGGATTTGATTGAGTTGTCGTTTGAACCGATCTTCGTCTGGCACCCGGAAAAAGGCATCGTCGACTGGAACAGGGGCGCTGAACAACTTTATGGCTTCACACGGGAAGAGGCTCTGGGCCAAATCAGCCACAAGTTGCTTCGCACGATTCATCCCGTCGAGCCAGCGCAACTTATGCAGCTTCTCAACACCGTGAGGAGTTGGACAGGCGAGGTGCAACACCTGAACAAGAATGGCCGCCAGGTTTTCGTTGAAAGCCGCCAACAGGCGATCGAAACGGACAGTGAAACTTTGATCCTCGAAACCAATCACGACATCACCGAACGCAAGCGCGCCGAGGCGGACAACGCACGCATGGCGGCAGTGGCTGCTGCCTCCCATGATGCATTGTTCGGCGTAACCCTCGAAGGCCAAATTGAAGCTTGGAATCCGGCTGCAGAACGGCTCTTTGGCTACACCGCGGCCGAGGCAATTGGCCAGCACGTCAGCATGCTGGCAGCCCCTGCAGACCACCGTGATCAGAAAGATTTGCTGCTTCGCGCCCGGGCTGGCGAGGCCATTCCGCCCTATAATGCCCGCCGCCTGCGAAAGGACGGATCGCTTGTTGATGTGTCAGTATCGCTTGGGCTAGTCAAAGCCCCCAATGGCTCAGTTATTGCAATTTCAGTTGCCATGCATGATATCAGCGACCGCAAGGAATGGGAGGCGCGGCAGCGGCTTATGACGCGCGAGCTTGCGCACCGGGTTAAGAATTCATTCGCCGTATTGCAGGCCATTCTCCGTTCGACGCTGAAAACGACCCCAAATCCGCACGAATTCGCGGAGAAATTTTCCGGCAGGCTGCACAGTCTGGCAGCGGCGCAGGACATCCTGACTGCCAATGACTGGAAGGGCGCGGAACTTGGGGCTTTGGCACGGCATCTTCTTTCGCTCTATATTGCCGGCGAGGGAGAGCGCCTTGTGATTTCTGGGCCCGAGGTTAATCTTCCGGCTGAATATGCGGTTCCCTTTGGGCTGATCTTCAATGAGCTTGCGACAAATGCGCTTAAGTATGGCGCGCTTTCGGCACCAAACGGAAAAATCGAACTGAGCTGGCGGATCGAAAGCATCGCCAGTGCGGGTTCCGTCCTCAGTCTCACATGGCGTGAGCGGGGCGGACCGAAGATCACATCTCTCGACGACCGGGGGTTTGGTTCCGCCCTTATCGAAAGAAGCATTGCCGGGGCTAAAGTCGAGCGGCGATTCGATACGGAGGGCTTCATCTGCACGATAGAGCTGAAACTCAAGCTTCTCGGCAAATTCAGGCGCAAGCGGCGGGTTGCAATAATACCGAACTAAGATCAACGGAGAGATCTGATGCATTGAACACCGAATGGAACCAAATTCGGGGTGGGCCGTTCTTCTATCCATGATGACCCAGGTTCTAACCGTTGCAAAAAAAATTATTCAGCCCATTGCTTTGGCAATCGCGATGCTTTTCATGACGCCGGTTGCGGGATTGCTCAATGCGGCCCTACGAGCGCCGCCGCCTGCTCAAATTACCTCCAATGAAACAGTGGTTTACAAGACTATGCACGCTTCGGTCGCACATAAGGGCTAGGGCTATACTCTCAAAACAACCGCGGTTGCGTCATCGGCCGGTTTGAAGCGCAGGTATTTCGCACAGGCTGGATCTGCGGCTTCGACAGAACGTATACGGTTTAATACGCTATTTACGCCCTCAGATGCCAGCGATGCATCCAGCAGCGCCTCTTCCGAATACAGCGAATAATAATCGACAGCCCGGTAATAGCCATCCGTGCAAAGCAGAATTTCCGGAGGCGTGCCAAGATCGAAATATTCGGCAAACTCCACCGCTGACGGACTTGCCTCAAGAATACCGTAACCACCCGGAGTATTGCGCAATTTGCGGCCTTCTATGAGTTGTGGCCGAAATTCGGCGAGCAGCTCTTTGATATCAAGCATGCCGACATCGCGGCGCTTGAGCGCTTCCGTTGAAAGCCAGTGGTCAAATGCGTTGTTGGGAGAGGCCGCAACGCTCATGTGTGCGCCATCGCCGCCGCGCGCCAGCAGGCAAGAGTCACCCAGGCGCAGCGCTTGCCATGTTGTGCCATAGCGCTTCAGCAAAATCAGGCAGGCGGCAGGAGGGTCATAATCCTTTGGGATATCAAGGACTTTTACGGCCGCCTCAAAGTCAACTATCAAAGCCTGCACGAGCTTGGAGAGAATCTCGCGGAGCGGAAGGTCAAGCCCCGCCAGGTTCCGCAGATGGCCATCGGCCTTGGCTACGAGCCAGGCCGCATCGGTTTCACCATCGAGAAAATTTTGCCCGTTTATGCCTGTGACGCCATCAAAAATCCATGCAGCGCTAACGTCATCGGCGCTGCCGAGATAGCCCCAGCCATCCTCGTTAATCGCGCCTGACCCTTGCGTTACGGCGCCCACAAGCTTCAAAGGGCCACCACCTGGCCGGTGCGCACGCTTTCATCGGCGGCCAGGACGATGCGGAGCGAGTTGATGGCATCTTCCACATGGCCAGTCATATCGCGGTCCTGGCGGATCGCTTCGAGGAACAATTCCTGCTCGCGGTTGCAAAGCTCCTGATGGCCGGGTTCATCGTCCATACGAATAACTTCATCCGGCGTGGCGAACCGGCCCTCGGGTGTGAGCAGTGCATGATGCAAGCGCAGGGCGCTGGTGCGGGTGTGGCTATCCACATCGGAAGACGCCGATTTTGACTCTTCCATGGCAATCGATACGGAGCCCTTTGGGCCGATCATGTCTTTCACGAAAAAAGCCGTTTCACTCATCATGGGGCCCCAGCCTGCCTCGTACCAGCCCACGGAACCGTCATCGAAGGCCACGTGAAGATGGCCATAATTGTACATGTGCACATCAACTTCATTGGTGAGGCGCGCGCCTACCGCATGGACGCGAATGGGTTTGGCACCGGTTACCTGGCACATGACATCCACATAGTGCACGCCGCAGTCGACGATTGGGCTGATTGAATTCATCAGGTGCTTGTGCACGGCCCATTGCGGGCCGGAAGATTGCTGGTTGAGGTTCATCCGCATCACCAGCGGCTTGCCGAGAGTTTTTCCAACTTCGACAAATTTCACCCAGGAGGGATGAACCCGCAGGATATAGCCGATCACCAGTTTCTTGCCAGACGCCTTGGCGAGCCTGGCGATTTCTTCGGCCTCGGCCACCGTATCGGCCAGGGGCTTTTCGATGAAGATATGGCAACCCGCTTTTAATGCCAGCTTTGCATAGGCGGCATGGGTATCGGGCCAGGTGTTGATGGATACGGCGTCGGGCTTTATGGCCGCAAGGGCCTGGGCGTAGTCGGAAAAAAGCGGCACGCCGCGAAACTCTTTCTTGATCTCATCGCGAGTTTCAATGCCGCGGCTGCACAGGCCAGCGATTTCAAATCCCTTATTGGATTTATAGGCGCGGGCGTGACTCAGGCCCATATTGCCGAGACCTACAACAAGCACTTTGATCTTTTTCATTTGCCGTCAATCCATGTTTTGAGAACCCGCAAATCATCACTCAAATGCACAAGGCTCGCAAGATAGCCGGGTTGGATGCGGCCGAGGTCGTGATCGCGCCTGAGGAATGATGCAGGATTGAGCGAAGCCATGCGCAGGGCATCTTCGAGGCTGACGCCGAGCTGCTCCACGCAGTAGCGCACCGCCTCATCCATGGTCAGATTGGAGCCGGCGAGGGTTCCATCATCCAGCACCAGCTTGCCGTTCTCTAGATGAACCCTGCGACCCTGGAGCTCAAAGAATTCAGGGCCGCCTGCAGCAGTTGGCATGGCGTCGGTGACGAGCATCATGCGATCGCCCGGTTTTGCGGCAAGGGCCACCTTCATGGCGGCATCATGAACGTGGTAGCCATCGGCGATAAATCCGCAGAAGCTGTTGGGGTCCGCAAGTGCGGCGCCTACCATGCCGGGCTCGCGGCCATTCATCTGGCTCATGGCATTGAAGAGATGGGTGAAAGCCCGTGCCCCGGAAGCCAAAGCTTGTGTAACTTCTGCAAGGCTTGCCTCGGAATGGCCGAGGCTGACGAGCACCCCCTTTTCGGCAAGTGACTTAATCAAGTCTGGCGGCACCCGATTGGGGGCCAGCGTCAGCATGATGCTGCCGCAATCGGCGTTTGTGATCTGGGCCACGTCCGCCTCGGTCATCTCGCGGATGAAACGCAGTCATGGGCGCCTTTGCGCTCCTTATCGAGGAATGGCCCTTCAATATGAATGCCGAGAACGCCGGGAACGTTTTCCGCACGGGCGGCTTTCACGGAAGCAATTGCTTTCGACAAAACCTCCGGCGCGTCGGTAATGACGGTCGGCAACATTCCCGTCGTTCCGAACTTGCGATGGGATTCGGCGATGCGGCGGACCGTGTCGATTGTTGGATTGTCGTTGAGCAAGGCGCCGCCGCCGCCGTTCACCTGCACGTCGATGAAACCCGGCACCAGGAGCCCGCCGTTCAAGTTGCGCCGCTCGATGCCGGAAGCGAGCTTTTGCTCATGGCATCGACTTCGGCGATGCGCCCGCCATCAATAATAACAGCAAGACCACCGCGGATGCTTTCGCCATCGAATACCCGGGCTCCTGTGAGAGCGAATGCCATTACACAGTCTCCGTCACTTTCTTGAGAAGCCGGGGGCGGTCGGGGTCGCGGCCACGGGCCACGGCTGTTGCTTCAACAAAACGATAGGCGGTTTGAATGATGGCGATGGGATCAAGCAAGGAATTGCCGGTGCGCACGTAGGGAAGTCCGCCCTCCTCTGCCACCAGGACATTGGCCCCAGTCTGGCGCATCTTGTCCAGGGAATCGCGCGAAGATTTCCGCGCGCCATCTTCCGGCGAATAGGCAAGAACCGGAAAACCTTCGCCAAGAAGTTCGAGGGGGCCGTGCATCACTTCGGCGATGGAATAGGCCTCGGCGTGGATGGCGCAGGTTTCCTTCAGCTTCAGTGCAGTTTCGGTGGCAATGGGCAGTGATGGCCCACGCGCCACGACGTAAAGCGACTCTGCGTCCTTTGCGAGATCAACCGCTTCGGGCCAATCCATTTTTGCGGCCTTTGCCAGTTGATCAGGCAGGGCATCAATTGCGGCAAGCAGATCCTTGCGATCCAGCCAATGGGCGACGATGGCGGCACCCGCCACCAATGACACGATGAAGGATTTCGTCGCCGCCACGCTCAGTTCCGGGCCCGCGTGGAGGGCCAGGCAAATATCCGCGGCATGGGCGGCAGGGGAATCCTCCACATTGACCAGCGCCACGGTCAAGGCGCCGGCCTTGCGGGCTGCATCCTGAAGCGCCACGATGTCGGGGCTTTTTCCCGATTGGGAAACCGTCACACACAATCCATTCTTCAATTGAAGCTTTGCGCCATAGACCGACACAACCGATGCGCCCACCGACGAACACGGAACTCCCGTCAAAATTTCCGCGAGATATTTAAAGTAGCCGGCGGCACTGTCGGAGCTTCCGCGTGCCGAAGTGATGATGACAGGAGGCGGCTGGCGCTTGAGCCGCGCGCCGATTTCCCTGAGCGCTTTGCCATTGCGCTGAAGAAAACGGGCAACGGCTTCCGGCGCCTCGGCGGCTTCGCGCGCCATGTGGCTCATGACTTTGCTCCCGGCGAAATGGTGAGTTCGGCCACGAAATCGTAGCTGTCGCCGCGATAATGGGAGCGGGTAAATTCAATGATGCGGCCATCGGGCAGATAGGAAATGCGCTCGATGAACAATGCCGGACTGCCATCCGGCAAATCGAGGAGCTTGGCTTCCTGCATCGTCAGCGCGGTTGCATGCAGGCGCTGCAGGGCGCGCACGGGCCTGACACCGCGGGCTTCAAGAGCTTCGTAAAGCGAACCCCTGACGCTCGCGGGATCGGGCAAGAAATGTTGCGGGATCACGGCCAGTTCAATAGCCATGGGAACGCCATCGGCGCGGCGCAGGCGATGAAAGCGCGAGACATGCTCACCTGGCGAAATTGACAGCTTGAGCGCTTCTTCCGGCGTCGGAAGGCCGGTTGAACGCTCAAGCCAATCGGCATCGGTTTTGAGGCCGCGAAGCTGCATGTCCTGGGTGAAACTGGTGAGACGCGACAGGGGCTGCTCAATGCGCCGTCCCGGCCCGCTTACATAAGTGCCGGAACCCCGGCGTTGCACAAGCACACCTTCGGCCACGAGATCAGTGAAGGCCTTGCGCACGGTGACGCGCGAGATATCAAGCAGGACCGCCACGTCCCGCTCACCGGGAATGGCATCGCCTTCCTTGAGATCACCCGAAGCCACCGCGTCCTGCACCAGCTTTTTCACACGCAGGTAACGGGGCGCGGTGCTGTCACGCTCAAAGCGGCTGCGCTGGAAAATGGTTTGGAAAGCGTTCATGCCCAACTCACCGAAAGTCCCTGGGCCTGGCGGGCCATCATGATGGCACCGTCCAATGCATCAGCGCCGGGAGCGGTAAGTGCCTGCTTCACATCGGCATCAAGATAGGGCGGATAAACCTTCGACACGCCGCCGAGCAGGCAGAGCTTTCCGGCGCCACGCGCCAACAGGGCGCGACCAAGGCTGGAAATGGCGGCCGCCCCCTCAATCACAATGGTCATGCCAACCACGTCGCCCTTGGCGGCACATTCAAAAACCAGCGGGGCCATCTCGGCATAGTCCTTCGGTGTTGCCCTCTCCGACCAGCGAGAAACATCGAACCTGTTACGGCCAACCCGCGACAGAACTTCCTCGATGAGTGGGGTGGGCTGCAGCAAGCCATCGATGGCCAGAGCAGCACGGCGCACCGCATGGTGGCCGAGCCAGGCGCCTGAACCATGATCGCCAAGGGCAAAGCCCCAGCCACCCACCATGTGACGCACACCTTTGATGGCCGCAAAACCAATGGACCCGGTGCCCGCAATGACAATGCCGCCATCGCCCCCGGCAAAGGCGCCAACGCAGGCCGCATAGGCATCATTGTCGGCGATGACCGAAGCGAAAGGCAATTTTGCTTTAGCAATCCGCTCTGCTCCAACTGAGGTTACAATGCCGGCAAGGCCAAGGCCTGCATGAAGATCACTTGTCTTGAGTTTTGCCTTGGCCGCCGCTTCGGCAGCGGTGGCAATAATGTTGGCCAGCGCGCCATCAAAATCCTGATAGATATTGGACGAGCCGCCGATGGCTTCGCCCAGCAAATGCCCGGCGGCATCACGAATGCGGGCCCGGCAACGGCTTCCGCCGCCGTCAATTCCAAGAAAATAGGCCCTCGCTTGTTCCATTGTTCTACAATACCAAAACAATACCAAATGTGAAGAGTTTTGTTAATAAATTTCAAAATTTCAACAAATTCCCCTATTATTGCGATAGTTAATACTTTCCTCTAGACAAGTGGTATTTATTTGGTATTGTCAAGTTTATGAACGCACAGCATGAGAAAAACCGAAAGCGATCTTGCCGGAATCATCCGGCATCGACACGTGGAGCGATGCTGAAATTCTCGGGGCTTTTGTTGCCGGGCAGGAGCGCGCCATCGCTGCCGTCAAGGCTGCCATTCCACAAATTTCCAAAGCGGCAAACGCCGTTGCTGCCTGTCTGGCCGGAGGTGGCCGCCTGTTCTATGCGGGTGCCGGAACTTCAATCCGCATTGGCGTGCAGGATGGTTCGGAACTTCCAGCAACCTTCGGCATGGCAGAAGACAAAATAGTTTATCTCATTGCCGGCGAGCGCGCCGCCATGTTTGAAACGCTCGCTGATGCCGAGGATGATGCGGAAGAAGGCAACCGCGCCGCTTCAATCTGCAAAGCTGGTGATGCGCTGATCGCAATCGCGGCCTCGGGCTCAACACCCTACACGATTGCTGTGGCCAAACGCGCCAGGGAACTTGGCGCAACGGTCGTTGCCGTCGTCAATAATCCGAACTCCGCCCTGGCAGCCGCCGCTGATATCGAAATATTTCTCGACTCCGGCCCTGAAGTTATCATGGGCTCGACACGCATGGGCGCTGGCACGGCGCAGAAGGCCGCCCTCAATTTTCTGTCCACGCTCGCCCATATCAAGCTTGGCGCTGTACATGATGGCATGATGGTCAATGTGCGGGCCGACAATCTCAAGCTCAAGGCGCGGGCCGCGCGGCATTGTTTCGCGCATTGCCAAGGCCAGCGAGAAAGATGCCGCTGCCGCACTTGAAATCAGCAAGGGCGAGGTGAAGCCTGCGGTCCTGATTTGCGCAGGTGCACAGTCTCTTGATGCCGCGCGACAGCTACTCCTTGAAAGCAAAGGTAATTTACGGCTGGCCCTGTCACGGTTGGCCGCAGCACGCTAAGTTTTGAAGTAACGTCAAATAGAGGAAAGGGAGAAACCCATGTTAAAGACTGGACTGAAGACCATGCTGCTCACGGCCGTTGCCATGACAGCATTTGCCGGCGCCGCATCGGCCGGAAAACTCACCATTGAGAGCTGGCGCAACGACGATGCCACGATCTGGAAGGAAAAAATCATTCCTGCTTTCCAGGCAAAACATCCAGATATCACGGTCGAGTTCACGCCGACCGCGCCCAAGGAATACAACGCGGCGCTGAACGCCCGCCTTGAAGGCGGCACCGCCGGTGACATCATCACCTGCCGGCCTTTCGATGCTTCGCTTGAGCTTTTCAACAAGGGCCATCTCGCGAGCCTGAATGACCTGCCGAGCATGGCGGGCTTTTCGGATGTGGCCAAGAGCGCCTGGACGACGGATGATGGCAAGACCACTTTCTGCGTGCCCATGGCCTCGGTGATCCACGGCTTTATCTACAACAAGGATATCTTCACTGAACTGAAGCTGGCGGAGCCCAAGACCGAGGAAGAATTCCTCGCCGTTCTCGAAACAATCAAGAAAGACGGCAAATATGTTCCGCTTGTTCTCGGCACCAATGACCAGTGGGAAGCCGCGACCATGGGTTTCCAGAACATCGGGCCCAACTATTGGAAGGGCGAGGAAGGCCGCAAGAAGCTGATTGACGGCACGGCCAAGCTCACCGATCCGGAATATGTGAACACCTTTGCGGCACTGGCGAAGTGGGCGCCTTACATGGGCGATGGCTACAAGGCCCAAACCTATCCCGACAGCCAGAACCTCTTCGGTCTCGGCAAGGGCGCCATCTATGCGGCGGGTTCGTGGGATATTTCCACCTTCCGTGGCCAGAATGTGCCCATGGGCGCCTTCAAGGCTCCGCCACCTGCAGGTTCTGAATGCTACATTTCGGACCACACGGATATCGGCATCGGCATGAACGCAAAGTCGGCCAACGCCGCTGATGCCAAGGTTTTCCTTGACTGGATCGGCTCGGACGAATTCGCCAATATCTTCGCAAACTCGCTGCCGGGCTTCTTCCCGCTGTCGAGCGCCAAGGTCACCATTTCCGATGACGTGGCGCAGACCTTCGTGGGCTGGCGTGGCGAGTGCAAGTCGACCATCCGCAACTCCTACCAGATCCTGTCGCGCGGAACGCCCAACCTCGAAAACGAGATGTGGAACGTTTCGGCTCAGGTGCTCAATGGCGCCATGGCGCCGGACGCCGCGGGAGCCCAGCTCGAAGACGGGTTGAAAAAATGGTACGCACCGCACCAGAAGTAACGTAAGGAAATTGGGGCCGCCGATGATCTATTGGCGGCCCCTTTTCATGGGGTGGGGAACATGGCGGAAGCAAAGGCAGGAACTGGCAACGCTATCGTTGGCATGGGCCGTGGATCCTATGCCATGCTGCTGGCGTTTTTCCTGGGCCCCGCTGTCGTCATCTACACGGTGTTTTCGATCTATCCCCTCTTCGCCACGATATTCAATTCGCTCTATTTGCGCCAGCCGGACGGGGCCTATATTTTCAATGGTCTCGGCAATTTCCAGACTCTGCTGACCGACACCACGTGGTCGGTTCCGTTCTGGAACGCCTTTCGCAACAACTGCTATTTCTTTTTTATTCACATGCTTGTGCAAAATCCCATTGGCCTGGCGCTCGCCGCCATGCTGAGCCTGCCGCGCCTGCGTTTGCGCGCCACCTATCGCACCTTGATCTTCATGCCCACGATGCTGTCAGTTGTGATCATCGGGTTCACCTGGCAATTGATCCTTTCGCCGCTCTGGGGCATTTCAAAAATGTTCCTCAACACATTCGGCCTGGGATTTCTCTTCGCGCCCTGGCTTGGCCAGGAATCCACCGCCCTCATCACCGTCTCGCTGATTTCCGTGTGGCAGTTCGTGGGGATTCCCATGATCCTGATCTATACCGCCTTGCTGGCAATTCCCGAGGAGCTTATCGATGCGGCGACGGTTGACGGCCTCAACCAGTTTCAGGCATTCGTGTGGGTTAAGCTTCCGCTGATTCTGCCCACCATCGGACTCGTGTCGGTTCTCACCTTCGTCAACAACTTCAACGCATTTGACCTGATCTATGCGATGAAGGGGGCGCTCGCCGGCCCGAATTTCTCGGCCGATATCATGGGCACCCTGTTTTACCGCACCTTTTTCGGCAACCAGTTACAGCTCGGCGATCTCTCCATGGGTTCAACCATTGCCACCATGATGTTTCTCATCATTCTCATTGGCGTGATGTTCTATCTTTTCCTCATTCAGCGCCGCATGCAGCGCTATTCGTTCTGAGGCTGTGATGCGGAAGCCAGCCAGCGCCATTGCAGTTCACGGCATCCTGATCCTCTATACGGCCTTGGCCCTGTTCCCGATTCTTCTGGTCATCATGAACTCGTTCAAGGCGCGCAAGGCGATTTTTGGCGCGCCGCTGGCATTTCCAACACCTTCGACATTCTCGCTCATCGGCTATGACAAGGTTTTCGGCGACAGCTCGGTGATCAGTTACTATGTCAACTCGATCACGGTAACCGGCGGCACGATTTTCTTCACGCTTCTGTTCGGCGCCATGGCTGCCTGGGCCCTTACCGAATACAAGTTCCGCTGGAACACGATGCTTGCCCTCTTTCTGGCGGTCGGCATCATGGTGCCAATCCGCCTGGGCTCGGTTTCCATCATCCAACTCATCGTGGAACTGAACCTGATCAATACGCTGACGGCATTGATTCTTGTTTACACGGCGCAAAACCTGCCACTGTCGATATTCATTCTTTCGGAATTCATAGCGCAGATTCCGAAGGACTTGCGTGAAGCGGGGCGCTGCGATGGCCTCAGCGAGTACAACATTTTCTTCTACATCGTGTTGCCATTGATCCGGCCCGCCATGGCGACGGTCGCGGTGTTCACGATGATCCCCGTATGGAACGACTTGTGGTTTCCACTGTTGCTGGCGCCCACGGGCGGCAAGCAGACCATCACGCTGGGAATCCAGCAGTTCCTGGGCCAGTACATTACCGACTGGAACGCTGTGCTCTCCGCGCTCTCTACGGCAATCATCCCGGTCCTCATCCTCTATGTCATCTTTTCGCGTCAATTGATCCGGGGCCTCACCTCGGGTGCCGTCAAATGAGTCCTCCATGTCAGAAGTAAAGATTGAAAAACTGTGCAAGTCCTATGGCCCCGTCGAGGTGTTGAAGGACATTGACCTCACGGTGGAGGATGGCTCCTTCGTGGTGCTTGTCGGACCCTCGGGCTGCGGCAAGTCCACTTTGTTGCGCTCCATTGCAGGGCTTGAGCCCGTCAATTCCGGCAACATGACCATTGGCGGCAGGCAGGTGAATGATTTGCCGCCGGCGCAACGGGAAATCGCCATGGTGTTCCAGTCCTATGCGCTCTATCCGCACATGGATGTCTATAGCAACATGGCTTTCGGCTTGAAATTCGCGAAGGTGCCAAAACCCGATATCGAGGCCCGCGTTAATGAGGCAGCACGCATCTTGCAACTCGCACCCCTGCTCAAGCGCCGGCCGCGGGAGCTTTCCGGTGGCCAGAGGCAAAGGGTTGCCATTGGCCGCGCCATCGTGCGCAAACCACAGGTGTTCCTCTTCGATGAGCCCTTGTCAAATCTCGATGCGGCGCTGCGCATCAACACGCGCGTGGAGATTGCCAAGCTGCACAAGATGCTGAAAGCCACCATCGTCTACGTGACCCATGACCAGGTGGAAGCCATGACGCTCGCCGACAAGATCGTGGTGATGAACAAGGGCCGGGTTGAGCAGGCCGGCAAGCCGCTTGAACTCTATTACAAACCCGGCAATCTGTTTGTCGCCGGATTCATCGGCTCACCGGCGATGAATTTCCTGCCTGCGGTTGTGAAAAAAGGTGGCATCCTCGCATTGTCCGATGGGCAGGAATTGAAAGCCACACTTCCCTCCTCGTGCAAATCAGGCGATATGGTCACCCTTGGTTTCAGGCCGGAGCATATGGCATTGGGCGGAGCGGGAAAGTTCGCCCTCACGGGGACAATTGACATCATTGAACGGCTGGGCGAGTCGGGCTTTGCCCATGTGCGATTGCCTTCCGGCCAAACTGTCGTGGCGGAGGTGCGCGGTGACCCTCGCACCAGTTCGGGCCAGTCAGCCAAATTGACTTTTGACGCTGAAAACCTTCACATCTTCAATGCAGAAGGCCAGCGCCTGGATTGATCACTTCAGTCATTCGGTAGATACGCCGGGCATTTCCGTGAAGCATGGCCTGTTGCTCGGATGCCGCATAGCCTGCAAGAGCAGCACGGTGGGCATTCACAAGATCAAGATAACTGGTCCAGAGTTTCTCGATTGGAAAATTTGAACCAAACAGGCAGCGGCCTGGTCCAAATATAGCGACGGTTTCATGAATGACATCAGCTACGTGAGAAGGGTCATTGCGCTGAATGAAAGTTCCAAGCCCGGATAGCTTGCTGACGATATTTGGCTGATCGGCCAATCGCCTCATGCCTTCCCGCCATGAGGCTCTGCCCTCCTTGGATTTGTCTTCAAGCATGCCGGCGTGTTGCAAAACAAAAGTCACGCTGGGAAATGCCGCGGCGAGATTTGCGGCATCCTTCATCTGGCTGGTGAAGACCTGCAGATCAAAGCTGAGATTGTTCCCGGCAACATGGGCAAAGTTTTTTCGGAACAACGCTTCGTTCATTACGTCGGGAACCGCAGCAAACCTGTAAAGCGGGTTTTCATGCCAGTGCAGCTGCATGCGAATGCCGCGAACCCGCGGGATCTTTGCAAGGGCCTTCAGTGTTTGCGGGGCACTGTCATCGAGAAGATCCGCATAGCCCACGATGGCGTGAGGCCAGCCTTCCGTGTCGGCCACGGACTGCACCCATTCCGCTTCCTCAAGTGCCTTGTCCTTGGCCCAATTGGTTTGCACATAGACCGAGCCCACAACATTGGAAGATTTTATGTCGGCCAGATACTCGGCAATCGGATAGTCGCGCCTGATTGGCTCATAGGGGCCGAATATGCGCGCAACCATGGGACCTTGCAGCCATGGCAGGTCGGCCTGGCGCCAGATGTGATGATGGGCGTCAATGATGGGAATCATGCGGGGCCCTCTGTTGCTGGAAAAGGCGCAAGGCGTTGCCGCGTGGTTTCAGTTCAAGATCGCGGATTTTGGAAAGTGATGTTGCTAGTCCAGCAAGGCTTCCCGCATTGCCGAGATAATCCAGAAATGGCAGACATGCCGCAAGGGCGCGCGTGGCCGGAATATATTTCGGATCCTGGGCAAGGGGAGTGAGCCAGATCAGCCGATGGCTTAAACGGCTTAGCCTTTCCACCGATTTGACCATGGGCGCAATCTCGCCGCGTTCGAGGCCATCCGAAATCACAATGACAATGGCGCCGCGAACCAAGGCTGCGTAGTTGGCAACAGAAAGGAATTCTGCAAAGCCCGTGCCCAGCCGTGTTCCGCCGTCAAAATCAAATACACGCTGCCCAAGTGAGGCCAGGGCCGTTTCAGCATCGCGGTGCCGCAGGTTTTGCGTCACACGGGTCAGCCTTGTGCCGACACAAAAGGTTTCCACCGAGGGATGCGCCTGGCCGATGGCAAAAGCGGCGCGAAGGCAATACTGCGAATAGGCCTGCATCGAACCCGAGATATCGATGAGGATCAGAACTCTCCGGGCTTTTTGCGGGCGCACCATCCATGACAGGCGAAGCGTTTCGCCAAGCGTGTGACGCGCCTGGGCGCAGGTTTCCGCCAGATCGATGCGCGGCCCGTGGGATGCGGCCTTCCATTTCCGGCTCTGGCGGACAGGGAAGTGAACAGCATCCCGGCGGATGCGCTGCAGAATGTCGGCCTCATCTGCATTGATGCCACGAAAATCCTTGGCTCCGATTGCCTCATCCAGTGACGCGTCCTTGCCGCTTGTCTCGCCCGGATATATTTCGGATGCGCGGCCCTCACGGGACTTTGGCTTTTCGCGCGCTGACTCCTCTTCGCCTTCAGCGTCCGGGTCGGCCACAAATCCTTTCGCGTCAACAAACCAGGATTTGAAGACCTGATCATAAACGATAATATCCTCGGGCGAACTGGTGAGGGTTATGCGGCCAAGGCGGGACAGAACAGAAAGCGATTGAAGTGGCATGGCCTTGCAAGCCTTCAGAAAACTTGTGGTCCGGGCGGGATCAATAGCAAGCCCCGCATCACGCAGCGCCCGCGGAAAGCCCAGAAGCAGATGTTCCGCGTGACTTGTGCTGGGGCTCATCACTAAATGACCCCGGCGGCCTGCACGGCCATCATGTCTTCCGGATCCTTGATGACAAGGCCAACTGACCGCTTGAGGGCATCCGGCCAGTCATTGCCCTGCCGGGTGAGGGCAAGTGCGGCCTGGGCCCAGTCAATGCTCTCCGCCGTGCTGGGTTTCTTGATGAGCGGCAAGCGGCGAATGCCGGCAATGGCGGCCACGAGCCTTTCAGCTGCTTCCGAGGTGATGCCCGGCGCATGACGTTCCACAATGGCGCGTTCACGCAGCTGATCGGGATAGTCTATCCAGTGGTAGAGGCAGCGCCGGCGCAAGGCATCATGAAGTTCGCGGGTCCGGTTCGAAGTGAGGATTGTGATGACCGGATTTGCCGCCGTGATGGTTCCGATCTCGGGAATTGAAATCTGGTAATCAGAGAGGAACTCGAGCAGCAGGGCCTCGAAGGCATCATCGGCGCGGTCTATTTCATCGATCAGCAGAACCGTAGTTTGGGGATGCCTGAGGGCCTTCATGAGCGGCATCTCGATCATGAACTCGGGCGCAAACAAGATCCTTCGTTTCAATGGGGCCACCCCGCTCGGTCACCCGGACATGCAGGAGCTGCCGCGCATGGTCCCAGTCGTAAAGCGCTTTCGAGGCATCTATGCCTTCATAACACTGAAGACGGATGCATTCGCGCTCCAAAACCTTGGCAAGCGATTTCGCAACCTGGGTTTTGCCAACACCGGGTGCACCTTCCAGCAACAGGGGCTTGCCCAGGTCCAGCGCCAGGTAAAGCGCCGTCAGCAGGGTTTCATCGGCAAAGTAGCCCTCGCGGGCAAGTTCGCTTGCAAGGCGTTCGTAGGATAGTGGCGAGGTCATTTCTTTGCCGGCCCTGCAAGCAAGCTCATGCCTGTGTCACCACTGCACGTGTTCGTTCATCACCAGGCGCACACGGTTGGAGCAATGGGCAGCCGCATCGCCGCCAGCAGCCTTGCCGCCATCCGTGCCAAAGCTCTCGGCAATGGCTGCTTCATTGTCGAACCACATTTCGCTCACGCCATCGAAGGGCAGCTCATCATTGGCTTTTGCCAGGATGTTCACCGTGTATTTGCGCATACCGGGAATATTCTTGGCAAGTTTGGGATGATCCTTTTCCAGCCATGAGCGGAAATCCTCAAAGCTCATTCCATCTTTGCGTTTCATGAGCGACACTACTTTAATCATTTTGCTTTTCCTTGCTGGGTTGGGAGTTAAACCGGATTTCCTGCCTGCAACGCGTCGAGGCCGCGCAGCACTTTTTCAGGGGTGATGGGCAGTGATGTGACACGCACGCCGCAGGCATCGAAAATGGCATTGGCAATGGCCGGAATTGGGGAGTTCGCCGTCATTTCGCCTATGCCCTTGGCGCCGTAGGGGCCGTTTGACGCCGGCCGTTCGATGATGACGCTTTCCATTTCAGCGAGATCGGCGGGACCAGGCATAAGGTATTCGGAAAAATCCAAGGCGCCGTGTGAACGATCCGGATAATAGGGTTCCGTTGTTTCATAAAGCGCGTGGCTGATGCCCATCCAGGCGCCGCCGACAATTTGCTGGTGCGCAAGAGCGGGGTTCATGGCGCGGCCCACTTCATAGGCATTGGTGAGTTTGAGAACGCGGACGATGCCGGTTTCATCATCAACCTCAACTTCAGCAATGGTGCAGGCATGAGCCTGGCAGGAGTCCGGGTCCATTTCGCCGGTCTCCGGAACCGGGGTGCTCTTCGGCTTCAGGAACATGCCGCGCCCGGAAATCGTGTTGCCGTGCTTAAAATGAGCGGCAAGGGCCACATCCAAAACGCCGATGCCTTTGTCGGGCGCACCATTCACATGAATGCGGCCTTTGCCATCGGTCACGAGATCAGCGGCGTCAACTTCAAGTTCGGTGGCCGCCACATTCAGCATTACCTCACGAGCTTCGCGGGCCGCCATGATCACGGCATTGCCGATGCGATGGGTACCGCGGCTGGCGAAGGTTCCCATGCAGTGGGGGCCCGTATCCGTATCGGCAGTATCAATCATCACGCTTTCATAGGGAATGCCCAGGGCTTCGGCGGCGATTTGCGCGATCACGGTTTTCAGGCCTTGGCCGAGGTCAACACTGGAGAGCGTGACGACAAAACTCCCCGTTGTTGTGGCATGGATCAAAGCCTGCGACGGATCGCCTCCCAGATTCATGCCAGTCGGATAGTTGACCGCCGCAACACCCCTGCCCTTAAGCTTTGCCATTTGCTCTTCCCCATCCATGTGATGACATCGCCAGAAATTCTGAGCTGAGTTGCTGCCCGCTTTGCTTGGCCGCCGCCTGAAGCACCTCGACCAAGGCAGCGCCCTCAACTTCCTTGCGGTGGGCCTTCATGTCCCCGTCGCGATAGGCATTTTTCAAGCGTAACTCGATGGGATCCATTTTGAGCAGGCGCGCAACCTGGTCCATTTGCGATTTCAAGGGCGAAGTCGGCGATGGTGACGCCAAAGCCGCGCATGGCCGATGAGGGCGTGCGGTTGGTGTAAACACAGTAACCATCCACATGGACATTTGGAATTGTATAGGGACCTGGCATGTGGGCGGCAGCCTTGGTGGTGCCATAGGTCGAGTGGCGGCAATAGGCGCCCGCATCCACGTAAAGCGTTATCTTGCGTGCCAGAATGCGGCCATCCTTCATGATGCCGTCCTTGATGTAAAACCGCTCGGCGGCGCGCGGTGATGACACCTGCATTTCCTCAGGCCGCGAATAGGCATATTTCACCGGGCGGTTGGTGAGCATGGCGCCGAGTGTTGCGATGGGTTCGACGATCACATCAACCTTGCCGCCAAAGCCGCCGCCGACGGTGCCACCAATCAGGCGCAATTTGTTGAACTGCACGCCCAGGATGAGAGCAGTGTTGTCGAGGGTAAAATACAGTGCCTGAGTGTTCGAATACAGGGTGTAGCGGCCGTTGCCTTCCGGCTTCACAAGGCAGCCTGTCGTTTCCGTCGGCGCATGTTCTATGGGGGAGGAGTTATAACGGCATTCCAGTATATGGTCGGCCTGCTTGAAGGCTGCATCCACGTCACCAAATCGAATGCGCCGGCAGTTGTGGCCTTCATAGATAAAGTAGTTTGTGCCGTGGTTGGTGAAGGGCTTGGAGGTCATTGCCTCTTCAACATCGAATACCGGGGGCAACTCCTCGTAGACGACCTTCACGCGTTTTGCGCCTTCGGCTGCGGCTTGCGGTGTTTCGGCAAGTACGGCGCAGATCTGTTCACCCATGAAGCGCACCCGGTCTTCAGCCAGGACGGGCTCGTCATCGGGCCCAACGCCGATGAGTTTCAGGATCGTGTACCAGTTGTTGGGTACATCCTTCCACGTCAAAACGCGAACCACGCCCGGAACTTTCATGGCCGGCGCCACATCAAGCTTTTTGATCAGGGCATGGTGCTTGGTGGAGCGCAGCATTTTGAGATGCAGCGTGTTGGGGAAACTGACATCCTCGTAAAACTGCGTGCGGCCGGTAACATGGCCTCGGGCATCGGCGCGCCCGGTGCTGGTTCCGACCGTATTGAAACTTCCGGCCCGCTCTTCGGTAAAGAAACTTGTATCAATGGTTTCCACGATGTTTCCCCCTCACGCCGATTTTTTCATTGGTTTGGCCATGCCCGCAGCAGCAGCCAGGATGGCATCCACAATGGATTCATAACCGGTGCAGCGGCATACATTCCCCGAAATGGCCTGGATGACCTCGGCGCGCGAGGGTCTTGGATTGATCGACAGGAGGCCCTTCGCCGCCATGATCATGCCGGAGGTGCAAAAGCCGCACTGGGTGGCGAAGCCTTCAACGAAGGCTTGCTGCAAGGGGTGAAGCTCGTTGTTCACCTCCAGGTTTTCAACGGTCTCGACGCGCGATCCCGCAATGGTTTCGACAGGAATCAGGCAGGCCAGCTTGGCCTTGCCATCCACCAGCACGGTGCAACTGCCGCAGCTTCCCTGGTCGCAGCCACGCCGCGTTCCGGTGAGGCTTTGGTGTTCACGAAGAAGATTGAGAAGCGTCGTCCCGGGCGCCACAAGGGTTTCCCGTTCGACGCCATTCAACGTAATTGAAACAACTGAACCCTTCATCGCCATCACCTCAACCGTTGCCTGCCGCATCGCCCAACAGGGCGCGGCAAATGTGAACCGGTGTAACCCGCGCCCGGTACCAGGCGCTGGCATAGGCATCGGTGAGGGGCGCTATGTCTTTTGCGGCAGCAGCGGCTGCTGCCGTTACGGCCTTGTCGTCAAACAATTTGCCGTTGAGCAGTTTTTCGACGGACTTGGCGCGAACCAGTTTTGCCGCAACACCACCCAGGGCGATGCGGCAATTTGTAACCACGCCTTTGACCAGCGGAATGACAGCGGCCACCGTTATAATGGATGCGGAGTTAAGGGCCCGCCGGGAGGCCTTGGCATATTTGAAGGTGCCGGGCTTGGGGATGGTGAAGGAAATCTGGGTTACAAGCTCGCCCGCCTTCAGGCCTTTCTTGATGACTTCTTCGACAGGAACGCCGCGCTTGCTCTTGGCATTGACGATTATCGCCGTTGCATCGAGCGCCGCCAGACACACGGCAAGATCGCCATAGGGCTGTTTGGCAAACAGGTTGCCGCCCACGGTCGCCATGTTGCGCAATGTGGGCGATGCGATCGAACTCGATGGCGGCCGAGAGGAATTTCAGTTCCGGATGCCGGGCGAGTTCCGCAATGGGGGCCGCAGCACCAATCGTGACTACACCCTTCTTGACCGATACGCCGTCAAGGCCAAGCTTGCTCAGGCTTATCAAGGTGCTGATGCCGTGGGCACCCTCATTAATAGCGGGCATCACCAGGGTGCCGCCCGCCATGAGCGCGGCTTTCGGGGCTTGTTTCAGAGCTTTTCGCAGATCGCCCAAAGATGTCGGTGTGAGCACCGTTTGCAGCATCGCATCCTCCCATGGACTATTTTTTCTTTTACTTTTTTATCAATTATCGATAAACGATATAGCATTGTCAAGCGACTTCGCGCGGCAATTGGACGGACCCGATGACTGAAGACATGAGCGAGCGCAGAAGTGAACGTGCTTCTGAAGAAATCGAGTTAAAAGCAGGAAGCGACACGGATTTTGTCAATTCGCCGCTGCGCCAGCGTTTGAAGGATGTTCTCCTGCGCCGCATCCTTGGCGGTGCCTACAAGTCGGGGGAACGCCTTGTTGAACTCAGGATTGCGCAGGAATTCGGCACCAGCCAGGCGCCGGTGCGCGAGGCCTTGCGTGATCTTGAAGCGACCGGGCTGGTGATCAGCAAACCGCGCCGCGGCACCTATGTGGCAGAGGTTTTGAGTGAAGGCCTGCGCGAGATTTACGCGGTGCGCGGGGCGCTTGAGGAACAGGCCACGCGGCTGGCCACAATCAAGCAAAGCTGCGATCTGGCAACGCTGGAACTGGAGCTGCAAGGCATGCGCGTTGCCGCTGCCGCCAATGACCATGCCGGCGTGGTGGAACATAGTGTCAAATTCCACCGGGCCATTGTGGAGGCCGCGGGCAACCGCCTGCTCACCAACCTGTGGCTTTCACTCAACATCGAAACCCGCACCACAATCACCCTGCTGGTTGAGGGCATCGACCTCATGGAAACTGCAGACAGCCACCGGCAGATCATTGATGCCATTGCTTCGGGTGATTCAGAGCGCGCCTCGCGGGTCGCCCGCGAGCATCAGGAACATTTTGAGCGCCTGCCAACACCCAATGCAAAACTTCGCAAGGAATGATGCAATTACTTACTCATTCCAGCGGCCAGCCATCCCCGCCGGATTGATCAGGCGGCCTTCCGGCCCCCCAATCTTTGAAATTTCCGCCATATCATCCGCCGAAAGTTCAAAATCGAGAACAGCCAGGTTTGATACGGCGTTCTCGCGCTTCGTTGTCATCGGCATGGCAACTACATCCTGCTGAATGATCCAGCGCAACACGACTTCGGAAGGGAAGCCGGCCAATACGTTTGGCAATTGCCTGAATTGCTTCCGGTTTCATTGCTGCGCCACGCCCCAGCGGACTGTAAGCCGAAAGTACAACGCCAAGTTTTTTTGCCTCGGCAAGGAGCAGGCGCTGATCAAGCAGTGGATGGAACTCCACCTGATTGTTGATGATTTTTCCATCGGTGCGTTCATAGGCACGGCGCATCATGTTTGGCGTAAAATTGCTCACCCCAATATGGCGGGTCATTCCTTTCTGCAGTTCCGCGACCAGGCGTTCCAGCACCGCATCAAATTCCCTCGCCTCCGGCGGCCAATGGATGAGAAGCAGATCCGCAGGTCCGCCCAGATCACTCATCGAGCGAACCACAGACGGACGCGAAATTCTTCTCCGGCAAATTGCCGGGATCAACCTTTGTCACCACGTAAAGCTCGTGCCGGGCACACCGCAATCGCGGATCGCCCGCCCCACATCGGCTTCGTTGCCATACATCTGCGCCGTATCGATGTGATGGATGCCGAGATCGATGGCCATTCGGACGGTGCGGTAAGCCTCATCGCCGCGCAGCGGAAATGTGCCGCAACCCAGAACAGGCATTCCATTCAACGCTCTCAAAATCAGCCCTCCTCCGCCAGGCCATGATTTTCATGGCCAAACAGTGCAATGCGTATTGCACCATCTAGTTACTTATAGTATCCTTTGCCGCCATGCAACGGGAGATCGGGAAATGAACAGGATCACGCGGCGAAAGTTTGGGCGAACCCCGCTCATGGTCACGGACATGGGCTTTGGCGCAGCACCCATCGGCAATTTTCTCAAGCCCATTTCGGAAGAAGTTTCCAGTGCCATGGTGCAACACGCCTGGAATGCCGGCATGCGCTACTTCGATACGGCACCGCTCTATGGCCACGGGCTTTCAGAACTGCGCCTTGGGCAAAATCTGCGCTGGAAAACGCGTGATGAGTTTGTCGTCTCTTCGAAGGTGGGCCGGCTTTTGAAGCCCGCCCCACGGGCCAGTATCGACTTCACCCCCTGGGTCAATGGAGCGCCATTTACCTTCCGCTTTGATTATTCCTATGACGGAGCCATGCGTTCGCTTGAGGACACCTTGCAGCGCATGGCCATTGAGCGAATCGATATTGCATTCATTCACGACTGTGACGTGTTCACCCATGGCGCCCCGCAGCAGAAGATTTACTTCAAACAAGCGATGGAGGGTGCCTACAAGGCGCTGCTGAAGATGCGCGAGCAAGGGGTGGTAAAGGCCATCGGCTTTGGCGTCAACGAGTGGCAGGTGTGTCACGAGGCTTTGAAACAGGGAGATTTCGATGGCTTCCTGCTTGCCGGACGCTATACGCTTCTGGAACAGGATTCGCTCGATGAATTCCTGCCATTATGCGAGAAGCGCAATGCGGCAGTCGTTATTGGCGGCGGCCTGAATAGTGGAATTCTTGCAACGGGCGCCATTCCCGGCGCCAAATACAATTATTCCCCTGCCCCCGCGCACATCATGGAGAAGGTGAAGAAGATTGAAGTTGTCTGCGCGGAGCATAATGTGCCGCTGCCGGCAGCAGCACTTCAATTCCTGCTGGCGCATCCAGCCATCGTCTCGCATGTGCCGGGAACCCGGACGGTTCAGCAGATGGAGCAGAATATCGCCTGGACCAGCCATCCGATCCCGAAGGAGTTTTGGCAGGAGCTGAAGCGCAAGGACCTTCTACGCGGGGATGCGCCCGTCCCTACTTGATGACGAGAACCTTGGCGCGGTCCATCGTAACGGCGACGGCGGCAACAAGGATGAAGCCGAAGACGATTTGCTGGGTGAAGACGGACACGCCCATGAACGTCATGCCGATGCGCACGACCTGGACGATGAGGGCACCCACAAAGGTGCGCCAGATGGAACCAACTCCCCCAGTAATGGCCGTGCCGCCCACCACGATGCAGGCAATTGCCGGCAGAAGAAATTCGTTGGCCAGCGTAGGAGAGCCCGAACCCAGCCGTGCCGCCATGACCACGCCTGCAACACCTGCCATGGTCCCCGACAGGGTGTAGGCAGCGATCTTCGTGCGATCCACATTAATGCCCGAGGCAATCACCGCGCGCTCCTGGGCGCCAATGCCGCGAACAAGACGGCCAAACGGCGTAAGCCCCAATACGGCGCTCAGAACGACAAGGAATGCAACGCCCACCCAGATTTCATTGGGCACACCGAAGGCTTCTCCAATGGCCCAGTCGAGATAGGTTGAGCTGAGATCGCCGGGAATATTTACTGAGCGGGTCTGCGAAAACCAGTTGCCGGCACTGATCACAACGCCGCTTACCGCCAGGGTTGCGATGAAAGAAGGAATGCGAAACCTGGTCGAGGCCAAGCCACCAATGAACCCCGCAAGGGCACCGCCCAAAACGGCAAGCGGAATGGCCAGAAAACCCAGGCGCTGCAGATAGGCTGCAAGGATGCAACTCGCCATTGAGGCCACCGCCTGCACCGACAGGTCGATGCCGCCCATCATGATGACGAGCGTTACGCCTGAAGCCATGAGAAACAACGTCATGGTATCAGCCATCACTGAAAGGAAGTTGTTGGCTGAGAAGAATGCATTGTCATAAATGCCGACGGTGAGAACCAGCACCGCGAGTACCATGAGCGGAAGCCAGGTTTGCAGCTGTATGCGTTGCTCCTGTGTCATATCACACCATGTGCCGCACGAGTTCGACCTGGGTTGGCTTTCCTCCGGGAGGCGCTTCAAAGCGCGCCGTAATCTCGCCGTCACGCATAACGAGAATCCGGTTGGAAAGCCCGATCACCTCGTCCAGC
This sequence comes from uncultured Alphaproteobacteria bacterium, assembly GCA_963810045.1. Taxonomy (GTDB): domain Bacteria; phylum Pseudomonadota; class Alphaproteobacteria; order Rhizobiales; family Aestuariivirgaceae; genus Aestuariivirga. The sequence continues at coordinate 22,171 of CAWELV010000021.1, read as the reverse complement.
GTGTCGCCCAGTAAAATCACCGCCAGACCTTCGGCCGTCATATCGCGCACCAGTTCATAGACATCCTCTTTCGAGCCCACATCGATGCCGCGCGTGGGATGATCCAGAATCAATACACGCACGCCCGCGATGCGCCATTTCGCCAGGACGACCTTTTGCTGGTTGCCGCCCGAAAGGCTTCCCGCCATCGTGGCGTTGGAGGGCGTTTTTATTTTGAGCCTCGCAATCCAGTCGGTTGCGACTGCGTTTTCAGCAGAAAAGCGGATGATGCCGCCCGACACGAATTTTGGAAGGGCTGCAAGTGTCATATTCTCCGCCACGCTAAAGGGGGCAACAAGACCTTCCACCTTGCGTTCGCTGGGAACAAGGCCAATGCCCTTGGCCGTTGCGTCATGGGCAGCGCCGAACTGCACCTTGGTTCCTTCGATCCGCAATATTCCACCATCAGAGGGCGTATGCCCCGCAAGGCAGCGGGCCAGATCCTCACGGCCGGAACCGATCACTCCCGCAATGCCCAACACCTCGCCCTCATGAAGCGCGAAGCTGATGTTCGAGAAAGCCCCAGCTCTTACTCAAATCCACGCACTCAAGCACGGTTTTGGCTGACGGCATGGCCTGGCGCGCCTCGCGGTAGTATTCGTGGTGCAGTTGGCGTCCCACCATGTGCTGATGCAGCTCCTTGACGGTGGCATCTTGCGCGACAAGCTCTTTCACAACCTTGCCATCGCGCATGACATAGACGCGGTCCGATATTTCGAGCACCTCTTCGAGGCGGTGCGAAATAAAGGCAATGGAGGCCCGCTGCTTCAGGTCATTGATGATCTGGAAAAGCAGTTCGATCTCCTTTTTCTCAAGCACCGAGGTGGGCTCGTCCAGAAGGATCGTCACATCGGTCTTGATGCGACTGTCGAGGGAAAGCGCCTTGGCGATCTCGATCATTTGCCTGTCAGCGAAAGAGAGATCGGCGCAGCGCGTGGCGGGATGCGCATGGAGATGGACCTTTTTCAATTCTTCAGCCGCTGCCGCATTCATGCGTGATTTGGAGATGAGGCCGTAGCGCAAGAATTCCTCTTCACGCCCCAGAAAGATATTTTCCGCCACCGTCAGGGTCGGCAGAATTGATTGCTCCTGGAACACCATGGCGATGCCGGAATCGAAGGCATGGCGCGGTGAGGTGATGGTAATGGGCTTGCCGCCTACCAGAACTCTGCCTTCATCGGGCTGATAGATGCCATTCAGAACCTTGAGCAAAGATGATTTACCTGCGCCGTTCTCCCCGATGAGCCCTACGACTTCGCCCTTGTTGATGGCAAAACTCACGTTATCCAGCGCTTTCACGCCCGGAAAGGATTTGGAGATATTGTGAACTTCAAGGACAGGCGCCATCACTTCACCACATCGAGACGTGAACGGTCGAGTGCCAGCGCCACGGCGGCAATGATCAGCAGGCCCTGCACGCCCTGCTGCACATAGGGCTCGACGCCCATCAGGACGAGGCCGTTGGCGAGCACGACGACGATAAACACGCCGATGACGGAATTGAGTACGGAGCCAACCCCGCCGGACAGCGCCGTTCCCCCGACAACCACGGCGGTGATGGTTGTGAAAAGCCGGCCCTGGCTTATCAGGGCGTGGCCCTGGCCGAATTGCGCGGCGGCAAGCACCCCACCTAATCCATAAAATAAACCCTGCGACCCCGAAGATGAGAATCCGCGTTCGCTCAATGGGAATGCCAGCGTGACGCGCCGTCATTTCATCAGTGCCTATGGCATAGAGCCAGCGGCCAAGACGGGTGCGTTCCTGCATGACATAGGCCACGGCAACTGCGGCGGCGGCAAGCCATACGGCCATCGGAATATCAAAGACGCGTCCCAAGGACAGAAACCGGAAAGTCTGGTCGGATATGCGAACAGTGGCGCCACCGAGAATTGATGTGGCGATGCCTACTCCGGCGAAGCCCACGCCAAGGGTTGTCATAAAGGAAGGTGTCTTCAGCTTTACATGCAGAATGCCGTTCAGCAGTCCCATGATGCCGCCCACGGCCACGGCAAGGGGAACGGCCCACAGGCTGATCGCATAGCTCGTTATGTCGTTGACGACGAGAAGACTCACAACCACGGCTGTCAGCGCGACGACACCCTCAATAGAAAGATCAATGCTGCCCATGAGAATAATGAAAGTGGCGCCCATGCACAGAATGATTGGGATGGATGCGGAATTCAGCAACCTGACAAAATTTCCAAAGGTGAGAAAATTACCATTGAACAGGCTTATGAGAACGCACAGCGCAAGGAGTACCGCAACCGGCGCCCATCTGCGCCAATGCCCAAGGAGAGTTCCGTTCAGCGCTGAAACTGGCTTCAAAAGCGTTCTCCTGCCTAGCGCGCGTCCCGGCGTACCACTTTTCCGTCATCCCGGCGAAAGCCGGGACCCAGGCTTTCAACTGGCACACAAGCGGAAAGTCTGGGTCCCGACTTACGTCGGGATGACGGATTATTGTTTGGCATTACGAACTTACAATTCATTCTTTTTTTCCGCCATCCCGGCGGACGCTACCCATTTCCGTCATTCCCGCGAATGGGGGAATCCAACGTGGACATCCGCTGAGGTGGATCCCCCTTTCGCGGGGATGACGTATTATTGTTTGGTATTATAAACTTACAATTCATTTTTCTTTTCCGTCATCCCGGCGAAAGCCGGGACCCAGGCTTTCAACCGGCACACAAGCGGAAAGTCTGGGTCCCGACTTACGTCGGGATGACGAAAAAATTAGATGTTGGGGTCGCTCCACCCACTACCATTGTATTCACAAAACCCACCCCGGCCCTCCCCACAAGGGGGAGGGAGAAGTTATTGGGTCTGCCTGACCCCATTCTGCTCTAACTGCGATACTGGATCTGACCGGTTGATTTGCCCCAAAGATCGTTGAAATCCACTTTGGGAGGGTTGTTCTTGTAATCCGCGACCGTATCCTTGGTTACGATTATGCCGGTGCCATAGAACTCGCGGTGTTCATGCCCTTCCTTGGTTATGTCGATTTTGCCAGTGACATGCGCATAGGGAATGGCAAGCCCCATGCCGCCTGTCCAAAGTGGATCCCAGGCAACGGTACCTGCAAATTCGCCCGCTTCAATTGCCTTCACGGCAGCATCGATGCCATCGATGCCAACAACCGGCACTTTGCCCGCCAGGCCGTTCTGGCGCAGGGCTTCGAGAGCGCCCATGCCCATGCCGTCATTGGCGGCAAACACACCCTTGACCTGATCGCCAAAGCGCGTGAGCCAGGCCTGGGTAATATCGAAGGCCTTTTGCTCGTTCCAATCGGCGGGCTGGAAGTCGAGGAGCGTCACTTTTCCATTGGTCTTGGCAATCGCGTTGTCGAGGCCGAGCTTGCGTTCGATGGCCGGGACGTTGGAAAGAATGCCGCCCAGCGCCACAATGCCACCCTCACCGCCGAATGCCGTGAAAAGCGCGTTAGCGATTGCTTCAGCAGTTGGCACGCCGTCAAAGGACATGTGGGCCACGTAATTTGGATCGAAGTCCCACGGATGGAGATCGTCCGGCTTGTTCCACTGGGTGACGACGAAGCCACCGGCTTTCTTCACTTCCTCCACGATTACCCGGGCATCAGGCGAGTCATTGGGATCAACGTTCAGGATCAACTTTCCACCGGTGCGCTGCAGAAGGGCCCTGATATCCGAAATACCCTTTTCGGAGTTTCCTTCGGTGGCCAGCACTTCAAATTTGGCGCCGATGGTCTTGGCGAAGTCCTCGCCGCCCTTGGCGAAGCTTGCGTGATAGGGATTTGCGACAGAGCGCATGGAATTGGCGAGCGTCCAGGTAGTTTCCTGGGCGATAGCCGGCATGGGGAACGCGCTTCCGAACGCTCCAAGGGCTGCAGCACCCTTCAGAACGGTGCGGCGGTTCAGGCGGAAATTCACGTTCATGTCGTCAGTCTTCTTGCTAGCCATTTCAATCCTCCCGATTTTTGGCCTTTACTGCACTAACTAGTTACTTCATTATACGGAATAGTCAAGCCCCTCCGGGGCCTGGCGCATGTGAGTCAAGTGGCAGGATTTAAAGGAATGAACTTGCGAATTATCCGGCAATTCGGGAAGTTAGGGCAATGAATATCGAAGCATCAGCCGAGTCGGCATCGCCTAAGAAGACAGGCGGCAGTTTCCGCCGCGATGCCGATATGACCCGCAAGCGCATCCTTGCCGCAGCAACCATAGAGTTTGCCCGCAAGGGGTTGGGTGGCGCCCGCGTTGACGAAATCGCGCTTCGCTCGAAATCGAACAAGCGGATGATCTATCACTATTTTGGCGGCAAGGATCAGCTGTTTACGGCAGTGCTTGAGGCGGCCTATCTGGGCATTCGCTCGGCCGAACAGACCCTTCATCTCACCGAACTCGAACCGGAAGAAGCAATTGTAAAGCTCGTCCGCTTCACCTGGAAATACTATCTCGATCATCCGGAATTTCTCACCCTGGTCAACAGTGAAAACCTGCACCGCGCCAGTCATCTCAAGAACTCAGCGGCCATCCGCAGCGCCAGCGGCAAATTCGTGCAAATGGTAAAGGCCATTCTTGACAAGGGGGTTGCAACGGGCGTGTTCCGGAAGGGGATTGACCCGGTTCAGCTCAACATCACGATTGCGGCGATAGGCTATTACTATCTGAACAATCGTTTCACGGGCTCGATCGTTTTCGAACGCGATCTCATGTCGCCGGAAAATCTTGAGGCGCGGCTCGCATTCAATGTTGATACGATCCTCAGGCTTGTGAGAAAATCACCGTGAGCGGCGCGTCAAACTTCCATATCCCTTCGCCAAAGCTTTCGGCGGATATCTACAGCCATATCCATGATACGGCGAGCCGGTTTGCCGATGACAGGGTTCGCCCCCGCGCCAGCGAACTTGATGATACGGAAGCCTTTCCCGCCGACCTCTATCAGGAAATGGCCCAACTCGGGCTCTTCGGCATCACGGTTCCCGAGGACTTTGGCGGTGCGGGTCTCGATGCACTTTCCTATGCACTTGTCATGGAAGAGCTTTCGCGCGGCTATGCCTCGGTTGCCGATCAATGCGGTCTTGTGGAATTGATCGGCACGCTTCTTTCGGTGCACGGATCCAAAATTCAGCGAGAGATGTATCTGGCAGACATTCTCGCTGCTCGCAAAAGGATCTGCTACTGCATTACCGAAGCCGAAGCCGGCACGGATGTTTCGGGCATCAAAACCACTGCCCTGCGTGAGGGGGCGGGCTGGCGTCTCTCCGGCTCCAAGATATGGATTCATAACGCTCCCATCGCCGACTACGGCTACGTTCTCGCCCGCACGGATCCCGATGCGGGCAACCGCGGAATGTCGATCTTTATCGTCGACCTGTCGGCCAAGGGTGTGTCACGCGGCAAGAAGGAAAAGAAAATGGGCCAGCGCGCCTCACCGGTGGGGGCGCTGCACTTCGAGGATGTGCTGCTGAGTGAAGACGCACTTCTCGGCCCGCTCAATCGCGGCTTTCATATCATGATGAGTGTTCTCGACAAGGGCCGCATCGGAATCGGGGCGCTTGCCGTCGGCATCGCCCAGGCGGGGCTCGACGCGGCCCTTGACTATGCCAGGACACGGAAACAATTTGGCAAGGCCATTTCAGAGAACCAGGGCCTGCAGTGGATGATGGCCGATATGAAGAAGGACATCACGGCAGCGCGGGCGCTTGTTCATCGGGCCGCGATGACGATGGATGCGGGTTTGCCTGCGACCATGGAGTGCTCAATTGCAAAATGCTTTGCCGGCGATGTGGCTGTGCAGCACACGGCGAACGCGGTGCAGATTTTTGGCGGTTCCGGATATATTCGGGGTTTCGAAGTGGAACGGCTTTACCGCGACGCGAAGATCACCCAGATCTACGAGGGCACTAACCAGATCCAGCGCACGATCATCGCACGCGAGTTGCTCAGGGCCTAGCGCACATGACAGATTTTCACACGGACATTGTCGGCCTGCGAACCTCTTTCCGAAAAACAGTTTCCGAGAGCGACGTTTATCTCTTCGCCGGCATCACAGGAGATTTCTCGCCTAATCACGTGGACGAAGAATTCATGCGCGGCACGCAGTATGGGCGGCGCATCGCCCATGGCGCGCTCCTTGTAGGCTACATGTCGCGCGCTTCGACTATGATTGTGGAAAAATGCGTTACCGAAACCTCCACCATGTATCCGGTGTCGATCGGCTATGACAGGATCAGGTTTTTGAAGCCGGTTTTCATCGGCGATACGATATCCGTGACCTATGTCATGACTGCCTATGACGATGGGCGAAGCCGCTCGTCAGCCACGGTTGAGATCACCAAGGGCGGGAGTGAAGTTGTCGCTTCCGCGATCCATCTCATGAAGTGGCTGAAGAGGTAGGTGGACAGAAACGGAGGGTTCAGCCAAAGAGATTTGCTTGCTCCCTAATCCGCCCAATGTTCACCATTCGGCAAGACTATCATCTGCCGTTTGAGATCACGATAAAGAGGCTCAATCTTTGGGTCTTCCATTAGGTGCCGCTTTATAACAAATGCGCAGGTATCGGCAATTTGCGGGGTTTGGATTCCGATTTAAGCGAAAAATGGAGCCCCTCTCTGATCTTGTAAAAGGAAAGTAGACAAGAGTGGGATTGATTTCTTTCATACGTTTTGGATCTCGGTATCATTCATGAGCCCACTTTAGTCTTTGGCGAACCGTATCCCGATCTTCAACGATTAACATCGCAATTTCGGTCGGCAAATTCTCGCGCATATACTTTTCAACTGTTTCAGAAAATCGTTGTATCACAGTTGTAAAAACTACTAACTCCCGCTCTTTCTCGCTGACATGATCTGGAAAATTATGGTCAGGGAATGAATTTTAGAGTCTTGATAACCAAACGTCACAGGCAATTCAAGTCGTTCCGGAATAGCGACAAGTTCAGCTAATAGTTCAAGTCGCCTTTCAAGAGGCCATTTCTCTTCATCCTTAAAATATTTAGTGCCACTGTAAATATTGGTTGCATGGAAGATAAAACCGTCTTGATCAGGTTCTGGAACGTATTTTTTTACTAACGCTTCAATGTGATTTTCTACAACAATCAATTGGTACACCTGAGAATTGACGCCGTAAATGGAGTGCTTGGGCAGAAAACAATCGAAATGGCACGACACTTACTCAAAACGCGCTGAAAAGATCATGTCAAGCTCACGGCGGTGGTCAAGAATTTCGACGTCGAAATGAACAGGCGGCGAGACAGAAGTTGTCAAACCTACCTGAGAAAAGTGTAAAACTGGAAAATTGAACTGAATGCCGAAACGAACAAATTCCAAATATGCCAATAGCATAGATCGCTGGGGCGGGAGGGATCGAACCTCCGAATGGCGGAATCAAAATCCGCAATACGGCGTTAAAAGTGCTTTTTTTATTGGCTTTTATTGTTCCGTTTTAAAACTGTAACGAATCTGTTTGGTTGACCTGCGATTTTTCGAGCGATGATTCACTGGATACGTTACAGCGCTGCATTTATCCACATCGAAAAAACTTTCTGCACCCAGTCTGCTATCAGGCAAGCAGCAGACATAGCGCGCGGTCTGCCTGACTTCGGCTTTTGACCGAGGCTTGCCATCGCTGTCATCCCGCCACATAATCACAGCGGCTTCGAGGTTATCAGTATTAGCTTTCTGAACGGCGACTGGCCCGGTTAGTATCAGACAGGTTTGAATGGAGTGGGCCGATGTGGCGGGAAATTGCGCCCGATGACCGGATCGAGATCAAGGTCGACGGCCACAAGATCGTCGCCTACAGTTTCGGCAAGGGCCGGAGACGGTGTTCTGCCTCAATGGCGGGCCGGGGCTTGCCCTGCGATTATCTGCGTGAAGCCCATTCCTGCCTGATCGATCACGGCTATCGCGTCGTCGCCTTCGACCAGCTCGGCACCGGCGCTTCCGACCGGCCCGACCGACGAGAAACTGTGGACGATCACCCGCTATGTCGCCGAAACCGAAACGGTGCGCCAGACGCTGAAGCTCGGGCGGGTCCATCTCCTCGGCCACAGCTGGGGCGGCTGGCTCGGCATCGAATATGCGCTGACCCATCCCGAGGCGCTGAAAACCGTCATCCTCGAAGACACCGCCGCCGACATTCCGCATCTCGTTTCCGAACTCGAGCGGCTGCGCGGCGCGCTCGGCTCCGAGACCGTGGCGATGATGCAGCGCCACGAGGCGGAAGGCACGCTCGATCATCCCGAATATCAGGCGGCCATCACCATCCTCAACTACCGCCATGTCTGCCGCCTCGCCGAAGTGGCCGGCGCCCGTGAAGCGCTCGCTCGATGACTGGAACATGGGGCCCTACGAGGCGATCCAGGGGCCCAACGAGTTCCTCTATGTCGGCAACCTCAAGGACTGGAACCGGGTTCCCGACCTGCACCGCATCAAGGCGCCCGTGATGATCACCACCGGCCAGCATGACGAGCTGACGCCCGCCTGCGCCCTGCGGATGAAGCTCGCCATCCCCCAGGCCGAGCTGCATGTCTTTCCCAATTCCAGCCACATGCCGTTTCTACGAGGAGCCGCAGCTCTATTATCCGGCGCTGCTGCATTCCTCGCCAAGCACAAGGAGGCGTGAGACGCGGTGCATCGCTACCGCTTCATCCTCTACCGGCCCTTGCAGCTGCTGCCGGTGCTCTTCGGCATCAGCATCATCACCTTCGTGCTGGTGCGCTCGATCCCAGGCGATCCGGCGCGCGTGCTGCTCGGCACCAAATCGACGCCCGAGGCGATCGCCCGCATCCGCGCCCAGTTCGGGCTCGATGAGCCCCTGTGGGTGCAATATTTCTATTTCATCAAGAACCTGCTTCAAGGGCGAGATGGGAACCTCCATCCTCTACCGCATCGATGTGCTGCGGCTGATCGGCGAGCGGATCGGACCGACCCTGTTCCTCGTCTCGGCAGCGTCCTTCTGGCCATCGCGATCGCCGTGCCGCTCGCGGCATTCGCGGCGCGCAACCGCGGCGGCGTCGCCGATCACGCCATCCGCCTGATCTCGACCGCCGGCCTCGGCTTTCCCGCCTTCTGGCTCGGCATCATGCTGATCATCGTGTTCAGCGTGAAGCTCGACCTGTTCCCGGTCTCGGGCTACGGCGACACCGCGCTCGACCGCCTGCATCACATGGTGCTGCCCTGCTTCACGGTGGCGCTGGCGCTGTCGGCGGTGCTGACCCGCAACCTGCGCGCCAGCATGCTGGCGGAGATTTCCTCCGACCACGCCATGGCGGCGCGCGCCCGCGGCCTGCCCGAAGGCATCGTGTTCTGGCGCCATGTGCTGCCCAATTCGCTGGTGCCGGCGATCAATCTCCTCGCCGTCAATATCGGCTGGCTGATCGGCGGCTCGGTGGTGGTCGAGTCCGTGTTCTCGCTTGCCCGGCATGGGCCAGCTGCTGGTGCGCGGCATCTTCACCCGCGACTACATGGTGGTGCAGGGTGTCGCCATGGCCTTTGCCTGCGCCACCGTGCTGATCAATTTCCTCGCCGACATCTTGACCGCCGCCACCGATCCGCGGGTAAAGATATGACGCGCAGCCGCCACAGCAACGATCGTCGCGGCGCATGCGCCTGCCGGCGCCGCTTGTCGCTCGGCCTCGGCGATCGTCGCATCGCGCGCCGTCTTCCTCGCCCTGCTCGCGCCGTGGATCGCACCTTACGATCCGATCGTGCAGGACACGGCGCAACACGCTCAAGCCGCCGAGCCTCGCCCATCCCTTCGGCACCGACAACTTCGGCCGCGATGTCTTCTCGCGCGTCATCTGGGGCACCCGCATCGATCTGCAGATGGGCCTCATCGGCGTCATCTTCCCCTTCATCATCGGCACGGTCATCGGCTCGGTCGCGGGCTATATCGGCGGCTGGGTGGATGCGATCTTCATGCGCATCGTCGATGTCGTCCTCGCCTTTCCGTTCCTCGTGCTGATGCTGGCGATCATCGCCATCCTGGGACCCGGGCATCGACGAGCTTCTATATCGCCATGGCGCTCGTCGGCTGGGTCTCCTATGCGCGGCTCATCCGCGCCGCAGACGCTGGTCCTCAAGCACAGCGACTTCGTCATTGCGGCGCAAGAGCCTGGGCTTCAGCCATGGCCGCATCATGTTCCGCCACATCCTGCCCAATGCGCTCGTCGCCTCGATCGTGTTCTCGATGTCGGATGTGGTGCTGGTGATCCTGTCGGGCGCCGCGGTGAGCTATCTCGGCCTGGGCGTCCAGCCGCCGACTGCCGAATGGGGCATCATGGTCGCCGAAGGGCAGAACTTCATCACCACGGCCTGGTGGATCACCACCTTCCCCGGCCTCGCCATCGTCGCGCTGGCCTTCGGCTTCAGCATGCTGGCCGACGGCCTGGGCGAATTTCTGGGCGTCCGCGAATGAGCGAACAGCTGCTCGCGGTCGACGACCTCAGCGTTGATGCGTCGCGCGAGGAGCCGCAGCGATCATCGTTGACCGGGTCTCCTTCGCGCTCGAGCGCGGCGAGATCCTGGGCCTGGTCGGCGAGAGCGGATCGGGCAAGACCGTGACCTGCCGCGCCCTGATGCGGCTCCTGCCCACGGCGAGCCTCGAGGATCAGCCGGCGGCTCGGTGCTGCTTCGAAGGCACCGATCTTCTGCGCTCGAGCGAGAAGCAGATGCGCAAGGTGCGCGGCCGGCGCATCGGCATGATCTTCCAGAATCCGGCGAGCCATCTCGATCCGGTCATGAGCATCGGCAGGCAGATCGCCGAAAGCCTGCGTGTTCCACCGCAAGTGCCGAGCCGCGGGAGGCCTGGCGCGCGGCGGTCGACCTGCTGCGCCAGGTCGGCATTCCCGATCCCGAACGCCGCGTCGGCTGATTATCCGCACCAGTTCTCCGGCGGCATGCGCCAGCGCGCGATGATCGCGCTGGCGCTTGCCTGCGAGCCCGACCTGCTCATTGCCGATGAGCCGACGACGGCGCTCGACGTCACGGTGCAGGCGCAAATCCTGCGCCTGCTGCTCGATCTGCGCGACCGGCGCGGCCTGTCGATCATCCTCATCACCCATGATCTCGGCGTGGTGGCCCAGACCTGCGATGCGATCGCCGTCATGTATGCCGGACGGATCTGCGAGCGCGGCTCCAAAGCGCGACGTGCTCGCGCGACCGCTTCACCCCTATACCGCGCAGCCTCATCGCCTGCCAGCCGGCGGCGGCGCCTGCCGGGCCGGCTGCTTGCCAGTATTCCCGGCCAGCCGCCGCTGCCGTCGTCCTTCCGCGCCGGCTGCCGCTTCCATCCGCGCTGCGAGTGCGCCGTCGACACCTGCCGCGAGCATCATCGCCAGCCTGGTCGACGTCGAGCCCGGCCATGCCGCGGCCTGCCATGTGGCCGAGGCCGCGCTCCGCGGTAGCTGAGGTCGCCATGAACGAGCGACGCCGCCAGCTCTCTCGATGTCGACGACCTGCATGTGAGCTTCCGCGCGCCGGCGGTTTCACCTGGCCGGATGCGGCGCGCAATGCGTGCGGGCGGTCAACGGTGTCTCGTTCCAGCTTCAGGCGGGTGAAACGCTGGGCCTCGTCGGCGAGTCGGGTTGCGGCAAGACCACTTTGGCCCGCGCCATCCTCGGCCTTACGCCGAACAGCGGTCGGGCGAGCGTCCGCTTCAAGGGCACGCTGATGACGGCGCAGACGGCCTTGGCAGCGCTCCGGCGCGAAACGGCGATGATCTTTCAGGATCCCTACAATGCCCTCAACCCGCGCATGCGGATCGGCGACATCGATCGCCGAAGTGCTGCGGGTCCATGACAAGGCTGCCGCGCAGGGCAGATCGGCACGCGCGTCGCGGAACTGCTGTCGCTGGTCGGCCTGTCTGCCGAGCATGCGGCCCGCAAGCCCGCGACCCTGTCCGGCGGCCAATGCCAGCGGGCCGGCATCGCCCGCGCGCTGGCGGTTGCGCCGAAGCTCATCCTGGCCGATGAATGCGTCTCGGCGCTCGATGTCTCGATCCAGGCGCAGATCATCAATCTCCTGATCGACCTCAGGTCGCGGATGAATCTCGCCATGATCTTCATCGCCCATGATCTCGCCGTGGTGCGGCGCCTGTGCGACCGGGTCGCCGTCATGTATCTCGGCCGCATCGTCGAGGAGGGCCGCGACGGCAGATGTCTTCGAGCGCCCCGGCATCCCTATACCCAGGCGCTCATCCGCGCCATTCCGGAAATCGATCCCGACAAAGCCCTGCCCGCCGAAACTGCTCGCCGGCGAGCCGCCGAGCCCGCTCGCCTGCCGCCGGGCTGCGCCTTCCATCCGCGCTGCCCCACGGTGATGGCGGCGTGCCGCGCAGATCCCGCCCCCGCCCTTCGCATGGCAGGCAGCGCAGGCGCGTCGCTTGTCGGCTTTTTGACGAGGTGACAGACTGAGAATAAACAGGGTGCCTAATCAACAAACAGAGGAAGAATCGATGACAAGAACAAAATGGCTTTCGGCGCATCCGGCGGCGGCGCTGCTTGCCGGGCTTGTCGCTGGCGACGAGCCTCGCCGAAGCAGCCGGCACGCTCACCATCGGGCGGCGCGAGGACGGCACCACTTTCGACCCGATCAAGAGCGCGCAGAACGTCGATTTCTGGGTGTTCTCGAATGTCTATGACGTGCTGGTGCGCGTCGACAAATCCGGCACCAAGCTCGAGCCGGGCTCGCCGAAAGCTGGGAAGTGTCGCCGGACGGCGTCGTCTACACCTTCAAGATGCGCGATGCCAAATTCGAGGACGGATCGCCGATCACCGCCAGCGACGCCGCCTTCACCTGCTGCGCATCCGCGACAATCCGGGCTCGCTTTGGGCCGACACCTACAAGGTGATCAAGACCGCCGAAGCGAAGGACGACAAGACACTCGTCGTGACGCTGAACCAGCCAACCGCGCCGTTCCTGGCAACGCTCGCCATGCCGGGCATCTCGATCCTCTCGGAAAAGGCCGTCACGGCCGCCGGCGAGGAAGCCTATGCCGAAAAGCCGATGGCGTCGGGCGCCTTCGGCCTCGTCGAATGGAGGCGCGGCGACCGCGTCATCCTCAAGAAGAACCCGAATTTCTGGCAGGCCGACCGGGTGAAGCTCGATGGCGTCGAGTGGATTTCGGTCGTCGACGACAATACCCGCATGCTGAAGCTGCAGGCGGGCGAAATCGACTGCTCGATTTTCGTGCCGTTCTCGAAGGTGGCCGAACTCAAGCAGGACCCCAATCTCAACATCATGCTCGATCCCTCAACGCGCGAAGACCATCTGCTGATCAATCACGAGAAGGGCGCCCTTGGCAAGAAGGAGGTGCGCGAAGCGCTCGACCATCGCGATCGACAAGCAGGCGATCGTCGACACGGTGACCTTCGGCATCGGCAAGGTCGCCAACTCCTATGTTCCGGAGGGCGCGCTCTATCACAACGAGGACAATCTCGCTGCGCGCCCTACGATCCGGAGAAGGCCAAGCAGCTGCTCAAGGACGCGGGCGCGGAAGGACTGACCATCAACCATATCGTCCAGGCCGGCGACACGGTGGACGAACAGATCGCCATTCTCGTGCAGCAGCAGCTGGCCAAGGCCGGCGTCACCATGAATATGCAGAAGATGGACCCGAGCCAGACCTGGCAGACGGAGGTCGACGGCAATTACGATACCGCGGTCAATTACTGGACCAACGACATCATCGATCCCGACCAGAAGACGACGTTCGTGCTCGGCCACGATGCCAACATGAACTACATGACCCGCTACAAGAACGACAAGGTGAAGGAACTTGTCGCCGCCGCGCGCGTCGAGGCGGATCCGGCCAAGCGGGAAGCGATGTACATGGAAATCCAGACCATCGCCAAGGACGACGTCCACTGGATCGATCTCTACTACAGCCCCTACATCAATGGCTGCCGGAAGAACGTGACCGATTTCTACCAGAACCCCTTGGGCCGCTTCTTCCTGGAAGACACGGACAAAACGCAATAGCTGAATAGACCAACGGAGCAACGGGCCCCGCGCCACTCATTTCGGCGCGGGTCTTTTTTGTGGGCTTCGAGCAATACCCGACGTCACGCAAGTCGAAGGTGGGTGGATTACTTGGGGGAATACAATTCGAGGCCCCCTATTCCCGTTAAAATTATTTCCGTCATCCCGACGGAAGTTGGGACCCAGACTTTCCGCATATGTACTGGTTGAAAGCCTGGTCCCGGCGTTCGCCGGGATGACGGATGGTGGGGTGGCCTTACATCAGGTGAAGTTTGACTTAACGCTTCGCCCAATTCACCATGCATTTTTGATTGCTACACCCTCAACCAGGCACAGGAGTGTTTTGGATGCCGCGACAGTATGACAAAGGCGGCAGGGCGACAGCCGGGGCTTTTCGGCGTCCGCCGGAGGGTTCCTGCCACGCCGGGCGCCAAATCCCTCAGGGAACGGTTCGGCGCGCTGAAGAACCTTTGGCCATTCCTGTTGATGGTGTGGCGGACAAGTCCGCATTTGACCGCGGCATCGCTCGTCCTGCGTCTGGTCCGGGCGCTTCTTCCGGTGATAACGCTGTTCGTCGGCAAGCTTATCATCGACGATGTGGTCTTGCTGGTGCAAACGCCGGACAAGCCTGAACGCTCTTCGCAGTGGCTGAACAGCGGCCTCCTGAACTGGCTGGGCCTGCTTCTCCTCGCCGAATTCGCGCTGGCGGTTCTGGCCGATATTCTCGGGCGCGTCGTATCGCTGATCGACAGCCTGCTTTCGGAACGCGTGTCCAATGCCTCAAGCGTTCGCCTGATGCAGCATGCGGCAACGCTTGATCTGGAAGATTTCGAAGACGCCGAGTTTCAGGATCAGCTCGAGCGGGCCCGCCGCCAGTCCAGCGGGCGGATGACGCTGATGGGGCAATTGCTCAGCCAGGCACAGGACATGGTGACGGTGGCGAGCTTTGCCGCCGGCCTGATCGTCTATGCGCCCTGGCTCATCGCCCTGTTGTTTCTTGCCCTGGTTCCGGCCTTTCTGGGCGAGGCGCATTTCAACGCGCAAAGCTATTCGCTCGATTTTGTCCGCACGCCGGAGCGGCGCGAACTCGATTATGTGCGGCAGACCGCAGCCAGCGTCGAAACCGCCAAGGAAGTCAAAATCTTCGGTCTGCACAGTTTCCTGATCGACCGCTACATGCGTCTCGCCACCGATTTCTATGCGGCCAATCGCATACTCGCGCTGCGGCGTGCCAGCTGGGGCGGGCTGTTCACCGCGATGGGTACCGTCGGCTATTATCTGGCTTATGCCTATATCGTCCTGCGCACGCTGGGCGGCGAGTTTTCCATTGGCGATCTGACCTTCCTCGCCGGCTCGTTCCGGCGTCTGCGCACCCTGCTCGAAGGGCTGCTGACAAGCTTTTCAAGTACGGCAGGACAAGCGCTTTATCTCGATGATCTGTTTGCCTTCTTCGAGGTCAAGCCGGAAATCCTCTCGCCGGAAAATCCACGTCCTTTCCCGCATCCGATCCGTCAGGGCTTCGTGTTCGACGATGTCGGGTTCATCTATCCTGGCGCCGAGCGCTGGGCGGTCCGCCATCTCAGCTTCACCCTGCATGCGGGCGAAGTGGTGGCGCTTGTCGGTGAAAATGGCGCCGGCAAGACGACCCTGGTGAAGCTTCTCACCCGCCTTTACGATCCGGATGAAGGCCGTATCCTGCTCGATGGCCATGATCTGCGCGAATATGATCTTGAGGCATTACGGGGAATATGGGCGTGATCTTCCAGGATTTCGTGCGCTACAATCTCAGTGCTTCCGATAATATTGCGGTTGGCAGGATCGCCTACCGGGACGATCATGCCCGCATCGCGCAAGCGGCGTCGCGCAGCCAGGCCGATGGCGTCATCGCCAAGCTTCCCGGCAGTATGAGCAGATGATCGGCAAGCGTTTCAAGAACGGCGTTGAGCTATCCGGCGGCGAATGGCAGAAAATCGCCATCGCCAGAGCCTATATGCGCGAGGCCGAGGTGCTGATCCTCGATGAGCCGACGGCAGCGCTCGATGCCCGCTCCGAGTTCGAGGTGTTCCGGCGTTTCAAGGAACTCAGTGAAGGCAAGACGGCCATTCTCATTTCCCACCGCTTTTCCAGCGTGCGCATGGCCGACCGCATTCTCGTTTCTCGCCGATGGCAAGGTCGAAGCTGCCGGTACGCATGAGGAACTTGTCGCGCAGGCGGGCCGCTATGCCGAACTTTTCGAGTTGCAGGCCGCCGGCTATCGATAGCCGAAGAAGCTATGGCAATTTCAGATACCTACAGTCGCGGACCCTCTCCCGTGCCTCTTGGCCATGCGTGAACTTCGGTTGTGCAGGGTGAGAACGGCCTGGCCAAGCTTGCGTGAAGTAGCTCGCGGGTCTAGTCTGGAGTTTCCCGAGCTGCCCCGGCACTCGGCTGGGGTGGAAGCTCGGCCACACCGGGAGGTTCGCCATGAAAATTGCATCGCTATTGGCAATCGGCTGGATCGGACTCGCCGGCTTTGCATCCGTGGCCTCTGCAGAGGAAGCGCACGCCATCATCGCTCCCGACGATATTAAGTGGGGGCCGGCTCCCAAGGCACTCCCTCCTGGAGCAGAGGCGGCGGTCTTGTTCGGCGACCCGAGCAAGGAAGGCTTGTTTGCCCTCCGGGTCAAATTCCGGCAGGGTATGCGATCCCGCCGCATACGCATCCTGTGATTGAGGTGGTCACAGTAATATCAGGGACTTTCAAGCTTGGAATGGGCGAAGCCGCCGATGAGAGCGCTGCCACGGCATTGCCTGCGGGCAGTTTCTTCGCTCTTCCGCCCGGCATGGCGCATTTCGTTTACATCGACGAGGAGACAGTCATTCAGATCAGCACCAATGGCCCGTGGGGCCTCACCTATGTCAATCCGAAGGACGATCCTCGGAAGACGCAATAGCCGACGACCGTCTTTGGAGAAAACAGCCCAACGGGCGGATGAGGTAATAGGCCGGCTTCCCGGCGGCTATGACCAGATGATCGGTAAGCGCTTCAAGAAGGGTGTCGAGCTATCCGGCGGCGAGTGGCAGAAAATGGCCATCGCCCGGGCCTATATGTGCGAGGCCCAGGCGCTCATCCTCGATGAGCCCACGGCGGCCCTCGATGCCCGCGCCGAATTCGAAGTGTTCAAGCGCTTCAAGGAACTGAGCGCGGGGAAAACCGCGGTGCTCATTTCGCACCGCTTTTCCAGTGTCCGCATGGCGGATCGCATTCTGGTGCTGGCAGATGGGCGGGTGGAGGCCGCCGGCACCGATGAAGAACTCATGGCGCGGCCGGGCCGCTATTCCGAACTTTTTGAGTTGCAGGCGGCGGGGGTATAGGTAGATCTCACCCACCGAACGTGCTCCCCGATCAATTCGTCATCCCGACGAACGTCGGGACCCAGACTTGCAACCAGTACATATGCGGAAAGTCTGGGTCCCGGCGTCCGCCGGGATGACGGAATAAAAAAGTTCCGTCGGGATGACGAATAGTTGCTCAGTCCGCCGCAGCGAAATGCGCCATCTGGTCGGCGTGGGCCTTCACGAAAGCCGGGCGCGCCGTGGCGCGCGCGACATAGGCCCGGCAGGCGGGATAGTCCGCCAGCCCGTCGAAACGGTCCACCAGACGCAGCACATCGGCCATGAGGATGTCGGCGACGGAGAAGGCTCCGGCCAGCCATTCGCGCCCGGCCACCACCGGCTCGATGTGCTGGAGGCGATGCTGGTTGAGGAACTCCGTCAAAAAACTTCCGCATCGGCGTTTCGTCGGCGTCACCGGAGAACTTGAAGAAAGACCAAGGCTGGCTCGCCGTCTCAACCGAATTAAGCGCCGCAAACAGCCATTGATGACCTCGCTGCGGCCGCGCGGATCGGCAGGCATCAGCGCCTCACTCCGCTCGCCGAGATGAAGCAGGATCGCGCCGCTCTCGAAGATCGAGATGTCGCCATCGGTCAGCCACGGGACCTGGCCGAAGGGCTGGTGCGCGAAATGCTCAGGCGCCGGTCGCGAACGGCGTGCTCTCGACGCGATAGGGCAACCCCGCCTCTTCCAGCGCCCAACGCACGCGGATGTCACGCACATAGCCGCGCGGCAGTCGGGAACCCAATCGTAGGTGGTGAGAATCAGATCGGTCATTCGGCATCTCCAAGGAAAACTGGCAGCTTATCGAGGAAGCCTCTCCAGCCTTCCTCGTGACTTTTGCGCGCCGCTTCGTCGGGAAGTTGTTCGTGGATCAGCGTCAGCTCGGTGCCGCCGTCAATCGGCTCGAGCAGAAACGTCACCAGCGACTTACGTTCCGGCATGCCGCGCCATTCCCAGGTGAAAACCAGTTTCTTCTCAGGAACCACTTCCTGATAAACCCCGGTGGGATTGTGCTCCTCGCCGTTCAGCAAGCGGAATACGATGCTGAAGCGGCCTCCCGGCCGCACGTCCGCTTCGGCGCTGAGCGTCGGCCCTGCATCAGGGCCCCACCACTGCATCATGAGTTTGGGCTCGGTGAGTCGCTGCGTAAACCTTGGCAGGCGGGGCCTTGATTTGCGCACGAGGGTGACACTCGGGAGGCACTTGGTCATGGCTCGCCATCCTCTTCTACGAACGCAACAAGCCGATCGATGCTGACCGTCCACAAGCTTTCATAGCGGTTAAGCCACTCCATCGCCTCGCGCATCGGCCCCACCGAAAGGTTAACCGACACGGTGCGGCCGGTTTTGGTCCGGGTGATCAATCCCGCATCAGACAGGACATCCAGATGCTTCATCATTCCAGGAAGCTTTAGCGAGAGCGGCCGGGCGAGTTCGCTCACCGAAAGCCCGGGCTCCTCCTTCAGCCGCAGCAGAAGGTTCCGCCGGGTAGGATCGGCGAGCGCTGCGAACGTGCGGCCCATGCCTGATCTTGATACTTCACCATATAGCGAAGTATTGCTCATGTCCCTGGCGGAGTTAACCATTGGGCATCTCCGCTGTGTCGGGTTTTCCGGGGGCGGGGTATCGATAACTGAAGAGGCCCTCATCCCCGCGAGAAAGTAAATTCATTGAAAATCAATTAGTTGCAAAGCGCTCTTGATCCGCTGCGTTAGCTTCGCTTCCCCGTGCTGGCCTCATCCCATTAATTCGTCATCCACGCGAAACTTCAGTTTCGCGGAGCCGGACGCCGGGACCCAGGCTTTCAACAATCTCCCTTGCCTGAAGTCTGGGTCCCGACTTTCGTCGGGATGACGGAAATATGAAATTTTCCCGATCGGGAATATTTTTGCCTTTTGATCGATTTCCGGTAGTATTTTTCCCGTTCGGGAAATTTCTATAGACATTGTTAAGAAATGCGTGTTAATTTCCCGCTCGGTAAATAACATGAAAAAGCGAACCCTTACACCGGCCGGCATCGGCGCCATCATTCGAACCGCCCGCAAAGCGCAAGACCTGCGGCAGGATGAGCTTGCAGGAGCAGCTGCCGTTGGCCTGCGTTTCATCGTTGATCTTGAAGCGGGCAAACCAACCGCGCAAATCGGCAAAATGCTTCAGGTCCTGGAAGCTCTGGGTTGCGAGCTTGAGATCACGCCGCCGCCCGAACAGAAAACCACGTCCAAACCATGACACGCGCCCTTGATATCTGGTGGGACGGACAAATTGCCGGCCAGCTGACACAGGATCAGCATGGCGAACTCGGCTTTACGTATTCGGCTGAATGGCTGATCAGCGAAAGCGCTCCCGCATTGTCTGCTTCGTTGCCCAAGCGCGAGAGGCCCTATTCCCGCCGCGAATGCCGGCCCTTCTTTGGCGGCCTTTTGCCTGAGGAAGGCCAGCGGAATGCGGCGGCACAGGCACTGGGCGTTTCACCGCAGAATGATTTTGCCTTGCTCGATAGACTTGGCGGCGATGTTGCCGGAGCACTGCAACTCCTGCCGCCTGGTGAAATGCCAAAGACTCCCCTCCTCAGATCAGCGGCCAGCGCCGCTTGATGAACGAGGACTGCTCCGTGTGCTCGATGCTCTGCCCGTGCGCCCGCTTCTTGCAGGCGAAGCGGGTTTGCGGCTTTCCCTTGCCGGCGCGCAAGCAAAGGTGCCGGTGGTTCTGGTGGAAGGCGCGGTGGCGCTCCCTTCGCCCTTCCAGCCCACCACCCATATTCTCAAACCGCCGATCGCGCGTTTTGCGGCAACAACTGAAAACGAAGCCTTCGTCATGCGGCTCGCCGGCGCCATCGGCCTAGATGTGGCAAGCGTTGAACCCCGCCTCGTGCGCGACCGGAAGTTTCTGCTGGTCCAGCGCTATGACCGGACTGCCGGCATCGACGGCAGCGTGCACCGCATCCACCAGGAAGATTTCTGCCAGGCGCTTGGCGTGCCGCCGGAAACGAAATATGCCAGCGAGGGCGGGCCAACCTTCAAGGATTGCTTCGCGCTTCTTCGCCGGGTCGCTGCAAGGCCTGCCATCGATGTGCTGAAACTGCTTGACGCCGCGATCTTCAACCTGATCGCCGGAAATGCCGATGCCCACGGAAAGAACTTCTCTATCCTCTACGATGATGGGGGTGCGCGTCTCGCACCGCTCTATGATCTGCTTGCAACCGTGGCTTACCCCGACCTTTCGCCCAAGCTGGCGATGAAGATCGGCAGGTCAGCAACGCTTAGCGAGATGGATGCGAAGGGATGGGCGGCATTCGCAGCTGATGCAGGCCTCGGCCTGCCGCTGATCCGCAGGCGCGTCGCCGAAATCAGTGACGGCGTTAAAGCAGCAGCGCAGGATGTTGCCCATGCTCTCGTCCGTCCCGGACTTGATGAAACGGCACTAGCACAATTTGCCGAACTCATTCGTGATCGCGCCGCCCGTTGCGCTTTAACGGTTCGGAGTGCAGGGACCTGAGAGAACCGACAGATCTTTTTACTTACGTCCTCCCGGCGAAACTCCCCCACTTTCGTCATCCCGGCGTACGCCGGGACCCAGGCTTTCCGAATGTTTACTGGTTGCAAGTCTGGGTCCCGACTTTCGTCGGGATGACGGAATTAATAAGTTTCGCCGGGACACCAGGCTTTCAACCGGTGAAAGTGCCCAAAGTATGGGCCGGACCACCTGGAGCGCAGGGACAACCTCAAAATATAAATTTTCCGCAGAGAGGAACTCAATCGTCGCTTTGGTCATTGTATGGACTAGGCAGCTTGGACCCCGCCTTTCCCCGCCATCGTTTCCAAGCTGTAACGCATGGCCCTGGCGCTTTGCTCCCCCTCAGCGCCGGGGCTTTTAACAGAAAGGAGGCGTCCCATGGATTTTAGCACTCCTCAGGATTATCGCGTGCAAGCCACCGAAGCGAAAGCGGGCGTCACCGACCACAGCGACCTCTATGTTTTGCTTTTTGGACTTAGCGGTGTGATTGTCGCTCTCATTTGCCTTTGATGGACTTCGCAAACTAGAAGGGCGGGAATGGATGGCCATCCACCCCCGCACGGTGGCTTTCACCCCGCCCCCTCAGCGCCGGGGTTTCCTATTTAACTGCGAGCAGAAAAGCCGAGCGCATCCACCCACTTTATCGGCCCTCGAAACTAATAGATAACAGTCTTGCTTTGGAGCAAGATATCGGCGGAATTTGATAAGGGTGTTATGGACAGAATTACGGATGGCCGCACGCTGGCGCAGGCCATGGTCGATACGGTTCGCGAGTCTTTACTGGTGCTTGACGACAACCTGAGCGTCATTACGGCCAGCCGGTCGTTCTATGCAACCTTTCGAACCACGCCTGAGGAAACTGTCGGCCGGATGGTTTATGATCTGGGCTCAGGGGAATGGAACAACCCGGCCCTGCGCCTGCTGCTTGACCGCATCATTCCCGAACGCGGCGTGATGGACAATTTCGAGGTTGAGCAGCAATTCCCAACTATCGGACGGCGCATCATGCTGCTCAACGCCCGCAAGATTTATTATGCCGGTGACGCAAATACAACGCTGCTTCTGGCATTGAAGACATAACAGACCGCCGCAATGCGGAACGCTTGCTCACCATCCTCAGCGATCAGAAAGACATCCTGCTTGCAGAAATGGGGCACCGTGTTGGAAACAGCCTCCAGATCATTGCCAGCATCCTGAAGTTAAAGGCGAGGTCAGTGCATTCGAAGGAAACAAGAGAGCACCGGAGGATGCCTATAGTCGCGTTTTGTCAGTCGCCACACTGCAAAA
>CAWELV010000020.1:0-148077 GCA_963810045.1 uncultured Alphaproteobacteria bacterium | reverse complement strand
CCCCGCATTATCGTCGCGGGCTTCGGACGCGTCGGCCATCTCATTGGCTCCATGCTGGACGAACATAAAATTCCCTATATCGCCGTGGATGCCGACGCCGCCCTTGTGACCCGCGAGCGCCGGGCCGGATTTCCGGTTTACTATGGCGATGCCGCCAACGTCGAGTTCCTGAAAAAATGCGGGCTGGCCGATGCCAAGGCCATCGCCATTACCATGGACAATCCGGTCCGCGTTGATGATGTGGCCGAGCCGCAAGGGCCGAAAGCGCCGACCTCAAGATCATTGCCCGCGCCCGGGATGAGCGCCATGCCATGCGGCTTTACACGGCTGGCGTTACCGAGGCCGTTCCCGAAACCATCGAATCAAGCCTGCAACTCGGTGAATCCCTGCTCGTGGAAGCCGGCATTCCCATGGGACTGGTCATCGCCTCGGTTCACGAACGCCGCGATACGTTCCGGAAGCTTCTCGGCCGTCCCAACCGCAAGAAGGAATTGGATCTGGAGCGCAAGCGACTGCGCCGCGAGAAGGCTTTGCCTTGATTTTCCTTCTCCCCAGCGGGAGAAGGAAAACTTATTCAAGCGACGCCGAGTTTCTTCTGCAGACTCGTGCTCGATGTCGTGTATTGGAACAGCAATCGCTTGCCCGGATTGATGTAGCGGAAAGCCTGTTGCGCCAGCAACGCCGCTTCATGGAAACCTGAGAGGATGAGTTTCAGTTTGCCGGGATAATGGTTGATGTCGCCGATGGCGAAAATGCCGGGCGTTGAAGACTCGAATTTTTCCGTATCCACCGGGATGAGGTTTTCATCGAGATTGAGGCCCCAATTGGCAACCGGCCCCAGCTTCATGGTGAGGCCAAAGAACGGCAGCAGCGTATTGGCCTGAATGTCAAAGGCCGCACCATCATTGCCCTTGACCTGAACCGAAGACAAAACTCCATCAGCCCCGGTCAAGCCGGTCACCTGGCCAAGCTTCATTTGCATTTTGCCGGCGGCCACGAGTTCGCGCATTTTCTTCACGCTGTCGGGAGCCGCGCGGAATTCATCGCGCCGGTGCAGCAGCGTCATGCTGTTGGCGATGGGCGCAAGGTTGTTGGTCCAGTCCAGCGCTGAATCGCCGCCGCCGACAATGAGAATGTCCTTGCCGCGGAAGGCTTCCATCTTCTTGACGGAATAAAACACCGATGTGCCTTCATAGGCATCGATGCCGGGAATGGGCGGCTTCTTCGGCTGGAATGAGCCGCCGCCGGCAGCGATCACCACGATCTTGCTGCGGAAGATGATGCCGCCATCGGTTCTCAATTCAAAATCATTGTCGCCATGCTTGACCAGTTCGGTGACCATCTGGTTGAAATGAAACTGCGGATGGAAGGGCTTCGCCTGGTCCAGCAAGCGCTGGGTGAGTTCGGCGCCCGTGACAATCGGCAGGGCCGGAATGTCATAGATCGGCTTTTCCGGATAAAGCTCGGCACACTGGCCGCCGGCGCGGTCAAGAATGTCAATGACGTGGCATTTTATATCCAGCAGGCCCAGTTCAAAAACCGCAAACAACCCGCAAGGGCCCGCGCCAATGATCACCGCATCGGTGGAAATAACTTCGGACATCTCAAACTCCAGTAAGGTCAGAATTGCTTTTCGGGAACCTGGACGCGCAAGCCATTGAGCGCGTCGCTGATTTTGATCTGGCAGGAAAGACGGCTGGAATCCTTCACGTCGAAGGCAAAATCCAGCATGTCTTCTTCCATGGCGGCCCGCTTGCCCACCTTGTCCAGCCATTCGGCTTCCACATAGACATGGCAAGTGGCGCAGGCGCAGGCCCCGCCGCAATCCGCGTCAATGCCGGGCACCATGTTCTTGATCGCGGCCTCCATCACAGTCATGCCCGGAATGCCGTCAACGGTCTGCTCCGTGCCATTGTGCTGGATGAAGGTAATTTTCGCCATGCCGCGTCCATAAACTCGTGTTCGTTTTATCGAACGCTACATAGGATATAAAGAATTGAAAGGCAAGTCAGCTGGGGTAGAGTTGCCGGGCCATTTCATCAAATTCATTCACGGCGCGAACCAGTCCTGACAGCAGTTTCTTGCGCTTGGCCTCCTGCTCCGGGCTATTGACCGGCTCCAGCTTCTTGGCCAGATCGCCAATTTTGCAGGCCCCTATGGCAAGTGCCGATCCCTTGAGCGTATGCGTCGCAATGCGCCAGTCGTCGCGCGACTCGCCATTCTGGAGACGCTCCAGGATTGCCGGCAACTGGGCTACAAACAGCCCGACGATCTCGCGCTCAAGATCCGGGCTATCCATGGTGTATTGCGCCAGGTGGCTCCGGTCAAAAATGACCGGGACTGTTTTTGTCCGCGCTAATTTTCTTGCTGCCACTTGCGCCACTACGCCGTCCCTGCTTCATTTTGGAGCACCAGTCTCCTAGGGTGTTATAGGGTGCGAGCGTAAATGGGCAGTTTTCTGAATCGTTTCAATTCGATCCATAATTTTAACCAAACCTTTAATTATACTTGCGGATAGCGCCAGAACGGGTTCTATCATGGTTACCAATAGGTTAAGGTTGAGTCTTGGCGGGAGGGAATGGAAGGGGCCGATCTGCATCGGAAACGCAGATTCTTTCATGAAATCAATCGTCTGCCGGCAGCCCGAAAGGTTGTCAGGCCTTTAAGTTAAGAATGTGGGTAAATCGTAATGGCAAGTAACACGGTGGAAACGCGTCGCAGGGACAAGCGTGCGGCTGATCGGCAAGCAGAAGCACGACGCAGCCCCTCCCTTGAGGCAGCCCCTTTGCGTGGCCGCCCTGCCAACGAAAATGACCCCGGCTCCAGCCTGATGCTGGCGAGACTTAACCGCCAGCCTTCCCATAGCGCCTATTACGTGGCTTTCGTGCTGTCCCTCGCCTGGATCTTCGGCTGGTCCATGCTTTACTCGGCCACCCTGTTCAACCAGCCAACCACTGAAACAGTCCGCTCCTTCGCCCTGCTGGTTTTGCCCATCGGCATCATGTGGGTCATGGCCTATTTCCTCTGGCGCGCCCAGCAGTTGCGCCAGGTTTCGGAAGTCTTGATGCAATCGGCCATGCGCCTGATCCGGCCGCAGGACATTGCAACCGAAGGCCTCACCTCAATTGCCCAGGCGGTCCGCTCGGAAGTTGATCTTCTCGTGGGCGGCGTTGAACACGCCGTCCAGCGTGCCACGGTTCTCGAAGAAATCGTTCACAAGGAAATATCTGCCATCGAGCGCGCCTTCGGCGGCAACGAAGACCGTATCCGCACCCTGGTGACCGGCCTGGAAAACCAGCGCTCCGCCTTGCACCAGGCATCGCTCGTGGTGGGCAATGAATCAGCCCCCTTGCTGGCGCGCCTCGAAATCAACACGCAAAATCTCGATAGCGTCGTCAATAGCGCCCAATCCACCCTCGTCAGGTTTGAACAGGGCCTCAAGAATTCCACCACCGAACTCGCCCGCACCATTGATGAGGTTTCCGCCCGCGCCACCGTTGCCGGCAATGAAATCGGCGGACAGACAACGCAAATGGAGCGCATGTCCGGCATGCTGGTGGGCGAATTGCGCACCTTCTCGCAGCACCTGCAGGACCAGATACAAACCCTGTCGTCCGCCGCCGGGCATCTCAATACCGAAACCACGAACTTCGGCCGGAACGTGCAGGGCATGGAAAGCAATGTCACGCACCTGCTTGTACAAAGCATGGACCAGATCAAGGCGCTCACCGCTGAAATGTCCGATGTGGTTCAAAGCTCCAGCGGAAACATCACCTATCACCTGAAGGCAACTTCAAGCGAAGTGGCCTCGCTCATCGAGCGCTCTGGCATCGATGCGGCCCAGCAGATCGAATTGAGCCGTGGCCGCGTCGATCAGGGATTGCAGAATGTCGCCAAGGATTACATGGACAAAGTGGCCCGCACCCATGGCGACCTCAAGGGCTACCTGGATCAGGCCGCAACGCAAATTGTCGTCGGCGTGGAAGATGCAACCCACAAATTGTCAGATCGCCTGTCAACAACCAATTCCGAATTCCTTACGGGATTGGACCAGACGGCGAACCAGCTCTTCACCCAATTGAATGCCGCAGGCTCGGGCCTTGCGGGCAAGGTCGAGGAAACCACCAACCGCCTCTTCAGTGAAATCGGCCAGAAGGCCACGCAGATCAATCTGAAACTGGATGAAACCTCAACCGGTGTGTTCGACCGCCTTGACCTCCAGGCAAACTATGTGAACAGCCACATCGAAGAAACCGCTTCGAAGCTTTATGGCAATCTCGACAGCCGCGCCAATGCCCTTGGAACGACCATTGAGAACAATGCCCTGCGTGTTTTTGACGCCATCGATCTGCAAAGCGAGCACGTCACCAACAAGCTCGGTGAAACCGCCGCTACCGTTGCAGCCAAAATTGATGACGCGACCAACTCTGTCCACACCCGCTTTGAGCAGGCAGGATCCAGGCTCGGTGAAACCGCCGCTTCCTTCGCAAGCCAGATCGATGAAGCGACCAACTATGTTTATGCCCGTGTCGAGCAGGCAGGCTCCAGCGTTGTCGGCCAATTGCAGACAACCGGTTCAAGCATCAATGACCTGCTGGTGACTACCAGCGGCACCATTTCATCCCATCTCAAGGAAACATCCGACATCGTCTCCCGCCAGATGCAGGATTCAGGCATTGCGCTCGCCCAGAACATCGAGATTTCAAGTGGCCTGGTAACCGACAAGATGATTGGCGTATCAGGCGAATTCATCCAGAAAATGGGTGGCGCCCGCCAGGATATGTTTAACTTCCTGTCGGAAACCTCCAGCCAGATCACCTCGAAAATGGATGAAACAGCGGATCATCTCTTCGCCCGCCTTGATGATACGTCCCTGTCCATCACTGGCAAGGTCACCACCGTCACCGAAAATCTCACCAGGAAGCTCGATACGTCGTCGGCCCAGCTCAACTCGCTTTTGGAAAACACCGAACAGCGGATCGGCTCGCAGCTCGGTCAGGCTTCAGCCGAGTTGACCGCCCTGTTCACCGCCAATACCAAGATGATGAGCGACCAACTGGATCAAACCTCGACCGATGTGACCAACACCTTCGCCGACACCGCTGTCCGCGTGGCCCGCCAGGTGCAGGACGCAAACGTCGTCATGACCCAGCGCCTGGAAAAAACCTCAACCGAGGTTGCCGAGCATTTGGCCAGCGCCGGCAATTCCATGTTCACGCGCATTGACTCCACCGCCCGTGAACTCGGCTCGCGCTTTGATATCGCCACCGAAATCCTCGAAAAAGTCACCAGCGATGTTTCAGGGCGCATTTCCGGCACCGGCGCCAAGTTTGCCGAAATCCTCGATACCGCCAGCAGCCAGATGATCTCCGATCTTGGCAAGGCCAGCGAAGCCTTCTCCGAAGGCCTGGGCCAGACCACGCTGCAGATCAGCGGGCGCTTTGAACAGGAAACCGGCCTGCTCGTTGATCGCATCGACAAGGCGGTCAAGGAATTCGACAGCGCCACGTCGGCCACCAACAGCCAGCTTTCGGAAGCCCATCGCAAGTTCTCCAAGCATGTTGAAACGGCAAATACCTATCTGGCCGACCAGCTTTCAACCGCGGCTTCATCCATCGATGACCGCCTGGAAAGCATTTCGATGCAGCTCACCGGAAAACTGGAAATGACCGGCAGCCGTATTTCAGACCGCCTTGAGGATGTTTCGGTCCTGGTTGAAAAATCCATCGACAAGTTCAACGGTGAAATGGAGAATGTCCTTCTCAGCCGCAAGGTTGCCCTCGACAGCCTGATTGATGAGGCCTCCAAACGCGCCCAGGAAATCGATGCGGTGATGACCAGCTACATGACCCTCATTGAGGATTCACTGGTTACTGCCGAAGCCCGCGCCAAGGACATCGGCCGCATCATTGCCGACCAGACCAATGTTGCCGTCGGAAATCTCGAGCAGGAAATCCGCAAGATGGAGGCAAGTTCCGGCGGGCAGATCACCCAGGCCTCCCGCGTGCTGCGTGAGCAGCATGAGCGCGCCATGGCCTCGATGAATGAAATGCTCTCGTCGACCGCCAGCGACTTCCAGCAGACGGCCCAGGACATGCGCATGACCGCCCAGCAGGTGGTCAAGGATATCGACAGTGCGCGCAGCGATCTCAAGCGGGCAATTGTTGATCTGCCGGAGGAAACCCGCACCAACGCCGATGCCATGCGCAAGGTTGTGGCCGATCAGATTGCCGCCTTGAATACGCTTGCCGATGTCGTCAAGCGCCAGACAGGCATGACTGACCTGTCCGGCCCCGGCTACGCACCGCAGCGAAGTACGAGGGATCCCAGCCCGGGAAAATCTGAGGGCGCTGCGTTCCTTGCTCCACAATCCGGAACGTCGGGCGCCCTGAAAAAAGCCATGGAGCGGCTGGAAAACAAGGGCACCTCAACCTCATGGCGTGACGCGGCATTGGAAAGCGTGAGCAAACCGCAGGCCAAGAAAGCGGCGGAAGGCAACGGGGTTTCCCGCGAAGTCGAAAGCCTCACCCAGGAATTGAACCGTGTGGCGCGCGATATCGTTGATGTGCTTGAGGATGGCCTGCCGGCCGAGCTCGAGAAGCGCTACAACAAGAACGAGCGGCATGTATATACCCAGCGCCTCTATGAAGGCCGCGGCAAGCGCCTGCAGAAGAACATTGCAACGCGCTATGAGAATGACAGGCCCACGCGTAACCAGGTGGATGCCTATGTCAAACTCTTCGAACGCCTGCTTGATACCGTTGCTGAAGCGCCGCAGGGCAATCAGATGGTCGAAGCCTGCCTCATGTCGGAGTCCGGCAAGATCTATGTGATGCTGGCAGAAGCCTGTGGCCGCATTTCGCCAAGCTGATCTGGTGGGAATTGTTCGTTATAAGATCGCATCTATTTTCCTCTCTCCGGTGGAGAGAGGAAGGGGCCCGCGCGGCACGCGTGGGAAGGTGAGGGGGAACAGGTGATTCAATTGCAAGACCCGCTCCCCCTCACCCTCCCATTGCTCAAGCAATGGGCCCCGCCCTCTCCCCGCTGGGGCGAGGGTAATGTGTATCAGTTCCACAGCCAGCGTTGACGCCAGTCCATGCCAACCCTCACAATCGCCCAGGAGAGCTGGCCCAGCGCCGGAAGCTTTACGATCGCGCGCGGCAGCAAGACAGCGGCGGAGGTGGTTGTCGTCACCCTTGAAGAAGAGGGCCATCGGGGCCGCGGCGAATGCGTGCCCTACCCTCGCTATAACGAAACCGTTGAAGGTGTCGTGGCAAGCCTTGAAGCAGCACGCGCCAGAATTGAAGCCGGCTTCTCCCACGCCGATGTGCCCGGGCTTGTAAACTCGCGGTCCGCGCAAAACGCCCTGGATTGTGCGCTATGGGACCTGGAAGCAAAACGCGCCGGAAAGCCTGTCTGGCAACTGGCGCTGCTGCAGCAACCGCGCCCCATGGTGACGGCTTACACACTGAGCCTTGATACGCCGGAAGCCATGGCCCAGGCCGCAGCCGAGGCAAGCCACCGACCCCTGCTGAAACTCAAGCTCGGCCAGGAAGGCGATGTTGAGCGCTTGCGCCTGATCCGCGAGGCAGCGCCCACCAGCCGTCTCATTATTGATGCCAATGAAGGCTGGACCCCTGGCGAACTTCCCCAACTTCTGAGAACCTGTGCTGCAGTTGGTGTTGAGCTCGTTGAGCAGCCGCTGCCCGTAGCCAATGATGAAGCGCTGCTTCGCATCACCCATGATGTCCCGGTTTGTGCGGATGAATCGGCCCATGACCGCCGCAATCTGCATAAGCTCGTCGGCAAATATGATGCCATCAACATCAAGCTCGAAAAGACCGGCGGCTTGACCGAGGCGCTGGCCCTCGCCCAGGCGGCCAAGGAACTGAATTTCAGGATCATGGTGGGCTGCATTCTGTCAACTTCCCTTGCCATCGCGCCTGCCATGCTCGTTGCCCAGTTTGCCCACGTCATTGATCTCGATGGCCCCCTGCTTCTGGCGCGTGACCGCAACCCCGGCATTACCTTCGATGGCAGCCTTATGTACCCAGCGGAACCAGAACTTTGGGGCTGACCCGCTTCAGGGCAAAGGCGAAGCTCAGGGCGGCGAGCGACGCCGCCGCCATGACCAGATAGGTTCCGCCCAAAAGCTGGCCATACAGCATGCCCGATACGGCCATCATGCCCGACATGGCGATGCCGCCTGAAAACGCCGCGTACAACCCTTGCGCCGAATTGCGCAAGCCCTGCGGCACCGTAAGCCGGATGTAGTGCATGGTGCCCAGGTGAAGCAGGGTAAAGGAAACCGCATGAAGGCTTTGCAGGACAGCGCTCGCCACAAGCCCGAAATCATGCGACATGAAAACCCAGCGCAGGAAGCCGCCGGAAATTCCGATCAGGATCAAGTTGATCGCACCGAAGCGTTTGACCAGCGCATTCGAGAAGGCAAACATGCTCACCTCGCCGATGATGGAAATGGCCCAAAAGCATCCAATCGTGAATTTGTCATAGCCCAGCCTGTCCCATTCCACCGGCCCGAAGGAATAAAGCATCCCGTGGGTCGATTGGCCCAGGCTTACGGCAACAATGAAAATGACAAAGCTGCCCGTCATCAAAATCCTGAAGGCATTGAAAATATTGGCGGGGCGTTCGGCGGGTTGCAGCGGCCTGTCGAAATCGGGATCAGGCGGCAGCAGAAACGCAACGAGAAACGACGCACCCTGAGCCAGCGCAATGAGATAGATGAGGCTGCCAATGGGGATATAAAGCAGCAGCGCCCCCGCCCCGAGATTTCCCAATAGAAAGCTTATGGAGCCCCAAAGCCGCAGGCGTCCATAATCCAGCCCGTGGTGGGCGCTGCCGTCAACACTGAAACTCTCGGCAAGGGTAAAAATCGGGGCAATGCAGATGGAGGCAAGAATTGCACTGGCGAATATTGGCAAGAATCCGGACGATAGCCCCAGCAGCAAATAGCCAAAAGCCGAAGCAAGGCTGAACAGGATGATAAGCCCGCGCCGGTTGCGGTATCGGTCAGCAAAATAGGCGGCAACGGGAATGGCCACGAACCGGCACGCCGTCATGCCGGCAATAACCAGCCCGATCTCGGCAACCGTCAGCCCCTTGGCGTGGAGCCAAAGGGGCAAAAACGGCAACTGCATGCCGGTGCCAATCGTAAGAAAAGCATAAAAAATTGAAAACCGAAGGCCGAAGATCCGCGCTGTCATGATTCCTTGGAAGGCTAAATAAACCAAAACTTCACCACTTTCCACGATACTTGGCGCTGGTATGACCTGCGCGTGTTGCGGGGCGCATAAGAGTTTGTGGAGTTCGGGCATGTCAGTGCAAAGCGAAGGTTACCGGAACGAAAGTTTCGAAAGTCTGGAAGCCGCAGTCCTGGAAACCCAACGGGGACGCTGGTTTCTTGAAGAATATGCCCGGCGCCAGCGCTCGGCCGAAACCTTGGCCATTCTCGAAATCCTTAAAAAACTCGAAAATTCCATCACAAATTCAAGCTTTTTGCCGCCCGCAAAAAGCCCGGAGCCTATCCCGGCCCCGGCCCTGAAAACCGAACAGCTCAAATTCTTCAAGCAGGACGAAGAAATCTTTGTGGAGCCCACCATCGCCGCACCCGCCCTTTCGGTTGTGAACAGCCCTCCCAAAGTGGAGGTTACATCGCCACCCGAATCCAAGGGCGCGAAACTCAAGATTCAGCGCATGCCAATTACCACCATGCCGGAAGAAGCCGCAGCCGCCGAGCCGGAAATGCCTGGGCTCACTGCCTTCGTGCAAGAATCAATAGCCAGCGTTGCGCCGCAGCCGGCAGCGGAACCAAGGCAGCGGGTCGTGATCATTCGTAGGCCCGCCAGCGAGGCTGCAGAAATTCCCTTGCTGGAAGAAAAATCGTCGGAAGCCGCCGCCTAGGCTTCCAGTCAAGATTTCGGCGAACAGCTCTGGATCGACATTGCCGCCGGACAGGATGATGCCGATGTTCTTGCCCTTCGTCACAACCTTTCCGCTGAGTACCGCAGCAAGCCCGGCCGCACCTCCCGGCTCAACCACCAGCTTGAGCGTTTCAAAGGCAAAGCGCACGGCGCGGCGAACCTCGGCCTCCGAAACGACATAGCCTTCCGCCAAACGTCCCTTGTTCATGGCAAAGGTCATTTCGCCGGGTTGCGGTGTGAGCAGCGCGTCACATATGGAACCGGCGGAGCTTGGATTTTTTTCCCTCACCCCAGAGCGCAGTGAGCGCGCATAATCATCAAAGCCTTCAGGCTCCACCGAATGCACTTTCGTCTTCGGCGATTTTTCCGCGAAGGCCAGCGCAATGCCAGCGGTCAATCCGCCGCCGCTGCAATTGACCAGCATGTCATCAAGCACAACGCCGCGATCCTGAAGCGCGGTGACAATCTCAAGGCCGCTGGTGCCCTGCCCGGCAATAATATCGGCGTGTTCAAACGGCGGCACGAGAACGGCGCCGCGCTTTACCACATATTGGTTGGCGATCTCTTCGCGGCTTTCCCTGGCGCGGTCATAGGTCACAACCTCCGCCCCATAGGATTTGGTATTTGCCTTTTTGATCTCCGGCGTGTCTTCCGGCATGACGATGAGGGCCGATACGCCGCGAAGCTGCGCGGCCGCGGCAACTCCCTGCGCATGGTTTCCCGATGAATAGGCCACAACGCCACCCTTGTTCTTAACCGGATCAAGTCTGGAAATGCAGTTCCAGGCGCCACGGAATTTGAATGACCCCGTGCGTTGCAGGCATTCCGCCTTGATGAAGATGCGCCCGCCTGCAAGCGCGTTCAGTTTCACATTTTCAAGAAGGGGCGTGAGAACGGCCTCGCCCTTAATTCTCGTCGCCGCCGATTCTATGTCTGAAAATACCGGAAGGTCCTGAACTGCCAAAATAACGCCTGCCTTTTCTGTCGCAAAATCGGGTGAATCTGCCGCCTGTATTGGTTCTTATGCCCAAAGGCTGTTAGAAATCAAAGGCCTGTTGAAAGGGAACCCAATGGCCCGAGACTCCCGCTACGATATCCTGTTTGAACCCGTGAAAATTGGCCCCGTTACGGCGCGCAACCGCTTCTATCAGGTTCCCCACTGCAACGGCATGGGCTGGCGCGATCCCTCCGCCCTTGCCGCCATGCGCGGCATGAAGGCCGAAGGCGGCTGGGCCGTGGTCTGCACCGAAATGACCGAAATCCATCAAACCGCCGATGTGACGCCTTATGTTGAACTCCGCATCTGGAGCGACCACGACATTCCCATGCACGCCCGCATCGCGGAAAAAATCCATGAGCATGGTTCGCTGGCCGGCATTGAGCTCTGCCACTCCGGCTACACCTCATCAAATCTCTGGTCGCGCGAAATTCCCATGGCGCCCACGGGCATGCCAACCTCGAGCTCCTTCAACAGCCCGATCCAGGCCCGCACCATGGACAAGGAGGATATCAAGAACCTGCGCCGCGCCCACCGCGCCGCCGCTCTTCGCGCCCGCACCGCCGGCTATGATCTCGTCTATGTCTATGCCGGCCACGGCCTTGGCATTTTCCAGCAGTTCCTCTCGCGCGCCACCAATATGCGGAGCGACGAATATGGCGGCTCCCTTGAAAACCGCGCCCGCCTGCTCCGTGAAGTGATCGAGGACACCAGGGAGGCGGTGGGTGACCGTTGCGCCGTTCCCGTCCGCATTGCCATGAACGAATTTATCGGCGCCAATGGTCTTGAGCCCGCCGAAGTCGAAGACGCCATTGGCCTGATGGCCGAACTCCCGGATCTGTGGGACCTGTCGCTCTCAAGCTGGGAAAAGGATTCGCAAACCTCGCGTTTTTCCGATGAAGGTTTTCAGGAGCCCTACATCAAGGGCGTGAAAAAACTTACCACCAAACCTGTCGTCGGCGTTGGCCGTTACACCTCGCCCGACACCATGGTGCGGGTGATCCGACAAGGCATCATGGACATGATCGGCGCTGCCCGCCCCTCCATTGCCGATCCCTTCCTGCCCAAAAAAATTGAAGAGGGCCGCCTCGACGATATCCGTGAATGCATTGGCTGCAATATCTGTGTGACCGGTGATTTCACCATGTCGCCCATTTGCTGCACCCAGAATCCCACCATGGGCGAGGAATGGCGCCGCGGCTGGCACCCCGAACGCATCCGCCCCGCCGAAAGCGTAAGGAATATCCTCATTGTTGGCGCGGGCCCCGCAGGCCTCGAAGCGGCCCGCGCCCTTGGAACGCGCGGCCACAAGGTAACCCTTGCCGATGCGAGAAGCGAGGCAGGCGGCCGTGTGGCGCGGGAATGCCGGCTTCCCGGCCTTGCCGCCTGGGGCCGGGTGCGCGATTGGCGCCTGCTGCAAATAGCCAAGCTGCCCAATGTGGAGCTCTATCTCGAAAGCGAAATGACCCCCGAAACCCTGGCGGAATTTGGCGCCGACCATATTGTCATGGCCACCGGTTCAAGCTGGCGGCGTGATGGCGTGGCCCGCCACCATACACGGCCCATCTCGATTGACATGGCCGCCGATGTCTTGACGCCCGACGATATCCTGGATGGCAAAAGGCCCAGGGGCAAAAACCTCGTCATCTATGATGATGACCATTACTATATGGGCGGCGTGATCGCCGAGCTGCTGCGCAAGGAAGACTATGCGGTAACCCTGGTCACCCCCTCCTATCTTGTCTCCTCCTTCACCAAGGCCTCCCTGGAACAGCACGCAATCCAGGCCCGGCTGCTCGAACTCGATGTCAAAATTGAAGCAAATCAGGGCCTGCAATCCGTTCCGTCGGCCATGTCACGCTTGCCTGTGTCTTCACCGGCCGCACCCGCGAACTGGAGGCAAGTTCCGTCATCCTGGTCACCGCCAGAAACGCTGGGGATCAGCTCTTTCAGTCTTCTGTGGAAAAAATAATTAATGTGGCCCGTATTGGCGATTGTTTTAGCCCCGGAACCATAGCCGCCGCAGTCCATGCGGGCCGCAAATTTGCTGAGGAATTCGGCTCACCCCCGGTGGACTTTCTCGACCTGCCTTATCTCAGGGAAGTGATCGAACTATCTTAATCAAGCCACAACTTTTTAATAGCTCTTTACCCAGATCAGTGATTCTCTGTGGGTAGCTTCTCAGGTCTTGGGGTTTTGGGGTGTTTTCTCAGCATTTTACGCGTCGTGCCTTTCTCGGTGCTGTCTCTCTGGCAGCTGCCGCTTCCGTGGTGCACGCCCAAACGGCCCAAATCACGGGCTCAATCACTTCTATCGCCCCCAAACTGGCCGTAGCTGGAAAGCTTGCCACGAAGACCGAGTTTCTGGCTGACCGCCAGGAAGCCGCCATGGTGACCGTTGGATCCATCCGCGCCCTTGAAGGCGCCATCCAGCTTTATGAGGAATTCGTCGCCGGCGGCGGCTGGCCCAGTGTTGGCAAGGGCAAGCTCGAAAAAGACGTAAAGAGCGAACTGGTCGTAACCCTGCGCCAGCGCCTTGTGGCGGAAGGTTACTTGCCCTTCGAAGATTTGTTCGTGGACGCCGCCGACGTCTTCGACGCAAACATTATCGAGGCCGTGAAGTTCTTCCAAACCAGCCATGGCATTGCACCATCGGGCAAGGTAGATGACCGCACCCGCGCCGAGCTTAACATCACGGCCCGCGCCACGGCTTCAAACCCTGCGGGAAAACTATCCCCGCGTCGGCGAATATGCCCTGGATTTGCACGAGCGCAACATTCTGGTGAACATCCCCTCCGCCCAGCTTGAAACCGTAGAGTTCGGCAAGGTCCGCTCGCGCCACAACGTGGTTGTCGGAAAGCGCGACAGGCCCTCTCCGGCGCTCAAAAGCGTCGTCAGCGATATCAATTTCAATCCTTACTGGAATGCCCCGGCCTCCATCGTGCAAAAGGACCTGGTGCCGAAATTCCTCAAGGACCCCACGATTTTTGAGCAGATGAACATCCGGATTTTCGATGGCGTCGGCGGCCCCGAGATTGATCCCTATACGGTTGACTGGGTCAACACAGATCCTGAGCGTTACCACTTCCGCCAGGAACCCGGCGAAGGCAATGCCCTTGCCACCATGAAAATCAACTTCGCCAACAGATACATGGTCTATATGCACGACACGCCGCACCGCGAATTGTTTGAAGTCAATGCGCGCTTTGAAAGCTCCGGCTGTGTCCGCGTTGACAAGGTCAGCGACGTCGTGAACTGGATCTTGGACGGCCAGGACGGGATCGACGCCACCGAGATCGAGATGATCACCGCCAGCCGGGAACGCTACGATGTGAAAGTGGCAAACCCGCCGGACGTGCGCTTCATGTATCTCACCGCCTGGGCCACCGAAGACGGCAGGATCAATTTCCGCCCCGATATCTATGGCCTCGATGGCAAGGGATTTGTGCTGGGCCAGCCCCGGTCCACCCGCGGTATATAGCTTGTAACTTAGTTCTAAGAATGATTGCTTGTCGCCGCCCCGTGGGGTGAGTATCTGGCAATCATGACCCAGGACCTCTCATTTATTCATCGTTTTGAACCCGGCACTTCCACGGCCGCACCCCTTCTCCTGCTGCACGGAACCGGCGGCAACGAAGACGATCTGCTGCCCTTGGGCAAAGCCCTGGCGCCCGACCGCGCGCTGCTTTCGCCTCGTGGCAAGGTACTGGAAAACGGCATGCCCCGCTTTTTCCGGCGTCTCGCAGAAGGCGTGTTCGACGAGCAGGATGTGATCAAGCGCGCTCACGAGTTGGCCGATTTCATCGTCGAAGCGGGCAAGGCCTATAGTCTGGCAAAGCCCATTGCCGTTGGCTTTTCCAATGGGGCCAACATCGCCGCTGCCATTCTTCTGCTCCGCCCCGAAGCCTTGAGCGGAGCCATTCTGCTGCGCGCCATGGTGCCGCTCGCAAAACCGCCGCAGGCCGATCTTGCGCAAAAACCGGTACTCATCATTTCCGGCGCCAGCGATCCGATCATCCCGGCCAGCAATGCAAAGCTGTTGGCCACCATGCTGAAGAATGCCCATGCCGATGTGCAGCATGAAACGCTGCCGACCGGACACAATCTCACCCAGAACGACGTAGCAATCGCCACCAAGTGGCTGAACTCGATAGGACACAAAATGCAACTCAATGGCCTGCACCACCTCACCGCCGTCACCGCCGATGCCCCCGGCAATCACAATTTCTATACGAAAACCCTGGGCCTCCGCATGGTCAAGAAAACCGTGAACCAGGACGATACCTCGGCCTATCACCTGTTCTATGCCGATGGCCTGGGCTCGCCCGGCACCGACATAACCTTCTTTCGACTGGCCCGTGGGCCGCGAAAAGCGCGGCACCCATTCCATTGTTCGCACCGGCCTTCGCATCAAGGGCGAAGCCGCCTTCAAATGGTGGGCCGATCATTTCAAGGCTCGTGGTGTTACAGCCGAAAAGGTAGCCGAACGCGATGGCCGCCTCACCCTCGACTTCGAGGATTTCGAAGGCCAGCGCCTGAGTCTTGTCGATGATGAAGGCACCGGCGAAGTCCACCCTTGGAACGAAAGCCCCATTGCTGCTGAAAACCAGATCCGTGGCTTGGGGCCGATCACTCTCAGCGTGCCTGATTTGCGGCCGACCGAAGTGATTCTGACCACCGTCATGAATATGACGAAGGCCCGCGAATTTGGAAACACCAGCGTGTTCAAGATGAACGGCTCCGGCCCCGTCTCCGAACTGCATGTCCGGGTTGATAAGGGCCTGCCGCCGGCCCAGCAGGGCGCCGGTTCCGTCCATCACGTGGCCTTCAATATTCCTTCCGCCGATTACACTGCCTGGGCCAGCCGACTGAAGGAACTCCGCATTCCCAACAGCGGCCCGGTGGACCGCTTCTGGTTCAAGAGCCTCTATTTCCGCGAACCCAATGGCGTCCTCTTCGAACTCGCCACCGACGGTCCGGGCTTTGCAACCGATGAGTCCCTGGAAAATCTCGGCAAGACCCTGTCCCTGCCGCCCTTCCTCGAAGGCCGCAGAGCCCAGATCGAAGCTGGATTGAAGCCGCTGTAGTTCTCTTCACCCCTTTCTCTTACTCCACCCCTCCCTTGAGGGAGGGGTCGGGGGTGGGTGCAGGCCGCAAGCGAGATCGTGAAGTATCTTGCGCCTCCCTCCACAATTTACGTCGCAGGTATTTTCGTGGCGCCACCTGACTCCGCACAAACCTCAGGTCCGGCGCCTCGACGATATCTTCCATGCGCCCTTCCAGCGCTGCAAGAATGGAGTCGCATACAGCTTCACGTGCCTGCAGCACTGTGACCGAGGGTACGCGAAGGATGGAATAACCCTCATTCAGCAAGTGCGCATCGCGCTGCTTGTCATATCCGCTCTCCACATGCTGGCTGCCATCAATTTCGACGAGAAGCATACGCTCCCGGCAAGCGAAGTCCGCAAAATAGGAACCAACCGGAAACTGCCGCGTGAACTTGTAGCCACCAAGTTGCCGCGCTTTCAATGCGTTCCATAGGCATTGCTCAGCCGGGTTGGCAGTTTGCCGCAATTCCCTGGCGCGAAGTGTCGTCGGATTTGTGTTGGTGCGCATGCCGTCCTCCCTGTTGCAATAAGGACGGGTGTAAAGGTGGAATCCGTCTGTGGCATTGGGGACAATTCCAGCCCCACCCCTGCCCCTCCCCAAGGGGAGGGGTAACAGAATTTGCAGCGACTTTCACCCCTCCCTTAAGGGAGGGGCCGGGGGGTCGGGCAGTTGACCGAGAGCCGCAAGCGAGATCGTGAAGGCCGGAGGGCACCGGTCTAAGGCAGATTATCCCGCATGAAGATGTCGATGCGGATGCGTTCCTGCGATTCGATCAGCGGCATCTTGTCGGCGTTGGCCATGAGCACGCGCACGGCGCTCCGCACCTCGTGGCCCGCATCCTGATTGATAATCGCGTCGATCGAGCCGCGGATCAGCGCCCGCCGCGATAGGTCGGTAACCTCATGGGCAATGAACACGATGTCCTTGGCACGGCCCGCCGCCTCGAGGCCCGAAACAATGCCGCGCGTGCCGCCGCCCACATTGTAAATCCCGATGAGATCGGGTTGTTCGGCCAACAATTGCCGCGTCATTTCCTCAATGCGCGCCCAGTCATCGCGGGATTCCCGCACCGGCAAAACCGCAAGTTGGGGATATTCATGGGCCACCACTTGCTCAAAGCCAAACTGCCGTTCGATATGATCGCGCAGCGCCAGCGAGCCCGCAAATACCCCAACTGTGCCCGTCATGCCGCGCAGGAACCGCCCCATGAGATTGGCAGCGGTGCGCCCGGCGGAAGAATTGTCGATGCCGGCATAATGCTGGCGCTTTGATCCCGGCACATCGGACACCAGCGTCACCACGGTGATACCGCGCGAGACCAGCGCATTGATGGCCTCACGCACCGCCGGATGATCGAGCGCCACCACTGCAACCCCGTCCGTCGCCTTGTCGATGGAATCAAGTGCGTGCGCCAGCAGCTCGCCGTCAAACACATCGACGCGCTTGACGATGATCGAAACCCGCTCGGCCTCCATGCGCTCCGTGGCGAGCCGCACCTCATCGGCAATGCGCATGAAAAACTCGCTGGTGCTCACCGGCAAGACAAAACAGAAGCGGTATTCCCGCGACCGCGCCAGCCGCGCCGCAATGCGGTCCGGCTGATAATTCAACTCGCGAATGGCCGCTTCGACCTTTGCAATGGTGGGCGCGCGCACCCCCTGCCTGCGATTGAGCACCCGGTCGATTGTTGCAACGCTCACCCCCGCAAGCCGCGCCACATCCTGAATCGTAAATTTCGCCATGGGGCTATGAAGCGCAGGGTCGGCAACTTGTCAAATAGCTAGGTCACCGCTTTTTTCGCCAGAAACTCCGGCCTGTTCCACAGCTTCTCATCGAGAATGCGCGTGAGAATGGCCGCCGCATCCCAGATCTCGGCAAAGCTCGTGTAGAGCGGCGTGATGCCAAAGCGGATAACATCCGGCATGCGGAAATCCCCGATTACGCCATGTGCAATGAGCGCCTGCATCACCGCATAACCTTCCGGGCAATGAAACGACACATGCGAGCCGCGCCGCTCCATATCGCGCGAACCAAACAGCGTCAGGCCATGGCGGG
This sequence comes from uncultured Alphaproteobacteria bacterium, assembly GCA_963810045.1. Classification (GTDB taxonomy): domain Bacteria; phylum Pseudomonadota; class Alphaproteobacteria; order Rhizobiales; family Aestuariivirgaceae; genus Aestuariivirga. The sequence continues at coordinate 129,973 of CAWELV010000020.1, read as the reverse complement.
AATTTTTCTCTTCAACCAGTTTGATAAGAAGCTGGCACAAAGCCTTTGATTTTGCATGTAAATCTTTCAAGTCCACATCGTCCCAGACATCCAGAGCCGCATCCAGCGCCGCCATCGAAAGAATGGGCTGGGTGCCGCATTGCTGGCGGATGATGCCGGGGGCCGGAACAAAATCGAGCTCAAAGGCAAAGGGCCTTGCATGGCCCCACCAGCCGACGAGTGCCGGCTGCACCACGTCCTGCAAGTCCGGCCGCACATAAAGAAAGGCCGGCGCACCGGGACCGCCATTGAGATACTTGTAAGTGCAGCCCACGGCGAAATCGGCCCCGCTCCCCCTGAGGTCAACCGGAACGGCGCCTGCGCTATGAGCCAAATCCCAGATCATCAGCGCGCCCGCATCATGGGCGAGCTTGGTGATGGCTTTCATGTCATGGCGGCGCGCCGTGCGGTAATCCACCTCGGTGAGCATCACCACCGCCACCTCAGACGTGATTGAGCTCACAACATCTTCCGGAGCCACGATCCGCACCTCGTGGCCATCGGCCATGAACTGGCTCAGGCCCTGGGCCACATAGAGGTCCGAGGGAAAATTGCCGGAATCGGACAGAATGACCTTGCGCTCCCGCCTCTGCCCAAGGGCGGAGGTCGAGAATCTTGAAGAGATTGACCGAGATCGTATCCCCCACAATGACGCTGCCTGGTTCCGCCCCGATCAGCCGCTCCAAACGCCCCCCGATCTTCTGCGGCAGTTGAAACCAGCCATGCTCATTCCACGATTTGATGAGGGTTTCACCCCATTCCCGTTCAACCGCGGCCTGGACCCTTGCCGGTACATTGCGCGGCAAAACCCCCAATGAATTGCCATCGAGATAAATGATGCCCTTGGGTAGGAGGAACGCCCTGCGCTTTCCCGCCAGCACGTCGGACCTGTCCAGCGCTTCGCAATCGGCCCGCGTCGTCGTCATGTCCTGCTCCCCGCCCTGCCTAAAATCGCAACATTGTACTTGACTAGAGACTGTCACAAGGCTTCCATAAGAAAAAAATAATTTCGTAGAGATAGGGAGCCCATGAAATCACGTGCCGCCATTGCCTTTGAAGCGGGCAAACCCCTGGAAATTGTTGAAGTTGATTTGGCCGGCCCCCAGGAAGGCGAGGTTCTGGTTGAAATCAAGGCCACCGGCATTTGCCATACCGATGAATTCACCATTTCCGGCGCCGATCCCGAAGGCCTGTTTCCCGCCATCATGGGCCATGAGGGCGCGGGCGTCGTGGTGGAGGTGGGCAAGGGTGTCACCTCGCTTGCCAAGGGCGACCATGTCATTCCGCTTTACACCCCGGAATGCCGCGAATGCGAATATTGCCTCAACCCCAAAACCAATCTGTGCCAGAAAATCCGCGTACCCAGGGCAAGGGCCTGATGCCCGACGGCACCTCGCGCTTTTCCTACAAGGGCAAGATGGTGCACCACTACATGGGCTGCTCCACCTTCTCGAATTACACCGTGCTTCCCGAAATCGCCCTGGCCAAGGTGCGCAAAGACGCGCCCTTCGACAAGATTTGCTACATCGGCTGCGGCGTCACGACCGGCATCGGCGCCGTCATCAACACGGCCAAGGTCGAAACCGGCTCAACCGCAATCGTCTTCGGCCTCGGCGGCATCGGCCTCAATGTCATCCAGGGCCTGCGGCTTGCCGGCGCCAGCCAGATCGTCGGCGTCGACCTCAACGAAGAGCGCGCCTCCTGGGGCAAGCGCTTTGGCATGACGCATTTCGTCAATCCGTCAAAGGTTGAAGGCGATCTCGTCGCCCATCTCGTGGGCCTCACCAATGGCGGCGCCGATTACACCTTCGAATGCATCGGCAATGTGAAGGTCATGCGCGTCGCGCTTGAAGCCGCCCACAAGGGCTGGGGCCAGTCCATCATCATTGGCGTGGCCGGCGCCGGCCAGGAAATCTCCACCCGCCCCTTCCAGCTGGTCACCGGCAGGTCCTGGCGCGGCACCGCTTTTGGCGGCGCCCGTGGCCGCACCGATGTGCCGAAGATCGTTGACTGGTACATGAACGGCAAGATCGAGATCGATCCCATGATCACCCACATCCTGCCGCTGGAGAAAATCAATTCCGCCTTCGATCTCATGCATGAAGGCAAATCGATCCGTAGCGTTGTCGTGTTCTGAATTAAAAACTGAGGGAGGACCACCATGGCCAAGAAAGCCAAAACCAAAAAAACTGCCGCAAAGAAATCGAAAACGATTTCCCTTCACCCCTTGATCGACAAGGGCGTGCTGGGCAAGGCCAAGGCGAAATTTGCCGGCGGAACATTGACCTGCAAATGCGCAACCGATCCCGTAACCGTGAGCATTGCAGCGCAAACCGCCCATAATCATGCCTGCGGCTGCACCAAATGCTGGAAGCCTGCCGGAGCCATATTCTCAGTTGTGGCCGTTGTCGGCCGCGACAATCGTGAAGGTCACGGCAAATGGCACAAGCTGAAGATCATTGATGCCAACGCGCTCATCCAGCGCCATGCCTGCACCGGCTGCGGCGTTCACATGTATGGCCGCGTCGAACGCACCTCGCACGGCTTCTATGGCCTTGATTTCGTCCACACGGAACTGTCCAAGGAAAAGGGCTGGTCACCACCGGAATTCGCGGCCTTTGTCTCGTCCGTCATTGAAAGCGGCACCAAGCCTGAAGCCATGCCGGCCATCCGCAAGCGCCTGAAGCAGGTTGGCCTGCCGCCCTATGACTGCCTGTCACCAGGCCTCATGGATTATCTTGCGGCCCATGCAGCCAAGGCGTCCGGCGTCTTGAAATAAACACCAGCGCCGCGCAGGGCTTCTTATTTTAGACATAAATTCCCGTTGAGGTTTATGTTGGAAAGAAGGAGCTTTGCGTGGCCAGGGTTATTCTTCTGTGTTTTACTGGCCATTTGGTCCGCCTGCTCCGTGTCCAGCGCAGCAGAAGACCAGGCATTGTCCCCGCGCGCGGTGGCAAGGCTCATCACCGCCGCCGAAAAGAACGTCAAGGATCCCCAGGGCTGGGCCGATGACCTGCTCGATGTGCTGAAGCTCCACGATCTGCCCGCCAGCAAGGAAAACATCTGCGCCGCCATTGCCATCATTGACCAGGAGTCAAGCTTCGTTGCTGATCCAGCCGTTGCCGGCCTTGGCAAAATTTCGGAAGCGGCGTTGCGCGCCAAGATGGACAAGGTGCCCGTTCTCGGGCGCATTGCCCTCCATTTTCTGGAGGTGACACCAAGCCCCGCCGATAACTATCTCGCGCGTATCCGCGCCGCCCGCACCGAACGCGATCTTGACCTTGTCTACCGCGCCATGGTGGCGGACGCCGCCAAGCAATCCGGCCTTGGCCTGGTGATCAACAGCGGCCTCCTCAACAGGCAGATCGACGGGCGCAACGAGATCGACACCATCGGCTCCATGCAGGTCTCGGTCGATTTTGCCCTGGAAACTGCCAAACGGCGGCGCTGGCTGCCCATGTCGCTGGACGATGTCTATGCCCTGCGCGATGAACTCTACACCCGTCATGGCGGCATGTATTACGGCGTCCTTCTGCTGCTGGGCTATGAGACGGGTTACGACAAAAAGCTCTACCGCTTTGCCGATTTCAACGCCGGCCGCTATTCAAGCCGCAATGCCGCGTTTCAAAGCCAGATCGCCGAATTGAGCGGCAGCGCCCTGGCGGCCGATGGCGACCTGCTGCTCTATGATAAATCGGGGAAGGTGGGCAGCGGCGTCAGCAACACGGAAAAGGCTTTGCGCGCCGTGCTCAAGAGTTCCAATTTCGAACTGACCGACGAGGATATCCGCAAGGACCTCCTGCGCGAGAAGGACAATGACTTCGTGCAGACGCTGACCTACAGCGCGCTGCGGGCAACCTACGGGCAGGTCACCAAGAAGCGACCGGTTTTTGCCATGGTCCCCAAAATTGCGCTGTCGAGTCCCAAGATCAGGAGCAAGATGACAACCCGCATTTTCGCTGAAAGCGTTGATCGGCGCTACCAGTCCTGCATGGCGCGGAAGTGAAAGACTCTAACCCTTCTTCACCGCCGCCACGTGTTTTCCAAAGTCTTTCGTTGCCATCAGTTTTTTACAGCGCTCGAACCGGTTGATGGAATAAGCCCAGAAATCATCCACCGGATTCTTGTTGGCATGCTGGATCAGGCCCCACAGCGTCCACAGCAAATCGCACATCGCCTTGTAGATCACAAAGCGCCCGCGCTCGGCAGGCGTCGGCGCACCATCAAAATAGGCGGCGATCATTTCTTCTTCCTGCGCCGTGTTGAACTGCCCCTCAACCGCCAGATCGCCCAGATCCCACAGCGGATCATTCATCCCCGAATATTCCCAGTCGACAATCCACATGCGCTTGCCCGTATCGAGAAAATTCTCGCACAGCGGATCGCAATGGCAGGCCACCAGCGGCAGCTTGATGCGCCGCGAGCGCGCGCCGCACTGATTCAGCTTCTTTCACCACCTCCGCATACCCATCCGGCAGGGAAATATCCTTCGTCGCCAGGATTTTGAGATAGTCATCAATCATCGCAAAAAGCTCAAAGCGGAAATTGAACTTGGCCCCCGAGGAATGGAGCTTCTTGAACGCCTCGCCCGCCCGCTTCGGCGAGCCTTCACGGGATTTGAAATTCTCCGGCGACATGGTGACGCCGTGGTCGACAAAGCGGGTGACCATCACACCCGTTTTTTCATCGAAATGAACCACGTCCGGGCTCACCCCGGCCTTCGCCGCCTCCCGCGCCGCCTGGGCCTCGTTTTTGCGGTTGATGTATTCCTCCGTGCCCTTGCCCGGAATGCGCAGCACATACTGCTCGCCGTTGAGGCTTACAAAGAACACCAGGTTGGTCAGCCCGCCCAGGCGCCTCACCTCGATCTCCGTGTCATCAAGGCACCAGAAAAGCTGAATCTGCTTCAGCGCCTCCCGCGCCAGGCCTACCCCTTGATCATCCATAGCCCGTTTCGCCTTTCAGTAAATCCTATGAATAGCAGATACTTAAGCAAACCTGCTGAATCATCACATGAAGGTAAAAAATAATCCAGAAACAAAATCCGTGCCTATGTCCGCAGCGAGTCGGCAAGAACCGTGACGAGTTCACGGGCGAGATGTCCATCAGCATCGAGATCCGGATCGAAGATCGTCACTTCCATGCCGGTGACAAGTCCTGACGCGATGATGGCCTTTAACAGCGCGGTCAATTCGTCATAGCGCAAGCCGTCGGCCTGCGGCGAATCGACAGCCGGCATGATGGTGGAATCGAGAACATCGACATCGACATGGAGGAATACTTCGCGCGGTTTCCCGTCGTGAACAGCCGCAAGCGCTTCCTTGGCCGCTTGCGCCATGCCCGCTTTGCGCAATCCAGCCAGGTCGCGGTAGTGCATGCGCGATGCCGAGCGTACGGGATTGAAGCAGGGGGAGGGCGGTCGAAGTCACGGTTGCCGAGCGCCGCAACCCGCTCTTCGCGCACATAGGGCATGAGCCCTTCGATATTGGTCAGGGCCTCGGGCCCCCAGCCGGTGACGAAGGCGAGGTCCATGCCCGCCGCCCCGCCGCTTGTGGATTGTTCGGGAAGATAGAAATCCGTGTGCCCGTCGATGTAGATGAGCGCCGGGTCTCCCCGCCGCCTAAGACCGAGCATGTTGCCAAGAAGGATGCTGCAATCGCCGCCGAGCACCAGCGGGAATTCGCCCCGGGAAAGACAGCCGCCCACCGCATCGGCAAGCCCGCGCGAATAATTGGCAATCGCCGCCACATTGCGGACATTGATGGCGCGGTTCTCATCGGCCGCATAGGCCGGAGCCTCGACGTGGACAACGCGCTGTCGGCGAAACAAGCTCATGGAGCCCGGCGCGCCGCAGCGCGGCAGGCGCCCGCGCCGTGCCGGGTTCGCGGCCCGGCGATGGCGGCTTGAGCCCGAGATTGGATGGCGCTTCGACGATCGCAATCGGCTTTCCCGCAATGTTCATGGTCACACCTTGAGCCGCAAATTCCTGTTATCGTAAAGGCAGCGCGGTCCGCGGGCCGCGCGATGGAGTTTCCCGAAAGCCTCGATGTCGAAAGAATTTCTTGGCCGGCCAGTTCAACCGGAAGGTAACCGAAAGCGATTGTTTTGGCCATTGTATGGCCATAGCCAACGCTCGTGGTCGAACCCACAACCTTGCCACCGTGGAAAATGGCTTCACCGCCATGCAGCGGAGCAAAGCCATCGATGGTAAAGGAACAGAGTTTTCGCGTGAGGCCCGCCGCTTTGATTTTCACCAGCGCCTCACGCCCGATAAAGTCGCCCTTCTCCAGCGCCACGCAAAATCCCAGTCCCGCCTCGTATGGATTGTAATCCGGTGAAATATCGCCGGACCAATAGAGGTAGCCCTTCTCCATGCGGCAGCTGTCGATCGCCCGGTAACCCGCATTGGCAATGCCGTGGGCCGCTGCCCGCCGCCCACAGCACGTCATAGACGTGGGCGCCGAATTCCTGCGGAATGTAAAGCTCGTAGCCAAGCTCGCCCACATAGCCAACCCGCACCGCCAGCACATTTGCATGGCCCACATCAATCCGGCGCGCCCCGAAAAATGGAAACGCCGCATTGGAAATATCCGCATCCGTCACCGATTGCAGGATGTCTCGCGAACTTCGGCCCGCAGATATTGATAACGGCGAGCGCGTTCGTGACTTCGCGGATCTGCACCGATGGCGGCAGATGCTTCGCCACCCAGCCGCTGTCGCGCACCCCGAAGCCCGAACCCGTGATCAGATAGAAATGATCAGGGCCCACATGAACCAAAGTCACATCCGCCTCGATGCCGCCCTTCTCATTGCAAAGCTGCGTGTAAACCGCTTTCCCCGGCGGGCCCGACAGGTCATTGGCCGCAATCCGCTGCAGCGCCGCTTCGGTTCCCGCACCCGTAATCTCGAACTTCGCAAATGATGTCTGGTCGATCAGCACGGCGCGTTCGCGAATGGCGCGGCATTCCTCGCCCACATGCGAAAACCAGTTCGGCTTCTCTTCAAAGGAAGGAACATCAACCGGCTTAACCCCCGCCGGCGCAAACCAGTTGGGCCGCTCCCAGCCAGCTCGCGAACCAAACACCGCGCCGGCCCGCTTCAATGTCTCATGCAGCGGCGAAAGCCGTAAGTTTCGCCCCGCATGGCTCTCTTCAAGCGGCCAATGCACCTTGTAATAGGCCGCATAGGCTTCAATGGCCCGCGTCTCCAGGTAGCGCGGCTGCGCATGAACCCCGCTGAAACGCCTGACATCAAAGGGCCAGAGGTCCATGCCCGCATCGCCATGCAAAATCATGTTGGCCATCGCAAGGCCCGCCCCGCCCGAGGCCGCAATGCCCGCCGTGAAACCGCAGGCCACATAGAAATTGTCAAGTTCCGGCGCCAGCCCCATGATCGGCTCGCCATCGGCGGAAACCGGAATGGGCCCGTTGATCACCGTCTGGATGCCTGTTTCATTGAGAACCGGCAGGCGCTCGGATGCAGGCAACGCAAAAAGCTCAAGCCGCTCCATGTTGGGTGCAAAAAGCTCCCGGCCAAAGTCCAGCGGCGGAAGCCCGCGATGGAAGCCGCGCGAGCCCTCCTCCCAGCCGCCAATGGCAAAGGAGCCCGTATCGGGCTTCAGGTAGAAATTCTTGTCCGGATCGCGCAGCGTCGTAAGCCCCGCATCAAACGACAGGGTTTTCTCCGTGAGAAAATACTGGTGCTCCACAATGCCCGCCGCAAGCGCCACGCCCGCCATATTGCCCACCCGCTTGGCCCAGAGCCCGGCGCAGTTCACCAGGATATCGCAGGCGATATTGCCCTTGTTGGTGACAACCCCAAGCGCCCGCCGGCCCTCCAGCACGATCTCCTCGACGCAAACCCGTTCCTCGATCTTCACACCATGGGCCCGCGCCCCCTTGGCATAGGCCATGGTCAGCGAATAGGGATCGATATAGCCATCGCCCGGAATATAGGCCGCACCTTCAATGCCATCGGTGGTGATATAGGGAAAAAGCTTCTTGGCCTCGGCCGCCGACAGCGACTGGCACTCCACCCCGAAACTTTTGGCCTGCCCCATGGACCGTTGGATTTCGCTCCACCGCGCCGCACTCGAGGCAAGGCGAAGTGACCCCACTTTCTTCCACGAAATTGCCTGGCCCGTTTCCGCTTCCAGCCGGTCGAAAACCGCCACGGAATTCTGCATCAATCGCGTCAGGTTTTTCTTGCCGCGCAGCTGGCCCACAAGCCCCGCCGCATGCCAGGTGCAGCCCTCGGTGAGCTGGGCCTTTTCAACCAGCAGAACATCCTTCGCCCCGTCCCGCCCCAGGTGGTAGGCCAGCGACGTGCCGATGGCCCCGCCGCCAATAATCAGTATACGGACTTTACGGTCCCAGTTCATGATTTCACGCGTTGATTCAAACTGTCATATATTGGCTGCAAGTGTATGTTTGCCCTCACGATTTCCTTGGCCACCACAAGCTCGTAACGGCCCGCTTTCAAGATAGGCCTCATCAACGCCATCGGCATTTCGCACATAACCAAAGCCCACCGGCTTTCCAATCGTGTAGCCATAGCCGCCGCTGGTGAGATAGCCCGCGAACGCGCCATTGCGCAGGATTGTTTCGCGCCCCGAAAGCACGATGTCCTCGCGCTCCGTGGTGAAGCCCGCCAGCATTTTTGTGAGCGGCGCTTGCGCAATTTTTTCAATCGCCTCGCGCCCCAAAAACCCCTGGTTGCTTTTCATCTTCACCGCCCAGCCCAGCCCCGCATGCAGCGGCGTATCATTGGGCGTGATGTCGGAGCTCCAGGCCCGGTAGCCCTTCTCCAGCCGCAGCGATTCCAGCGCCCGGTAGCCCACCGGCGCAATGCCATGCGGCTTGCCCGCCGCCATCAGCGCATCGAACACCTCGCCCGTGGCGGCAATGGGCATGTGCAGTTCCCAGCCCAGTTCGCCCACATAGGTCACGCGCAGCGCCCGCACCCCATGGCCCGCAATCTCAATTTCCCGCACCTCGCCAAATTTGAAGGCAGCATTCGACATGTCAGCTTTTGTTACAGCCTGGATCACCGCCCGCGACTTCGGCCCCATCACCGAAAGCGTTCCATACTGTTCGGTGATGTCCGTCAGCTTCGCCTCAAGCCCCGGCCTGAGGTGATCCACGATCCAGGCAAAGTCATGGGTCCGGAAACCCGTGCCCGTCACGATATAGAAATGGTCCTCCGCCAGCCGCGCCACCGTCAGGTCGCATTCGATGCCGCCGCGCGAATTCAGCATCTGCGTATAGGTGAGCTTGCCCACCGGCCGCGCCACGTTATTGGCGCAAATCCAGCCCAGCGCCTCCTCCGCGTCTTTCCCGCGCAGCTCATACTTGGCAAAGGAGGATTGGTCGAACACGCCCACGCGCTCGCGCACGCATTTGTGCTCCTCGCCCACCGCCGCAAACCAGTTCTGCCGGCCCATGGTGTAGATGTCGCGGGCCTCCTCGCCCGCAGGCGCAAACCAGTTGGGCCGCTCCCAGCCCAGCTTGGAGCCAAAGCAGGCATTGAGTTTTTTCAGCCGGTCATAAAGCGGCGACACGATGCGCGGCCGCCCCGATTGATATTCCTCATGGGGAAAACCAATGGTGTAATGCTTGCCATAGGCTTCAAGCGTGCGCTCGGAGGTCCAGGTGCGGTCCTTGTGCAAATCCGAGAAGCGGCGGATATCAACCACCCACAAATCCATCGGCGCTTCGTCCCGCGCAACCCAGTCCGCCAGAACCCAGCCAGCCCCGCCGCCCGAGGCAATGCCAAAAGCATTGAAGCCCGCGCCGACATAAAAGTTTTTGAGTTCCGGTGCCGCACCCAGAATGAAATTGCCATCGGGCGTAAAACTTTCCGGCCCGTGAATCATTTTCTTGATGCCGGTGTTCTCAAGCGCCGGCACGCGCACCAGCGCCTCGGTCATGTGCTGCTCGAAATGGTCCCAGTCATCTTCAAACAATTGGAACTCGAAATTGTCGGGCACGTCCCCTTGCGTCCAGGCAATGGGGTCCGGCTCATAGCCGCCAAACACCAGCCCGCCCACCTCTTCCTTGAAATAGGTGCGCCGGTCCGGATCGCGGATGGTCGCCGCATCCGCCGCAAGGCCCGCCACCTTTTCGGTAATCACATATTGATGCTTCACCGGCTGCAGCGGAACGCTCACGCCCGCCATCGCCCCGATCTGCCGCGCCCATTGCCCGCCGCAGTTCACAACCTTTTCGCAAATGATCTTGCCCTGAGTGGTGTTCACCGCAGTGACGCGGCCATCCTTGATATCGAACGACGTCACCCGCGCGCCCTCGATAAGCTTCGCGCCATGCATGCGCGCACCCTTGGCCAGCGATTGCGCAATGTCGGAAGGCGAAGCCTGCCCATCCGTCGGCAGGAATGAGGCGCCGACAAGATCATCAATGTTGAGCAGCGGCCACATCTTCTTCACCTCGGCAGGCGTTAGCAGATGCATCTCCATGCCGAAGCTCTGCGCCGTGGTGGCCAGCCGCTTGTATTCAATCCAGCGGTTTTCATTGTTCGCCAGCCGCAGGCAGCCCGTCATTTTCCAGCCCGTGGCAAGGCCCGTTTCCGCATCGAGCTTCTTGTAGAGCTCCACCGAATATTTCAGCACCTGCGTAATCGAAGCCGAAGAACGCAACTGCCCCACCAGCCCCGCCGCATGCCAGGTTGATCCCGATGTGAGTTTGTTCTGCTCAAGCAGAACCACATTCAATTTGTGGTCCTTCGCCAGATGATACGCCGTCGAGCAGCCGATAATGCCGCCGCCGATCACGACGACATCCGCCTGCGTGGGAAAATTCTGGGTCATGTCTTTCCAAACTTTGAATTGAAATCAGCCAGCATATTTTCATAGCGCCCGAGATATTCCTTGGCGTAGGCCACGTAATCCACGCCCGGCGCATTGAGATGGATTTCCGAAACCATGCCCCACACGGCTTCGCGCAAAGCGCTGGCGGTTTTCATGGCGTAGAAGGAACGCAGCAGCGCCTGGTCAGGCGCGCGCTCAAAATAACGCGTCAGCAGATCTTGCTCCGCCTGTTCGGTGAACTGGTTGTTGGAGGCGATATTGGCGAGATCGAACATCGCCGTGCCGAAGCCGCCATATTCCCAGTCGATCAGCCAGAGCCGTTTTCCGTCATCCATGAAATTTGTCGGCAGCAGGTCGTGATGGCCGAAAATAATCGGCAGCGGCACCTGCGCCTTTTCCAGCCGCTCAACCTCCGCCATCCAGCGCGGAATGTCGGGAACATGGCGGTGCTTCGCCGCGGTGATGGTGTGGGCGTAGTCGCGCAGCACATGGAACACCCAGAAAATATTGGCCCGGCCCGAAATGCGCTTGCCCATTTCCGCGATGGCAGCGCTTCACAATATCGACGCAAGCGTCCGCGTTTGCCCGCACATCAGCCTCCGCATAGGTGCGCGCCTCGATAAAGCGCACCACCATGATGCCGGGCTCTGTATAGACAACCTCCGGCGACAGTCCCGCCTCAAAGGCAGCCTGGCTGGCGATGACTTCCGCCTCGCGGAAAACATGATGGAAGGGATAATCCTCGCCGACCCGGGCCACATATTTGCCCGCGCGGTCCTGAACCGTAAAACTGGCGTTGCTCACGCCCCCCTTGAGCGGAACCACTTCGATGGCCCCCGTCCAGCATGGCAGTCCCCGAACCCTGTCTTCTGCTGCCATTTGGCCATCTCCCTTCCCTGAAATGAAGCCTTTTGGAGCTCAGAAGGTCAACTGCAATGTTGCTTTCTGTGGTAATTTTGCATTATTTATGTGGTTTTATGACCGAAATATCGGACTAATTGCCAAAAACCACAAATTATGGTCAAATCGCTCCATGGCCAACGGACTCAGCAAGCGCCAAACCCAGATTCTCAGCCTCGTCCGCGAACAGGGAACCTGTTCCGTCGCCGATTTGGCCAAGGCCCTGGAGGTTTCCTTTGAAACCGTCCGCCGCGATATCAAGCCCCTGGTCGACTCCCGCGAGGTCTCACGGCGTCATGGCTCCATTGCGCTCCCCCATGAATTGGGCGAAGCCCCCTTCGAGCGGCGCCTGCGCGAGCATTTTGCCGCCAAGCGCGCCATTGCGCGCCGCGCCGCGCGGCTGATCGAGGATGGCGACAGCCTGATGCTCGATACCGGCACCACCACCAGCATTTTCGCCCGCGAGCTCCTGAAAAAGCGCAACCTTACCGTCGTCACAAACTCGTCCGACATCGCCCGCACCCTGGCCACCGTGAACGGCAACCGGGTTTATATGGCAGGCGGCGAATTGAACGGCTCCAATGGCGCAGCCTTTGGCCCCTCGGCTATCGCCTTTGCCGCAAGCTTCCATGTCCGCCATGCCATCATCTCAATTGGCGCGCTGGATGCGGACTTTGGCCCCTCCGACAGCTATCTCGCCGAAGCCGAATTTGCCCGCATGGTGCTGTCGCGCGGCGAGAATCGCGTGATGCTGTCGGACGCCTCGAAATTCGGCCGCATTGCGCTTGATCAAGGTGTGCGACTTCAAGGACATCAATCGCCTCATTACCGATGGCATTCCGGATGCTAAGCTATCCGCCGTGCTGCAGGAGGCAGGTGTCAGCGTAAATGTTGTGGCGCGCTGAATAGCTGAATAAATGCCGCAGGGCAGCCATGAATTATGTATAGAAAGAAATATGCCGGTTGACCAAAACGCATGGAATAGACCAAACTGGCGAGCGAACTCAAAAACAGGTGAAGAATGCGATACGAAGCACCGGAAACACTCAAATCGGCTGTCACAATGCTGGCCAAGGAAAAGGGCCAGGCCTTTGTTCTGGCCGGCGGAACGGACCTGCTGGTCAAAATGAAAGGCGGCTTTCTCGAGCCCGACCTTGTCGTCGATATCAAGCGCATCAAGGGTGTCTATGACATCACGAAATCCGCCACCGGATTCAAGATCGGTGCCGCCGTTCCGGGCGTGGCGCTGGGTGAACATGCAGCCCTGGTGAAAGCCTGGCCCGGCGTTGTTGAAGGCGCAAATCTCATTGGCTCCAAGCAGGTGCAGGGCCGCTGCACCATGGTCGGCAATTTGTGCAACGGCTCGCCCGCTGCCGATGGCGTGCCGGCGCTCATCGCCGGCAATGCAAAGGTTGTGATTTCCGGCCCCAAGGGCAAGCGCACCATTCCGGTTGAACAGGTTCCGGTGTCGCCGGGCCGCATCTCGCTCAAGAAGGGCGAAATCATCGAATCCATTCTGCTGCCCAAGCGCCCGGCAAATTCGAGCGATGCCTATCTGCGTTTCATTCCGCGCACCGAAATGGATATCGCCGTGGTCAGCGCCGCCGTCAATCTCACGCTTGATGGCAAAGGCACGGTGAAGGATGCCCGCGTGGTACTGGGCGCCGTTGCGCCCACCATCATCGTTGTTCCCGCCGCTGCAAAAGCCCTGATCGGCTCGAAGCTTGATGCCGCGGCGCTGGAAAAACTCGCCGCTGCCTGCTCCGCCGCCTGCAAGCCCATTGATGACAAGCGCGGCACCATCGAATTCAGAACCAAGGTTGCAGGCGTGCTTGCGCGCCGCGCCGCAGAAATCGCGTACAAGCGCGCAGGAGGAAAATAATGTCTGGCGTTCACGTATCAACCACCATTAACGGGGATGCCGTTGAATTCGTCTGCAATGCCGACGAGCCGCTGCTCGACGTGCTGCGCAACCGTTTGGGCATGACCGGCGCCAAGGAAGGCTGCGGCACCGGTGACTGCGGCGCCTGCAGCGTCACCATCAATGGCCGCCTCGTCTGCTCCTGCCTCGTGCTCGGCGCTGAAATCCAGGGCGCCAAGGTTGGAACCATCGAAGGCATGGCCAAGGGCGACCAGCTCCATCCCCTGCAGAAAAATTTCATTTCCCATGCCGCCCTTCAATGCGGCATCTGCACTCCGGGCTTTTTGATTGCGGCCAAGGCGCTGCTCGACAAGAACCCAGATCCCTCCGAAGAGGAAATCCGTTTTGGCCTTGCCGGCAATCTTTGCCGCTGCACCGGCTATGACAAGATCGTTCGCGCCGTTCAGGCCACTGCCAAAGAAATGAGAGGAGCCTAACATGCCACTCGACACAAGCTTCACCAACCAGAAATTCAAACAGGTCGGCACCCGGCCCCTGCGCCCCGATGGCGTCGACAAAGTCACGGGCCGCGCCAAGTATGGCGCTGACTATAATGCGCCGGGCCAGCTCATCGCCCTCGTGCTGCGTTCGCCCCATGCCCATGCCAGGATCAAGAAGATCGACACGTCGAAGGCCGAAAAGCTTGCCGGCGTGAAAGCCATCATCACCAGCGCCGATCTTCCCGATCTCACCGCCGGTGACCGCGGCATGCGCGACATGCTGGAAAACTGCATGGCCCGCAAGAAGGTTCTCTATGATGGCCATGCCGTTGCAGCCGTTGCCGCCATTGATCAAACAACCGCCCGCAAAGCGCTCAAGCTCATCCAGGTCGACTATGAGATCCTGCCCCATGTCACCGATGTTGATGAAGCCCTGAAGCCCTCGGCTCCGGTCATTCACAACGACATCTTCACCGAAGGCGTTGAGCCAAAGCCCACCAAGCCCTCCAACAACAACAAGCGCGCCAGCTTCGGCCATGGCGACATTGCCCAGGGTTTCAGGGATGCCGACGTCATTGTCGAGCACACCTACAAGACCGAGCAGACGCACCAGGGCTATATCGAGCCCCATGCCTGCGTGGCCAATGTCAGCCCCGATGGCCAGGGCGAGCTTTGGGTCTGCACCCAGGGCCACTTCGTTTACCGCAACCAGTGCGCCGCCCTCCTCGGCATGGATATTTCCAAGCTGCGCGTCACCGCTTCTGAAATCGGCGGCGGCTTCGGCGGCAAAACCCACATCTGGACCGAGCCCTTGGCGCTTGCACTTTCCCGCAAGGCCAACCGCCCGGTGAAACTCACCATGACCCGCGAGGAAGTGTTCCGCTGCTCGGGCCCGACAAGCTCCACCTCCATCGACATGAAAATCGGTGCGAAGCGCGATGGCACGATCACCGCCGCCCATGGCGTTCTGCGCTATCACGGCGGCGCCTTCCCCGCCACCTGGGCCGAATTCGGCGCCATGACCGCCTTTGCCTGCTACGACCTGAAGAACGTCAAGAGCGAAAGCATCGAGGTTATCGTCAACCGCCCGAAGACGGCGGCTTACCGCGCGCCTTCCGCCCCCATGGCGGCCTTCGCCGTTGAAAGCGCCGTTGATGAACTGGCCAAGAAGATCGGCATGGATCCGGTTGAGCTCCGCATCAAGAATGCCGCCAAGCAAGGCACCAAGTCATCCTATGGCCCGGTCTACGGTCCCATCGGCATTGGCGCCACGCTTGAAGCAGCCAAGAACCATCCGCACATGAAAGCGCCACTGGGCAAGAACCAGGGACGCGGCATGGCCTGCGGCTTCTGGTTCAACTTCGGCGGCCAGACCTGCTGCGATATTAACGTGACACCCGATGGCACCGTCACCGTTGCCGTGGGCACCATCGACGTGGGCGGCTCGCGCGCTTCCATCGGCCTGATGGCCGCGGAAGAGCTCGGCCTTCCCTATGAAAACGTGCGCGTGGTGATTGCCGATACCTCCTCGCTCGGCCACAACGACATGACCGACGGCAGCCGCGGCACCTTCTCAACCGGCCTTGCCACCATCGCCGCCGCCCGCAACTGCCATCAAGGTGCTGTGTGCCCGCGCCGCAAAGATGTGGGACATTCCGGAAGATGCCGTGGTCTGGGAAGATGGCCACGCCAAGCCCGCCGGCACCAATGCCGGAAATTTCCCGCCGCTCTCCATCAAGGAAATTGCCGCCGCTGCCGGCACCACCGGCGGGCCCATCGCCGGCCACAATGAACTGGTGGCCGATGGCGCCGGCGTTTCCTTCGCCACGCACATCTGCGATATCGAGGTCGACCCGGAAACGGGCCGCTCTTCCGTCAAGCGCTACACGGTTATCCAGGATGCGGGCAAAGCCATTCATCCCACCTATGTGGAAGGCCAGTACCAGGGCGGCGCCGCCCAGGGCATCGGCTGGGCGCTGAACGAGGAATATATCTACGGCAAGGACGGCCGCCTGCAGAACGCGGGCTTCCTCGATTACCGCATCCCGGTCTGCTCGGACCTGCCCTTCATTGATACGATGATCCTGGAAATTCCCAACCCCAACCACCCCTATGGCGTGCGCGGCGTTGGCGAAACCTCCATCGTGCCGCCGCTTGCGGCCATTGCCAACGCCATGTCGAACGCCGTCGGTGTCCGCATGACGCATATTCCGATGTCGCCGCCCCGCGTGCTCAAGGCGATCAGCGCCCGCAAGCACTAGTCCCGTGGCGGAAGTCCACCTCTGGGGAGCGCTCCGGCCAATCGTTGGCGGAGCGCTTTCCGTTTCCGTGGAGGCGAAAAACATCCGCGAGCTTTTCAAGATCCTGGCCGAGCAATACCCCGCCTTCGAGCCGCACCTGCAACGCGGCATCGCCGTCTCCATCAACGGAAAAATCTACCGCGACACCTGGGACCAGGCGTTGCCGCCGGACGCGGAAATCTATCTCCTGCCCCGCATTCCGGGGGGTTGAAGCAGAAAACCCCCTCACCGCACTAAAGGAAGGGCTCGCCGAGCTTTCCCGCAGCACGTCGAGCAGGGTATCAGGTTGGTCCATTTCCTCAGCCGAAACCCGGTTACATTTCTTCAGGTGGCCTCATGTGTCGGAACTGTAGAAGCAGTAACAGGTCGTAGCTTATCTTCAACACTCCACAGATGACGAGCGGCCAAGCTTGGAAGGATACCCCCAGCATCGCGCCTGCGAGAGCGGGAGAGAGAGAAGCTGCAAGACTTCGCGGCACAGAAGTGAAGCTTGCGGCGGCTGTACGCTCGGCCTCGGTCACTACTGCCATCACGTAGGAGGAGCGCGTTGGGACGTCCATCTGAGACAAAGCGGCACGTAACAGCAGCAATGTGAGCGCAATAGGCAGTGTGGGGGCGAAGGCGGCGAGGATCAGACAAAGGCTGGACGGGATGTGCGTATAGACCATGGTGTTGACGAGGCCGATCCGGCGCGACAGCCACGCAGCAACCGGAAACGAAAAGGCCGACAGAATGCCCGACCAGAAGAAAAACAAGCTGGCGGCCGAGAGTGACAGGTCATACCGCTCGAACAGCCAAAGCGCCAGAAGCGACTGGACGATGAAGCCGCCTGCGAAAGCATCAAGGCAGAACAGGGCGGCAAGCTTATAAACTATATGCCGCGATGGTCCCAACGCGGAGTGCGCTTGCTTGTTATGCGGCAGGGGCCGCCTCGAGATCCGCAAGTAGATGAGGCAAGCGACGAGACCCAGTGTCGCATAAAGGACGAACATTATCTTGATGGCAGCGAGTTGTCCGATGCCAATACGGCCAAGGAATTCCGGACTCGCGGCCGCAAG
The DNA here is from genome assembly GCA_963810045.1 of uncultured Alphaproteobacteria bacterium. GTDB lineage: Bacteria > Pseudomonadota > Alphaproteobacteria > Rhizobiales > Aestuariivirgaceae > Aestuariivirga. The sequence continues at coordinate 112,490 of CAWELV010000020.1, read as the reverse complement.
TGCGCCAACAGCTCCGGCTAGGGCCCCGACCAGACTGTAGTGTGCGAAAATATTGGTACGCTCGGCAGCAGCGACCTCGCCAGTAATGACCGCATGCTCCAACGGAACGAACACACTGACGCTGCCTCCTGACGGATTAATTGTCCCGGCGAAGGCGACAACAAGCAGCACTGCATAAGCGTCGATGATCGAGAAGGCGACTCCTGTTGCAACCATCAGGCAAGCCGCCGCAAGTAGAAGCTGGCGGCGTTCAAATCTTGAGCCAAGTAGGCCAACGGCGAGAGTCAGCAGCGAAGAGCCAAGGAGCGCAGCGGAGGCGACAATGCCAACCTGGAATGGCGATAGCCCGAGCATAATCAGATATAGAGGCAACAGCACGGCGACAAACCCGTCGCCGAAGTCCCGCAGACCACGACCCACCAATAGCAGGGCAATCGCCGAGCGGCCAGTCGCCGCAGTTTGCTCAGTGTCCTCCATGGCGGTCACCATATCACAACCCCAAGCTTGCATGCCTCCAGTACAGCTCGCAAGCAGGCGATGCTCGCGATTTTGACACCCTGTTCGTCATTTTGGGATTTGCGCAGCCGCCCGATGGGTTGGTTGCCTGTCAGCCAAGGCATCGAGCTTCTGGCGGATGTGATCGGCTTCCACGGGTGAGCGAGCCAGCGAGATTGCCTTGTCGAGTGCATGGCGCGCTTCCAGCGGCCGGTCCAATTGCAGCAGAAGTGCGCCCTTGAGCCCATGGAAATGAAAGTAATCCGCGAGCGCTTCGGTCAAGGGTTCGATCATCGCAAGTGCGGCCCCCGCCCCACGGGATTTGGAAACGGCGACGGCGCGGTTGAGGGTCACCACCGGCGATGGCTGCAGGCGTTCGAGTGTTGCATAGAGCTGATCGATCTCTGCCCAATCGGTTTGCTCCGCCGTTTTGGCCCTGTCGTGGAGCGCCGCAATTGCCGCCTGAACCTGATAGGGGCCGGGCGTTCTGTGCCGCATCGCCTTGTCGATGAGGGCCAGCCCCTCGGCGATCATGCCGGCCTTCCACAATTTGCGCTCCTGATGTTCCAGCAGTACGAGAGACCCGGCAGCATCATAGCGTGCCGGCAGGCGCGCATGTTGCAGCAATTGCAGCGCCAGAAGTCCCATGATCTCGGCTTCCATCGGGAACAGGCGCAGCAGCAGGCGTGAAAGCCGTATGGCCTCGTCACAAAACTGGGCCCGTTCGGCAAGCGGCTGCTCGCTCGCCGAATAGCCCTCGTTGAACAGGAGATAGATCATCGTCGTGACCGTAACGAGCCGTTCGCTCCGCTCCACCGGACCAGGGGGTTCAAAGGGCACCGGCGACTTTGCGATGCGCGCCTTGGCCCGCGTGATGCGCTGCTCCATGGCGCTGTCGCTCACCAGAAAGGCGCGCGCAATCTGGGCGACCGAGAGTCCCGACACGATGCGCAGCGCCAGCGCAATCTGCTGGGTTGCCGGGATCTCCGGATGGCAGCAGATGAAGAGGAGGCGCAACACATCATCCCGGTAGTCCGATGTATCAAGGCGTTCAGCCATGTTTGCTTCGGCGTCATCAAGGTTTGATAGCTGATCCTCCTCCGGCAATGCCACAAGTCGTGCCTGTTTCCGCGCGCCGTCAAGCTGGGCGTTGCGGCCCACGAAAATCAGCCAGGCCGTGGGATCGCGTGGCGGTCCTTTCCCCGGCCACTGGCTGAGCGCCCGGAGGCAGGCTTCCTGATAGGCTTCTTCAGCCTTGTCGAGATCGCGGAAATAGCGCAGCAGCGCCGCCATCGCCTGGGGGCGGGCGGCAACAACGGCAGCATCGATCCAGGCAAGCTCTGTCATGATCCCACTTTGTTGTCCTTGAACAGCAGGAGCGGCCGGATTTCATAGGAACCGCCGGGGTTGGCCTGGCCCAATTCCTTCGCCGTATCCAGCGCCTCCTCCAAACCGCTGCACTCGATGATAAAGAAACCCAGCAGCTGTTCCTTGGACTCGGCATAGGGACCGTCGATCACCAAAGGCGGCTCGGTTTGTTTGCGAAGCGTGGTTGCGGCAGATGTCGGCATGAGGCGTGCCGTCGGCCCGAGCCTGCCTTGTTTCTTCAGCTTCCCCTCGACAACCGCGAGCCTGTCCATCACGGCATCATTCTGCTCCTTCGACCACGCGAACACCGTGTCCTCGTTGTTGTAGCAAAGCATGGCATAAAGCATGGCAGTCTCCCTCAGAGCACCTCAGGTGCGGCCGGGATGGTAAGCAACTTCAGACTGCCTTGCCATCGAATTCCATCACGGGAAAAGAAATGAGTATGATGCATTATCTGTCAACTCATCCCGACAAGAGGCCACTGATCGACCAACTCAGCGACGGACGCGATAGCGGATGTGTGTGGCCTCTGGCGTGTTAATTACCCGAACGATCTCCAGCTCGATACGCGACGGCAACACGTCGAATAGCCGACGGCCAGCACCGAACAGCACCGGGATATGATGAATTTGCAACTCGTCCAGTACACCTGCCTCGAGCGCCCGTTGCGCCGTGTAACCGCCAAGCACAAACACATTCCGGTCCCCGGCGGCGGCCTTCGCCTGTGCCATCGCGCTGACGATGCCATCGCTCACGTACGTGACCAACGGATAGTTCGCGACGGATGGATCGGGCGGGCGGTGACTGAGCACGAAGATCGGGACACCACTGTGGGATATCACCGCCCCAGTGATCGACCTGCTCTACGGTACGCCGACCCGCGAGGACCGCCCCGGTCAATTTACATTCGGCTAGAAACTGCGCGCCAGTTCCGGATGGCTGGACGGATTCCCCGTCCGAACCGAACCCGTACCACTCGTGCAGCCGCATAAAGCCGTCGCCACCGGGGTTGCTCGGTTTGTCATTCGGACCCGCGATGTACCCGTCAAGGGACATTGACATGTAGAGCACTGATGCTGACATTTTTATCTCCGGTGGGGCAAATTGGTCTTAGTTCTGTTGGACACTGTCGCTAGGACGATTGAGATAGTCGCGTTCCGACTTCGGGCTTCAAAAATTAAGCAACTTCAGACGGCCTTGCCATCGAATTCCATCACGGGAACCGCTTCTCATCCGCCCCAGGCCGCAGCACCGCTCTTGCCATCAAGAAACGGCAGAACGGTTCGCACCAATTGCGGTGCCATGAACATTTCGTAGTGGGTGAGGTCCGGCAGGATGGCGAGCCGGTTTTTCGACATATGCTCGCGCTGCCAGCCCGCGTCCTTCAGTCCGCCGCCGAGAAGCTGATAGAATTTCACGATATGCTCGGGCCGGAACATGTCACTGTCGCCATAGACCAGCATGACCGGCATGGTGAGCTTGGAAACGTCGGCGGACCAGTCATAGGGCTTGCGCATGAAGGCGCCCATTTGGTCAAGCAGCTTGGGAAAGTCCTCAGGCTTGGGGGCAACCGCCACATAGCCCTTGTACATGGGCGTATCTTTCATCATCTCCGCCATCCCGGCGCCGACCTGAGCCTGCATCGGCAGCATCTCCGGATAGAAACCATCCTGCGCATATCCGGCGGAAACCAGCACAAGCCGGCGCACCGTGGCAGGGTTCTGCACGGCAAGCTGGAACGCGACACCCGCACCCATGGAATAGCCCATGACATCGACCGGACCATAACCCAGGCCTTTCAGCAGATCAGCCATATCGGCGCCCTGATCGATCAGGCTGAACTCGCGGGTGCCGAGCGCCGTGCGGCCGTGGCCGTGAAGATCGACGGCAATCACCTCGCGGTGTTCAGCCAGGAGCGGAAGCAATGGGTCGAACATGTCGATCGAACCAAGCCCGCCATGGAGGAGGAGCAGCGGCTCGCCCCTTGCCGGTGATCTCGTAGTAGTATTTGAGACCGTTAACCTCTGCATATCCGGATTTGGCGGCTTCTTGAGCCGACGCAGCCGGCGCCGCGGCTGCCACGAGAATTGAGCCTGCAAGTGTTTTGATAAAAGTGCGTTTCAACATGGTCTCCTCCTTTTGAATGGTTCTGTCCCAAGGACGGTTGACGGAGCGAGGTTCCGACATGGCCCCAAAATATTTTTTGCCGCCCGTCCTCACTCAAACATTCCCTTGGGCGTCTCCCCCTTCAGGAAAGGTTCGACGAAGCCGATGAGCAGGTCGGTCTGGCCGATGACGGCCGTGTGCGACGTCGCCGGCATGACGGCAAGCCGCGAGGCCGGCAGAGGCTTGCCCATGTCGCCCATGACACCGCCGCCAAGCAGCCGGAACATTGCAACCGAATGTTCGAGGGTCGCACCGTCGGCATCGCCGGTGATGATCAGCACCGGAGTCTTCATTGCCTTCACCTCCGCCTCCCAGGCCATCGGCTCCTTCTCGAGCTGAATCAACTTCTCGGCCAGCTCGACGAAGCCGTCTGGATTGGCGTGAGAGCTTGCGGTAGTCGCTCCCCAAGCAGCGGCATCTCGGTGAACATCTCGACCGTCATCTGCGGGATGAATTCCTTGAACGCCGGCTGCCATCCCTCAAAGTCGTAGGCGCCCGACACGAAGATGAGCCGGTCCACCTTTTCCGGATGGCGGATCGCGAGCTGCAGGCCCGGCGATCGCGCCCATCGAATAGCCGAACACGTCGGCCTTCTCCAGGCCGACCGCGTCCATGAAGGCGGCGACGTCGTCGGCGAGGTTCGGATAGGTGATGGGCCGGTCGATGTCGGTGGTGCGGCCGTGGCCCTGCAACTCGAGCGCATAGACCTTGTGGCTCCCGGCGAGCTTCGGGATGATCTCTCCCATAGTGGGGATGTTCATGTCAGCGCCGTGCAGCACGACCAGCGGATCGCCCTTGCCAGAGACCTCGTAATACATTTTCATGCCGTTGACATCTGCGTATTCGGCATTTGCCGCAGTGCCGCCGCCGGCAATCAGAGTGGCGGAGAAAAGGATTGCGAACAGGCGGGGTTTGACGCGTTTCATGATAACCTCCGGAGCTTGGGTTTAAGGCTCAGATTTTCGTGGCGAGCGCTGCAAGCTGGTCGGCGCAGATGCCCCAGCCTTCGTGAAAGCCCATCTTCTCATGGGCCGCTTTGTCTTCCGCCGTCCAATGGCGGGCGCGTGCGGTGTAGCGTGTCTTGCCGCCTTCATCTTCGAATGTGATGATCGCAGTCATGAATGGTTTCGCTGAAGGCACCCAGCCTGCGGTGTAGGCGTCGGTAAACACCAGCTTCTCGTTCTTCACGACCTCAAGAATGATGCCCGGGTTTGGCATGTCTTGCCCCTCGGGCGAGCGCATGACGATGAGGCTGGCGCCGCCCGGCCGCAAATCCATTTCCGCGTGCGGCGTGGTCCAAGGTGCCGGAGAAAACCACTTCTTCATCAATTCCGGTTCCGTCCACGCCCGGAAGAGCTTCTCGCGCGGCGCGTCGATCAGGCGGGTCAGCACCAGTTCATGCTCGGCGGTTGCAGCAGTCTTTGTCATAGTGTCATCCTTTCTGGGTTCGAATATGACCCAAGGACGGCTGGAGGATGACGGTTCCGACACGCCCCTCAAATATTTTTTTGCCGGGCTTAATTGCGCCCAAAATAGGAAAAATTCGAGGTGGATGCGGGTCCAGCATGGCCAAACCGCTCAAATTTCCAGATTCTCTCGCCCCCAAAATTTGTATCCCGGCGAACGCCCGGGACCCAGTATGGCGAAGGAGTTTAAAACTAAAACTTGAAGTTGAATTTAATCCTAGGGCATCCAGGAGCCTCGTAGACAGGAATTTGTTCCTCTAGGCTACCCACCCTAGCGGACCATGCCAGAAACCCGCTGTAGCCCGCTCCTATTGAGTTTAAAAGCCTACTATAGGTTTATAGTCATGGATGGTCTGAGCAACGGAGAAAGCGATCGCGCTTCGTTTACCAGGTCTTTGCTTCCCGCAATTCGGCGAAGAGCGGTCCAAAATCACCCTTGGAGCGATTGAGAACGTCATTAAAACGCTTCTTCGTCGCAATCGTCAGCCACACCCCTTTGACATTGATGTCACTGATCCTGTAGCCGCCATCCGCCGCGATAAGGCGCCACTTGACCGTTTCGCCCCCGCCATTCCCTTCGATCTCGCTTACGATGGTTATGAATTTATCCTCCTTGGAGGTGGAGATAATTTTCAGGCCGGAACCTTTGAAGTCATCCACATGATTGACAAACAGGGCCGCCGCATAATTGCCGAACAGTGTGTAAAATTCGTCCTTTTCCCCAGGCGGCAACATCTTTCTGTAGGGGCCAAGCGCAACATTGGCGATGCTGCGGAGATTGACGTATTGGTTCAAGAGGGAAATAAACCTGCTGCGCAGTTCCGAGCCGCTCGCCCCGCTGTTTGCCAGCGACATCACATCATCGGCAATTTTGCCGACATAGCCCTCAGCAGGATCAACTGCTGCAGAGACGGGCTGCGCACCGCTGGTAAGAGTCAATCCAAAAAGCAAAGCCGCAAATTCCCGGCGATTGAAACTGTGGAGTGTGGTGTCGTTCATGGAACCTCCGAGCAAATGCTCCGCTTCTCTGCACGGGACACAAGACTCCGGCAGACCTGATTAATTCGTGGTCCTAGGCAGAGTGAAACGCATTGCCAAGGCCGTGGGCGTTACCGAACAGCCGGCAACGTTCGCATAACGAGATCGTCAGGATTTGGTTCCCTGTAGAAAATCCTTGTGAACTGTCGCCGTTTAAATGCAAATCTGGAGGTATTCCGGGTTTTTCCAGAAACCTCATCAACAACCGTTTGAGCAAAGGTTGATTGTCCCTCAGCATTGCGTAGCCCAGCGCCCCTAAGCAACAGGCGCGTAGCGCAGCAGCGTCACGCCCTGGGTAAGGCTTTCCGTGCCAAGCGGCTTCAACGTCAGTGACAGGCCGGACTGGAAATACGGCTTGCCGCCGCCCAGCACCACCGGGTGCATGTAGAGCCGGTACTCGTCGATGAGGCCAGCGCGTGCGAGATGCGCGGCAAGTTCGGCGCCGGCGACGCTGATATAGCCATCCTTTTCCAGCTTGAGAGCACTTACCACGTTCTCGGCATCGCCGTTCATCAGCCGGGCATTGGGTCCGACCTCTCGAAGCGTCGTCGAAAACACGATCTTCGGGGTTTCTTGCCAGGCGCGGGCAAAATCCCGCTCGACTTCCGAAGCACTGGTCTCCCGCTCCGGGCTGTCCCAGAAGCGCATCATCTCGTACATCCGGCGTCCACAAAGCTCGATCGAGGTCTGCTTCATGATGTCATTGAAATGCCGGTGCAGCGCTTCTTCGGGCACCGGCAAGGAAATGTCTCCGTCCGGCCCGGCGATGTAGCCGTCGAGCGACATCATCATGGCATAGACGATCCTGGCCATCTAACTCCCCTTCGCCATCATCGCGTCGATCTCGCCGCGCGTGGGCATCGAAGGCGCCGTTCCGGCCTTGGTCACCGAAAGCGCCGCACAAGCGCAGGCAAAGCGCATGGCGTCAACCGGCGCCTGCCCCTCGCCGATCGCAACCGCGAAAGCCCCGTTGAAAGCATCGCCCGCCCCCGTGGTTTCAACCACCTTCACCTTGTAGGTGGGCACATGAATCGATTGTTCGCGGTTGTGAAGCAGCGCGCCATTGGAGCCCAGGGTGATGAGCGCATTCTTGGCGCCCAGCTTCAGCAAGCCGTCGCCGGCCTTGCGCGCATCATCAACCGTGTTGACCGGAACGCCGGTGATCTCCGCCGCCTCGGTTTCATTGGGCGTGACATAATCGCAGAGCCCATAGATGGCCGTATCGATTTTTGCCGCGGGCGCCGGATTGAAGATCGTGGTCACGCCATGCTTTCCGCGCCAGTTCCAGCCCGCGCCGGCTGGCGGCCACCGCCGTTTCAAGCTGTGTGACAAAAACCTTGTGCGCCGGAAATCGCTTTTTCCGCAAGGCTCACATCATCGGCGGTGAGCGTGCCTGCTGCTCCCGCTTCCACGATGATGGCGTTGTCGCCCGTCTCGCTCGACACGAAAATGAAGGCGGCGCCCGTGGGCACCGAATCTGAAATCATCACCTGCGATGTATCGATGCCATCGGCGGCCCAGGTCTTGAGCGCGATATCGCCGAACGAGTCGCGGCCCAGCTTGGCGATGAAACTCACGTCGCCGCCGGCCCGCGCCGCCGCCACCGATTGGTTCGATCCCTTGCCGCCCGGCCCCATGGCAAAGCCCTGGCCCAGCAGGGTTTCCCCCATCACCGGAAGGCGCTTGGCCCGGAAGGCAAGGTCAGCCACAAAAATTCCGAGAATTGCAATGCGCGGGCCGCTCATGTAGCCGCCGGTGGAATGACGCCCTTCTTGAACACGAAGCAGCCGTAAAAGCGCGTCTCGCCCGTCTGGATCACGCAATAGGCCTTCTTGGCCATCTCATAAAACGCAAAGCGCTCGATGGAGCCCATGGGCCAGGAGCGCCCCTCCGCCTTGTCGATTTCGGCCTGCACTTCCGCCTGCACCGGCGGAATTTCCGTGGGCTTGCCGACAATTTCCATGCGCCCCGCCGGCTTGTCGACAAAACTATCGAGCGGCATCACCGACAGCACGGCCTTAGCCACGCGCGCCGCGCTCACCCCGTCAATCCGCAAGAGCTTGCCATGCACTGTTTGCTTGGCAACCGAATCCGCCGGAAAATTCGTGTCGCAGATGATGAGGTCATCGCCATGCCCCATGGCGCGCAGCGCATAGAGAACATCGGCATTCAGCAGCGGATCGAGCGACTTGAGCACGTGGACCTCCCATTTAATTTTTGGGCATTTGAACCATAAATTTACGGCAGGTCCAACCTTATTTCGTCAATCCACATTTCTTCCAGATTGGTGCCCGGCCCTTTGCGGTCCACAACAAGGAAGCGGCTCTGGTCCTCAAGCACGAGCAGCGGAAAGTGCCAGGTGTTGCGGGCATAGTTGATGCCCTGGCAGCCCGTGGCCGCAAAGGCGCGGTAACTCTTGTTGTCCTGTGGCTCCACGCACACCACGACCAGCCAGGGCCTGTCCTGCAGGGGATAAAAGATCTGGCTGCCCAGGGGATGCCGCTCCATCAGCTTCAGGGCAATGGGCTTTGGCCTCACAACGGCATTGACGATGCTGATATTGACGGAGCCACCGTCTGCGCTGACATCCACGCGAGCCAGATCATTGAAGCGTTCGGCGAATCCCTGATTGATCGGATAATGCTGTGCACCTTCGATTTCGATGACGTCGCCAAAAGGAGCAAATGATTTTGCCGTCAGCGGTTCAGGTTTGAGAGTGATCATCGGACGCCAAGCTTCATGTGGCGGTTCACGTCCTTGTAGAGAAGATAGCGGAACGGCCCCGGCCCGCCCGCATAGCAGGCCTGCGGGCAAAAGGCGCGAAGCCACATGTAATCGCCCGCCTCCACCTCAACCCAATCCTGGTTAAGCCGGTAAACCGCCTTGCCCTCCAGCACATAAAGCCCGTGCTCCATCACATGGGTTTCGGCGAAAGGGATGACGCCGCCCGGCTGGAAGGTAACGATGGTCACATGCATATCGTGGCGCATATCATCATGGCTGACAAAACGCGTTGTTGCCCATACGCCATTTGTGTCCGGCATCGGAATGGGTTTGATATCCTTTTCATTCACCACGAAGGCTTCCGGAATGCCGAGCCCTTCCACAAAGTCGTAAGCCTTGCGGATCCAGTGAAACTTCACCGACTCAGCGCTTTTGTTACGCACGCTCCATTTCGCCCCCGGCGGAATATAGGCATAGCCGCCGGGCTGCATCACATGGACCTTACCGGAAAGCGTCAGGCTCAATTCGCCCTCCACCACAAGCAATACGCACTCCGCGTGTGGATCAGGCTCCGGCTTGTCGCTGCCGCCTTCCGGCTTCACCTCCATGATGTATTGCGAAAATGTTTCGGCAAATCCCGATAGCGGCCGCGATAGAACCCAGGCCCGCGTTTTCTCCCAGAAGGGAAAGTAGCTCACCGTGATGTCGCGCAGCACGCCCTTGGGAATAACCGCATAGGCTTCGGTGAACACGGCCCGGTCCGTGAGCAGTGCGCTTTGCGGCGGCAATCCGCCCTGGGGCGCATAATAGGTGCGGTCGGTCATCTCTTGTCCTGTCCTATGTACACGGCGCGAAAATCATTGACGTTGGTAAGCGTCGGCCCGGTGATGATCTGGTCGCCCAGCTTTTCAAAAAATCCATGGCCATCATTATTGGCAAGCGAAGCCCAGGGATCAATCCCCATGGCGCGGGCCCGGGAAAGCGTGTCCGGCGTAGTAAAGGCGCCTGCCACTTCGCGCGCACCATCAACCCCATCCGTGTCAGCCGCAAGCGCCGTGATTTTTTCGGCCCCATCGAGCTTCAGCGCCAACGCCAGGAGAAACTCAACATTGCGCCCGCCTGCTCCTGATGCCCCGCACCGTTACCGTGGTCTCGCCACCCGAAATCAGCACACAGGGCGCTGGCAACGGTTGCCCGAAACGCCGCGATTGCAGGGCAATGCCCGCCATGACAAAGCCAACCTCGCGCGCCTCCCCTTCAATGGAATCACCCAGAATGAGCGGCGTGATGCCGGCCTTGCGCGCGATGGCAGCTGCCGCTTCGAGCGACTTCTGCGGCGAGGCAATGAGTTTTGTCTCAACGCCCGCAAGCCGCGGATCACCGGGCTTCGGCGTTTCGTCAGCGGCCTGCTCAAGATGACGGATGACGGATTGCGGCGCATCGATACTGATACTTCGCAATGATGGCGCGGGCCTGCGCGAAAGTGGTGGGATCAGCCACCGTGGGGCCGGAGCCAACCGCGGCAAGATCATCGCCCGGCACATCGGAAATCACCAGGCTCACCACCCGCGCCGGATGCGCCGCTGCCGCTAGCCGCCCTCCCTTGATGGCGGAGAGATGCTTGCGCACGCAATTCATTTCCGAAATTGGCGCGCCACTCTTGAGCAGCGCGCGGTTGACGGCGCGTTTTTCCTCAACCGAAATCCCCTCCGCCGGAAGGCTGAGCAAGGCAGAGCCGCCGCCCGAGATCAGCGCAATGACGAGGTCATCCTTCGTCAGCCCCTTCACCATGGCCAGCATCCGCCGCGCCCCATTGGTGCCCGCATCATCGGGAACCGGATGGGCCGCTTCAACAATTTCGATCTGCTTGCAGGGCACCGCATGGCCATAGCGCGTGACGATCAGGCCGGAGAGTGGCCCATTCCACGATTTCTCAAGAACCTGCGCCATGGCGGCCGAGCCCTTGCCCGTGCCGACAACAATCGTCCGGCCTTTAGGCTTCGCCGGTAAATTCTGCGGCACGCATTGCTCCGGCATCGCTGCGGCCACCGCCGCATCAAACATCGAACGCAGAAATTTACGCGTGGCCTCGGGCGTCATGAAATCAACTCTTCCGGTTTTGTCCAATCTCATGATTGGCCAACAATTCAAGCGCCTTCACTAAAGCCGAATGATCCAGCTTGCCATGCCCATTTGCGACGCATGCATTGAAAAGTTCCTGCGCCGTGGCCGTATTTGGAAGCGCCAGCCCCATCTGGCGGCCGCTCGAAAGCGCCAGATTGAGGTCTTTCTGGTGGAGTTCAATTCGGAAGCCCGGGTCAAAAGTCCGCTTCACCATGCGCTCGCCATGAACCTCAAGAATGCGCGATGCCGCAAAGCCACCCATCAGGGCCTGCCGGACCTTGACCGGATCGGCTCCCGCTTTCGAGGCAAAAAGCAGCGCCTCGCCCACCGCTTCAATGGTGAGCGCCACGATGATCTGGTTGGCTACCTTCGTGGTCTGGCCATCGCCGTTCCCGCCGACAAGGGTGATGTTCTTGCCCATCTTCTCAAACAGCGGCTTCACCCTTTCGAAAAGCCGATTCGGGTCCGCCCACCATGATCGTAAGGGACGCAGCCTTCGCCCCAAGCTCGCCGCCGGAAACCGGCGCATCGAGATATTCAGCCCCCGTTGCATTCACCCGCGCTGCAAAATCCTTTGTGGCAATCGGCGAGATGGAGCTCATGTCCACCACGATCTTGCCCTTGGCAAGTCCGCTGGCCACGCCATCCCTGCCGAAAATGACCTTCTCCACATCCGGCGTATCCGGCACCATGATGATGATGATTTCGGAATTCGTTGCGACCGCTGCACCGGTGGTGCAGACCTTGGCCCCGGCATCCGTAATCTCTTTTCGAACGGAGCCCCGCGTGTTTACAAAAAGCTTGTGGCCCGCCGCCAGAAGCTGTCCCGCCATGGGCGCGCCCATGATGCCAAGTCCAATAAATCCAACGTTCATATGAAACCCCTCACAAACCCATTTCTTTTATCCAGCCCAGCCCATCGACCGTCGTGCCCTTCGGCTTGTATTCGCAGCCAACCCAGCCGCCATAGCCCAGCGTATCGATCAGCTTGAGGATATAGGGATAGTTGATCTCGCCTGTGCCGGGTTCATGCCGCCCGGGATTGTCGGCAATCTGGATATGCCCGATGCGCGGCATGAGTTTTGTAAGCGTTGCTCCGAGTTCACCCTCCATGCGCTGCATGTGGTAAACATCATACTGCAGCTTGAGATTGTCGGAACCGACATCGTCTATGACTTCGATGCCTTCTCGGGAACGGTTGAGGAAAAATCCAGGAATGTCATAGGAATTGATCGGCTCGACGATGAGGAGGATGTTTTCCTTCTTCAGGGCCTTCGCCGCAAAGGAAAGATTTGAAGCCAGCGTCGTGTATCCCGTCCGCCGCGAAACATCACTCGGAAGAATGCCGGCAAGACAATTGATCGTTGTGCAGCCCAGCGCCTTGGCATAGTCGATGGCCTTGCCCACGCCATCCTGAAACTCGCCAACCCGGTCCGGCAGGCAGCCAATGCCCGCGCTCGCCCTTGTCCCAGTTTCCTGCGGGCAGATTGAAGAGAACCTGCTTCAAGCCGTTCCTGTGGAGCGCTTCCGCCACCTGCTCCTTGGGGTAGCCATAGGGCCCAACATATTCAACGCCCGGCAAACCCCGCCTTCGCAGCGGCAGAAAAGCGCCCCATGAAAATCATGCTCGCCAAAGAGCATGGACAGATTGGCGCTGAATTTTGGCATCAGGAACTCTCCCTAGTCGAGCAGTGCAATGGCAGTTGGCGCGTCACTTGCGCTGAGCGCAAGATCCTCGAATTCATTGACCTTGTCGATATCGGTTCCCATGGCAACATTGGTAACGCGTTCAAGAATGATTTCAACCACGATGGGAACGCTGAATTCCTTCATCAGCTTCTTTGCCTTCTCAAATGCCGGCAGGATATCCTCTGATTTGGTAACCCTGAGGCACTTGCAGCCCAGCCCTTCAACCACTTTCACATGGTCAACGCCATAGCTGCCAAGCTCCGGCGTATTGATATTTTCGAATGACAGTTGCACGCAATAATCCATGTTGAAGCCACGCTGGCTCTGCCGGATCAGGCCGAGATAGGCGTTGTTCACCAGCACATGGATGTAAGGCACCTTGAATTGCGCCCCCACCGCCAGTTCCTCGATCATGAACTGGAAATCATAGTCGCCTGAAATCGCAACGATTGGCGAGGTTGGATCGGCCGCGCGAACCCCAATTGCTGCTGGTATCGTCCAACCCAATGGCCCCGCCTGCCCGCAATTGATCCAGCCCCTGGGCTTGTAGACATGGAGGAACTGCGCCGCCGCAATCTGCGAGAGCCCGATCGTGCTGACATAGGTTGTATCCCGGCCAAAGGCCTTGTTCATTTCCTCATAAACCCGCTGCGGCTTGATCGGCGCGTCTTCAAAATGCGTGCGCCGAAGCATGGTTTTCTTGCGTTCGCGACATTCCGCAAGCCAGGCCGAGCGATCCTTGAGCTTGCCCTTCTTTTTCATTTCGGCCGCAACGTCCACGAAAATTTCAAGCGCAAGTCTCGCATCCGAGGCAATGCTGTAGTCCGCATTGAACACGCGGCCAATCTGCGTGGGTTCAATATCAACATGGGTGAAGGTGCGGCCCTTGGTGTAAACCTCAATGGTTCCCGTGTGCCGGTTGGCCCAGCGGTTGCCGATGCCCAGAATATGATCGGAAGCGAGAACCGTGGCATTGCCATAGCGGTGGCTTGTCTGGAGGCCCGCCATGCCAACCATCTGCGGGTGATCGTCTGGGATGGTGCCCCAGCCCATCAGGGTTGGTATTACGGGCACACCCGTAATTTCCGCAAACTTCACCAGAAGCTCAGACGCATTGGCATTGATGATGCCGCCCCCTGCCACAATGAGCGGACGCTCGGCTGCATTGAGTAAGCTAAGTGCCTTTTCAATCTGCGCTCGTGATGCAGCAGGCTTGTAAACCGGCAAGGGCTGATATGTTTCAGGATCAAAATCAATTTCGCTCATCTGGACATCGAAAGGCAGATCGATCAGCACCGGCCCCGGCCTTCCCGAGCGCATCAGATGAAAGGCGTGCTGGAATGTGCCGGGAACCTGCGCAGCCTTCGCGTACCGTAACCGCCCACTTGCATACCGGTTTGGCTATGGATTCAATGTCGACGGCCTGGAAATCCTCCTTGTAAAGCCTGGCCCGCGGCGCCTGGCCCGTAATGCACAATATCGGAATGGAATCGGCTGATGCCGAATAAAGCCCGGTAATCATGTCGGTTCCCGCAGGTCCCGAAGTGCCAATGCAAACCCCGATATTGCCGGGCTTGGCCCGCGTATAGCCCTCGGCCATGTGGGAAGCTCCCTCCACATGGCGGGCCAGCATATGACCGATGATATTGCGCGGGCGCATGGCCGCATAGAAGGGATTGATGGCAGCACCGGGAACGCCGAAGGCATGGCGCACGCCCTCCAGTTCCAGGATGCGAACGGCGGCCTCGGCAGCAGTCATCTTTGGCATGGCGTGCCTCCCTAAAGGTTTAAAAACAATATTTGCGCCAAATCATCAAAAGGTCCAATATATTGTTCAGCTTGATTTAGAGGTTTTTCATATGGAACTGCGGCACATCAGATATTTCCTGGCCCTTGCGGAAACGCTGAATTTCACCGTGGCGGCGAAACGGCTGAATATGTCCCAACCGCCCCTCAGCCAGCAGATCGCCGACCTTGAACGCGAACTCTCCGTGAGGCTCTTCGACCGCCACAGCCGTAGCGTTGCACTGACCGCGGCAGGACAGGTTTTCCGCAGGCACGCCGAGGCCATGCTGGCCCAGGCGCAACAGGCCGCAGACGAGGTCAAGGCCATTGACCGCGGAACCACGGGCATCCTGAATGTGGCGGCAACGAGCTCCGTTTTGTATTCCGGGCTCTCCACGGCTATCGCGGCTTTCAAGGCGGAAAACCAGAACGTCGAGGTCATCATTCATG
The DNA here is from genome assembly GCA_963810045.1 of uncultured Alphaproteobacteria bacterium. GTDB lineage: Bacteria > Pseudomonadota > Alphaproteobacteria > Rhizobiales > Aestuariivirgaceae > Aestuariivirga. The sequence goes on along the minus strand of CAWELV010000020.1, from coordinate 97,185 downwards.
AATTGTCGCCGAAGGAACAGATCGAACGTCTTGAGTTGCACCGCGTGGATGCCTGTTTCCTGAGGTTTGCGCCGGAAGAAAAAAACTTCCTCGTCACCCGCGCCTGGCGCGAAAAAGTGGGGTTGATCGTGCCGCCGAGGCACCGGCTCGCAAGCCGCAAATCCGTGCGCATCGCCTCGCTTAGGGACGAGGACTTTGTTTTCTACCGCCTGCCGGATTCAGCCTTCGCAACGCACCTGCAATCCCTTTGTGTTCAGGAGGGCTTTGCCCCGCGCATCATCCAGCAGGTTGTGGAATCCTTTTCGGTCGTAAGTCTCGTCTCCGCCGGGCTCGGCATCGGCTTTGTGCCTGAAACAGTGGGGCGCAACAGCGCCGCCAAGGTAAATTACCTCGACATCATTGGTTCCAGCCCAACAGCGGACGTCCATTCCCTCATGCGCAACGACGCAACCGCACTCGCCCGCCGCTTCGTGGCCTTCACCACCCATTAGGCGGGAAAATTTGCGTGCCAGTGCCTGGCGATATCGACGCGGCGCGGAATCCAGACCTTTTCTTTGGATTGCACATGGTCGAGGAATTTTGCCAGCCCCAAAGCGCGTCCCGGCCGGCCCGCAAGACGGCAATGAAGCCCCACTGACATCATCTTGGGCGAGCCGCGCTTTCCCTCCTCATACAGGCAATCGAACGAATCTTTCAGATACTGGTAAAAATGCTCGCCCGTATTGAAGCCCTGCGGCGTGGCGAAGCGCATGTCATTGGCATCGAGCGTATAGGGAATGACCAGATGTCTTCTCCTGACCCAATAGGGCAGATCATCCGCATAGGAATCCGATGAATAGAGAAATCCGCCCTCCTCCCTGATCAGGCGCTGGGTGTTCATCGAGCAGCGCCCCGTATACCAGCCCAGCGGCCGCTCACCGGTGACTTCCGTATGGATGCGGATCGCATCCTGAATGTGCCGCCACTCTTCGTCCTCCGGCATATCCTTGTATTCGATCCATTTCAGGCCATGGCTGGCGATCTCCCAGCCCGCCTCGATCATCGCGCGTGTCTGCTCCGGCGATCGTTCCAGGGCCGTCGCCACGCCATAGATCGTGAGCGGAATTTTACGGCCGGTGAACATGCGCCACAGCCGCCAGAATCCGGCCCGCGCCCCATATTCATAGATCGATTCCATGTTCCAGTGGCGCTGTCCGGGCCAGGCGCTTAGCCCCACTATTTCAGACAGGAACGCCTCTGACGCCGCGTCGCCATGGAGAATGTTGTTCTCGCCGCCCTCTTCATAGTTCAGCACGAACTGCACGGCGACATGCGCACCGTCCGGCCATTTCGGGTCGGGAATGGCGCGGCCATAGCCCTTGAGATCACGCGGATAGTCGGGCTCCTTTTCACTCACAGTTCGCCACCCAAGTACAGTTTCTTGACCCGCTCATCATTCAGCAACTCGGCCGATATGCCCGAAAGCGCAACCGTACCCGTCGTCAAGGCGTAGGCGCGCTGCGAAATGCGAAGTGCCATACGTGAATTCTGTTCGACGAGCAGCACGCTGACCTTTTCATCGCGGTTTATCGCAACGATTGATCGCGCGATATCCTGAACCAATTTAGGCGCAACGCCGAGTGAGGGTTCGTCCAGCAGCAGAAGCCGTGGCTTTGCCATCAGGGCCCGGCCGATCACCAGCATTTGCTGTTCACCGCCGCTCATCGTGCCGGCCGCCTGCGAATAGCGTTCCTTGAGGCGGGGAAACCGGCCGAGCACCATCTCCAGGGACCTTGCAATCTCGGCTTTGTCGGAGCGGGTGAAAGCGCCCATCAGCAGATTGTCCCTGACCGACATATAGGGAAAGACGCGGCGTCCCTCCGGCACCATGGCGATTCCCATTTTGACGATCGCGTCAGGACTCACGCCGTCGATGCGTTTTCCACTGTAGTGGATCTCGCCGGTCCTGATTTTTCGAGGCCGGTGATGGCGCGCAGGATCGATGATTTGCCCGCGCCATTGGCGCCGATCAGGGCCACGGTCTCGCCCTCGTTCACCTCGATCGATACGCCCTTCAACGCATAGACGTGATCGTAATAGAGTTCGACACCGGCGAATTTGAGGATCTGGTTCATGACTAAAGCCCGATCGCCTCATCTTCGCTGCCCAGATAAGCCTCTATGACTTTTGCATTGCTTTGTATTTCCGCCGGTGTGCCCTCGGCGATTTTTTCACCGAAGTTGATCACCACGATGCGGTCCGAGATTTTCATGACGGCAGGCATGTCGTGCTCGACCAGCAGAACCGTCAGGCCACGCTCGCGCAGCCGCCGTACCATTGCCACGGCCTTCATGGTTTCGTCGTGGTTCATCCCGGCGAAGGGTTCGTCGAGCAGCAAAATCGTGGGGTTGGTGGCAAGACCTATGGCGATGCCAAGGGCGCGCAAGTGGCCATGGGGGAGGTTCTTGGCGATTTCCGATGAAATCGCGGAAAGCCCGAGAAACTCAAGTATCTCGTCTGCCGAATTCCCGAATGCCTGCTCGTCCGCTTTGGCCAGTTTGGTTCCGAGAAAGAACCCAAGAAGGTTGGCCTTCGATCTGAGATGATGCGCGATAATAACATTCTCGCGAACACTCATGTTCTTGAAAATAGTCGTCTCCTGAAAAGTGCGGACAATGCCTTTCCTGGCCGCAATGTGGGGCGCAAGATCGGATATGCGCTCGCCCTTGAACAGCACTTCACCAGACGTGGGGCGGAGAAAGGATGCGATAAGTTTGAAAAGCGTTGACTTGCCAGCGCCATTTGGGCCGATGACCGCAAGTATCTCCTTCTCGCGCACGCTGAAAGACACGTTGTTTACAGCAACGAGGCCGCCGAAACGCTTGGTGAGGCCGGAAACCTGGAGGAGTTCAGCCATTGCTTGTCCCCCGCTTCCGCATCAGGTCGCCAAGGCTTAGCAGTCCGTTCGGCAGGAACAGCATCAGGACAATCATCAAAGTTGAATAGATGAGAAGCTGGAATTTTCCGGTCTGGAAAAGCAGGTCCCAGCCAAAATAGAGAACAAGGGTTCCAAGCATCGGCCCAAAGACATAGCCGAGGCCGCCGAAGAAGCAATTCAGCATGAAATTGACGGAGTCAGTCACGGTGAAGCTTGAGGGATAAATGGATTGCGAGATCGCGGCAAAAATCGCACCCGCCCACGCCGCCGAAGAAAGACGAAATTGCATAAGCGATCACCCGCAGATATGCGATGTTGACGCCGATTGACGAAGCAAGCTCTTCATTCTGCTGGAGCGACTGGCAGAGCTTGCCGATACGCGAATTGACCAGCCGGTACATTGCAGCAAAGCAGAGCACCATCATTGTTGCGGCCAGACAAATAGAAGGCGAGCCGGGGGCTCTGCATCCCGGCAAAATCCGGAATGATTGTAACACCGAAAATTGATAGCGCCCCCGGAAGCGGAATGCTGGTCATGCCTTTGGCCCCGCCAGTGATCGGCAGCGCAAGCGCCAGCAATCGGGCGACTTCGGTAAGCACCAGTGTCACCATGGCAAAGTATACCCCACGCAGGCGCAGGATTGGGTAGCCAATCAGGATGCTTGCTGCGGCGCAGAAAAGCCCTGCAAGCGGAAGTGTGAGCCAGAAGGACACGCCATAATTCACGACCAGAATGGCAGACACATAGCCACCCATGAGCGCATAGGCTCCCTGCCCGATATTGATGCGCCCAATAAAAAATGTAAGCCACACACCGGCACTTGCGATACTGAGGAGTGCTACGGACGTAAGTGTATAGTAGAGATCCGTCCGTCCCGTTGCTCCGATAAGTACCGGCACGAAAATAAAGACAATCGCCAGGAACGCGGAAACTGAGGCAATGACTTTGGCGTTCCCGTGTCATTGTTCCATCAACCCCACGGCTTGCCCATCAGGCCATTGGGCCGGATGCTGAGAAACACCATAAGAGCAGCGAATATGACGAGATAGGTGACATCGCCATATTCACGCAGCACTGTAAGTCCAACAGACTCCATCATGCCGAGAATGAAGCCGCCAGCAATAGCCCCGCCGACAACACCGGCGCCGCCGATCATCACCATCATAAAGGCCTTGATCGAGATGGGGCCACCGATGCCCGAATTGACGCCCGTTATGGTGACCAGCAGGCCACCGACAATTCCCGCCAGCATTGCACCCATGGCAAAACCGATCATGGAATAACGTTCGACAGCAACACCCATGAGCTGTGCCGCGACACGGTCCTGGGCAAGGGCCCGCATGGCGCGGCCGGGCCTGCTGTATTGCATATAGAGAATGAATGCCGCGATGAAGACGATGGCCAAAGCTCCCACGGCAATTCTGTCATAGGGCATGATCAGTCCATCGGTATTGAAGACGCCCTTGACGATCTTGGGTACGCCACGCTGTTTCTCACCAAATATCAAAAGCATCACCGCATCAAAGAAAAACGCCGTCGCTGCGGCGAGCAGCATCGTGCTTTCCTCGCGATGGCTTCGCTTGATCACGGTGCGAAAGAGATACTTCTCCATGAGGGCGCCGATGACAGCCAGGGTCACTCCGGATGCGAGCAAAGCGACAACAAAGGGAAGGCCAAGCTGGCCATACACGGTGTATGTAATGAACCCGCCCAGCACATACATTTGGCCGTGGGCAAAATTCAGCACATTCATCAAGGCAAATATGAGGGTAAGCCCCAGCGCAATCAGCGCATACTGGGCACCGAGGTAAAGTCCGTTGGCAATGACCTGTTCCATGTGCCTGCGTCACAGAAAGTGAGGGCTTGGATTATACCAAGCCCTCATGAGTTTGGGAGCATCTACGGTTTAGTCAACAGTTCCAACAAACAGGGTGTGGAAAGCGCCATCCTTATATTCGTTTACAACCATTGGAACCGCGACCTGGCGCTTCTGGCCGAAGGACGTGCTGCCCACATAGGCCAGCTTTGCATCGCCCTTAAGATAAGGATTTGGAGCAGAGAAGGTATCCATGGCCTTCTTGAACTCCTCGACATTGTCGAGTGCCGCAGGATTGGCCTTCAGCGTCTCAAGAATGTAGTCGAGGGCATAGACCTTGGTGTTTGACTCATCGTTGTATTCGCCAAACATTTTTGTATAGCGTTCAACGAATTCCTTCATCCGGTCAGAAGCGATTTCCGGTGTTGAAGCCCCGCCAACTGAGATGAAGCCGTTCGCAAGTTCACCGGCACCCTCCTCAAGCACTTTGGCGTCCTGGGCTGTTTCAGTCGAGATCAGGCCTTCGTAACCAAGTTCGCGAGCCGCACGGATGAGCAACGGCGCATTTGCCGGTGCAACGCCTGAAAGCACGAGCAAGTCAGGCTTGAGTGCCACGATTGGCGTGAGAACCGGCGAGAAATCGCGCGTGTCATTCTGATAGGTGTCGTTTTGCGCGACAACTTCAAGTCCAAGCGCCTTGGCAGCGGCAACACCACCGTCCCGTTGGCTCAATGGATCCGACTCATTGGCGGCCACGAAGGCTACCTTCTTCACGCCCTTGTTTTCCATGAGATACTTGTAAATCGCCGGGCCCGATTGATAGTTGGCGATCATGCCGAGCACGGCGTTGGAAGCAGGTTTCTCATAAAGAGATTTCGGGAAGGCATAGGGGAAGTAGATGATGCCATTGGCTTCTGCGACTGGGCGGACGGCAGCAGCACCATCATCGACATTCGGGCCCACAACGTAGTGGATACCTTCCTGAGCCATTTTCTCCATTCCGGCGATGGCGCGCTTGGGATCCTTCTGGTCGTCAAAAGTAACAATATCGAGGTCATAGGTGACGTCGCCGATCTTGACGCCGCCCAATTCATTGTACCAGGCGGCAAGCGTTTCCATGGAGCGCACATTTGACGTACCCCAGGCGGCGGCCGGGCCGCTTGTCACCCCGACAAACCCGATCTTGAGTTTTGCATTTTCCGCATACGCCGCGGCCGGCATGGCCGCGAGCAGCGCGGCGCCCATAACTCCAAGCATAACCCGGCGTGACATATTTGAAATGGTTTTCATATTAGGTCCTCCTCGTTGAACGTTTTTCCCAGGTGAATTTGTGAGCGGGACTGCTTGTTTGATCTGCAAGCTTGTTCTTTCTGCTCCACTCTAAAATTAATGTTGCTCAATTTCAGTTTGAATGCAATAAAAAAATACAATATTGTATACACTTGCACTGAAATTGAGCTAAAACCTGATTTTAGGGCACGAATTTGCCGAACAATTGACCAGAAGGGGTTGCCATGCGCATCAGGATCATCAATCCGAACACCACGGTCTCGATGACAGAAACGATCGCCGCTGCGGCACGCGCCGTTGCAGCACAAGGCACTGAGATCATGGCCATAACGTCCCTTTCCGGGGCCGTTTCAATCGAGAGCCACTATGATGAAGCACTGAGCATTGTTGGTCTTGTCGACGAAATTCGCGAAGGTGAAGCAGAGGAAACAGACGCCTACATCATCGCCTGCTTCGGCGATCCAGGCCTCCTTGCCGCACGCGAGGTTGCAACCGGTCCCGTGCTGGGCATTGCCGAAGCGGCCATGCATGCGGCGAGCTTTGTTGCAACAGGCTTTTCAGTTGTCACGACCCTGGACCGAACGCGGATCATTGCCGAACATCTCGTGCGGAACTACGGCATGGAACATCATTGTCGCGGGGTACGTGCCACGGAACTGCCGGTTCTGGAACTTGAAAATCCAAAGTCCAATGCCCGCGCGCTCATTCTCGCGGAATGCAAAAAGGCAATCATGGAAGATAAATCTGGCGCCATTGTGCTGGGTTGCGCCGGCATGGCCGACCTTGCACGTTACCTCGAAGGAAAACTTGGCGTACCGGTGATCGATGGCGTGGCAGCGGCCGTGAAGTTTGCCGAGGCACTCGTTGGAATAGGTCTTAAGACAAGCAAGCGTGGCGACCTCGCCTATCCACTTCACAAATCCTACAAGGGGAAACTTGAAAGTTACTCTCCACCTTCGAGACCTGCGATGACGACGGCAGTGAATAATGTCTAGTGCGTTTGCCGAACATGGTTTTGAAGTCAACGCGGACATAGTCTTCTGAAAGCTCGATCTGGGCCTCGATATGTTGAAGATGATGATCCATGAATTGAGCCGCTTTCTTTGCATCCCTGCGTTTCAGGGCACCGACAATTTCCATGTGCTCATTGTGTGAACAAGGAACCGCACCAGGAGACTCGTATAGGGCGATGATGAGGGACGTCCTCGATATAAGTTCATTGAGAAAGTCATCCAACACGCTATTGCCAGCCAGCCTGGCAAGTTGCCGATGAAAGTCGCCCGAGAGATTGAGTCTTAATGTCTTGTCGCCGGTATCGAAAGCCGATTTCTCAGCGGCAACAAGCTTGCCTAGCGCGTCAATGCTCCCGTCATCAGCCGTTGCCACAACACGCTCGACAAGAATTTTCTCAATGAGCCGCCGCGCATCAAAAACCTCCTTTGCTTCTTCAGCCGATGGCCGCGCCACTGTTGCGCCCTTGTTGGGAGCAAGATCAACCAGTCTTTCATGGGAAAGTTTTTGCAGGACTTTGCGGATTACAGTGCGGCTCACTCCAAATGCAGTCGATAGCGCATCTTCCTGAAGGGCTGTTCCCGGAGGAATGCGATGATCAACTATGGCTTTGGACAGTTCGAGATGGATTGATTCATCACGCAGGCCGGCACGTTTGCCGCCGGAATTTGTTTTCACGCCAATTTTTAAAGGCTTCAACTTCGATGCTTTACGCATATTTTAACCTGGCAATGGATATCCCGGTATCTAAGCAGATTACCTTGAAGTCCGTCCAATGCAATCAACTGGCCCCACCATAACCTTTCAGGTCACGCGGATAGTCGGTCATGAACTTTTTCTCCCGCCACATAGGTAGCACGAACCGCCCGGTCATCGCCCAGGATCATGAGCGCGAAAAGCATGTCTTCCAGCGATTGCGACAGCTCTTGCCGCGCCGCCAGAACCGGCGTTGCCCGCTGGTCAAGCACCACAATATCTGCGTACTTGCCCGTCTCAAGCGCCCCGATTTCATGATCAAGCCGCAGGCGCTCCGCATTGCCGCGCGTGGCCATGCGAAAAAGCTCCAGCGCCGTTGGCTTGTAACCCGTGAGCATTTGCACCTTGTAGGCCTCGCCCAGGGTTGCCAGCATGGAATAAGTCGTGCCGCCACCCACATCGGTCGCCAATGCAATGGGAACGGGCCGTTCCTTCTTGCTGAGATGCTTCATCGACATCAGACCGGAACCCAGAAAATTATTCGACGTGGGGCAATGGGCAATGGTCGCACCCGCCTCGTGAAGTCTTTGGCATTCGCTCTCCGACAAATGAACCCCATGGGCAAACAAGCCGCGCTCATTGACCAGCCCGAAACGCTCATAAACCGCCGTGTAATCGCGGTCATTGGGAAACAACGATTTGATCCAGGCAATCTCGCCCGGGCTTTCCGAGAGATGGGTCTGCATCAGCGCATCGGGATAGGATTTCAGAAGTTCACCAGAAACCTTCAACTGCGCCTCGGTTGAGGTAATCGCAAAACGCGGTGAAATCGCATAACGCAAGCGTCCCTTGCCATGCCACGTCTGATAGAGTGCCTCGGAATCCTTAGCCCCAGTTGTGGCATCATCATGCACCGCAGGCAGCGCATTGCGGTCCATCATCGTCTTGCCGGTAACCAGCGCCATCCGGCGGGTCTGCGCTTCGCCAAACAGCGCATCGGCACAGGCCTTGTGCACCGAACAAAAGGCCATGGCCGCCGTCGTGCCATTTGCAAATAAGTTTTGCAGAAAGGTCTTGGCGTTCGACTTTGGCATAGTCGAAGTCGGAATAGCGCGCCTCTTCCGGAAAGGTGAAGCGTGTCAGCCAGTCCAGCAGATCCTTGCCGGGCGCCGCGAGCATGCGAAGCTGCGGGAAATGAATATGGGCATCGATGAATCCCGCCATGACGATATAATCGCCATAATCATCCGTAGCAATGCCCTGAAAATTGCGTGGCAGAAGCGTGAGCGGCCCGCTCCACAAAATCGTTCCGTCATCGCCAATGACTACTCCGCCCTTGCTTTCATGAGCGCACCTCATGGTGCGTCTTGCCCCAAAGCTCAAAGTTTGCCCGCGAATAAGTTTCGTCATGGCGCGACGCGGTCCTCAATACGAAAGCGGAAAATGCGGCAGACCTGATCCAATGCCATGGCAAACTCGTCTTCCTTGGAATGATTCACCCGCTCTGCAAAACTTGCGAGAATTTGTTGCTTCGTGGCGCCCTTCACCGCAAAGATGAAGGGAAAGTCAAATTTGGATTTGTAGAGGTCATTGAGATGGGTGAAGCGGGAAAACTCTTCTGCGCTTAAGGTTCCAAGTCCGGCTTGCGCCTGCTCACGGGTGGAATCATCAGTGAGCTTTGCCTTTGTTGCCAGATCGGGATGCGCCCGGATCAGCGCCAGTTTCGCCGTTTCCGATGCCGAAAGAACGACGTCACGAAATGCGCTGACCATCGCATCCCGCGACTTGAATGGCCTGACACCCGCCGCATTGCGCGCAACCCAAGGCGAATGTTCGGCCACATCGCCAAAGGCTTTTTCAAATTCCGCGGAACTCAAAGCATTCACCTGTTGAATTGTTTTCATTGTGTATTTATCCACGCTCCCAGTTTCGCCCGCTCTTCCGCCACCATGCCCGTTTTGTTGCCCAGCGGCATGGCCTTGTTTTTCACCGATTGGGTTTCAATTTGCTGCGCATAGCGCTTCAATTCGTCCAGTGTTTCCAGCGCAATTCCCTTGGGCGCCATCTTGATCGTCGCATCGCTCGGCGATTGCGCATGGCAGGAACTGCAGCGCGTCTTGACGATTGTCAGCGCCTCCTCATCCGTCACGGTACCGGAATAGGCCGGCGTCGCCGCCGGTTCCGTAAACCACAGGGCCGCGGCCAGCGCGCCGCCAATGATGGGAATGGTCCAGGCAATCTCCGCAACGGGATCACCCACTTCAAGGCGCACCAGGAAATGGCGCAGCGCTGCACCGCCGACAACAATCAGGCCAACCAATATCCAGGCATGCAGGTTATCGGTTATCATCGGATAATGATTGCTGATCATCATCAGGAGAACCGGCAGCGTGAGATAGGTGTTGTGCAGCGAGCGCTGTTTGCCCGTGGCGCCAAACCTCGGGTCAGGAACTTCACCGCGGAGCAATGCTTCCGTGGATTTTCTTCTGGTTCGGAATGATCACCAGGAAAACATTGGCCGCCATGATGGTGCCGATAAAAGAACCGACATGAATCAGCGCCCCCCGCCCTGAAAACACATGGGTAAAGCCATAAGCCGCAAGGAGAATGAGCGCCGCCACGCACAAGGCAAGAAGCCCCGGCTTCTCGCACAAGGGGCGAACGGCACATCAGGTCATAAATGATCCAGCCAGCGATGAGGCTTGCAACGGATATGCCGATGGCCTGCCATTGCGTCAGCACCAGCACATCCTGGGAAATCAGATAGGTGCTGGCATTGAGATAATATTGCACGATGAGCAGGAGGAAACCCGTGACCCAGGTGAGATAGGCTTCCCATTTGAACCAGATGAGATCATCGGGCAGCTTGGCCGGAGCGACCAGATATTTCTGCACGTTGTAAAAACCGCCGCCGTGAACTTCCCAGGCTTCGCCCGCCACTCCCTCAGGCAGGCCATCGCGTTTGCGCAGTGAAAAATCGAGGGCCACAAAATAGAAGCTCGTGCCGATCCAGGCGATGCCGGCAATCATGTGGCCCCAGCGCAGCAGCAGGTTCCACCAATCCTCATTCAAGGGACTGGCATTCGTCAGCCAGAAGCGCAAGTCCAAGCGTCACAAAAATGACCGGCAGGGTCCAGGCAATTTTGTTCAGGGATCACCCACTTCATGGCGCACCAGGAAATGCCGAAGCGCCACACCGCCCACAATGATGAGGCCTGCAAGATCCACGCCTGCGGATGATCGGTGACCATCGCGTAATGATTTGAAACCATCATGACGAGCACTGGCAGAGTCAGATAGGTGTTGTGCAACGAGCGCTGCTTGCCCGTGGCGCCAAACGCGGGGTCAGGCGTTTCGCCCCGGATCAGCGCCTCGGTAATCTTCCGCTGGTTTGGAATGATGACCGCGAACACATTGGCCGCCATGATCGTGCCGACAAAAATGCCGATGTGGATGAAAGCGCCGCGGCCCGAAATAGACATGCGTGTAGCCATAGGCGGCAACCAGGATCAGCACAAAAACCAGACCCGCCAGAAGCTGCGGCTGAGACACGGCAAACTGGCGGCAAAGAAGATCATAGATGATCCAGCCCGCTGCCAGGCTACCCAGGGAAATGGCAATAGCCTGCCACGGCAAAAGTGATAATACAGCCGGATCAATAAGATAGGAACCGGCGTTAATGTAATACTGCAAGCAGAGCAGAAGAAAGCCGGTAACCCAGGTGAGATAGGCTTCCCATTTGAACCAGATCAGGTCTTCCGGAAGTTTCGCAGGCGCACTCAGATATTTGCGCACGTTGTAAAAGCCACCACCATGAACTTCCCAAGCTTCACCTGAAACACCTTCAGGCAAGCCTGCCGGTTTCTTCAAGGAAAAATCCAGCGCCACAAAATAGAATGACGTGCCGATCCACGCGATGCCGGCAATCATGTGCCCCCAGCGGGCAAGCAGGTTCAGCCATTCGATTACAAACGGATCCATTATGGCTCCAGGCGCCGGATATCGGATGTCATGGAAATGCCGGGAGCCACGCCTGGCACCCAGCATTTGAAATCATCTATTGCGGCAACTTATCGTCAACGCCCTTGACGTACCAATTCATTCCAAGAATATCGCCATCGGGAAGAGGCTTGCCGGCTTCGCCGACAACCGTGCCATCCTGCTTGGTGATAGGCCCGGTGAACGGATGGAGCGTGCCGGCCGTGATGGCGGCCTGTGTCTCGGTGGCCATCTTGACCACGTCATCAGGCATGTTGGCATAAGGCGCCATCGTCACGGCACCTTCGGCCATGCCATCCCAGGATTGCTGTGAAGTCCAAGTGCCATCCATGCCGGCCTTGATGCGCTTGATGTAGTATGGACCCCAACTGTCAACAATTGCTGTGAGTTGCGCTTTGGGTGCAAATGCCATCATGTCCGAGGCTTGGCCAAAACCGAGTTTGCCCTGTTCCTGGGCAATCTGCAGCGGCGCCGTAGAGTCCGTGTGTTGGACAAGAATATCCGCACCCTGGCTCAACAGAACCTTGGCGGCGTCGGCTTCCTTGCCGGGATCAAACCAGGTGTTGGCCCAAACGATCTTCACCTTGAAATCAGGATTGACCGTCTGCGCGCCCAGCATGAAGGCATTGATGCCAGCCACGACTTCGGGGATTGGGAAAGACACGATATAGCCCGCCGTGCCGGTCTTTGACATTTTGGCGGCGATCTGGCCGATCACGTAACGGCCCTCGTGGAACTTGGAGTTGTAGGTTGTGACGTTGGGCGCTGTCTTGTAGCCCGTCGCATGCTCAAACTTCACATCCGGAAATTTCGCCGCAACTTTCAGGGTGGGCTCCATGAAGCCGAATGAGGTGGTGAAAATCATCTTGCAGCCATCCCGCGCCAGCCGCTCGATCGTGCGGTCGGCATCAGGTTCCGCGACATTTTCAACGTAAACCGTCTCAACCTTGTCGCCCAATTCCTTTTCAACGGCCTTGCGGCCCTGATCGTGCTGGAACGACCAGCCGCCATCGCCAACCGGGCCCACATAAATCCAGCATGCTTTGTAAGCCTCAGCCAGCGAGGCCGTTGATCCCAGTCCCAGCGCAACCGCTGCCACCGCGGCTGTCATCAATAGTTTCTTCATGTTCTGTCTCCCTGTTATTCTGTTCAGTCTGCGGCTTTGCTCGACTTGACCCCGTCCGCCGCGTGGCGAGGGCCGGTTGCTAGCTATCTATCAGGCACAAAAGATTGGGCAAGGCAAGCTGGTGTATTGGCCTGCGTCAGCCGCTTGTTTCCGGAAATGATCACCAGCGCGATTATCGTCACGATATAGGGCAGCGCCGAAAGGAATTGCGATGGGATGCCGAGCCCCATGGACTGGACGACAAAGCCCATAATCGACACCGCGCCAAAAAGATAAGCGCCCACCAGCGTGCGCAAGGGCCGCCAGGATGCAAAAACCACGAGGGCGAGCGCAATCCAGCCCCGTCCCGCCGTCATGTTCTCAATCCACTGCGGCGTATAGGCAAGCGACAGGTAGCCACCGGCAAGGCCCGCGCAGGCCCCACCGAACATCACGCTGAGATAGCGCAGTGCAATGACCCGGTAACCCAGGGCATGCGCTGAATTATGGCTGTTGCCAACCGCCCGGATGACAAGCCCGATTTTGGTTTTGAACAGCACATAGGCCACGCCCGCCGTGAGGAGGAATGAAAATGGCACAAGCGCATCCATGCCGAACAACGTCGGCATCTTGAGCCCTGGCTGGCCCACAAAAGCTTCGCCGATCAAGCCGGAAAGGCCAAGCCCCAGAAGGGTGAGAGCAAGCCCCGCCGCCACCTGGTTAGCCACCAGAGTGAGCGTGAGAAATCCAAAGATCGCCGACATGGCAATGCCCGCAAGGATGGCGCCGCCAACCCCCAGCAATGTCGACCCCGTGAGGAATGCCACCGCAAATCCCGCCACGGCCCCCATCACCATCATGCCTTCAACACCCAGGTTGAGAACGCCGGAGCGCTCGACGACCAACTCGCCAATGGCGGCAATCAGCAATGGCGTTGCGGCGGTAACGATGGTCAGCAAAACTGCAAGGCCTTGGTCCATTGCCCTACTCCGCCGCCTTGAGCGCGCCCACGCGCCCTGTCTCGAATTTAATCCGGTACAGAATGAGAGTGTCGCAGGAGAGGATGAAGAACAGCAGGATGCCCTGAAACACCTTGGCAATCTTGTCGGAAATTCCCAGCGTCACCTGTGCCGCCTCGCCGCCGATGTAGCTCAGCGCCAGCAGCAATCCGGCAAAGAGCACGCCAAGCGGATTGAGGCGGCCAAGGAAAGCCACGATGATGGCCGCAAAGCCATAGCCGGGAGAAATTTGCGGCTGCAACTTGCCGACCACGCTGGCGACTTCACAAATCCCAGCAAGGCCCGCAAGCCCGCCCGAAAGCAGGAAACAGAACATCACCATCCTGCTGCGCGAAAAACCGGCAAATCGCCCGGCGCGAGGCGCATTGCCCGTGACCTTGATCTCAAAACCCATAAGCGTCTTTGCCATGAGAAAGGCAAGGGCAACACATGCAAGCAAGGCAAACAGGGAGCCGAGATGGATGGTGCCGCCAAGAGTCGGAAGCAGTTGCCAGCCCGCAAAAGTTTTCGTGACCGGAAAATTATACCCCTGCGGATCGCGCCAGGGCCCGCGCACCAGCCAGTCAAGAAACAGTCCCGCCACATAAACCAGCATGAGCGAAACCAGAATTTCATTGGCATTGAAACGCGTTTTGAGAAGTGCCGGGATGGCGCCAAAAAGCGCACCGCCGAGAAATCCCATAATAAGCATGACAACAAGGATTGAAGGGTCCTGCCAGGCGGGAAACATGACGGGCGCGATGCTGCCGATAATGGCTCCCATGGTCAGTTGACCCTCGGCCCCGATGTTCCAGACATTGGCCATGTAGCAAACCGCAAGACCCACGCCGATCAGGACAAGTGGTGTGGCCTTTACAATGAGTTGTTCAACCGACCAGAGCTGCGTGAGGGGCTCAACAAAGTAAACATAAAGCCCTTCCAACGGATTGATGCCGCGCGCAGCGAAGATCAGCCCGCCCGCAATAAGCGTCAGCAGCAAGGCAAGAAAAGGCGATGCAACCGCAAAGAACTGGGAATGGTCACCCCGTTTCTCAAGAACGAGCCGCATGGGATGCCTCCTTTTCATGGGAACCGGCCATCAGCAGGCCAATTTTTTCCGCCGTCATTTCATGGGCCGGATGCGCCTCGGAAAGCTGGCCCCGCGAAATAACCGCGACGCGATCCGCCAATTCAAAAATTTCGTCCAGGTCCTGGCTGATCACGACCACCGCCGATCCAGATCGCGCCAGATCAACGAGAGCCTGGCGAATGGTTGCGGCTGCACCCGCATCAACGCCCCAGGTCGGCTGGTTGACGACGAGCACCTTCGGCTTGCGGTCCAATTCGCGGCCCATCACAAATTTCTGCAAATTGCCGCCCGACAGTGAGCGGGCTTCCGGATCAGGTTTGCCCTTGCGCACATCATAGGTTTTGATCACCCGCTCCGCGATGGCACTTGCTTTGCCGCGGTCCAGAAGTCCATTTTTTGCCAGCGAGGCATCGTCCGAATGACGCGTGAGAACTACATTTTCAGACAGGGGAAATCCGGGCACGGCGCCATGACCCAAACGCTCTTCGGGTACAAAAGCGGCCCCCATCTTTCGCCGCTCGGTCACGCCAATGGCACCACAGGAGGCACCATCGATTGAAACCGCGTCACCGCGAGACAGGGGCCGTTCCCCAGAAATAGCGTCGAAGAGCTCGGACTGGCCATTACCTGCAACACCCGCAATGGCGATGACTTCACCGCCACGCACATCGAGATTGATATTCTTCAGTTCAACCGCGAAAGGCCCGTCAGCCTCCAGACTTGCACCTTTCAGAGAGAAACGGACGGCACCATCCTTGGGCGCCTTGGCAGCGCGCACCGTGTGAACGTCGCCGCCTACCATAAGCTTTGCAAGACTGGCCGCCGTTTCCCTGGCGGGATCACACGATGCAACCACCTTGCCATGGCGCAGGATTGTGGCCGTGTGGCAGAGGCGCTTCACTTCTTCAAGCCGGTGCGAAATGTAAAGAACCGAACAGCCCTCGCTTGCCAGACGTTTCAAGGTGACAAAAAGCTGGTCCGCCTCCTGCGGCGTCAGAACTGCTGTTGGCTCATCGAGGATCAGGAGTTTCGGTTCCTGCAAAAGGCAGCGCACAATTTCAATGCGCTGGCGCTCGCCAACCGACAAGTCCGCTACTGTGGCATTTGGGTGAAGCGGCAAGCCATATTCCTTTGAAACCTGTGCAACCTTTTTGGAAAGTGCGGCGAGATCAAATTTTCCCGGCATCGCCAGGGAGATATTTTCTGCGACACTCAAGGCTTCAAACAGCGAGAAGTGCTGGAATACCATGCCGATGCCGAGCTTGCGCGCCGCATTGGGATTGGGAATGACCACGTCCTGGCCCATCCACTTGATCGTTCCCGAGTTGGGCTGCAGCGAGCCATAGATCATTTTGACAAGCGTGGATTTTCCGGCCCCATTTTCGCCGAGAAAGGCATGGATTTCGCCGGGCGCCACACGCAGCGTCACGCCATCATTGGCCCGCAACGTGCCGAACACTTTGACGATGTCGATGGCCTCAAGCAGGTAGTCCGGTGCCGTCATGACGCGCGTCTCCCCGTCTCCGACTTTATCCAAATCGCGAGAGGCTCCGCGAGTGGCGATTCAGCGCATCTCAACAGTTCGTCGCGCTCCAGAAGCTGAGCGGCTGTTGCTGCTGCAATCGCTGAGGGATGCTTGGATTTTATGCTCGGAAACGCCAATCGGACAGACCATTGCGCTGATATTTCCGTCAGCATGCCCGCCTCGCGCAGGCGCTTGCTGAATCGCGCCCGTTTGGTGGCGCTGCCAATCAGGCCCGCATAGGCAAAACGAGGGTTACGCAGAACCGCATCAATGATTTCAAGGTCAAGGGCATGGCTGTGGGTCATCACCAGAGCAAAACTGCCGGGCGGCGCATCCGCAATTTCGGCAGCGGGATTTTCACTTTGAATTGTCACCACATTGGAAGGCACGACCGAGGGGAATGCCCCTTCTCGGGGTCAATCCAGATGACATCAAAGGGCAGTGGCGCAAGCGCCAAGACAAGGGCACGGCCCACATGCCCCGCCCCGAAGAGATAGAGCTTGCGGTTGCTGTCGCCAAACTGCTCGCTGAAATCCGGCGCCAGAATGCGCCCCGTTACCGCAAACACGCCGGTCTCTTCCCGGAGGGCAAATTCCCTGGCTGCTGCCAGATCGTTGCGCGCGAACACTTCGGTTACCAGCTGCACCCGCCCGCCGCAGCATTGTCCGAGGTCCGGACCGAGCGAATGGACACTAAGCTTGTGCTGTGTTGGCTTTCCCAGCAGGGCCTGCGCCTTGGCAATGGCCTGCCACTCCAGTGTGCCCCCGCCGATTGTTCCGTGAAAGCCCAGTGGCGTCACAACAATGCGCGCCCCCGCTTCCCGCGGCGCCGAGCCTTCCACCTTCACAACGGAGATCATGGCGCAGGTGCCATGCGCTTCCAGTGTTTTGACGATATGGGCCCAGACCTTCATGGCTGCATCGCCTTCACTGCCCGCAAAATGGCTTCCGGCGTTGCCGGCACGGCCAATTTTGGAATGACCCCCGGCTTCAGGCTGCCGACCGCATCGGCAATGGCGCACCAAACGGAAATCGGCAGCATCAGCGGCGGCTCGCCCACCGCCTTGGAACGGTAAATCGAATCCGCTGGGTTCCCGCCGCTTTCATAGAGTTTCACCCGGAAATCGGCAGGCACATCCGAAGCGCAGGGGATTTTGTAGGTGGAAGGTGCATGGGTCCGCAAGCGCCCCTTGTCGTCGAACACCAGTTCCTCGGTGGTGAGCCAACCCATGCCCTGAACGAAGCCGCCTTCGATCTGCCCCATGTCGATAGCCGGATTGAGCGAGCGCCCGACGTCATGGAGGATATCGACCCGGTCCACCCGCATTTCCCCGGTCATCGTATCAATGGTGACTTCCGAGCACGACGCGCCATAGGCAAAATAGAAAAACGGATTGCCGCGCCCATTGGGCCGGTCCCAGGTGATCTTGGGCGTGGAATAGAAACCCGTGGAGGAAAGCGACACACGGCCCGTATTCACCTTCTTTGCCAATTCACCGAATGTGATGCGTTGGTTGCCAATGAGGACCTGGCCCTTTTCGAACTTTATGCGCGACTTGGCGACTTTCCATTCCTTCGCCGCAAAATCAATCATGCGGGTCTTGATGGCCAAAGCCGCAGCCTTCGCCGCCATACCGTTCAGGTCCGAGCCCGATGACGCAGCCGTTGGCGAAGTATTGGGAACCTTGCCCGTAGTCGTGGCCGTGATGCGCACCCGGTCCGCCGAGATGCCGAACACCTCCGCCACGACCTGCGCAACCTTGATATAGAGCCCCTGCCCCATTTCGGTGCCGCCATGGTTGAGATGCACCGAACCATCCGTATAGACATGGACAAGGGCGCCCGCCTGGTTGAGGCAGGTGAGCGTAAAAGAAATGCCGAACTTGACCGGCGTAAGCGCAATGCCTTTTTTCAGAACGGTGTTCTTCTTATTGAAGGCAGCAATCTTCTTCCGCCGCGCCCGGTAGCTGCTGGATTTTTCCAGCGCCTCGATAACCTCAAGGGCGATATTGTCCTCAACCTTCTGCCGGTAGGGCGTCACGTCGCGCCCGCGCGCATAAAGATTGCGCTTGCGCACATCGAGCGGATCAAGTCCCGTTTCAATGGCAATCGCATCCATCACCCGCTCGGCAAACATCATGCCCTGCGGCCCGCCAAATCCCCGGAAGGCCGTATTGGAAACCGTATTGGTGCGGAGCCGGCGCGACTTGATGTGATAGGTGGGATAAAAATAGGCATTGTCCGCATGGAACATGGCGCGGTCACACACGCCTTGTGACAAGGTCCGCCGAGTAGCCGCAGCGCGCCAGAAAATCCACATCAACGGCTGTCAGGCGCGCCGTATCGTCATAGCCAATCCTGTAGTCGATGCGAAAGTCATGGCGCTTGCCCGTCATGATCATGTCCTGGTCCCGGTCCAGCCGGCATTTGGCCGGACGGCCCGTGACGTGGGCCGCAAGTGCCGCCAGCGCCGCCCACTGCGCCGCCTGGCTTTCCTTGCCGCCAAAGGCCCCGCCCATGCGCCGGCATTCGCAGGTCACCATCGCATCGGGAACCTTGAGCATCTTGGCAATGCAATGCTGGATTTCCGTGGGATGCTGCGTAGACGAATAGACGGTCATGCCGCCCTTTTCCTCCGGCATGCCAAGCGCAACCTGCCCCTCGATATAGAAATGCTCCTGCCCGCCAACATGGAAACTTTCCGCAATCACATGAGGCGCGGCCTTGAGAGCCTTGGCAACATCGCCATGGGTAAAGGCATATTCCGGCAACACATCCTTCGTGCCCATGGCAAGCGCATGCTTCCACGGTCACCGCCGGCGCCTTGCCGGCCACTTCAATTTTCCCCAACCGCGCCGCGCGCCGCGCAATCTCGCGCGTTTCTGCAACAACTGCAAAAACCACCTGGCCATGAAATTCAATCACGCCTTCGGCGAAGATGGGATCATCACCGAGGGCAGGACTGCAATCATTGACGCCTGGAATATCCTCTGCCGTAAGCACCGCCACAACGCCGGGAAATGCCCGGACCGCATCGAGATTAAGGCCGACAATCTTTCCCGCGCGCTTCATTTGGCGCATAACCCGGCTCCACATGAAGCGTGCCATCGGGCTCGCGCATGTCATCGATATAAACAGCTGATCCCTGAACATGCAGCGCGGCGCTATCGTGGGCCAGGGCAAGACCAACGCTATCTGTTTCAAGCATGCGCGCGCGCACACTCATCTCAGGCTGCCTCCCCGCGAACACCGGCAACGCGCGTTGCCCCCGATTGTCCCGACGCAACTTCCATCAATGCCTTGCGAAGATGGGCACGCGCCGCAACCAGGCGATAATCCGCCGACGCCCGCATATCATCAATAGGCTGATAGTCCACGGCCATCTCCGCAATTGCCCGCTCCCAATCCTGCGGCGCATCAAGCGAAACACCACGCAGCGCCGCTTCAGTTTTCAGCGCTCGCTTCGGCGTTGCCGCCATGCCACCAAAGGCAATGCGGGCAGAATTGATCGTGCGTCCATCAAGCGTGAACTTGAAAGCGCCCATCACCGCCGAAATATCCTGGTCAAAGCGCTTGGTCAGCTTGTAGGCACGAAATGCTTCATTGGCCTTGAGCTTGGGAATATCCACGCGCCAGACGAGTTCGCCAGCGGCGCGATCCTGCTTCCCATAGGCCACAAAAAAATCTTCAAGCGACATATAGCGTTCATTTTCCCCATGGCGAAGATGGAGCGTTGCACCCAGGGCAATAAGCATAGGCGGGCTATCGCCAATGGGCGATCCATTGGCGATATTTCCGCCAACAGTTCCGGAAGCACGAACCTGCTTCGCCCCAAGCCGGCGGATCACTTCGCCGATATCGGGATCAATCGAGCGAGAAATGGGACTCAGCATCTGGAATAAGTGGCGCTGGCCCGATGGAAATATGTGGGCCCTGATCAACGATTGTATCAAGGCCCTTGGCGCGGCCGACATGAATGATCTTAGGCAGAGTCTCGAAGTTGCTTTGTAATCCACAACCCAACATCCGTAGCCCCCGCAACAATTGTTGCGTCGGGATGGTCTGCGTAAAGCTTGGCAAGTTACTCCGATTGCTAAGGAGCGGCAAAGAAAGTACTGGTATCGCCCTATAAAAACATCCGCGCGCGTCATTGAGCGCTGCCAATTGAGTTGCGGTTGCCTTTGCCGCTGCCAGCCCAGGCATCAGCAGGTTTGCCGGTGCAGGATTTCACCGCCGCATCCACAATCGGGCGATAGCCCGTGCAGCGGCAGAGATTGCCGGCAATATGATCAACGATTTCCTGCCGCGTCGGCTTCTTGCCCGCGTGATAAAGCGTGAACAGGGACATCACGAAACCCGGCGTGCAAAAGCCGCATTGCGAAGCATGATTATCCACAAAGGCCTTCTTGCACGGGATGCAGTTTTCCACCGACAGCCAGATCATCAACGGTGACGAGCTCCTTGCCATCGATCTGGCCGAGCAAAAGAATGCAGGCATTGACCGGCTCATAAACCACGCGGCCATTTTCAAGCGAACCCAGCGCCACGGTGCAGGCGCCGCAATCGCCTTCGTTGCAGCCCTCTTTGGTGCCCTTGGATTTTTCCTCAAGCCGCAGATAATCCAGCAACGTGCGCGTGGGCGGAATGGAGGAAAGCTCCACCACCTGTCCCCGGCGCAAAAAATGGATTGTTTGGCGCGCCATCTCTTAGCTCCCCCGATAGGTTGAATAGCCATAGGGCGAGAGCAGCAGCGGCACGTGATAATGCTGTGACGGATTGGAAATGCCGAAACGTATGGGAATCACGTCAAGGAAGGCGGGCTCATCAAGTTTCACACCACTCGCCCGGAGATAGGCACCGGCATGAAACCTCAGTTCATAGGTCCCGGCCTTGAAGTCTCTCCTTCAAGAATTGCTCCGTCAACCCGGCCATCACCATTGGTGGTGACCGTCTTGATAAGCTCCGGCTTTGCGGCGATTGACCACAATTCTATCTTCAGCCCGGCGGCAGGCTTGCCAGAGCTTGTATCAAGAACGTGCGTCGTCAGACGGCCCATGCATTTCCCCGAGAAAATTCACTGAAAGCCGCTTCTTTTGGCGGATTCAAATTTTGTATCATATTCAATTCGTTCTAAAAAGAACAATAAAAGCACGCTATGTTCACTTTTTTCGTACATCCAAAATCTTTGGGAGCTGTTGCTTGGTGAGATCAAGAAAGGCACCAGCCGCCGTTTTCCGGTCAAGCCCGGGACGGTGGACGAGGGTTAACCGGCTGGGTGGCAGTTTGCGATCTGCAAGGGGGATAAAAACCAGGGTTTTTTCGGCAATATCCCTTTCAATGCCAAAAAGCGTTTGGAATGCAATGCAGCCGCCATCCCTGGCCAGTGCCGCCATCAGTCGAAGTGAGTTGCATTCAAACAGGCGCTCATGCCGTGCCGTTCGCGCCCCTAACGCCCGGTCCAGAATAAGGCGAATGCTGAGCTCACGCGCCGGCCACGCAATAGGGTGTTCCATGCATTGCGCCAGTGTCAGTGATTTGGACTTGGCCAGGGGATGGGACGGCGCCATGGTGGCTCCCAGCGGAATGCCGCGCTCGAATTCAACGGTCAAACCTTCCAGCGCGGACGGATTAAACGTCACACCGACATCGGCTTCGCGCTCTCGTACCAGTTCGGTCACCTTGTCAGAGCCCGCCACTGTGATAGCCGCCTGCACGCCGGGAAATTTCCTTGAGAAGGTAATCAGCAAATCCGGGAGAAAAGAAATTGAAAGGCTTTCAACGACCGCAATGCTCACCCGCCCGCGCGTAATACCCTTCAGGCTTGCCAGCAGATCAAGCGTGCCTTCATGAGTCTGGCTTGCTGCCTGCAGGCCGCGAAGCAATTCCATGCCCGCTTCGGTCAGCGCCAGGCTGCGCGAATGCCGCTCAAAAAGGCCAATCCCCAATTGCGCTTCAAGCAGGCCGATTTGCCGGCTGATGGCAGAGGCCGCAACATTCAACTGCCGTGAAGCGGCCCGCACCGATCCCATCGTCGCCACCGCCACAAAATGGCGATAACCCGTGGCAAGATGCGAATCCGGCAATTGCACGATCTTATTATCCAGCACAAAGAGCAATCAGCATGCGGCCACTGTTCTCGGCCTGTCAACCCAGCCATGCCTGAAGCCCCTAGGATTTACGCGCGCGCAATAGTAGGTATCTCGGCCATGAGCAAAACCATCAAACTCGCCGCCGATATCGGCGGCACCTTCACCGATATTGTGGTTGAAGCAGGAAACCAGCGCTGGAGCGGCAAGGTTCTGACCACGACCCAAGCACCGGAATTGGGCGTTATCGAAGGCATCGGCCTTGTCCTCGAACAGTCGGGGATAAAACCCGCCGATATCGGCGTATTCATTCACGGCACTACCCTTGCCACCAATGCCCTGATCGAAAGGAAAGGCGCCAAGACCGCCTTCATCACCACCAAGGGCTTTCGCGATATTCTCGAGCAGGGCTATGAAAAGCGCTTCGATCACTACGATCTGATGATCGACCGTTCACGCGCCCCTGGTGCCGCGCCCCCTGCGCTTCACCGTTGAGGAACGCCTGTCCGCAGACGGCGATGTCCTGGTTCCGCTTGATGAATCCGCCTTGCAAGGCCTGGCGCAGCAATTGCGCGATGAAAACATAAAGGCCGTGGCCATCGGCTTCCTCCATGCCTATGCCCATGACGGCCATGAGCGCCGGGTGCGCGAAATCCTCTCCGCCGCCTTGCCGAAAGATGTGACCATCTGCATCTCCAGCGAAGTGGCCCCGGAAATCCGCGAATTCGAACGCTTTTCCACTGTTGTCGCCAACGCCTATGTGCGCCCCCTCATGGCAGGCTATCTGCACCGGCTGCGCGACCAATTGCGAGACATGAACATGGACTGCCCGCTGTTCCTGATGATGTCCGGCGGCGGCCTGACTACACTGGAAACCGCCGCGCGCTTTCCCATTCGCCTGGTTGAATCAGGCCCGGCGGGCGGCGCCATCCTCGCCTCCGAAATTGCCGCCGAATGCGCGTTGCCCGAAGTCGTCTCCTTCGACATGGGCGGCACCACCGCCAAGATTTGCCTGCTCACCAATGGCGAACCCGAGCGGGCCCGCAAATTTGAAATCGCGAGAGCCTACCGCGACATGAAGGGCTCAGGAATTCCAGTTCGAATCCCCGTGATTGAAATGGTGGAAATCGGCGCCGGCGGTGGCTCCATCGCCCGCGTCGACAAATTGAACCGCATCACCGTGGGACCGGACAGCGCCGGATCAACCCCCGGCCCCGTGTGCTATGGCCGCGGCGGCGCCGAACCCGCCGTCACCGATGCCAATCTGGCATTGGGCAAAATCGATCCCGCCTATTTCGCCGGCGGCAAAATCAAGCTTGATGAAGCCGGCGCCAAGGCGGCTTTGCAGAAAGCCATCGGCAATCCGCTGGGACCTCAAGGATTTCTGGCCGGCGGCGGGCGTCACCGAAATCGTCGAGGAAAACATGGCCAATGCGGCGCGCGTCCACGCCATTGAGCGCGGCCGTGACATCGCCGCGTGCACCATGATTGCCTTTGGCGGCGGCGCCCCGCTCCATGCCTGCCGGCTTGCCGAAAAAGTCGGCGTGAAAACCATTATCGTGCCGATGGGTGCGGGCGTTGGCTCGGCCATCGGTTTCCTGCGCGCCCCCATCGCCTATGAAGTGACGCGCAGTGCGGCGGTCTCGCTCGATGCCTTCAATGCAAGCTCCGTGAATACCCTGCTGCAGCACATGACAACTGATGCCCGCGCCGTCGTCGAACCCGCTCTCGGAAACACCAAGGCAACGGTGCAGATCATTGCTGATTGCCGCTATGTCGGCCAAGGCCATGAAATCCGCATCACCGTTCCCGTCAAAACCCTGAATGATGCCGACGGCAAAAAACTTAAGGCCGCATTCGAGGCCCAGTATGAACAGGTTTACGGGCTTCGCATTCCCAATCAGGAGGCGGAAGCCATCACCTGGTCGGTCACCGTTTCATCGATTGCCAAGAAACCAAAACGGGCCGCGAAAACTTCTGCCAAATCTGCGCCAAAACCAAGAAGCAAGCGGCTGATCTATGATCCCGCCTTGGGTAAGCAAGTCATGGTGCCTGTCTATTGGCGTTTCGACATGAAGCCCGGTGCTTCCTTCAAGGGTCCCGCAATTATTGCCGAAGATGAAACCTCCACGATCGTCGGCGCGAACTTCAAGGCGAAGATCAACAGCCTGGGCTACATCATTCTGGAGCAAACGAAATGAGCAAATCCGCGCTCGATGCCATCCGCACCCAGGTCATGTGGAACCGTTTGATTGCCGTTGTGGAAGAACAGGCCCAATCGCTGCTGCGCTCGGCCTTCGGCACCATCACCCGCGAGGCGGGCGATCTCTCCGCCGGTGTTTATAATGCCGAAGGCCACATGATCGCCCAGGCCATGACCGGAACCCCGGGACATGTGAACACCATGGCCACTGCCGTCGGCCATTTCTTCAAGCATTACCCGCAATCCACCATGAAGCCCGGCGACGTCTATGTGACCAACGACCCATGGCTCGGCACCGGCCATCTCTTTGACTATGTGATGATGACGCCGGTGTTCCTCGGCAAAAAGCTGGTGGCGTTTTTCGCCAGCACCTGCCACGTGATTGACGTGGGCGGCGTCGGCATGTCGGCCAAGGCCAATTCTTCCTTCGAGGAAGGCACCCTCATTCCCCATTTGAAAATGCGCAAAGAGGGCAAGATCAATGAGGAATTGCTTTCAGTCATTCTCGCCAATTCGCGCAATCCCGTGGAAGTGCGCGGCGATCTTCTTTCCCTTGTGAGCGCCAATGACACGGGCGCGCGACGCCTCATCGAGATGATGACCGAGTTCAAGCTCACCAGCCTTGAACCGCTGGCAAAACACATTCTCACCACTTCGGAAAAAGGCGCACGCGAAGCCATCAAGGCAATGCCGGAAGGCGAATGGTCTTACGAAATGCCGCTTGATGGCTATGAAGGGCCGATCACCATCAAATCGAAGCTCACCATCAGGAACGGCAAGATAACCATTGATTTTACCGGCTCATCCGCCGCGTCCATCTTCGGCATCAACAGCCCTCGCACCTATACCCATGCCTATTCCGTGTTTGGCCTCAAGGCGGTGATCGCCCCCCATGTGCCCAACAATATTGGCTCGCTGTCGTGCTTCGATCTCGTCACCGAAGCGGGCACCTGTGTTGACCCCATCAGGCCTTCGCCCGTCACTGCCCGCCATGTCACCGGCCAGATGCTGGCCGACGCGGTATTCGGCTGCCTCGCACAGGCGCTGCCCGGAAAGGTGCAGGCGGAAAGTGCCGGCTCCATCTGGATCCTCGGATTGAATAGCGCCCATGGCCGCGTGCCCGCCCATGAAACTGCGAAGGCCAAGGAGTTCGGCGTGATCAGCATTGCGCTTGGCGGCATCGGCGGCAGGCCCGGCAAGGATGGCCTGGCCACCACCGCTTTCCCCTCAGGCATCGGTGCCATCCCGATCGAAGTCACCGAAAACCAGTGCCCGCTGTATTTCAAGCGCAAGGAATTTCTGATGGACAGTGCCGGCGCCGGCGAATGGCGCGGCGGTCTTTCGCAGACAATCGAAATCGCCAACCGCGAAAAGGCGCCGTTCACCATCTCCGCCGCAACATTTGACCGCATCAAAAATCCGGCAAAGGGAAGAGACGGCGGCGGCGCGGGCGTGAAAGGCGTGGCGCGCCTGGGCTCGGGCAAATCAATCCCCGACAAGGGCATCCATGTCATTCCAACCGGCGACAGCCTTGTCGTTGAACTCCCCGGCGGCGGCGGCTTCGGCAATCCCAAATTGCGAGCGCCGGCCCTTGTCGAGGCCGATGTAAAAGCCGGAGTGGTGAGCCCGGAAGCAGCGAAAACCGACTACTTTTTTTAACAAATATCACGCCCTAGGGGCCCTGCAGCGTTTCGAGAAAATCGATCAGGGCCGCGATGCGGCGCTGCACCGTACCTTCATCGCCTTCGGCGCCGCCGAGGTCGTCCTCCGCTTCCATCTTGAACCAAATGCCCCACACCGGCATTTCGCGGTCTCCGTGGTTCTTCAGGGTCTCGCGCCCGTCAATGATCGCCCGTAGCCGCTCCCTTGGAAACCCCCCGCCATTGCGTTTGGAAAGTTTGGTGAGATCAGGCGGTGGCACCGTGAGATTAAGAGCCATTGGACCATCGCCCCGCCCGCCATCACCATGGCAGCTTGAACAATAGAGTTGAAAGGCGTGTTCGCCTGAACCGTCTGCGCCTGGGCTTTCTTCCTGGTTCTGGCCAAAACCTTTGGATGACAAGACCATCAGCAGGCCCATTGCCAATACCGCTGCACCAATCAACAAAGGGATTACTCGAGGGCGCGCCATGAGCCGGGCCTGTCAGTGCTGCTGAATGGTTTCAAGATAATCTACGAGTGCGGTAATCCGTTCTCGGACAACTTTCTCCGTTTTCGTGCCCGCGCCATCCGAATTGGCCTCGAACTTGAACCAGTCGCCCCATACCGGCATGTCCCGCTCGCCATGAACGCTCACCTGGGCCCGGCCATCAATCACCTCAATGGCGCGTTGGCGCGGGAATATCCCGCCATTTCTCAGGCTCATTCGGGTGAGGTCTGCAGCGTCGATGGTGAGGAACTCGGCAACGGTGCCATCACCCTTGCCCCCCACCCCATGGCAGGCGGCACAATAGTTCATGAAGTCGCCGCGCCCCAGTTCTGCAGGCACCGATTCCGTGGAATCGGCGCGGACCCCGGGCGCGACAGCCAACATCAGGAAGGCAACAGCCCCTATCAAAAACCGTTTCAACATCATGAATCACTCCAACAGGCTCAAGGTTAACACCCCTATGCAGACGCGTCATTGATCTCGATCAACAGGGTGCTCGACCCCAGTGGGGGATTTCCCCTCACGCCTCCGCCACCACTCCAACATCATCCGGCGTCTTTTCGATGGCCGGCAATTCCTCTCCGTGCAGTGTCGCTTCAAAGGCTCGCAGGCGCTTATAGATCGACAGGAGCTCGACAATTACCGTCCATGAATTGACAAGATATTGAAACGATGAGCGCACCTGGCTGAAGGCATTGAGGATCTGGTTCATCGACCCCAACGTAATCTTTCCCGCCACAATCGTAGGCGCCAGAACGATGTAGGGAAATATGTTGTCAGTCTGCAGATAGAAAATCCGACCGATATTGAAGTACATGTAGTTGAAATATAGCCGGAAGTAATTCGCGCGCACCGCCGCGAAGAGCTCGGCCACGGTCTGCGGTTGGGCTCGGGTCTCGTCATCCTCGGCATAGACCAACTCCTTGCGGTAGGCCGCCTCGACGCGTTGGTTGCGAAACTCAAGGCCCGGCAGCCTGATGCCGATGAGCGCCAGAAAGGCCGTGCCGAAGAGCGACCAGACAATTGCGATGACAACGAGCGCATTTGGGATGTGACCGATCAGCGGAAGCTCGGTGACGTTGATCGAAAGCACCATGAGAACCGGAAGAAAGGCAATGAGCGTCATCACCGAATCAATCAGGTTGACTCCCAGTCCCTCCATGGTGGTTGAAAAGCGCATGGTGTCTTCCTGCACACGCTGCGATGCGCCTTCGATGGAGCGGAGTCGCGGCCAGTTGGCCATGTAGTAATCATTCATCGCGGTGCGCCAGCGGAAAATATAGTGGCTGACGAAAAACCGCGTGAGTACGCCCGACGAAAACCGCAACCATGGCAATGCCGGCAAAGGTGGCAAGCTGGCCATAGAACTGCACCAGTGTTATTTGCCCTGGTGTTGCGAGCGCCTGCTGAATCATGTCATAGAACGGGCCATACCAGGAATTAATGGCAACACTCACCTGGACCTGAAAATACGTGGTGAAGATGATAAGCGCCGAGCCCAGGATCGACCAGCGCGACCACCTGTGCGGCGCGTACCACTCCCAGAAGCCGGCAAAGAGTGCCACTGCCACCGTAAAATAAATGTAAAACCAGATGAAGGGGCGGGAAAGGAAAACAAACACGCTCGCCCCCTTGGTGGGATCCTCGGGTGCCGGCAAAAGACCAAGCGCCGTCCCCATGCTGTCTCCCCCATAATACCAGATTGCGATCGTGGCGATTGTCCATAGCGCCGTGGACCAGAAGAACAGTTTTGGCGTGGGGAAAAAGGAAACGAACATGGGCTTGGCCTTTCTGCGCTGGGTACCATGGGCAGAGTTACCGCAATTCCCGAATTCCCGCGACTGAACAATTTGCGTGGTGACGCGTTAAGTGCGGCAACCTTCAACCCACGTGCCAATCCCGGCATCTTGGAAGGTCAAATAAAGTTGAATTGTGCCGTCATTGGCCGCCCTCTACGCTTCACCCGGGCGGAAAACAAAAGGAGAAAAACATGCGGAAATTAAATGCCCTGGCCCTGTTCGTGCCCGTAGCCCTCACCCTTTCGTGATGGCACCTTCAGCCTTCGCCCAAGATGCAAAAATGGGATTCTTCGTCACCAGCGTCGGCTCCGGCAAAGGAGCTGATCTCGGCGGCCTCGATGGGGCCGACAAGCATTGCCAGACGCTTGCCGAAGCGGCGGGTTCCACCGGGCAAACCTGGCGCGCCTATCTCTCGACGCAAGGCGATGGCGCGGTCAACGCCAAGGACCGCATTGGTGCGGGGCCCTGGGCCAATGCCAAGGGCGAGGTGATCGCCAAGGACGTGGCGGAGCTTCATGGCACCAACAATCTCACCAAGGCCACCGCCCTCAACGAGAAAGGCGAGGTGATCAATGGCCGTGGTGACACGCCCAACATGCATGACATTCTGACTGGCACCCAGGCAGACGGGACAGCCTTCGCCGCGGGCGAAGACCGCACCTGTGGCAATTGGACCTTGAGCGGGGCCGAAGGTGCCGTGATGGTGGGCCACAGCGACCGCACCGGCCTTGATGACTCGGCCCCTGCCAAGTCATGGAACTCATCCCACCCCTCGCGCGGCGGCTGCAGCCAGGATGCCCTCAAAGGCACGGGCGGCAATGGCTTTTTCTATTGTTTCGCCGCGAATTGAACCCGGCAGGCAGCGGCCGGAGCAATCTCCGGCCCTGCCCAAGCGCATTATTAAATTCTCCAGCTCACATCTTGCAACGCCCGCAATTCCCGTTACAGTGAGGAATAATAGTTTCCGTTCATGAATATTCCTGGGAGAGTTGAATGGCCTTGAGTTGGAGATTTTCGGTTCTGGCGGACCGCCACCGGCGCTTGGGTTCAAAGCTTGAAGACTGGTCCGGCATGGGCACCGCCTGGACCTATGACAAGGACATTTACGCCGAACACATCGCGGTGCGCACCAAGGCGGGCCTCATGGATGTCTCGGGCCTCAAGAAGGTACATCTCGTGGGGCCGCACGCCATCAACGTGCTGGAATACATCACCACCCGCGACATGACCAAGATCTATCCCGGCCGTTCGGTCTATGCCTGCATGCTGAATGACCGCGGGCATTTCACCGATGACTGCATCGTCTACCGCACCGGCCCCAATTCCTGGATGCTGGTGCATGGCTCGGGCTCCGGCCATGAGGAAGTGGTGAAGCAGTCGCTGGGCCGCAATGTGGCCGTGCTGTTCGACGACGACATTCATGACCTTTCGCTGCAGGGGCCGCTGGCCGTTGATTTCCTCGCCAAACATGTGCCCGGCATTCGCGACCTGAAATATTTCCACCACATGCAGACCACGCTGTTTGGCGCGCCTGCCATGATCTCGCGCACCGGCTATACCGGCGAGCGCGGCTATGAGCTTTTCGTGCGCGGCCAGGATGCGCCGAAGATCTGGGATACGATCCTTGCCGAAGGCAAGTCCATGGGCATCATCCCCGTGTGCTTCAGCGTGCTCGACATGCTGCGCGTGGAAAGCTACCTGCTGTTCTACCCCTACGACAATTCGCAGATGTATCCCTTTGCCAATGAGCAGCCCGGCGACAGCCTGTGGGAACTGGGCCTCGACTTTACCGTGAGCCCCGGCAAGACCGGTTTCCGCGGCGCCGAGGAACATGCGCGGCTGAAAGGCAAGGAACGCTTCAAGATATTCGGCCTGCTGATCGAGGCCGATGGCCCGGCCGACCTGGGCGATGAGGTCTATGCCGATGGCAAGAAGGTGGGCGTCATCACCTGCCCCTGCTATTCCAAGCTCACCAAGAAATCCATGGCGATCATGCGCGTTGACGTGGCTTGTGCTAAACAGGGCACGAAGCTGGAAGTGCGCGGCAAGAACCTGAAAGCCAAGGCCATCGCCCACACCATCAGCTTCGATGATCCGGAGAAGAAGAAGCGGAACGCGGTTGGCTGATGCTTGTTGTCGGAATTAAGAGCCGCCCGGTTTACAAGGGGCTGGTGATTGATATTCACAGTGCGCGCCACCTCTTTGCCCTTGAAGGCGAAGGGGCCGAGGCCTTGCTGGACCAGATCAAATCCGTGGGCAGCGGCTTTCTGGAGAAAGCGGAAATTCTTTATGTCGGCCCCGATAATCAGGCGGGCAAACTGCGGGACTTGAAGTCCTTTGATTTCTGGACCGCGCCCACCATTCCGGTTCTTCTCAATCGCCTCAAGGCCTCGCTGCAGGCCGCACGGATGGGAACGCGGCTTTATCTCTCCGGCACCGAAGGCTTCATCGGCCAGGCCATGCAGGTGGCGCTTGACCTCGGCATTGATTTCAATTCCATCCGCACCGAACACCGGGGCTCCACTGCGCGGCGCGTGCAATGCGTCCATTGCAAGGGCATTACCGATAACGTGACGACCTCGCCCTTCACCTGTTCGCCACTGCGGCCTGCCGCTTGCTGGTGCGCGATCATTATTCCAGGCGGCTATGGCGCCTTCCAGGGCGTGAACATCGATGCGGAAGAACCGGGCTCGGCGCCAAAGCCGGAGGTGCTGTTCCCATGAGCATCAATACCGACATGACGGTGCGGGTGGCGGCCATCACGCAGGTGGCCGAGAAGGTGAAACGCTTCCGCCTTGAGCGCGTCGATGGCGAGCCGATGCCGATTTTTTCCGGCGGCTCCCATGTCGTCGTCGCCATGCGCGATGGCGACATTCTGCGGCGCAACACCTATTCGCTGATGTCATCGCCCACGCGATACCAGCGCCTATGAACTCAGCGATGCTGCGCGTGGAAAATTCCCGCGGCGGCTCCGCCTTCCTGCATGAGAAACTGAAGGTGGGCGATACGCTGGTGATCTCCCAGCCCGTCAATCTCTTTCCCTTCGATCGTGCGCGGCCGCAAGCACCTATTCTATGGCCGGCGGCATCGGCATCACCCCTTTCATGGCCATGATGGACCAGATGACCCGCGAGGATCGCGCCTTCGAACTGCATTACGCCGTGCGCACGCGCACCCACGGCGCCTATTGGAAGGAACTGTCGGAACGCTACGGCGCCCACCGGGTGAAAATCTATTGCGACGAGGAGAAACTCTTCATTCCCGTCGACGAGCATCGCTGACAAGCCCAGCCGCTCGGCACCCATCTCTATGTCTGCGGCCCTGAAGGCATGATCGACGGCGTGCTGACGAAGGCGCGGCAAGCTGGGCTGGCCCGAAGCAGAACCTCCATTCCGAACGCTTCCTGGCGCCGCCGCCCGGCAAGCCCTTCCGCGCCGTGCTGAAAAAATCCGAAAAGACCATTGAAGTGTCAGCTCGCATCAAAGCATTCTGGAAGCGGTCGAAGCGGCAGGCATCGATGCGCCGTTCCTCTGCCGCGGCGGCGCCTGCGGCCAGTGCGAAACCAATGTCATCTCCTGCGATGGCACGCTGGAACATAACGACCATCTACCTCGAGCCCGAAGACAAGGCCTCAGGCACGCAAGATCATGATTTGTGTATCGCGGCTGAAAGGCCAGGAAATCGTGCTGGATCTCTAGGAGAACGCCATGAACATCGAATTCAAACAGGAAACTTTCCGCGACGATTTCACCTTCAGGAACAGCCCGGCGGCGATCCGGCGCTTTCCCTTCCCCTTCCATGAAGACAGCTACATGTATTCGGTGAACATGGAGCCCCATGTGCAAGGGCGCGCCGGGCACCGCCTTCGAAAGCCTCATCGATGTCGACGAGCATTATATTGCCGAGATGAAGGACCGCGCGCTGGTGCTGAAGGAAGATCCGCTGCGCTGCCAGGCCCTGCCGCACATGATGACGGCGCAATGGGACACGCTGGAACTCCTGATGGAGCAGCAGGCGGCGGGCTATCCCGAACATTTCTCGCTGACCAAGGACGGCGACAACTGGCACTGGATCAACAAGCCGCTGGGCATCGACCAGAAATTTCGCCTTCGGCGATGTCTCAACCCTGCCCTATGAGCCCATGGAATATATCACGCGGCAGGCGCAGGGCGATTTCTGCATCGTCGACCAGCGCGACAATAATCTCTGGATGGATGCCGGCATTGCCACGACCCAGGCCGACTGGTCGCTGGATTTCGATATCGGCATGAATTTCATGGAATGGCACGGGCCGGTGCCGCTCGCCCACCAGATCGGCGTCTTCGACCGCGCCCTGAAATTCCTGCTCAACCTGCAGCAGGGCAAGCCCGACGCGCCGCCTGAACTGGACGATGACGATCAATCCGCGCCTCGACACCAGCCCGGAAAACTACCCGAAATGGGGCCCGGACCGCGCCACCGTGACGCCGGAGAATGTCGGCAACAAGGTGCATCTGCGCTGTCGAACTGCAAAGCCTGTGGCGCCTGCCGCGCTCCAACGCCATCCTCTTTGTCATCCGCTGCTATCTGATCAAGATGGAAGAAGTGGTGACGGTGCCGAAATGGGGCCGCCGCCTGCCGCGCGTGCTGCGCAGCCTGCCGCCGGAGCTCGTCGACTACAAGGGCCTCACCCGCTACCGCCAGACCACCATCGACTGGCTTTCGAAATATGATGACGGGGCGCCGACCAGCCCCGGCATCTTCCCCGATCTGAATAACAAGAGGAAAATCCATGACACGTGTTGCAGTTATTGGCGCCGGCCCCTCAGGCCTTGCAGTGCTGAGGGCCTTCCAGTCCGCCGCCAAGAAGAAGGCGAAAATTCCGGAAATCGTCTGCTTCGAAAAGCAGGATGATTGGGGCGGGCTTGTGGAATTACACCTGGCGCACCGGGCTGGATGAATACGGCGAACCCGTGCATGGCTCCATGTACCGCTATCTCTGGTCCAACGGACCCAAGGAATGCCTGGAATTTGCCGACTACACCTTTGAGGAGCATTTCGGCAAGCCGATTGCCTCCTACCCGCCGCGCGCCGTGCTGTGGGATTACATCAAGGGCCGCGTCGAAAAGGCCAAGGTGCGGAAATGGGTGCGCTTCAATTCGCCGGTGCGCATGGTGGACTGGGACAAGAAGAAAAAGAAACTCCACGTCACCGCCCATGACCGGGTGAAGGACAGGATGTATGACGAGGAATTCGATTATGTGATCGTGCTCCTCCGGCCATTTCTCCACCCCGCACGTGCCCCTCTTTCGAGGGCATCGGAAGCCTTCAATGGCCGCGTCATGCATGCCCATGATTTCCGCGATGCGCTGGAATTCAAGGACAAGGACATCCTGATCGTCGGCCGCAGCTATTCGGCCGAGGATATCGGCTCGCAATGCTGGAAATATGGCGCGAGATCGGTCACCGCCACCTACCGCACCAAGCCCATGGGCTTCAAATGGCCGGAGAATTTCGAGGAACGTCCGCTGCTGCAGAAGCTGGTGAACAAGACGGCCCATTTCAAGGATGGCTCCACCAAGGAAGTTGACGCCATCATCCTCTGCACCGGCTATCAGCACCACTTCCCCTTCATGGCGGAAGATCTGCGCCTGAAAACCGCCAACCGCCTATGGCCGCTCGGCCTCTACAAGGGCGTTGTCTGGGAGGAAAATCCGCGGCTTCACTATATCGGCATGCAGGACCAGTTCTACACCTTCAACATGTTCGACGCCCAGGCCTGGTACGCCCGTGACGTGATCCTCGGCCGCATCAAGCTGCCGAAGCTTGACGCGATGAAGAAACATTTCAACAAGCCTGGCGCAAGCGCGAGGAGAAGCTTGAGAATGCCGAGCAGATGATCTGGTTCCAGGGCGACTATGTGAAGGAGCTGATCGACGCCACCGACTATCCAAGTTTCGATGTGGAAAGCGTGAACAAGACCTTCCTCGAATGGGAGCACGACAAGATGCATGACATCATGGCCTACCGCAACAAATCCTACCGCTCGCTGATGACCGGCACCATGTCGCCCGCCCACCACACGCCGTGGAAGGACGAACTGGATGATTCCATGGAAGCCTATTTGAAGAACAGGTAATCACCATGGCTCGCAGCTTTGTCAGCAAGCTTACGGGTTCCTTCTCGGAAGGAGCGGCGGAAAATCCTACCGTCGCCATGGTCGAGGCGGCCTACCGGCATCACGGTCTTGATTACCGCTACATCAACTGCGAGGTGCCGCCGGAAAAACTTGGTGACGCAGTGAAAGGTGCTCGCGCCATGGGCTGGGCCGGATTCAACCTGTCCATTCCCCACAAGGTGACCGTCATCCCCCATCTCGACGGGCTGGGCGAGTCGGCAGCCGTGATGGGCGCCGTGAACTGCGCGGTGGCACGCAATGGAAAACTGATCGGCGAAAACACCGACGGCAAGGGCTTTCTCCAGTCGCTGCGCGAACTCATCGATCCTGCCGGAAAAACCATCGTGATGTTCGGCGCCGGCGGTGCGGCCCGCGCCATCGGCGTGGAACTGGCGCTCGCCGGCGCCAAGCACATTACGATCGTAAACCGTGATCCCAAGCGCGGGCAAACCCTGGTCGACCTCCTCAACGGCAAGACAAAGGTAAAGGCCGAACTCGCCGTTTGGAAAGGCACCTATTCAATCCCGGCGAATGCCGACATCGCGATCAACGCAACGTCCATTGGCCTTTACCCCGATGTGAATGCGCGCCTTGATATCGCGGTGGATAGCCTGCGCAAGGGACTGGTGGTGGCCGATGTCATTCCCAATCCGCCCCGCACCAATCTGATCAAGGATGCCGAAGCGCGCGGTTGCAAGACGCTCGATGGCCTCGGCATGCTGGTGAACCAGGGTGTCATCGGCGTCAAATACTGGACCGGCGTTGACGTTGATCCCACCGTCATGAAACGCAAGCTCGAGGAAATTTTTTCGGCCTAGCTTCGTGGCCTCAGCTTCTCCGGATCGTAGTGGGCAAACTTCACGATGCGGCCGGGAAGGCGCTTCTGCATGCCGTCAAGCTTGCCGATCTCGATCTCGGTACCAATCTCGCTGTGCAACACATCGACCCGCGCCAGCGCAATGTTCTTGCTGAGAATGGGCGAGCGCGTCGAACTGGTGACCACGCCAATTTTCGAGCGGCCGACATGAACGCTGTCGCCATGGCCCACGGCTTCATTGGAGTCGATATCAAGCCCCACCAGCTTATGGCGCGGATGCTCCTTGCGCTGGATGAGCGCCTGCTTGCCGATGAAATCATCGGTCTTGGATTTGAGCGGCACCGTAAAGCCAATGCCCGCTTCGAAGGGATCGGTCTCCGAGGTGAACTCGTAATTGGCAAAGATCAGCCCCGCCTCGATGCGCACCATGTCAAGCGCTTCAAGACCCATGGGCTTCAAGCCATGTTTCTGGCCCGCCTCCCAAACCGCATCGAACACCGCCAGCGCATCCTTGGGATGGCAGAAAATTTCATAGCCAAGCTCGCCGGTATAACCCGTGCGCGAAACAACAATGGGCGGCCCTTCAAAATGGCCGATGCGGGCCACGGCAAAACGGAACCATTCCAGTTCGCCGATGGCGGGCTGCGCCGGCGAAGTCCAGATGATTTCCTTGAGCAGATCGCGGCTCTTCGGCCCCTGCACCGCAATGTTGTGAAGCTGGTCCGTGGACGAACGCACCCAGGCCTTGTAGCCCATCTTCTCCGCCTGTTGCCGCAGCCACTGGCCGCTGAATTCATCCCCGCCGATCCAGCGGAAATTGTTCTGGCCCAGGCGGAACACCGTGCCGTCATCGATCATGCCGCCGTTCTCGTAGCACATGGCCGTATAAACCACCTGCCCCACCGACAGCTTGCGGATGTCGCGCGTCACGCAATACTGCAGCAGCGCTTCCGCATCGGGCCCCGTCACTTCAAATTTGCGCAGCGGCGACAGGTCGGTCACCGCGACATTCTCGCGGCATGCCCAATATTCCTCGACCGGCCCCTCATTGTTGAAACGCTGCGGCAGCCAGTAGCCCCGGTATTCCGTGGTGTTGCGGGTCAAGGCCGAGAAGCGCGGATGGAAGGCGGTTTCCTTGGTGAGTTGGGCGTCTGCGTCGGGAGTCATGCGGGTTACCACTGCTCTTGAGAATTTCTGTTTGGCGGCATAGGTGCGGATGTGAATGTCGGTGGGATCCCAGCCATTGGCGGCATCGATGTCATCGGGACAGGATGACGAGACGCACACGAGGTCGGTGAGCGCCCGCATCAGCACATAATCGCCGGGCCGCGACCATGGCTCGTCGAGATAGAGCTGGTTCTGGTGGTTGATATTGGTGTTGTAGAAATAATTCAGCGCTTCCCAGCCCTTGCGGGGCGCCACGCCATAGGGCGCCAGCGCATGATTGAAATTCTCGGTGCAATTCACATGGCCGGGATAGCCCATGTCGTCGTAGTAGCGCGAGGTGCAGGCCAGCGCGAAGGCATCATGCCGGCCCACCGTATCCTGCACGATTTCCACCAGCGGCTCGAATTCCCGGTCAAAGGATTTGGAGGGAAGCCCGGGCGCGGGATAGCTGCGGCCCAAAAGCGTGCGCGTGACGGTGGCGTCAAGCGCCAGGTCCAGCCCCTTGTCGACCTTGCGCGCCGACAGGGCCTGAAAATCCGTACACTGACGGCCCGACACGTCGATCACCTGGATATATTCACCGGCCCGCACCACATAGGCCGAAGCGGTGGAAGCCCTGATGCGGAAATCCTGCAAGGGATCGGCGAGAGGTTCCGGCAAAACGCTGCTGCGCTCGGCGGCGTTGCCGCTGCGGGCAATGCGCAATTCAATATCCGTGGCCGTATCCTGGTTTTCTGGCGCCATGGCAGCCCCTGGTGCCGCAACGATCAGAACCCCGTCACGCGAGACTTTGAACTCAGCATTTGCGCCGGCCCGCGAACCTTCCCCAAAGAGGCGGACCGTCTCGGCCTTGCCCAGATCAATGTTGCGGCGCTGAAGCGCTGACTTTCGTGCGCTGCGTGTTTTCATTGTCCTCCGCAAGCAGGGCTTTCAAACCTTCGCCATGGCTGTTGGCGCGCGCGCCTAATGCAGACGCATCAAACCGCCCCGCGTCATCACAAAATGCAATTTCGCAGGCCTGCCCGCCTTCAATATCGGTCAGAACAACAACATCGCCAGCCTTGGCCGCAACAACTGTCGAGCCCGCTCCGCGCACGCAATAACGTTCAACCCCAGGAGGTAACGTCCTGATCCCGGGACGATAGATGAGGCTGGGCTGCGGCGCGGTTGAAAGCATGGGATAAAACGTCACCATCCGGAGGAAATTGAACTGTCAATATCGCACAGTTCCTCCGGATGGTCGATATACCGCCGCGCACGCTCAAAGCAGCGGAATTGCTACTCCTTGCTCAACTTGGACCAGATCCGCTTGAGCTCGGCCTCGATATTCGCAGCCATGGGCGGCTGCACCGCAAGCCGCTTCAACACGCTTTTCGGCGGATAGAGTCCCGGATCGCTCAGCAGCTTCGGCTCGATGTAAGGCGCCGACGTCAGGATCGGATTGGCATACTGCAGGAAATTGGTGTTGGCGGCGGCCACCTCAGGCTTCAGCATGTAGTTGAGCAGCTGATAGGCCCCGTCCTTGTTCTGCGACTTGTTGGGAATGACGAACAGGTCAAACCAGAGCTGGC
The DNA here is from genome assembly GCA_963810045.1 of uncultured Alphaproteobacteria bacterium. Classification (GTDB taxonomy): domain Bacteria; phylum Pseudomonadota; class Alphaproteobacteria; order Rhizobiales; family Aestuariivirgaceae; genus Aestuariivirga. Next base: position 58,789 of record CAWELV010000020.1, on the reverse strand, counting down.
TGCCTTCCTTGGGAACATTGTAGACGATGGTTCCCTTGCCATTTGCCTTGGCCAGATCGCGGGCATAGAATATGGCGCCCGAATAGCCCCAGACCACGCAGTATTTCCCTTCGGACAGGCTGTTGATGTAGCTGTCCACCGAAACGACCTTGATGTAATCGGAAACCCGCGCGAGGGCGACTTCCACCGCTTCCAGATCGGTGATGCCGATGTTCTTCATGTCACCGCCCAAGATAGGTGACGAAGGCCGGGATGACATCAATCGGCTCGTCAATCACCGCGATGCCGCATTTCGAAACGTCTGCGGCAAGCGCCGGGTCAAGAATCAGGGACAGGCTGTTGAGCGGTGCGTCCGGCCTGATCGCCTTTACCTTTTCCTTGTTCACCCCCAGCCCCACCGTGCCCCACATGTAAGGCACCGAATGGGAATTGTTGGGGTCAAGAACCTCGGTGTAGGTGAGTGCTGCCGGATCGAGAAATTCCGCATTGGGAATTTTCGCCCGGTCAAGCTTTTCAACCGCACTCTGCTCTTCCAGGACCTGGCGCATCTGCGCCCCGGCCTGCACCATCACATCATATTTGTCTGAGCCCTGGTGCAGAGAGATCCTTGGTTTCGGTCGAGTTGGTAAACACCTCATGCACGATCCGGATATTGGTTTCCTTCTCGAAATTGTCGAGGGACGCCGGATTGATGTAGTCGGCCCAATTGAGCATGTGAACCGTGCTCACTGGTTTCTTGTCAACGAAGTTCAGGGCCCGCGTGACATTCTGAAAAGTGTTGCGGGTGAGCAGGCCCGTAACATTCATGCCGTTGTCTTCCTGGAACAGCTCGATGGCCGAGAGTGTTGCAGGGCCGAACACGCCGTCCGATGGGCCCGGCGCATAATTGAGTTTCTTGAGCGCATCCTGGGCCTGGCGCACTTCCGCTGGCTCCACCACTAGGCTTTGGCCATCGGCACTTCCCGTGGCCCAGCCTTCCTTGGTCCACGCGGCGGTAAACAGCGAGCGCATGATTTTCTCAGCCGTCAGGCCCTCGGCTGAAGAGTTCTCCGCCTGAAAATGCGCCACCAGTGCCGCCGTCGTGGCGGCATCCAGCTGGCGGGTCATGTCTTCCTGCTTGAGATAGCCGAGCCGCCGCAGCAGGCGCTGGATTGTCGAAACCTCCTGGGCGCCAAGGTCTGCCAGGCCGTCAAGGCCCTGCTCCGACAGGTCGCTTTCCAGCGACGGGGCCGAAATCATGCCTTGCGCATAAAGCGGCGCTGCGCTGGCAGCAAACAGCGCCACTGCACAGGTAAGAGATAGAGAAATGGATAAGCGTTTCTTCACAATGATCGGACTCCCCTTTTATGTCGGTTTTTTTATTTCACGGCTGCGACCTGGCTACGCGGAACCCGATCGAATTGCGGGCCTTGACCGATGTTTCCCAGCCCCGGACGGCCGCACGGTAGGCAACCGCATCGCCCACCCAAACGCCATCCGGCAGGAAGCGAAATTCGCTGGCCCAGGAACCGCCGCGCAAAACATGGTATTTGCAGGTTGTAGCATTGGCCGGCTCTTCGGTCTCGTAGGTGGCGCGCCAGCAATCGGAAACCCACTCCCAGACATTGCCATGCATGTCGAAAATGCCAAGCGAATTGGATTTAAGTGAACCTGCCGGCGCCGTGTAGAGAAAACCATCGTTGCAGCCAACGCCGGCCCAGATCGTCTCCCGCATCTTGGCTGCCACATCGGAGGAATTTCCGTAAGAGCAGGCAACCTGCACATTGCTGCCGACCTCGGTGATCCCGCCCCGGCTCGACTTGTTGCCGCCCTGCGAGGCCAGCTCCCATTCCGCTTCGGTGGGCAGCCGGTAGGTGAAGCCCGTGACTTTCGAGAGCCACGGCAGGTATTGTTCGCTGATATCATTGTAGGACACATGAATGACCGGAAGGCGCCCGCGTCCCCAGCCATCATCGGCCGGCTGGCTTTTGCAGCCGCCCGCGTCAACGCAGTATTGCCAGTCATCAAAGGTAATTTCATAGCGCCCAATGGCAAAAGGCTTGTCGACGACGACCTTCTTTGTCTCAACGGCTGCGATAGCCTGTTGCGCCGTGCCGCGGCCCTCAGGCCCCACCATAAATTCTCCCGGAGCGATTGAGACAAGCTCGGGGCATGTGTCGCAGTCCCGGAAGACCAGTCCTTCCTTCTGCTGCGAATCAGCAAGGCCTGGCTGTTCAATTACCGACGGGTTTTTTTTCAGGCGCGCAAGATCAGGAATTGGCACGGCAGCCGCCGCTACTTGTTGCGCCACAGGTGCGGGCTCCTCAGCTACTGGAGCTGGGCTCGGGCTCCGGTTCAACAGCGGCTGGTGCTGCCTGCACTTCCGCCTGGGGCTCGGGCTCCGCTTCAACATCATCAGGCACCGCTTGCACTTCCGCCTGGGGCTCGGGCTCTGGCTCTACCGTTGGCGACTCGATCTGCTCTTCGGGCTCAGCCTCTGCGGGAGCCAGCGCAATCTCGGTCTCGGCGGGCTGAGTTGCCTCCGATTCGAATTCTGCAGGAGCCTGTTGAACCGCCGCACTTTGCTGGCTGGCAGCCGCATCAAGCGCCGGCGATGGCGGAACGGCAGCGGCCAGGTCCGGATCGGCTTTGGTTTCGATTCCCCCACCAACAACCTGATTCAAGACATCCGCAGCTGCATGTCTGATAGAGCCGTCCGACATGTAATCGCGCACGCCCACAAAAGCCACGCCGGCAATGACCAGCTGCGCCACGATGAATGTGAAGAGATTGCGCCGGAATTTCCGCCGCCGCAAACGCTCAGCGCGTGTCTTCTGTGCATTCCTCAAGCGCTGCGCACGCGGCGCCATCGGCAAAGGTGTATCCGTTTGTGGAGCAGACAAATTATCAACCGCAATGTTGAACCGAGGTGCCACCCCCGGTTATTTCTGTCGCTCGTCCCGTGGAAAAATATTAGGCTTCAATGCGGCGTAATTGTGACCCGCCCGCCTCAGTTTCCATTAACCATTTTGCCAAGGCATAATTAATCCGTATACGTATGACTTTTCCGGAAGCTGGGAAAACATCGAAATTCTGGCTTTGCCGGCCAGGTGATTCCCGGCAATTGCCCTCGCCCGAGTCTTCCGTTAGGCTCGCCCAACTCAACAAAGAAACAATGGGAGAAATTGATGGATCGTCGTGGATTTATAAGAAATGCAGGCATCGCCGCCGCTGCAGTGCCGGCCTTGGCAGCGCCTGCCATTGCCCAATCAATGCCCGAGCTGAAGTGGCGCATGACCTCAAGCTTTCCAAAGAGCCTTGATACAATCTACGGCGCGGCCGAGACGTTCTCGAAGTTCGTGGCCGAAGCGACTGACAACAAATTCCAGATCCAGGTTTTCGCGGCTGGCGAAATCGCTCCTCCGCCTCGAAGCCGCCAATGACGTTGGCAGGGCAATGTGGAAATGTGCCATACGGCCTCGTACTATTATTGGGGCAAGGACCCCACCTATGCCTTCGGCACCGCTGTGCCCTTCGGCCTGAATTGCAGGCAGCAAAACGCCTGGATGTATTATGGCGGGGGCATGGAGCTGATGAACGAGTTCTATGCCACGCAAGAATCTCATTGCCTTCCCCGCCGGCAACACGGGCGCGCAGATGGGCGGCTGGTTCCGCAAGGAAATCAAGTCGGTCGCCGACATGCAGGGCGTGAAGATGCGCATCGGCGGCTTTGGCGGCAAGGTCATTGCCAAGGTTGGCGTGGTGCCCCAGCAATTGCCCGGTGCGCAAATCTACGAAAATCTCGAAAAAGGCGTGATCGACGCTGCCGAATGGGTCGGCCCCTATGATGACGAGAAGCTCGGCTTCTACAAGGTTGCCCCCTATTACTATTATCCCGGCTGGTGGGAGGGCGGCCCCATGCTGCACAACATGATCAACACGGCGAAATGGGCTGAACTTTCACCAACCTACCAATCCATCGTCAAGACTGCCTCCCAGGCCGTGAATGTCGACATGCAGGCAAAATATGATGCCCGCAACCCGGAAGCCCTGAAAAAGCTGGTGGGATCGGGAGCCCAGCTCAGGCCATTTCCGCAGGATGTCATGGAAGCCTGCTTCAATGCGGCAAAAGAAACCTATGCCGAAATGAACGCTATCAACGCCGCCTTCAAGAAGGTTCATGATTCCATGATGGCTTTCCGCGCCGACCAGTATCTCTGGTTCCAGGTTTCGGAATTCACCTTCGACCGCTTCATGATGGGCCAGCAGCAGAAGAAGATGCTTTAATCTGCCAAGCAGATCTAGATGCAAGGGGGCCGTAATGGCCCCCTTCTCCTCTTAGTTCAATCGAGTGACGGCAGCGTGATCTCGATCTTGTCCGTATCCACCTTGATCTCGCCTTTTCCGATCGAGAGCCACGGGAAGGCCACCACAATCGCCACCATGATGAGTTGCAGGATGATGAAGGCAACCCCGCCGCGATAAATCTGTGCCGTTGTAACCCCGGCAATCGTCCGGCCTGTAGGCTTGTCAACCCACGGGCCATTGGGCGCCACCGAGCGCATATAGAACAGCGCGAAGCCAAAGGGCGGCGTCAGAAAGCTGGTTTGCATATTCATGCCGATGATGATGCCGAACCACACCAGATCGATGCCCAGTTTTTGTGCAACGGGCGCCAGCAGCGGAATGACGATGAAGGCAATCTCAAAGAAATCGATGAAACAGCCGAGCACAAATACCAGCGCATTCACGGCAATCAGAAAGCCCCAGACCCCGCCGGGCAGGCCCGTCATCAACTCTTCAACCCAGATGTGGCCATTCACGCCGTAGAAGGTGAGTGAGAAGACGCGTGAGCCGATAAGGATGAACATGACAAAGCAGGCAAGCCGTGTCGTGCCGTCAAGCGCATCGCTCAAGATCCGGTAGGGCAAGCGGCCCTTGAACCAGGCCATCAGCAGAGCGCCCGTAGCCCCCATGGCCCCGCCTTCGGTGGCCGTCGCAATGCCTAAAAAGATCGTGCCCAGAACCAGAAAAATCAAGGCCAGTGGCGGAATGAGAACTATGATTACTTGTTGGGCAAGATGTGAAAGACGATCAAATTTCAGGCGTTTGTCAATCAGGGCCACCCCGTAGGCAATCGACGCAGCAATTGCCGCCCCCCATATCCCGGCCCCTCTTGCGACATTGCCCTGGAGGAACCACCAACTCGCAACACCAATGACGGTGCTCATGACAAGCACCACGAATAACGATGCAACGCCGCTGCCCAACATGCGGGATTCAATTGGCAGTGCCGGCGCATGGGATGGACGCAGGATCGTAATAACAAATATGTAGAGGCAAAAAAGCCCGACCAGCATGAGGCCCGGCAGGATGGCGCCGGCATACATGGGGCCAACCGAAACGCCGAGCTGGTCGGCAAGCACGATCAGGACAAGCGATGGCGGAATGATCTGCGCCAGCGTGCCCGACGCCGTGATGACACCAGCAGCCAGCGAGCGGTCATAGCCATAGCGCAGCATGATCGGCATGGAGATAAGGCCCATGGCGATGACCGAAGCCGCGACCACGCCTGTTGTTGCGGCCAGCAGGGCGCCAACAAAAATCACCGCATAGGCAAGTCCGCCGCGAATCGGTCCAAAAAGCTGGCCGGCCGTATCAAGCAGGTCTTCCGCCATGCCGGATTTTTCCAGGACAATGCCCATCAGCGTGAAAAACGGAATGGCCAGCAGCGTATCGTTGCGCATCACGTCGAGAATGCGCCCGATGGTCAGGCCAAGAAGCGGCCAATCCAGCGTGATCGATTGCGAGTATGGCGCAAGCTCAACCCCGACAACAAAGAATATCAGGCCATTGGCGGCCAGTGAAAAGGCCACCGAATATCCCAGCAGCAGAAACACCACTAGCGAAGCAAACATGATGGGCGCGAGATTGTGGGCGATGAACTCAATCATGACGGAGCCCCTTGATCACCGCCCAACGCTTGATGATTTCAGAGAAGGCCTGCGCCAACAAAAGTGCAAAGCCGCCAAGGATGAAGAACTTGATCGGCCAGACCGCCAAACCGCCGGCGTTGCTTGACATTTCTCCGTCCCTGAGCGCTTCCCAGAAATAGGGAATGCCGAGCCAGACCATGAGAAGGCAAAATGGCAGGAGAAAAACGACATGGCCAAATAAATCAATCCAGTCGCGGGTGCGTTTCGAGAAGTGACTGGAAAGGGCGTCAATGCGCACATGTCCATTCTTTTGCAGGACATAAGCGGCTGCGAACATGAACACGGCGCCAAAGAGGGCGCCCTGCAACTCCAGCCAAGCATTTGAACTGGTATCAAATGTCTTGCGGACAATGGCGTTGACCGCACTGACCAGAACCGCCGCCAGGATAAGCCAGCGCACCTGCCGGCCAATGAATTCTGTCAGGCGGTCAATGCCGCCGCTCAGACGCAGTAAAGCTTCCACAATTTCTCCCCTTTACATGCCTCCCGTTAACCGGGATGATTTTGGTGGGAACCCTAGATGAGTTTTGAGTTGCGGCAAAGGGTCATTGCGGCCTTCATCCAACTGTCATAAATCTTTGTTTATAGGCTTCCATGAGTGCTGAAAAAACATATAACGTTCTTTTTCTCTGCACCGGAAACTCCGCCCGCAGCATTTTGGGCGAGGCCATCATGAACCGCCTGGGCGCGGGCCGGATCAAGGCCCAAAGTGCCGGAAGCTTTCCCAAACCCGAGGTCCACCCCTACACCATCGATCTTCTGAAGCAATTCAACTACAAGACCGAAGGCCTGCGCTCAAAATCCTGGGATGAATTTGGCGACAAAGACGCCGCCCAGTTTGATTTCATCTTTACCGTGTGCGATGACGCCGCGGCGGAAACCTGCCCCATCTGGCCGGGCCACCCCATGACGGCCCATTGGGGCATTCCCGATCCCGCCAAAGTGGAAGGCACCGAGGCCGAAAAACGCGCCGCCTTTGCCGATGCCTATGGCAGGCTCCACAACCGCATCGCCATTTTCGTGAGCTTGCCGCTTGCCTCCCTGGACCGGCTCGCCCTCAAGAACAGTCTCGACCAAATCGGCCAGGCCAAAAATTGACTTCGCTGATTCGCAAACTCGCCGCTGAAGGCCTCGGCACCGCCTTCCTCCTCGCAACTGTGGTGGGCTCCGGCATCATGGCGGCCAAGCTTGCCGGCGGAAATACCGCCATTGCCCTGCTTGGCAACACCATCCCGACGGGCGCCATACTGGTGGTGCTGATCTCGACACTGGGACCCATATCCGGGGCTCATTTCAATCCGCTTGTATCTCTCGCCTCACTGGTCAACCGCAGCATGAAACCCGGCGAAGTTGCGGCCTATATCGCGGTGCAGGTCGTTGGCGCACTTCTCGGCGTTTTCATCGCCCACGCCATGTTCGATCTGCCCCTGCTGCAGGCATCGACCACCGTGCGCAGCGGTGGAGCCCAATGGCTTGCCGAGGTGGTGGCCAGCTTCGGCCTGCTCACGGTGATTTACCTGAGCGTGCGGAATGCCCCGCAACAGGTGGCCATGAATGTCGGCCTCTACATCACAGCCGCCTATTGGTTCACTGCTTCCACCAGCTTTGCCAACCCGGCGGTAACTTTGGCGCGGTCTTTCTCGGACACCTTTGCCGGAATCAGGCCAGAAGATGTTCTGGGGTTTATACTCGCTCAACTCATAGGCGCTGCCCTGGCTGTCGCAGTTGACCGCTGGGTGTGGAGTTCAAGGTAGCGAGAGCAGGCTGCGCGCTTCCGCAACACTGGCGGGATGGCGGCCATAGGAGCGGCAGAGCTCTGCAACACGCCCGACCAGCGCCGCGTTTGAGGGCGCAAGCTCGGTTCCGTCCCACCTGATATTGTCCTCCAGCCCGGTGCGGCAATGGCCGCCACGCTCAAGGCACCAGTGATTGACCTCAAGCTGGTGCCTGCCGATTCCGGCCGCCGTCCAGGTGGCCTCAGGCGCCAGCCTTGTGATCTCGTCCACCATGAAGTCAAAGGCGGGACGAATGGCGGGCATGGCATTCTTCACCCCGAAGACGAATTGCACATGCAACGGTTTTTGCAGCAGCCCTTCATCCGCCAGGCGCAGCGCCTGATACAGCATGGAAAGATCGAAGACCTCGATTTCCGGCTTCACCTTGTGCGCCAGCATTTTCGTGGCCAGTTCACGGATAAGGTCCGGGGAATTCTCGTAAATGATCGTGGGGAAATTGCACGAGCCCGTGGCCAGCGAAGCCATGTCGCAGCCCAGATGCAGCATGCCGCCCCGCTCGGAGCCCTTGCCGGATCGCCCGCCCGTGGAAAACTGCACGATCATGCCCGGACAGGCTTTCCGCAATCCCGCAAGCAAGGCCGCAAAGCGCTCCGGCTCGGAGGTCGGCGTCTGGTCATCCCGGCGCACATGGACATGGGCAATGGTGGCCCCTGCTTCAAAGGCGGCTTGCGTGGAGTCCACCTGCTCGCTGACGGTAATCGGAACCGCCGGATTATGCTCCTTGCGCGGCACCGAACCGGTGATGGCAACCGTAATGATGCACGGCGTTGTCGTCACTGCAGCGGCACGCACCGGCCCTTCTTGTCGGGTGCGGTTCCCTTGGGGCAACGTTTCTGCTCATTCAGGAGATTGTTGTTCAGATCGATCTTCGGCAACCGCAGTTCCGGTTCCCCATCATCATCCTGAGGCTCAAATTCCGGCTCCTGTTCATTGAAGATCGGAACGCAGCGCTGCCGCCTGCGGCTGAATTCGGTTCCTTCCGGACAGGCCTTCGGAACGTTCAATCGGATCGGTTCGCATTCGCCGGTGTTCCGGTTGAGAACGAAGTTCCGCGGGCAACCCTGCGGCTCTTCAACAATGCGCTGGCATTTGCCGTTCTTCAGCTTCTGGAAACCCCTGGGGCATGTGGTTTCCACCCGTGGCGGCGGTTCGCACTGCTTGGTCCTCGGATTGTATTCCAGACCCTGCTTGCACTTGACCGTGGGTGGCGGTGGAACGCGTTCGCACTCGTTGGTCTGCGGGTTAAGCTTGGTGCCATCCGGGCAGTCCGGTTCATCATCCGGGATGCGCTCGCACTGTTCGGGATTATTGGAATTGCGGAGAAGACCCTGCGGGCAAGGCTCGTAGCATTTTCCCCGGATCGTCTCATAGCCTTCCGGACATGACGGCGGGCTGCAAACCCCGCGCAGGTTCGGATAGCTGCCATCCTCGCAACGCGGCGGCAGGCAATAGCCGTAGGCATTGCGCGTCGTGCCCTGCTCGCAAACCGGCACGCATTGCTGGCGGAAATTCTCAAAGCCGTAGGGGCAGGTTTCCGGCGGCGGCAGGCAGCGCGTGGGGTGATAGATGTCACGCGTGAAACCCTGCGGGCACGAATGGCAGGCAGATCCACTTGTAGTCATCCGGCCAATCGCCACCGGGCACGCACTGGCCGGTCCGCTCATTGCGCTGGTAACCATCCGGGCATGCCTTGTCATAATAGCTGCGGCACAGGCCGTTTTCGGCCAGATAGGTTCCTTCCGGACAATCCGGCGAACACCGTCCGGTTTCATCGGAATAGCTCAGGCCTTCCGGGCAATTGTCGGGAATTTGAGTTCTTCTGTCGGGCAGGCATTCGTCCGGATTGCGCAGGTTGCGGTGATAGCCTTCGGGACAATTCGGCAGCGGCACTGGTTCATAACCTTCCGGGCAGCCATGATCGCAGGGCGGCAGGCACAGGCCGGGATAGCCGGGATAACGCAAATAGCCAGTGGGACATTCAGGCAGGCAGTAATCATCATAAATCGTGTAGCCCGCCGGGCAGCTCGGCCCCGAATCGCAGCTGCCGCAGGTGTTGCAGCAGGATTTAGTTTGAATTTCGCAGGTTTGTGGCACCGCTGATTGCTGGGCCCGCGAGGCGGATGGGAGCAGGACGCTGATCAGGATGGCAAAGCAGGCAATCAGAAAAGAGCGATAGAATGTGGATTGCAAGCAGAGCTTCGCATGTGTCATGGCGCACCATCCCCAATTTTCCCGCCCTGAGAGATGTACCGCATCCACCAGTTGGCTAGCCCCTAGCGGCGGAGGATACGGCCATTGGAACTGCGTTGGCAAGGCGGGAAACAGGACAGCGCAAAATGCTGCACAACTTTCAGGCCGATGAAATTGCCGCCGCATCCGCTACTGTCATTCGACCAAAATTTATGCAGTATTTATTTTACGACTAAATAGTAATCATATCCGCCGTTGCAGTGCTGCTTGCGCAAGCGGCGCCAAACCCGCCAGCTCTCCACAATCACATGATAAGTTTGGCTATTTGCGGAATTAACAGTTCGTTAACCAACTGGCACAGGCTTTGCAATGCTCCCTCCCGTTGCAACAAGCAAAACTAATGCAGGAGGGATTCGACATGAAGATAAGGACCAAATTACTGAACACGCTGGCGGCGGCTGCCCTGGGCACGGCAATGCTCTGGGCCTCGCCAGCGCTTGCCGCCGACGACACCATCAAGGTCGGCGTATTGCATTCGCTTTCCGGCACGATGGCGATCTCGGAAACCACGCTCAAGGACGTCATGCTCATGCTCATCGACGAGCAGAACAAGAAGGGCGGCGTGCTGGGCAAGAAGCTTGAGGCGGTTGTGGTGGACCCCGCTTCGGACTGGCCGCTGTTTGCCGAGAAGGCCCGCGAACTGATTGAAAAAGACAAGGTCTCGGCCGTGTTTGGCTGCTGGACTTCGGTTTCGCGCAAATCCGTTCTGCCGGTTTTCGAGGAATTGAACAGCCTGCTGTTCTACCCCGTTCAATATGAAGGCGAGGAGAGCCAGCGCAATATTTTCTACACCGGTGCCGCACCCAACCAGCAAGCCATCCCTGCCGTTGACTATCTGATGGCCAACGACAAGGTTGAGCGCTGGGTTCTGGCCGGCACCGACTATGTTTATCCGCGCACCACCAACAAAATTCTCGAAGCCTATTTGCTCGCCAAGGGCGTCAAGGCTGAAGACATCATGATCAATTATACGCCATTCGGCCATTCCGACTGGCAGACGATTGTCTCCGACATCAAGAAATTCGGCTCGGCCGGCAAGAAGACCGCCGTTGTTTCAACGATCAATGGCGACGCCAACGTGCCATTCTACAAGGAGCTCGGCAACCAGGGCGTCCAGGCCGAGGATATTCCAGTCGTCGCCTTCTCGGTCGGTGAAGAGGAACTCGCTGGTATTGATACAAAACCGCTCGTCGGCCATCTCGCGGCCTGGAACTATTTCCAATCGATCGACAATCCCGTGAATGAGGAGTTCATCAAGACCTGGAAAACCTTCATCAAGAATGAAAAGCGTGTGACCAATGACCCGATGGAAGCGGCCTATATCGGCTTCAACATGTGGATCAAGGCAGTTGAGAAGGCAGGCACTACCGAGCCCGATGCCGTAATCGACTCCATCGTTGGTGTCTCGGTGCCAAACCTCACCGGTGGCTACTCCGCCATGCTGCCGAACCATCACATCACCAAGCCGGTTCTCATTGGCGAAATCCAGGCCGACGGCCAATTTGAAACCGTGTGGCAGACCTCAGGTCTGGTTGCCGGTGATGAATGGTCAGATTTCCTGCCGGACTCCAAGGACCTGATCTCCGATTGGCGCACGCCCATGTCCTGCGGAAACTTCAATGTCGCAACCGGCAAATGCGGCGGCAAGGGCACGAACTGATCAATTTTTCATCACATCCGGGCGGAGAAACCTTCCGCCCGGATGATTTTATTTTCACCTCATGATTGCGGGAGCGATGCGCGCGCTGAAGATCATAGTATTTGTGCTGCTCTCCTGTTTCGCTTCTGCGTCACTGGCGTGGTCGGGTGAAGCGGAAATAAGGGCATCTATTGCGAAGCTGGCGACGGCCAAGGGCTTTCCCGAAATTGAAAAAATTGTAAAGGATCTGGCGGCCCTCGGTGATCCCCTGGTCAATCCGGCGTTGACGGCGCTGGCCGATGGAAACCTGCAAGTCCGAAAATCAGACAACGCAATTTTCATCACCAGGGATGGCGGTGCTGGCGTTGTCTTGATTGACCCGGTCACCGGCAAGGAAGCCGGTGAAGCGGCAAAAACCGACATCCAGAAAATCAAGGTCAACAACGGCCTGCGCCGTATTATCCGCGATTCGCTTGGGAATTTGACCCTGCAATCGCCGGACCCGGCCACCCGCCTCCAGGCGGCGGAAACAATTTTCAGGAATTCCGACGCCTCGCAGCTCGCGGCCCTTGACGCTGCCATTGCCAGCGAAACCAATGCTGGGGTCAAATCGCAGATGGAACTTGCGCGGGCTTCGGCAATCCTTAGTTCCGACCGCAGCGATGATGAAAAAGTTGGGGCCATCAAACTGATCAGGGAGCGCGGGGGGCGGGATGCGCTGTCCCTGCTGACCGCAACCGAAGCAAAAACTTCTGGCCTTGTGAAGGATCAGGCAGGCGCAGCGGTAGCCAGCATTGAGCGCACGCTGGCCTTCTGGGCAACCGGACAGAATGTCTGGTACGGGACTGTCGCTTGGTTCTGTCCTGCTGCTTGCCGCAATCGGCCTCGCCATTACCTTCGGCGTGATGGGCGTCATCAACATGGCCCATGGCGAAATGGTGATGCTCGGCGCCTACACGACCTTTGTCACGCAGGACATCATCCGCGATAATTTTCCGGGACTGTTCAACTGGTCCCTCCTCATTGCCCTGCCGCTTGCTTTTCTGGTCGCGGCCATTGTTGGCGTCATCATTGAGCGCGGCATCATCCGCCATCTCTATGGCCGCCCGCTCGAAACGCTGCTCGCCACCTGGGGCGTATCGCTCATCCTGCAACAGGGCGTGCGCTCGATTTTCGGCCCAACCAATCAGGAAGTTGGCAATCCCTCCTGGATGTCCGGGTCCTTCCAGATCGGCGAATTGGACATCACCTGGAACCGCCTGTGGATTATCGTTTTCTCCCTCATCGTGTTCCTCGTTCTGCTCGTTGCTCTTAACAAAACACCGCTCGGCTTGCAGATGCGCGCCGTCACCCAGAACCGCCGCATGGCCTCCGCCATGGGCATCCGCACGCCATTTGTCGACTTCGATGACCTTTGCCCTGGGCTCGGGCATTGCCGGCATTGCCGGTGTCGCGCTCTCGCAAATTGACAACGTCTCGCCCAACCTGGGGCAAAGCTACATCATCGACAGTTTCATGGTCGTGGTCTTTGGCGGCGTGGGTAATCTCTGGGGCACATTGGTGGGCGCCCTGTCGCTCGGCATTCTGAACAAGTTCCTCGAGCCCTTCGCCGGCGCCGTGCTGGGCAAAATCCTCGTGCTCATCCTGATCATTCTTTTCATCCAGAAGCGCCCGCGCGGGCTATTCGCACTCAAGGGCCGGGCGGTGGAAGCATGATCCTCACGCGGTTTTTCTTGGGCGGCTTCGACAAGCGCATAACCATTCTGATCGCGCTGCTTCTGCTGCTGGCGCTGCTCGTTCCCATCCTGCATCTGCTGGTGCCGCCGACGAATTTCTTTCACGTTCCAACCTTTATGGTGGCACTGCTCGGCAAATATCTCACCTACGCCCTGCTCGCCCTGTCACTCGATCTGGTCTGGGGCTACTGCGGCATCCTCTCGCTTGGCCATGGCGCTTTCTTTGCGCTGGGCGGCTATGCCATGGGCATGTATCTTATGCGCCAGATCGGCTCGCGCGGCAGCTATGGCAATGCGGAGCTTCCCGATTTCATGGTGTTCCTGAACTGGAAGGAACTGCCCTGGTTCTGGTACGGCTTTGACAATTTCGCCTTTGCCATGCTGATGGTGATGCTGGTTCCGGGACTGCTCGCCTTTGTCTTCGGCTGGTTTGCCTTTCGCGCCCGGGTCACCGGCGTCTATCTCTCGATCATCACCCAGGCGCTGACCTATGCCCTGATGCTGGCCTTCTTCCGCAACAACATGGGCTTTGGCGGCAACAATGGCCTCACCGATTTCAAGGACATTCTCGGCTTCAACGTGCAGGCCCCGGAAACCCGCATGGCACTTTTTGCGGCGAGTGCCTTGGCACTTTGCCTTGGCATTCTGATTACCTCGGCCCTGGTCAATTCAAAATACGGAAAACTGATGATCGGCGTGCGCGATGCCGAAAGCCGCTTGCGCTTTCTCGGCTACCGCCCGGAATCCATCAAGCTTGTGGCCTTCACCGTTTCCGCCGTGATGGCAGGCGTTGCCGGCGCCCTTTACGTGCCGCAAGTCGGCATCATCAATCCGGGCGAGTTTGATCCCGGCAATTCCATCGAAGTGGTGATCTGGACCGCCGTAGGCGGGCGCGGAACGATTGTCGGCCCGGTCATTGGCGCGCTGCTGGTCAACGCCGGAAAAAGCTGGTTCACCGGCGTCCTGCCGGAATTCTGGCTCTTTGCCCTGGGCGGCCTCTTTGTCTTTGTCACTCTCTTCATGCCCAAGGGTGTTGTCGGCTTGTGGGATTCCTGGAAGATCAAATGGCGCACCAAACCTCCCGCCGAATTATCACAACCGGCGGAGGCGCAGACATGAATTTGCCCACCACGATAGCCTCCACCCTGCTCTATCTTGATGGCGTCTCGGTATCGTTTGACGGCTTCCGCGCCATCAACAATCTGTCGCTGACTCTGGATGTGGGCGAAATGCGCGCCATCATCGGACCCAATGGCGCCGGCAAAACAACCATGATGGATATCATCACCGGCAAGACCAGGGCCGATCAGGGCGATGTGTTTTTCGACCATGGCCGGGTCAATCTCAGCACCCATGACGAGGCCGATATCGCCACTCTCGGCATTGGCCGCAAGTTTCAAAAACCAACGGTGTTTGAAAGCCACACGGTGGAAGACAACATCCTGCTTGCCATGAAGGGCAAGCGCAGCGCCTTCGCTTCCCTGTTTCACCGCTCCTCGGCCGATGAAACAAAAGAGATCACCAGCATTCTGGAAACCGTGCGGCTTGCCGGAAAACGCGACGCCCTTGCCGCCAATCTTTCCCATGGCCAGAAACAATGGCTCGAGATCGGCATGCTGCTGGCGCAGGATCCAAAGCTCTTGCTTGTCGATGAACCCGTAGCCGGCATGACCGATGCCGAGACCGAAGAAACCGCCCGGCTTCTCAAACACATCGCCGAAGACCATTCCGTCATCGTGGTTGAGCATGACATGCATTTTGTCCGCGAGCTCGGCGTGAAGGTAACCTGCCTGCATGAAGGCTCGGTTTTGGCCGAGGGCCCCCTTGAGCATGTCAGCGCCGATCCGCGCGTCATCGAAGTTTATTTGGGACGATAGAAATGCTGAATGTCGAGAACGCAAGTTTGCATTATGGCGCGGCACAGGCGCTGCGTGGTGTCAACTTCAGGTTGAAAAATCCAAAATCACCTGTGTGCTGGGCCGCAATGGCGTTGGCAAAACCAGCCTGATGCGGGCCATCGTCGGCCATCAGCCCCTCTCGTCCGGCAAGATCACTTTTGAAGGCACGGCATTTGGCAGGAGCGCCGCCTACGAGCGTTCACGCGCCGGTGTTGCCTATGTGCCCCAGGGCCGCGAGATATTTCCCCTGCTTACCGTGCGCGAGAATCTTGAAACCGGCTTCGCGCCCATCAAGCGCAAGGACCGCTATATTCCCGACCATGTGTATGATCTTTTCCCGGTGCTGAAGGACATGCTGCACCGGCGCGGCGGCGATCTTTCCGGCGGGCAGCAGCAGCAGCTCGCCATTGGCCGGGCCCTGGTGACAAGGCCGAAACTACTGGTGCTTGATGAGCCCACCGAAGGCATCCAGCCCTCCATCATCAAGGATATCGGCCGCGCCATCCGTTCCTCCGCGACAGCGCCGGGATCACCATCCTGCTGGTGGAGCAGTATCTCGATTTCTGCCGGGAGCTCGCCGACCGGGTTTTCATCATGGACCGCGGCGAAATCGTCCATCAGGGCGAAGCCTCCGACCTTGACCGGGCCGATGTGCGCAAGCACCTGACGGTTTAATTTTCTGCGGGAAAGCCACGCGGCTATGGGCTAGGCTCCGGACCCAAACGGAGTTTCCCATGCGCCATGCCCAACTCACATCCCTCGACCTGCCGGATTTCGGCAGCCCCACCACTGAGCCGGAACTGGGCCGCGACATTTATGCGGCGCGCCTCAAGCAACTGCTCGCGCGGATGGCTGCCAATGGCCTCGATGCCCTGGTCATCTATGGCGACCGCGAGCATGTGGCGAATATCTCCTGGGCCACGGGCCATGATCCGCGCTTTGAGGAAGCCATCTGCATCATCGTGCCGGGCCGCACGCCCACTCTTCTCGCCGGCAATGAAGGCTATCCCTATGCCGAAATTGCAAACGGCAGTTTTGAGCGCGTGCTGTGGCAACCCTTGAGCCTCATGGGCCAGCCCCGCGACAAGTACCGCGACCTCGCCAGCATCCTGCGCGACGCCGGTGTGAAGAAAGACATGCGCATCGGCCTTGCCGGATGGAAAGGCTTTGAAACCGACGATGGTGTTTTCGATCCCCATTGGTTCGAAACACCGCATTACCTCGTCGAAACGCTGAAAGCCTTCGGCCCCGTTACCAACGCCGCCCTGCTTTTCATGCATCCCACTGATGGCCTGCGCGTGATCAATGAAATCGAGCAACTCGCCCGCTTTGAATATGCCGCAACCCTCACCTCAAATGCCGTCCGCCGCATGATTCTCGGCGCAAAGCCCGGCATGAGCGAATACGACGCCTGCCGCAACATGGCCTTCGATGGCTTCCCGCAATCCGTCCACGTCAATATGTCTCAGGCCCGCGCGCCAAATATGGCCTGCCAAGCCCTTCGATGCGGGTGATCGAAAAAGGCGATCCCATTGTCATTGGCGTTGGACTCATGGGCGCCTTGAATTGCCGCGCCGGATTCATGGTGGCGGATGCCAGCGAACTGCCTGCCAACATCCGCGACTATGTGGACAAGCTCGTGGCCCCCTATTTCGCCGCCGCCGTGGCCTGGTACGAAACCATCGGCATCGGCGTAGAAGGCGGCACGCTCTACGAGGCCGTGATGAGCCGCCTGGGCGATCCTTTCTTCGGCATCGGCCTTAACCCCGGCCATCTCATCCACCTCGACGAATGGGTCCATTCCCCGGTGAAGAAGAACAGCAGGATGAAGCTCGCCTCCGGCATGGCCCTGCAATGCGATATCATTCCCGCAACCGGCACGCCCTATTTCATGTCCAATATCGAGGATGGCGTGGCGCTCGCCGATGCGCCAACCCGCGCCGCCTTCAAGGCGAAATATCCCGAAGCCTGGAAACGGATTGAAAACCGCCGCGCCTTCATGGCCGAAAAACTCGGCATCACCCTGAAACCCGAAGTGCTGCCCTTCAGCAATATCCCCGCCTGGCTGCCGCCCTTCTGGCTGGCGCCAGACAAAGTCATGGCGATGCGCTGATTATTCGCCGTAGGGAATCCAGATATTCTTCACCTGCACCGCATGGCGCAGCAGCACCGGACCTTCGCTCGAAGCCGCATCATACCAGTCCGTGGCAAGGCCATGATCGACCAGCGTGCGCTTGAGATTTCCGGTGGAGAGCTTCTCGGCTGTCGCGGAATTTTCCTTCGAGCCGAACACCCACAACGCATCCAAGACCGGACCCTCGCTGGAAGCCGCATCGTACCAGTCCGTGGCAAGCCCGTGGTCAACCAGCGTGCGCTTGAGATTGCCGGTGGAGAGCTTTTCGGCGTTGGCCGAATTTTCCTTCGAGCCGAACACCCACAGCGCATCCACATCATCATGCTCCGCCAGCGTCTTGAGAAGCGTGTCGCGGCCACCCGTCACGATGTTGATGACACCGGCCGGCACATCCGAGGTTTCAAAAACCTGATAGAGATCGGTTGCCGCCAGAGGGTGCCGCTCGCTTGGCACCACCACCACGCGATTGCCCATCGCAATGAGCGGCGCAACCAGGCTGATGAAACCGAGAAGCGGCGCTTCATCCGGGCAGATGACGCCAACAACACCGAGGGGCTCGTTCATCGCAAGCGCCACGCCGCGCAGCGGCGGCGAGTGTACGGCGCCATCATACTTGTCGGCCCACGCGCCATAACTGAACAACCGCTGGATGGACGCCTCGACTTCACCTTTTGCTTTCGAAACCCCCGTCATCGCCTTGATACGACTCGCAAATTCATCAGCCCGCGCCGAGAGGTTTTCCGCCATGTAATAGAGAATTTGCGCGCGGTTATGGGCCGTTGCTTTCGACCAGCCCTCTGCTGCACGCGCCGCCGCAACCGCATTGCGGATATCCTTGCGGTTGCCTTCACCCACTTCGCCAATGATCTTGCCCGATGGTGAAAGAATGGCGCGCGAATAATTTCCATCAGGCCTTGCCTGCTTGCCGCCGATGAAAAGTTTTGCCGTGCGGTCAACCGATGGCTCATCGAAATTCGGCTTCGCTTCAACTTCAGTCGCAACGGGCAAAACAGCTTTCGGCTTGCGCGCCGCCCATGCTTTCAGTTTCAGATATTCGTAGATGCCCTCGCGCCCGCCTTCCCGGCCAAAGCCGGATTCGCGGTAGCCGCCAAAGCCCACGGCGGCATCAAAAAGATTTGTCGCATTCACCCACACCACGCCGCATTGCAGCTTGGGGGCAATGTCGAGCGCCAGCCCGATGGTCTCGCTCCACACGCTCGCCGACAGGCCATAGCGGCTGTTGTTGGCCAGCATCACCGCCTCATCGGGCGTGCGGAAGGTCATGCTCACCAGCACGGGGCCGAAGATTTCTTCCGTCGCCACCGTCGAAGCGCTTTCCACATTGGTGAGCAGTGTTGGCGGAAAGAAACAGCCCGTTGCGGGAAGCGTGATCTCCGGCTGGAATTTTTCCGCTCCCTCGGCCACGCCCTTGTCAACCAGCATGCCAATCCGCTTGAGCTGGATGGGATCGATGATGGCCCCCATGTCGATGGCCTTGTCGAGCGGATGGCCAACCCGGAGCTTGCCCATGCGCCGCTTCAGGCGCTTGATGAATTCAGCGGCAACTCCTTCCTGCACCAGAAGCCGCGAACCCGCGCAGCACACCTGGCCCTGGTTGAACCAGATGGCATCGACCACGCCTTCGACAGCGCCATCGAGATCCGCATCGTCGAACACGATGAAGGGCGATTTGCCGCCAAGTTCCAGCGTGAGGGACTTGCCCGTTCCCGCCGTTGCCCGGCGGATAAGGCGGCCCACTTCGGTGGAACCGGTAAAGGCAATCTTGTCCACGCCCGCATGCTCCACAAGGGCCGCACCCGTGGCACCCTCGCCAGTCACCACATTGAGAACGCCCGGCGGCAAGCCGGCCTTGTGGGCGAGTTCGGCAAACAGCAGGGCCGTAAGCGGCGTGAATTCCGCCGGCTTCAACACAACCGTGTTTCCGGCAGCAAGGCCGGAGCCACTTTCCACGCCAGCATCAGCAGCGGGAAATTCCACGGAATGATCTGGCCAACAACGCCAATGGCCTTGTAGGCGGATAATTCGCTGTCCTGCAGCTGCGCCCAGCCCGCATGATGATAGAAATGCCGCACGGCCAGCGGCACATCGAGATCGCGCGTCTCGCGGATCGGCTTGCCATTATCGAGGCTTTCCAAAACCGCAAAGAGCCGGGCATGGCGTTGCAGCATGCGGGCCAGCGCATAGAGATGGCGCGCCCGTCCATGGCCGCCAAGTTTCTCCCATGGCTCTTGCGCCTTGCGCGCCGCGGCAACGGCGGCATCAACGTCCTCCTTGGACCCATCGGCGATCTTGGCCAGAAGCTTGCCCGTGGCCGGTTCATTGCTGTCGATCTGCTTGGCGCCGGGCACAAATTTCCCGCCGATGAAATGGCCGAAGCTCGATTTATGCGTCGCCAGCCAGGCGCGTACCTCTGCATCCGATTCAGGCGCCGGGCCATAATCCATGGTTTCGAAATATTCGGCGACGCTCAAAACTCTACCCCACGGGATGGCGGTTGAAGGCCGAATAGCGGCCGGTGACATGGTGCTCAAGCTGGCGCTCGATATCAGCGAGCAGGCTCGAAGCCCCGACACGGAAAAGATCGGGCTCAAGCCATTTGCGGCCCAGCTCTTCCTTCATCAGGATCTGGTAATTGAGAACGTCCTTGGCGGAAGAAACACCGCCTGCGGGCTTGTAGCCCACCTTGAAGCCCGTGCGTTCCTGATAGTCGCGGATCATCCGCAGCATGGTGAGCGTCACCAGCAGCGTGGCGTTGACAGCTTCCTTGCCGGTGGACGTCTTGATGAAATCGGCGCCCGCCATCATGCAGATCATCGAGGCCTTGGCCACATTGCGCATGGTCTTGATATCGCCCGTGGCCAGAATGGCCTTCACATGGGCCTCGCCGCAGGCTCTCACGGAAATCGCGCATCTCGTCATAAAGCGCCCGCCAGTTGCCGGTCAGCACATGCTCGCGGGTGATGACGATATCGATCTCCTGCGCCCCGTCCTTCACCGAAGCTTCAATTTCCTTGAGCTTCAAATCATGCGGCACTAGCCCCGCGGGAAAGCCGGTGGAAACGGCCGCAACCGGAATGCCGCTGCCCGCAAGCGCTTCAACGGCAGTCTTCACGAAGCGATGGTAAACGCAAATGGCGCCCGTATGAATATTGCGCCCGGCAAATCCCAGCTTCTCCAGGATATCTTCGCGCACCGGCTGTTTTGCCTTGGCGCAGAGACGACGCACCCGTGAGGCCGTATCATCACCGCTCAATGTCGTCAGATCAATGCAGGTGACAGCCTTCAGAAGCCAGGCGGCCTGCGCATCCTTCTTTACGGTGCGGCGGCCCGGCAGGCTCGCCACCCGGCGCTCCGACGCCGAAAGGTTAATGCGCACGTCCTCAATCCAGTCCAGGTCAAAAGCCACGCCCGCATTGCGCGCCGGAGATGACATGGGAAGGATGTTGGTCTGGGCCATGGCCTAGTTAGGGACGCGATTGTGACTTAGTCAAGTCGGGGCCTATTCCATCCCGGCCATCCGCAGGCCTTCGATGTAGCGGTCCAGCAGCGGGCCCTCCATGAACTTCAGCCCGTCCGCAATGGAAGCAAGGCTGAGCGGCGGACGCAGGTAAACAAATTTGGCCAGCGCATCCCTTGCACCTTCATGTCACCCAATTGCGCCTTGTATGCAGCGAGGTCGCGGTAAGGCCAGGTCAAGCCCGGGCGTTCGTCGAGTACCATCTGCGGATAGCGTATGGCCTCCGCATACCGGCCCGCCGAGAAATGCGCCAGCCCGATGCCGATGTGCATGTTGAAGGTGAAGGGATCGAGCGGTGAAAGCCGCTCCGCCCGTGCAAAGGCCTGCAGACGCCTCCTCAGGCTTTCCCGTGTAAACCAGGCCGAAACCGCGGCGCATCCAGGCCCAGGCGTGGTTCGGATCGACAAGGACTGCCCGTTCGACGAAGCCAAGAGCCCGCCGTGCATTTCCCTCAAGCAGCATGACGGCGGTGCCGAGCGCCGTAAGCCCGGTGGCATCATCGCCAATATGCCGCGCCGCCGTTTCAATCAGCGCCAGACCCTTGCGCCGTTCGCCTTCGATATCATCGGTCCAGTTGTAAACAATTTGCTGGGCCCGGGCCCAGGCGCAGAGCGCCGCCGCAAGCCCGTAATTCGGATCAAGCTTGAGCGACCGGTCAAGCAGCGCGATGGCTTCCGGGTTCTCATGCATGCGGTGGGCCCAGAGATGCGGCAGGGCCCGCATGACGAGATCATAGGCTTCGAGATTGTCCGGGCGCTTCATCCGGGCCCGCTCGATCTCGGCCTTTCGCACCGAAGGATAGACAGCACCCGCCACCATTTCGGCGATGCGGTCCTGGAGGTCGAACAGGTCGGACGTGGCGCCCTCCGCCTTGCCGGCCCAGATGTGGCGGGCTGAATCGGTTTCAATCAGCTGGGCGGTGATGCGGACCCGTTCGCCCACCCGCCGGACGCTGCCCTCCACCACATAGCGCACGCTAAGTTCACGGCCCACTTGCCGAACATCAACCGAACGGCCCTTGTAGGTGAAGGAGGAATTGCGGGCGATGACAAGGAAATCGCCGATGCGCGACAGGGTAGCGGTGATTTCCTCAACCACCGCGTCGGCAAAATGCGCCTGCTCCGGATCAGTTGAGAAGTTTTCGAACGGCAGCACGGCCACCGAAGGCCGGTGGCTGGGCTGCCCGCCCTTCTGGATAAGGGACAGGATGTTGTTGGCAAAATGCTGCTGCAAGTTGAGCATCGGGATGCCAGACGAAAACCCGCACCGTGTGGCCGATATTTTTCAGCCTCTGCGAGCCGATGTCGACGAATGACAGATCCGTCTTGCCCGTCAGGTACTCGTGCATCCACTTGGAGATCGCCATGCCCCCCGGCGGCGAACAACCCTGAACCCGGACAGTCATGTTGACCCCCTCGCCCAACAGGTCATCGTCCTTGACCACAACATCGGCCATGACAATTCCGGCTCGCAGCTGCAATGTCTTGCCATCGGCAGCGCGGACCGGCGCCTGATAGAGTTGCTGCTGCAGCCCCGACACCCATTCCACCGCCGCGACCGCGCTCGCGAATTGTGCGAGGATGCCGTCCCCCATGGTTTTGAAAACGCTGCCGCCATGTTCTCCAATGGTCGCTTCGACGCGGTCTTTGAAGACATGACGAACCGCCGAAAGTGTAGCGGCTTCATCAAGCTGGATCAGCCGCGAATAGCCTTCGACATCCAGCGAGACGATTGGCACAAGCCTGCGTTCATTCTTGGCCATGACGGCACGTAATTCCGATCTTTTTGTCCCCTTGATACCACGGCGCATGGGGTTCGCAAGTTTTCCCTGCGCCCCTGGCATGGGTAAGATCCGCTGGTGCAGCCGTGCCTATTTCTTCGCCACCCGCTTTGCCGCAGGCTTCGCCTTCGCCCTGGCTGCCGGCACGGGCGGCCCTTCGCCATTCTTGCTTTTGATCCCTGAAACGATGATCTGCAACACTTCATGCTCGGTGGTTTTCTTGATCACCCGCTCACCGACATTTTCGCCGCGCTTCAGCACCATGACCCGGTCGCCCACGGCGAAAATATCCTGCAGGCGGTGCGAGATGATGATCTGGGCCACCCCGTGTTTCTTTAATTCCAGCATGGTTTCAAGCAGGCGCTGCGTGGCCATGACCGAAAGATTGGCCGTTGGTTCGTCAAGTATGATCACGCGGGGATCAAATGAAATGGCCCGCGCAATGGCCACCGATTGCTGGCGCCCGCCCGACAGGCTTTCCACCCGCTGATGCACCGAATTGACGTCGACCTTGAGCCGCTTCAGCACCTCGTCGGCCTCGGCGTACATTTTCTTGCGGTCAACGAACCAGCCCTTCACCGGCCAGCGCCCGAGAAAAATATTCTGACCCACGTCCATGTTCCCGCACAGGGCGAAATCCTGATAGATCATTTCAATGCCAACAGCGCGGCTTTCATGCGGGCTGCGGAAATTGGTGGCCCCGCCGGCCACGAGGATTTCGCCGGAGTCCCGGTGATAGGCACCGGTCATGATTTTCATCAGCGTTGATTTGCCCGCCGAATTGTCACCGACCAGCCCCAGGATTTCGCCGGGATAAAGCCGGAGATCGACATCGCGCAGCGCCTGCACGGCCCCGAAGGCCTTGCTGATATTGCGCATATCGACGATTGGCGCGATCGTCGCGGATTCTGGCATGCTTCTCACCTTGCCCATAATCTGCCTGTCGCAAACAGTCCCCGGACCCTCGCGAAAATGTTGGCCTGGCGCAACCAGATATCAATCAGCACTGCCGCAATGAGAATGAGCCCGATGAAGACATTGACCCAGTGCTGCGGCAGGACAATCGACCGGCCATCCGCCGTGATGATGTTGAGTTGCAAAAGTGCCCGCACCAGCGTGATGACGGCAGCGCCCGCAAGCGCTCCGATGATGGTGCCGTAGCCGCCGAATATCGAGCCGCCGCCGATGATCACCGAGGCAATGGCATCAAGTTCGCGGAACTGGCCCGCCACCGGATTGAAGCTGCGAAAATAGGCAACGTTGATAATTCCCGCCATCGCCGCGCAAAGCGCCCGCAAATACCAGCGACAGGAACCGCACCCGCCCCGTATTGATGCCGGCATAGGCCGCGGCACGCAAGTTGCCGCCCGTCGCATAGACGCGTTGTCCGAAAGGCATGTAGCCCAAAACGATGCCGGCGATGATGGCGACCAGAACCGTCCACAGGGTCTGCACACTCACCACTTCGGCGAAGGCGCGCAGTGTTCCCAGCGGCAACTCAATGCCATAGGTAGCAAAGATGTCAGCGATCTTGCGCCCGAACAGATTGAATTTTTCGGGAAATCCGGTGAGCTGCTGGCCCGCCACAACCCAGGCCGCAAGGCCCCGTGCGATATAATACATGCCAAGCGTTGCGATGAAGGAGGGCAGCCCGAAGCCCACGGTGAGCAAGCCATTGACCACACCGGCACTTGTGCCGGCGAGCATGCCCATGGCCACTGCCGCCATCGGATCCATGCCCAATGCCTTCACGCAATAGGCGGCAGTACTGCCGGCCAGCGCAAGAACCGCTCCGACCGAGAGGTCGATATCACCGCAGGCGATGACATAGGTAAGCCCGATTGTCAGCAGCGCCACTTCGGTGAAGTTGAGAAGAATTGCAAAGGTGTTTGGCAGGTTCCACCAGTAATCAGGCCGGAGATAGAAACCCGTGAACCAGAGTGCTGCGACCAGAATAATCGCCAGCGCATCGCGCCGCGCCAGGAACTTGCCGAAGCCTTTCGCCGAGAGGGCCTTGTCACTCGCCATGGTGCCCCGCGTCTGGGCCCCTTCGATGGCAATGCCGCCGGACTCCGGTGGCGGCGGTGGTGCCTTGCCTCGGAGCCACGCCCACAGCCGCGCCGGAACCTGACGCCTGATAATGAAAGGTTCAATGAGCACGGCAATGATAAGGATGAGCCCAAGGAAAGCCGGCACCGCGCCTGCCGGCAATTGGCTGGTTGCATTCACCGTAATGTCCACGCCATCAACCTTGATGATCCGTGTCGTGGGCCAGCCCTCACGCAATACCTTGTTGATCAGCACCGTAAGTACTGCACCAAGACAGCTGCCAATCACCCGGCCCCTGCCACCGAGGATCGAAGCGCCACCGATAATGACTGAGGCAATTACAATGAGTTCGGCGCTGAGGCCAAACTGCGAGGTGACACCCTTGTCCTGGGCAATGGCCATGAGGCCCGCAAGCGTGGCACACAGCGATGACATGAGATAGGCGCGAATGCGCACCCAACGCGTCGGAATGCCCGCATAGATCGCTGCCTGTTCATTGCCGCCGGTGGCGAATGTCTCGTAACCCCAGCGCGTTTTGGCAAGCACGATTGCCCCGGCGAGTGCAATCACAAGGAAAATCACAATCTGGTTGTTGAAACCGAAAGCATTCGTTTCGCTCAAATGAAAAAACCTGGCGTAATCCGCGGCCTTGGCCGGATAGGCAATGTTCTTGCCGCCGGTGAGGCCAAGCACCATGCCGCGGCCGATGAGCAGTATGGTGAGCGTGGCGATAAATGCCGGCACCCTCAGAATTGTCACCAGCACGCCATTGATCAGGCCGATCACCATGCCGAGAAACAGGCAGAACAAAAGTGCTGCCACAAGGCTGTAGTCATAATGTGTGGGCGAAAAGACAATTGAAAAGGCAACGCCGACAAGCCCAAAGGTAGAACCGACCGAAAGGTCAATATCCTTGTTGACGATAACGAAAGTCATACCCACGGCCATGACGCCATAGCGCGCGGAATCCCGCAGCAACGCATGCAGCGCATCTGTGGTGCCAAAGAAAGCCGGATTGATGAGGGCGCCCGCGACATAGAGCAGCGCCATGAGGCCAAGCAGGCCCGCTTCCCAGCCGCCGACAAATTGCGATGGGGGACGGCCCTTCAGAATTGCAGCGCGCTCAACCATGAAAATCCAATGAGACCAATACCACGACCTGACACAGTGCGGGAGGGCTCACGCCCTCCCGCGATACTTCAATTGCTCAGTTGTAACGTCGCTTAGTTTTCAAACCGCTTGCCGACATTGCCGACGCTGTCCTTCGTGACAAGCTGGGCCCGCGTATCGAGGTTGGCTGCTGATATGCCTCTGTCGATTTGCAGATAGAGCTGCATGACGGGCCAGAAGCCCTGCAGGAAAGGCTGTTGGCCAAGCGCACCCGTAAGGTCGCCTGACTTCATGCCCTCTTGCTGGGCTGGGCCAAGGTCGAAACCATAGGAGCAAATCTTGCCACCCATCTTCAGCTGCGCGATGGCCTTGACCAAAGCAGGCGTAAACACGTTGTTGCCGGCAAAGGCACCAACCACATCCCCGCGCTGCTCGATCAATCCGATAATGCTGTTCACCGGATCATTCATGTCAGCAGGCACGCCGACGCTTTCCGGTCCAGCATCGACCTTGAAATTGTCGAGCTTGCCGGCAGCTTTGAGGGCGCCCACGGTTGCATTGTAGGCCGATGTCACCCGGTTGTTGACTTCGATATTGCCCATCGCCGTGTCACTCGGGAATATGATCGAACCCTTCTCGACGCCCTTGTCCATCAGGCACTTGGCCAGCGCCGCACCGGCAATCGCCGCTGCAGAAGCATCCTGTCCGGTATGGCTGATGCCAAGCCGGTTATGGATGCCGCCATCGAAGGAATTGGTCGTGGCAACTGGAATGCCATTCTTCTCTGCGGCCTTGACGATGTCGTCATAGGCGCCAGCCTGCGGCGTTGTCATGATGAGACCATCAATTGTCGGATCCTGGATGATCTGGTTGAGGATTTCGATTTCGCGCGCTGGATCGTCGGTTGGCGATTCAGAACCGAGCAGCAGGATTTTGGCGCCAATCATGTTGCCGGCAACGGTTGCTCCCACATAAACCGGGTCAAAAAAACCGTTGCCCGCCGTATGGGTAACGATGGCAAAGGTCAGCTTGCCGTCGGCCGAATGAAAATCCTTGGTTCCAGGCGCTTCTTTCGCTGCCTCCTCAAAACTATAGCCGCCAACCGCCTTGCTGACTGTCCCGGAATCCTGGGAAACCGCACTTCCCGAAAACATTAAAGCTAAAGTAATTGCGCTCACCGAGCCCACATATTTGTTCATAACATCCTCCCTTTATTCTGTTTTATCTTATTTGTCCGATAATTGAACGGAACGCACATTAGTCCAAGTCCGAAACTGCCGCAATGGGCCCGGAATGGATGGCATTTTAGAACCGTTTATTCCGGCTTCCAGGCGCGCAGGTGGGTTGGGCAATGTTCCCCGGATTCGAGCACCGGCAGCATGTTGGACCAGATCTCGATATTGTGGTCGACGAAATCGCGCCCCAGCTTGGCGGCAGCCTCCGCATAGAGCGGCCCCTTCATCAAGGTCAATTCCTCCCGCGCCCGGTCCCGGTACCAGGCATTGCGGCTGCGCGTTTCGACCCGCTCGAA
The DNA here is from genome assembly GCA_963810045.1 of uncultured Alphaproteobacteria bacterium. Lineage (GTDB taxonomy): Bacteria > Pseudomonadota > Alphaproteobacteria > Rhizobiales > Aestuariivirgaceae > Aestuariivirga. The sequence goes on along the minus strand of CAWELV010000020.1, from coordinate 31,353 downwards.
TCCGGCGGTCCGCATCGCGTCAGCATAGCGCAAGGGTGAAGCCATGCCAAAATCCAGCCCTTCCGAGGCAATGTAGGCTTTCATCTCCGGGCTCGGCTCATGGTCGTGGCCGATGAGCCAGTCGGAGGCCACGAACCAGCCGCCGGGCTTCAGCACCCGAAACACATCGCGCATGAGAGTGTGCTTGTCGGGAATATGGACAATCGAATCCTTGCTGAACACAATATCAAAAGTCTGCGGTGGAAACGGCAAGGGTCCGGGCACGACTTTCACGAGGCCGATTTGCGCCGCAAGCCCCGCCTTTTCTGCCCGCTGGCGTGCATGGGCCAGAACCGTGTCCTCGACATCAATGCCCGTCACATAATCGGCCCCATGCGTACCAACCAGCAATACATCAACGCCGCCAGCCCCGCAGCCAATATCAAGAACGCTCTTGCCTTTGAGGTGCAGGCCTTCCAGCAAGCGTCCCACTTCCGCGGGCCCTCCCGGCGAGAGCCAGCCGTCGCCCCAGACCCGCTCCAGCATGCCAATCATTTGGTCGTGATAGAGCTCAGCGGATTCGGTGACGTTCACGGCAGGGATCTACTGCAACTGCGCAGTTGGCCCATGGGCCGCCGTTGCAATGGCGTGAGCCTCGCTGAAACTGAAAGCCCCGCCAAACAGCGCCCGGCTGGTGATCACGCCCGCGATATTGGGCAGGTATGACAGGGTTGAAATGTCATCCAGGGTCTTCACGACCCCGCTGGCAATCACCGGCACTCTTATTTTTGCGGCAAGGTCCGTCGTGTGGGCCATCGAGCTTTCCGGATGATCTTCGTCGCGGTCAATGTCGGTGAAGATGATCGCCGCAAGCCCGATGTTTTCAAACTGGCGGGCAAATTCAAGCGGCGTGAAGGTTGTGGCTTCGGTCCAGCCCTCGATGGCCACATGGCCGCCGCGCGCATCGATGCTGACGACGACGGAATCCGGATAGGCCGTGGCTGCCGCCTTGACGAGATGCGGATATTTCACCGCCGCCGTGGCGATGACCACCCGGCCCGCGCCTGCTTCCATCCAGCTATGGACTTTCTCCATCGAGCGGATGGCCCCGCCAACCTGCACCGGGCAACTCGTCTTGCGGATAATGTCCTTGATGATGGCGGTGTTCTCGCCATCGTTGAACACCGCATCGAGATCGACCACATGCAGCCATTCGGCCCCCTGCGCCGCAAGATCGCGCGCCGCCTTGATGGGATCGACATCATAGATGAGCGGGCTGTCAATCCTGTTGCGGACCAGATTGACCAGGCGGCCCTTGCGCAGTTCAAGGTCAGGATAGATGATCATCGTCGAGCCCTCCAAGTTCAACAGATGAGCTTCAGCTTGCGCCAAAATTTCGGTCGTGAACAGGGGGCGGAGATCTTGAGGCGCGGCAAACCTTATGGCAGTTCGAGGCCGGTCATCTCGGCAATCATCCGCGCCACCGAAGCGTCGTCGTCGCGCTCCATGCCGGCGGCTGCCGTCATCAGGAACATCTGCAGGGCCGTCGCGGCGATCTGCAGCGGAAATTTTTCGCGCCGCCCCATGTCGCTCACGATGCCGAGGTCCTTGGTGAATATCTCAACCGCACTGCGCGGCGCATAGTCGCCGTCAAGGATGTGGGGCACGCGGTTTTCGAACATCCAGGAATTGCCCGCCGATGCGGTGATCACCTTGTAGACCGTGGGCAGGTCAAGGCCGAGTTTCTTGGCGAAGGTCACGGCCTCGCAGGCGGCAGCGATGTGCACGCCCGCCAGCAACTGGTTCACCATCTTGAAGGAAGCGCCGATCCCCGCCGCATCGCCAAGTTCATAGACTGTTGCGGCAATCGCATCGAGAACCGGCCGCGCCCGCTTGAAAGTCTCCGGGGTGCCAGACGCCATCACTGTCAACTGGCCGATGGCGGCTTTTGCCGCGCCCCCGCTGATCGGCGCATCGAGATACAAAAGCCCAAGCGCCTCGGCATTGGCAGCAAGCCGGCGGGCATCGTCCGGCGCCATGGTGGCGGAAGAGATGATCACGCTGCCCCGCTTCATCGCCGCCGCCGCGCCGTTTTCACCAAACAACACCGCATCGGTCTGCGCGGCATTGACCACCACAACGAGCAGGACGTCCGCTCCCTTGGCAACCTCGGCCACACTTGCAGCACCACTGCCTCCCGCCTCGGCGAGCTTTGCCACAGCGGCTGAATTGATATCAAAGCCCGACACCTTGATCCCCCGCTTCACCATGGATTGCGCCATGCCGAGCCCCATGGATCCCAGGCCAATGACGCCGGCTGCCAATGCATTTTGTGTTGCCATGATTGCACTCACTCCCTTATGGAAACCGCCGCTTCAGGTCCGCCACCTGTGCGGGCGTCAGGTAACGCGTCGGCCGCCCGTGAAGCAACAGGTAAAGCCGCGCCGTCTCCTCAAGCTCCTCGATGGCATCGACGGCGGCGGATAATGATGAGCCTGAAACCACCGGGCCATGATTGGCCAGAAGCACCGCCGCATGCTTCGCCGCATACTGTCCCACCGCCTCGCCCAGGGTTTTGTCGCCCGGCGCGTAATAGGGAATGAGCGGCAGCTTGCCCACCCGCATCACATAATAGGCGGTGATTGGCGGCAGCACGTCGTCATGGTCGATGCCTTCGAGGCACGACACGGCAACGGAATGCGTCGAATGCAAATGCACCACCGCCCCTGCCGTGGCCCGCTCCCGGTACATGGCGAGATGCAGGAAGCTTTCCTTGGTCGGCGCATCCCCCGATATCAATTTGCCCTTCTCGTCAAGCTTTGACAGGCGCGCCGGATCAAGCCGCCCCAGTGATGATCCCGTAGGCGTCATCAGCCAGCCGCCGTCAATTTTCACGCTGATGTTGCCGGAGCTTCCGAAAGTCAGCCGCCGCTCGAACATGGACCGCGCCATCTCGACGATAAGTTCGCGCGCCTCAGATTCTTTCATTTCAATGCCTCCAGCGCTTCGCTGAAAAAGTCTGGCCCGCCGAAATTTCCGGACTTGAGCGCCAGCGCATAGCGGGGCTCGCCATAGGAGAGCGTTGCCGGAACGCCGGGCGAAATCTGCGGGCCGATTTCCAGCGCCTTGACGCCGAGCGCGGACACAACCGCACCCGATGTTTCACCGCCCGCCACCACGAAGCGGCGAACCCCGGCCCTGGCCAAACCCGTCGCGATGGCCGCAATGGCAGTCTTCGATCATCGCGCCCGCCTGCTCCCGCCCGAAGCGCGCTTGCATTTCCGAAACCTTTTCCGGCGGCGCGCTGGCATAAATCAATACCGGGGCAGATTTCAGTTTCGGCAAGGCCCAGTCCAGAATATCGGCAACCAGCTTGTCCTTGTTGGCGAAAAGCTCGGCAACATCAATAGCGCGGGCCGGATGTTTCGCGCTCATGGCGGCCACCTGCGCGAGCGTTGCCGCCGAACTGCTTCCCGAGAGAACAACCCCACCACCGCCAACCGGCGCCAGCGGCTTGACGCTGTCGCGCTTGGACAAAAGCCCCGATTTCCGGAAATTTTCCGGCAGGCCGATGGCAGCACCCGATCCGCCCGTGACAAGCGCAAGATTTGCCACGGCCTCACCGAGATGATGAAGGTCGATATCCTCAATCGCATCGACAATGGCATGGCGGATGCCGCGCGATTGCAAGTCGGCGAACGCGGCGGCAATGGCACGGGCCCCCTGCTTTACCACTGGCATGGGCTACAAGCCCCGTCTTGTGCGGCGTTTGCCGCGCCAGCACATTCACCAGGTTTGAATCATGCATCGGCGTGAGCGGATGATGCCGCATGCTCGACTCCGAAAGCAGCACCTGCCCCACAAAGAGATGCCCCATGTAGATCGTCCGGCCGTTTTCCGGAAATGCCGGGCACGCGATGGTGAAACCAGACCCAAGCTCATCGAGAAGCGCATCCGCCACCGGCCCGATGTTGCCGGCGTCCGTCGAGTCGAAGGTCGAGCAGTATTTGAAATAGATCTGCCGCGCCCCATGCTGTTTCAGCCAGCGGCAGGCAGCAAGCGATTGCGCGACGGCATCGCTTGCCGGAATGGTGCGGGATTTGAGGGCAATGACAATGGCATCCGTGTCGGGCGGCAGGCCCGTGGGCTCGCCGATGATCTGCACCGTGCGCATGCCGTGGCGGCTCAGCGTATTCGCCAGATCCGTGGCGCCCGTGAAATCGTCGGCAATGCAACCCAGCAGCACGGTCCTATCCCGCCGAGACGCGGATAACCGCATAGGGGCCAAGCTCAAGGCTCGAAACTTTCTTCACCTTGGTTCCGGCCTTCGTGAGATAATCCGGGCGTTTGATAAGCATATCGAACGTCTTTTCATCCAGCACATGAATCTGCGCCGCGCCCTTGAAGCCGCTCACCTTCACCGTTTGCTTCTCGCCCGTCAGGTTGGCAAGCCACAGAACCGGTCCCGCCTTTGTCTCATAGGCAAGCGTTGCGATTTTTCCCGGAGCGCCGCTCTCGCTTTCAATGTAGCGCGCCCCGCCGGCACGACCCAGTCCCGCAAGGATGTGATAGACCGGATAGACCGCCGCATCCCCATCGTCGAAGCCCGGCTGTTCATAACTGGACTTGCGGTAGATGATGCCCTGCGGCCCGGTCACGGCTCCCAGCGAAACCGCATCAAGCCTGCCCCTTTGCCGCCGCGGCCACAAGGCCAAGGTTCCATGCCGCCGCGAACAGGCCGCGCTGGCGCGGGTCCATGTCGGAAAGGCAGACACGGCCGTTGTTGGGGTTAGCCGCGACTTTCGCCCCATAGGGATTGTCGCGGCAGGGAATGCTGGTTGGTCCCATGTGATAGGGCGAAGTCCCGATCATGGCGCGTGTCGAGGCGATGATCCATGGCATGGATTCAAGGGTTTCCATGACCGAGAGATCGTCCGCCGAATGCACGATGGGGCATGCCGTATGGGTGATGAAATCAAACACGCCCTTGGGCGCGGGCTTCCGGTTCAACTCGGTGAAATAGGAGAGCATGCCGCCGCCCAGTTGCACGCCGGGAAAGGCCTTGCGTGCCGCCGCCGCCATCTCTTCATAGCTTGGCCCCCAGGGCCGCGGCGTATTGGGCTGGAAGGATTTAAGATCATGCATCTGCGTGATCACCACCGCATCCGGCTTGAAACCAGCAGCGCGCAACGCGCCGGCAATAGCCTGGACCTCTTCCTCCGCCGGTGCTTTTGCAGGCAATATGATTTCCAGCGTCGCGGGAATGCCGGTGCGCTCCTTCAAGGCGCGAAAGGCTGCGGCGGCTTCCGTCTGGTTGTTTTCACGCCCGTCGATCTGGAAAACCAGCTGGCCCGGCTTCGCCGCGGCAATGAGATCGGCCTTCTCAAGGGCATGCTGTGCTTCCGCCATGGGAACGCCAACGCCGATGGCAGGCATCACGGCCCTTGGCCTTCCCCAGCGTCACGGAAATCGCACCACCCGATTTCGATGAGGTCTTCGTTGCAGGCTTTCCTTCAATGGTGAGCTTCACCGACTGGGTGAAAGCCTCACCTTTCTTCAGGGTATAGGGCCAGGGATCAAGCAGCGAGCACACATAGGTCTTGTAGGAGGCATCCATCCAGTTGCGGTGATCCTCCATCTCGAACTTGTTGCCCTCCATCACGCACCGTGGCCGTGACGCCGGGCATCACCGTATGCTTGAGGGAACGGATTTCAAAGATCGGCTGGCCGGGGCTGATGATTTTCGGGAAGCTCCGCTTCTCCCGCTTGCCATCCACATGCACCACCTCGACCGGTTTTCCAACCACGCCTTCAAGCGGATGCAGAATCACAAAACCCGAACGGTTGGTGAGGAAATCGCTCAGCGGCATGCCATCGGCGGAAAACATCAGCGTGCCATCCGCCCTGGCTTCAATCTTCGCCTGGTATCTGAGGGACTGCTCCGCATCGCTGCAGATGGCGTCATAGCTGATCGAAAAGCCGCTCTTTCCCTGTTTGACCTTCAGGTTTTCGATGGCCGGCGCATAGGTGCCCCAGTTCTTGTCGCGCAGCAGATAGGCGATGCCGCGCAGCACCTCGACGCCGCGATAGCGGATGTAGCGCAGCGCGCCATTGTCGAACATCGCGGTGATGGGGCCGGCAGCCAGTTCGCGGCGCTTGCCGTCCGATGCTTCCGTGCCAAAAAGCTTGATTGCGCGGCTTGGCTTCTTGGGGGCCATGGCTTTTCTCCGGTTCAGATGACTTTTTCAGTTTGCGGATCGATGACGATGGCGCGGGTCATGTCGATATCGATGCTGATTTTCTCGCCGGGCTTGCTCACGTCGCGCGACTCAAGCTCGGCGACAATGCTTTTGCCGCCAAGGGGAAAGGCGACCTGAACCCGCGAACCCGTGGGCTGCACCAGCTCGACCGTGACCTTGACCTGCGCATGGCCCATGGCAACGCTTTTGCCGGAAAGGGCGATATGCTGCGGCCTGATGCCGAGGATGACGGCTTGCTTGGCTTTTCCCTCGCGCTTTCCCGCCAGCGCCAGTTTTGTGCCGTCGGAAAGCGTCGCGGTATTTCCGTTGAGCGTTGCCGGAAGGAAATTCATCTTGGGGCTTCCCAGGAAGCTCGCGACAAAATGGCTGGCGGGGCGTTCGAAAAGATCAAGCGGGGAGCCCAGTTGCTCGATTTGGCCATCGCGCAGCAGAACGATGCGGTCCGCCAGGGTCATGGCTTCGATCTGGTCATGGGTCACATAGATCATGGTCCGCCCAAGGTCCTGGTGCAGGCGCTTGATTTCAACCCGCATGTCGTCGCGCAGTTGCGCATCCAGGTTGCTCAGGGGCTCGTCGAACAGGAACAGGCGCGCATCGCGCACGATGGCCCGCCCGATGGCAACCCGCTGCCGCTGGCCGCCGGACAATTCGCGCGGCAGGCGCTTCAGCAAGGGCCCGATGCCGAGCATGTCGGCGGCATTGTTTACGCGCTTGTTGATTTCGGCGGTGGCGAATCTTCCGTGGATAGCGTTTGAGCAGCGCTTCTATGCCCAGCATGCGTGTCGTGACATCTACCCTCGCAGCAATTTCATTTTCAGGTGTTTTTTTCGCCCGCAAGGCAAATCCGATATTCTCCTCCACGGTCATGTGCGGATAGAGCGCATAATCCTGGAAGACCATCGCCACGTCGCGATCGCGGGGCCGCATGTCATTGACGACATCGCCGCCGATGGCGATTTCGCCGTCGGTGATCTCCTCAAGGCCCGCGATGGTCCGCAGCAGCGTGCTCTTGCCGCAGCCGGAAGGCCCGACCAGCACCGTGAATTCGCCGTCGGGAATGTCGAGATCTATTCCGCGGACCGCGTGCACCGCGCCGAAATGCTTCTGCAACCCGGTGATCTTTACGTCTGCCATTTTTCATGTGTTTCTCTAGCCACGGATGGCCCCCAGCGTGAGGCCACGAACGAGATGCTTCTGCACGAGCACGCCCAGGACGATCGAGGGCACGAGCGAAACGATCGCAAGCGCGCTCGCCTCGCCATATTGCGCGCCCTGGAAGCTTAGAAAGGCGCGGAACACCGTCGGCAATGTGTATGCGTTGCGGCTCGTGAGCACCAATGCGAAGAAGAACTCGGTCCAGCACGCGATGAAGGCGAATACTGCAGCCGCGACAATGCCAGGCGCGGCGAGCGGCACAGCCACGCGCCAGAACGACGTCCAGCGGGTGCAGCCGTCGACCAGCGCCGCCTCCTCCAGCGAACGCGGCATGCCGCGGAAATAAGCGAACATCATCCACACCGAGACCGGCAGTGTGAACACCGTATAGGCGAGGATCATGCCGATATGCGTGTCGTTCAAGCCGAGCGCTCGATAGTTGAGGAAGATCGGCAGGACGATCGCGACTCGGCGGCAGGAAGCGCTGCGACAGCACCCAGAAGGAAAGATGCTTCCCGCCAGTGTTGAAGCGCGCCAGACTATAGGCCATCAGCGTCCCGAACAGGCAGGAAGAATGGTCGCCGACAGCGAAATGATCAGGCTGTTGATGAGGCCCTTCAGGCCGCGATAGGCAAAGAGCGCGGCCGTATAGTGGACCATGGTCGGCTCGTCGGGGAACCATACGGGCGGGACGGCGAGGTAGTCGTCGCTCGGCTTTATCGAGGTGACGAACACCCAGTAAAGCGGCGCCAGCACGAAAAGCAGATGCACACCGCGAGAAACAGAATCCGCCAGATCGGCAGGCGCGAATTGCGCGAGCGACGAACGGCTTTCTTGTGCCATCAAGTCTGCTCCGCTTCAAGAAGCCGCGCACGAGGAAGATGACCACCACAGGTCAGCACCAGGAAGATCCAGCCGCCCGCCGTTGCGTGGGACAGATGGAACTGCGTGAAGCCGACCGTATAGAGATAGAAGGAGGCAGTGTAGGTCTTGGTGCCGGGGCCGCCGCCGGTCATGATGAAGATCGTATCAAACAATTGACTGCGTCGAGCAGGCGGAATGTGATCGGCAAGCATATCATCGGCGCGAGGAAGGGAATGGTGATGTTCCGGAAGGTCTGCCACGGCCCGACGCCGTCAAGTTCGGCCGCCTCGTAGACATTGGGCGGAATGGACGTGAGCCCGGCGAGCAGGATCACGAACATGAAGGGTGTCCATTGCCAGACGTCGGCGAGGATGAGGGCAATGAAGTTCCAGGGAATCTGGTCAGCCAGTTGATGGTGACATCGAGGCCGAGCAATTGGCCGAGGAGATAGTTTGTCGGACCGAACGGGCGCTGCAGCAGCAGCACCCAGGCCTGGCCGACGATGACCGGGCTGATGAAGAGCGGCACGATCAGGATCGGAAATGATGACGCCTCGCCCCCGGAAAGGTCTTGGCCATGGCCATGGCGATGGCAAGTCCGAGGAGAAACTCGATCGTCACGTTTGACGACAGAGAGAGTGACGGTCAGACACAGCGACTAGCGTGCGACCGGATCGGATGACGACCTGCGAGAAATTCTTGAGGCCGACGAAAGCGTGGCCGGGAATCTGGAAGTCGTAATTGACGAAGAGAACCCAGATTGAAAACATCAGTGGGTAAATCGATATGGCGAGGATTAGCAGACCGCGCCGGCGCGACGAGCAGCCACTTGAACTTTCGGTCACTCCACTCGGAGAAGTTGCCTTCCGCTGCTGATCGTCCGGTTTCCTTGCGTGCTTGCCATCCCCGCCTAGCCGCATTGTCTGTTCTTATGACGAGAGCGGCACGGCCGGCGCTTCCGGCCGAGATAGGGCCACCGCGCGACGCGGCAGCCGCCCGATACTCAGTAGAGCTTGACCGCCATTCCGAGCTTTTCCACCGTATTCGCGGCGGTGGCGCCCGGAAGCTTCAGATACTCCAGAAGAATGCCTTCTGCTGGTCGACGCCGAGATTTTCGGTGGTCGCATCCCATTCGGCGGCAGCCGTTTCCAGCGCCTCCATCGGATCCGTACCAGCCCACACCGACGTGCACATGCGGTCCAGTGAAAGCCGATAGTCCTGGGCGCCCGGCATGATCGGGTCCAGAAGACCGACATTCGCCGAGGCGTTGAGGTTGCCAGATACTCCGGCGCGCTCGGGAAGAGCTGGCCATAGAGTTCCGACTTGAAATGCGAGATGCGATACGGATCGCGCAACGCATAGGGAAGCATGCAGCGGGCGAGCGACACCGGTGGCGAACAGGCCCACTGAATGAACAGATAGGCAGCCTCGAGATTCGCCGAATCCGCGGCGAGCGACTTGTTGAAGCCGAAGGCGTGCTCAGGATTGCCGCCTGGCACGATCGCATAGCCGACCTTGCCGGCAATCGAGGACTGCGGAATGAACGAGATCGCCTTGTCGCTCTGCGAATAGCCGGCGGACATGCGGCCCGTCGGCGGCCACGAGTAGATCATGGCGACCTTGCCTTGCAGCCACGCCACCCACAGCGACACGGCATCGAGTTCCTCGTTGCCGGGGATCGACGCTTTGTTGGCGGCGATCATGTTATTGAGCGTCTTCACGCCGACATCGTTGGCAATCGATGCCTTCATGCTGTCATCGAAGAAGAGGCCGCCGTTCGAGCGGAACTGCTGCATGAAGTCGAACTGGTTACCGGGTGAGCCCGCCTTGCGGAAGTGGCCCGCACCGTAAACATTCGGCGCCATCTGATCGGTGATGAACTGCGCGACCTGCGCGTAGTCTTCCCAGGTCTTCGGCACTTCGAGCTTCTTGTTGAACTTCGCCTGATAGGCTTCGTTCAGCTTGGGATCCTCGAAAATATCCTTGCGATAATAGAGAGCGAACATATCGCCATCATCGAAGAAGCCCCAGATCTTGCCCTTGTATGTCGGCAAGGCCTTGTAGAGCGGGTGATAGTCCTCGAGATCCGCCACATTCATGTACTTGGCGATGAAGTCGTCGAGCGGCACGATCACGCCGCCGTCGGCGAGCGCCGGCGTCCACTGCGGTTGCAGGTCGAGGATGTCGTAAGCGCCGGACTGGGCAATGTGTTCGGCGATCGGCTTCGAATACATGTCCGGTGATGGCAGTTCAACCACCGTCGACTTGATGCCGGTCAGCTGCTCCCACAGCGGGCCTGAGAAGTTGCGCGGATCGAGGCCCTGGAGACCGGCCTCGTAGGTCATGTTGAGGTTTGCGCCGGCAAACTTCTTGGCGGCTTCGACCGCCCGGAAGGCCGAACCGTCGGCTGGCCCCTCGGTCGAGGCCTTCAGCGCGAGGGCCTGGGCCTTGCCCAATGGCGAGTTGGGATCCTCAAGCTGCATCGTGGCTTGCGCCAGCGCCCCGTTGACGAAGGACGGCGACAGCCCGCCGCCCGCCACGGCGAGCATGCCGGCCATCTGTCCGAAGCGCTTGATGAAGGTGCGCCGCGTAGGTTCACCCTTCAGCCAAGCGTCAACGTCGGCTGCAAGGCCAGCGTTGAAATCACGTTTTTCGCGGTTGTTCATTTAGATCGTCCTCCCTTTCAACTGTCCGATATCCGAAGGACACCGGATTTTTGATTTGAGATTGTAGCAAGGGGTTTGCCTTGGCAAGAGCAACTCCTCGCCCTTAGCACCGTCTTTGACGGCATCCTTTTTGGCATTGCGGATTTACCTTCCGAAACGCTTGGCGAATTGGTCGAGCTTCGCTTTGAAGCGAGCCGACTCCAAAACTTTTCGATTGACGACGCCGCGCGGCACCCGGCCATGCTGCACTTCGAGAACGGCGCGCACATCGGCAGCGCCATTTCCGGCAAAGCACTGGTCCGTCCAGCACAGCGCGTGCGGCGCCAGAATGACATTGTCGAGCTTGAGGAGCGGATCATCCGGATCAGGCGGCTCCGTCTCGAACACGTCAAGCCCCGCGCCGGCGATCCGGCGGTTGGTCAGAACCTCGGTCAGCGCCTTCTGGTCGACGATCGGCCCGCGCGCGGTATTGATGAGATAGGCCGTCTTCTTCATCATGCCGAGGCGCTTGGCGTTGACGATGTGGCGGGTCTCGGCCGTCAGCGGGCAATTCACCGTCAGGATATCGGCGCGGGCGAACAGATCCTCCATGCCAACAAGCTCGATGCCGAGTTCCGCTGCCACCTTGGTATCGGCAAAGGGATCATGGGCGATGAATTTCATGTCGAACGGCTTGGCCAGGCGGAACATTTCCGCCCCGATATTGCCGATGCCCAGCGAACCCAGCGTCTTGCCCGACAAGGCCGACGCCCATATGGTCGCCGCGCGCCGCAAATCCCGGCGCCCCTTGGCGCGTCAGCTTGTCCTTCACCATCAGCTTTCCGGTGAGCGCCAGGATGAAGGTGATGATCGAAACGGCAACCGGGCGGCGCACGCCGTCGGGCGTGATGCACAAGGGCGATGTCGCCCTTCGTGCAGGCCGCCACATCCACCGTGTCATAGCCCACGCCAAAGCGCGCAATGACGCTCGAGCCGCCCGCTCTTCGGAACGCTCTCCGGGGCGAAGCGATGGGCCAGCAGGATCAGCGCGTCGAAATCTTCAAGCTGGTCGCCGCGCAGCGGGTTGGCTGAATCGAGAAACTCCATCTCGACGCCGGGCGCCGACTTGAGCGGCGCCAGATCGAAATCCGGGATATACCGGCGTGCCGTCCGCCTTCCTGAAATCGCCCGACAAGGCAACGCGGAACGGACCTGTCATGGCTTGCAGCCCTCGCGCAAGGTGTTCATGGCCTGCGGTCAGCGCATCGCGCAGCACCCAGACATCGCCGGAATAGCAGCAGAAATCAAAGCCCTGCTTGTAAAGCGCAATGCCCAGCTCCGTTGTAGGCACCAGCCGGCCGAGCGACTTCTTGTGTTTCTTGGTGGCGGCAACCGTGCGCTCGATCGCCTTGAGGAATTTCGGATGGTCGAACTGGCCGGGAATGCCGAGCGACACCGAAAGATCGAAATGGCCCACCCACAGGACAGTCGACGCCATCGACCGCCGCAATGGCATCGGCGTTCTCGACCCCTTCCGCAGTTTCGATCTGGCAGAACAGCGTCGTGCGCTCATTGGCGGCCGCCAGTTTTTCCGGAACCGCGCCCGCCGCTGTAATTGTCATGGGCCACTCCCAGGGCCACGCCGCGCTTGCCCATGCGGATAATATTTCATGCAATCGATAATGGCCTTGGCTTCTCTCGCGTTGCCGACCATCGGAATCATGATTCCTTCCGCCCCCATGTCGCAGGCCCGCGCGATGTGGTGATATTCCTTTGACGGCACGCGCACGATGGGCGGCACATCGGCCGCTTCAAAATAGCGGATGGCGCTTTTCACGGTTTCAAAGCCGAAGCCCGAATGCTCCAGGTCGAAAAGCGCAAATTCGCAGCCCGCCGCTTTCATGATGTGGCCAATGCCCGGCGTGGCAAACTCCACGATGAAATGGCCGAGCTTGATCTTCCTGTTCCTGGCCATGGTCTTCAGCTTGTTACGCGGCATTCTTTCATTCACCTTATGAGTCAGCGGCGCTGCGATCCTTCGCAGGCCAGATTGTATTGGGCGACAGTCTTGGAGATGACGAGCCCTTCGCTTTCGCGATTGAATACATCGAAATGCGGCGTCTTGAGATGGGCGTCGAAGGCGGCGCGGTCGTCATAAATTTCATAGAGGAATATTTTGTCGCCGGGCTCGCTTGGCACCAGCACGTCAAAGCGCCGGCAGCCCGGCTCGTCGGCGCAGGAGTCCTGGGCGTTCCTGTCGATGAGTTTGCGGAAAGCCGCCATCGCCCCCGGTTTCACGGTGAAATCAACGGTGATGACGAAGCCGCTCACCTGGTCGCCTCGCGCACTTTCCAGTAGAGATCCGAAACCTGCTCCAGATGCTCGCGCATTTCCTTGGCCGCCGCATCGGGATCGCGGTCGGCAATCGCTTCATAGATCGCCGCATGGGCCTTGTAGGCCACCTTGTTCTGGCCGGGATAGCTGAGCGTCACATGGCGCTGGTCAACCAGCCACTCGACGATGGCCGAATGCAGCGTGGTGTAGATCGGATTTTTCGGCACCGTCGCGATGGCGAAATGGAAGGCCACGTCCGATTGCTCGAACCGCCGGATGTCGCCGATGGCATCGCGGTTGTCATCAAGGGCTGCCTTGACCCGCCCAATGTCGGCATCGCTGGCCAGCCGTGCCGCATCGCGCACCAGGCCGGTTTCAAACAGGATGCGCGCTTCCTGGAAATGCTTGATGCCTTCCGAGGCCGACAGCAGATAGCGCGCACTGCCCGCCACCGAATGCATCACCGCCTGCACTGAAGGGATAGCCACCTGCGCCCGGGCCCCGGCCCGCATTTCCAACAAGCCCATTCTTTGCAGATGGAACAGGGCTTCGCGCACCGCCGGGCGCCCCACCCCGAATTCCTTCATCAAATCCCGTTCCGACGGCAGCTCCGCCCCGGCCGGAAGATCATGATCGCGGATCCGGCGCTCCAGCACCTCGGCAACCTGCTCAAACAGCTTGGAACGCTTGATCGCAATCATAGTGGTATACCTGTCATACCACTACCTTGCAGAAAATGTTTTCTGCTGTCAACACCGCACGGCGAATGGCTGTGGATCGCAAGATCCATCCTGCCAGTTCCTCCGTCTACGGATGATATTGCAAGGCGCGCCTGTGCGGGGCGCATTATTTCTCTCTCCATGCCTCGTAGAGGAGGCGGACGGGAAGCTCCAGCCCAAACCCGGCGATACAGTCATTTCGCTCGTTTTTCGAAACAAAAACAGAGGGCATGAAGCCTGGCCAAATCCACCAGGCTAGGGCCCAAACTTCTGAGCAATATCAAGCACAAGCCGCCGTTAACCAATCTGCAGGACCAAAATCAGCGAACAAGCTTCTTGCTGCTGCCCACTAGTTGGGAACAAAACCCGGTCGAAGTCGTTGTTTAGACTTAATGACCAATCTTCAAACCGTTACCAAGAAAATCCTCCAGCCCGTGGTCTTGGCAATTGCCATGCTCTTTTTGACACCAGTGGCTGGATTACTCCAGGCAGCCCTAATGACGCCGGTGCCGGTTCAAACGATCTCCAACGAAACTGTAGTTTACAAGAGCGTGCGTTCGTCGATTGCCTTTAAGGGTTGATAACCGAGGCAAAAGACGGATAGCGGCTTAGGTTTGCGCTTACCTGGAATTAAGCACTCCCTAATCGCATAAAATCAATTCCAATATCAGGAGAAACCATGAAGAAAGTAATTCTTACTTTACTGGCTGCGACGGCAATTACTGCCGGCCTGGCAACTGTTGCTGATGCGAAAACTAGTTTTCGCATCTATTTGGGCGAGCCCTATTACAATTCTCAAATAAGCCCAGACTATCAGTACTACAATGGCCGTGGTTGGCACCGCCCCATGCAACGCTACAGAATCTCGTGCCGTGAGGCACGCCAGATCGTTCGCGACAATGGGTTTCGAAACGTTTCGACGCGCGAATGTGAAGGTCGGACCTACACTTTCAGCGCCATGCGGCGTGGCAATCCCATTCTCGTCTATGTGAATTCGCGGACTGGCGCCGTCTGGCGTGGTTAAATAACAACAGCGTGGTACTCGTATTATTTTCCGGAATTCGCCCTAAGTCGGCGCTCCTCGACGGGGGGCGCCGTTCTGCTATCAAAGCGCTTAAGAGAAGCAGTAGCTATTGTCAGTGCATCGATGGATCCTTGAGTTGAGCGTTTGATTTCACCATTGCGTTACCAGATTGCGCTGCTGGAGTTGTTGCCTCCGTTCGAAGGAAATGGAGAACTACATGAGCATTCATTTTTCGAAGGATAGTATTTTTGCTCGCGCTGACTCGGGTTACTACAGTCCGGAAAAGGTCACGCTGCTAAAACGAATTTTTGATAACGCCTGCAACAAGGCAAGAATCACAGAACAGCATCAGCGTGATTTCCTTGCGCAGAAACTGCTTGCAGCAGCCAAAAATTTTCAAGATGAGGCTGCGCTGACTAATCTCATGAAGAAAAGCATTGCCAATTATCGACGTTAATCCCAATTCAGTATGCCGATTGCTATCCGGCGAAAATACGGCGTAATAGCTTTTTGTGCGAAACAAAATCAGTCCCATGGCTTTGATATGAGGCTTCCAGTGCCCCGCTTTGCGAAGATTGTTGAAATTTTGAGCGTTCCGTTATCGAGGCGTATTACTGCAGCGAAGTAAGAGGCACATCCAGCCTGTAAACGAAGCCAGTTGGCGCGTAATCAAGTTGAACCCGACCCTTCAGTTGCTGACCTAATGAACCGATCATCCGGCTTCCGAAGCCTCGGCGGCTTGGAATTTGAACTGCTGGACCGCCCTTTTCTGACCAGGTCAGTATGAGTCGCTGCGGAGTCTTCCTCAATCTTCCAGGTAATTTCTATGTGCCCGGCGGGCACAGAGAGAGCGCCAAACTTCGTGGTGTTTGTGCAGAGTTCGTTGAAGGTCATCGCCAAGGCTATGACGGCGCTCGATGTAATGCCGATGTCGGGTCCCTCAATCAAAAATCGTCCGGAGCCCCGGGCATCATAAGGTTCGGTCGCGGTGCGAACCGTATTGATCAAACTGGCGTTGGCCCAGCTTACTTGCATCATCAAATCATGAGCCCGTCCCAACGCAATCAGCCGCCCATCAATGGCCTGCTGCGCGTGCTCAATGCTGGTGGCCGTGCGCAGGCTCTGTGAGGCGATGGCCATAACGGTAGCCAGCGTATTTTTTATGCGATGATGCAATTCATCCAGGATAAGCTTCTGCAACTTGTCGGCTGCTTCACGTTCCTTGGCATCAATGCCCGCTTGCGCGAGCAGGGCCTTGGCATCGATGCCCGCCTGTTCCAGTAACAGTCGAAGGCTGTCATTCTCTGCTGTTAGGGACTCTTGCTGGGGGGACCGATTTATCATGTGCGGGACTTTCGTTCCTTCAATTGCCTGCACTTTATCACCGTTGGCAACGATTTCGAGGGCTCCGGTACCTATCATTCCCTGAAGTTCGGCAATCATCTGCTTCACATCAATTGGCTTACCAAAAAACCGGCTATTGGCTGGCTTGTCTATATCAGACAATTTGACTTGGCCAGACACCAGAATGATTTTGATGTGAGGCCAGCGCCTATGAACGGCATGGGCGAGCTTCAATCCATCTATGCTGCCGGGCATCTGAATATCGGAAAACAGCAGCGAGATGTCCGAGCGCGACTCCAGAATGGAGAGCGCCTCATCGGCATTGACGGCCTCCACTGCCGCAAACCCCGCATCTTCCACAATGTCTACCGCGCGCATGCGAAGCACCATTTCGTCTTCTACCACAAGCACGTTTGTTAAAACTCCGGTTTCGAATGACGGCACGGCGGACCAAATCTTTCATGTGAAATGATTGAGGGAGGCTGACTTTTATCGCCTCGCATTCTTAACTGCTGACCCAGCTAAAAGTTCCGGGGGACGCCTAGATTTGTTCAGATTGTGACAATGACGAAGAAAATGCTGGATGGGGATGAAATTTGGCTCGTGTGCCGACACGAAACCTATTGATGTCTCCATTGGGTCAAAGCGAGACCTCGAGAATCGAGTTTTGCAGGTCAGCTTCACCGTTAATAGCAGACTGGCCTCCTTCACTGGCGACTATTTCAATGGGCAACCCCATTCATGGGGAGAGAGAAATTCCACCCCCGAAACCGGATGAGGGCCTTCCTCCCAATACAAAAAACTGGTACTTGCCCGCCTTCCCGTTTGGTACGGGCGGTCGATGAAGGATTGGCAATGTTGGATTTTCTTTGGCGCTCTGTGGTTATTGGAATTGGTGGCACCGCCGCCATGGACCTGTGGGCGCTGCTGCTCTCGGCTGTCTTTGCCTTGCCGCTGCCGAATTGGGGCCTGGTCGGGCGCTGGTTTGCCCATCTCGCCAAGGGCACGTTTTTCCATAAGGACATTACCGCGGCCCAGGCCGTGCCCAACGAAACCGCAATTGGCTGGTTTTCCCATTATGCGGTCGGCATCATCTATGCCGGCGCCTTGATTTTTTTCGCCGGGCCGGACTGGGTTTCAAATCCAACCTTTCTCCCCGCATGGATCCTCGGCCTGGTGACCATTGGTGCGGGCTGGTTTATTCTTCAGCCCGGAATGGGCGCCGGCTGGGCCGCATCGCTGCGCCCCAATCCCATGCAGGTGCGCGCCCTCAACATAATCTCCCATAGCGTTTTTGCGGCGGGCATGTTCGGCACCGCCCTGCTCATGTCGAGAATGTAACTCGCCTCATGTCATCGCCAGCGAGCGCTTCTTTCGCGGCGGCGGAAAAATCTCATCGAGCTTGGCCAGATCTTCGTCATCAAGAACAAGATCGGCGGCGGCGGCATTCTCCAGCACCCGTTTTTCATGGCTGCTCTTGGGTATTGCGATCATTCCCGGCAGCCTCAGGATAAAAGCCAGGGCAATACAGGCGTTCGTGACCTTGTGTTTTTGCGCGATGGGTGCGAGGCCGGGATTTTTGACCAGGCGGCCCTGCCCCAGCGGACAGTAAGCCATGACCGCAACCCCGTCCTTCTGGCACCTCGGATAGAGATCACATTCGATGCCGCGGTCCGACAGGTTGTACTGCACCTGGTTGGCGGCGCAGCTCGCCTTGGGAACCAGCTCTTTCAGTTCGTCCATGTCATCCACATCGAAATTGCTCACGCCATAATGCCGGATCTTGCCGGCGGACTTTAACTCTTCGAAAGCCGCAAATGTCTCGGCAAGGGAAATGAGCCGCGCCAATGCAGCAGATAGAGATCAAGAACATCTGTCTTCAAATTCTTGAGGCTGGCCTCGCAGGCCTTGAGCGTTCCTTTCCGGCTGGCATTCTGCGGCAGCACCTTTGAAACGACGAACACCCTGTCTCTCTGGCCTTCTATGGCCTTGGCCACCAGTTGCTCCGAACGGCCATCGCCATACATCTCCGCCGTATCGATCAGCGTCATTCCCTGTCCGATACCCACCATGAGGGCGCGCAGTTGCTCCGCCTCGTCGGAATCCCCCACGCCCATCTTCCATGTTCCAAGGCCCAGGGCCGGGACCTTTTCACCGCTTGCAAGCTCTACGTATTTCATCGCTCAAATATTCCCATTCAGTTGAGACGAAGTTCCGCCAGCAATTCATAGGATCGAAGGCGCGCCGCATGATCGTAAATCGCCGATGAAACCATAAGTTCATCCACGCCGGTCTTGTCGACGAATTCTCTCAACGCGCTTTCAACGGTTTTTGGCGATCCGACGAAAGAGCAGCTCAGCATGCGCGAGGCCTGCATCTTTTCCGTCGGCGTCCAATAGGTCTCGATATCGTCGATGGGCGGCTTCAGATAGCCACGGTCTTTCCGGAACATGTCGGTGAAGCGCTGCTGGATGGAGGTGAAGAGACGCGTTGCCTCCGCATCGGTTTCGGCGACAATGACATTCACTCCTGCCATGGCATAAGGCTTGTCCAATTGTGCCGATGGTTCAAAGCGCGTGCGATAGACTTCCAGCGCATCATGCAAGGCGTCAGGAGCAAAATGCGAGGCAAAGGCGTAAGGCAGCCCCAGCATCGCCGCGAGATGGGAGCCGAACAGGCTCGAGCCAAGAATCCACAAGCGGTACATTGAGGCCGGCCCCCGGAACCGCCTGAATGGTCTGGCCCGGCAGCACCGGGCCGAGCAGCGCCTGCAATTCGAGGACATCCTGCGGGAAGCGTTCCGACGCCGAGGCCTCGCGCCTGAGCGCTCGCCACGTCAGCTGATCCGTGCCCGGAGCCCGTCCAAGGCCCAGATCAATCCGGCCGGGATAAAGCGATTTAAGCGTTCCGAACTGCTCGGCAATGATCAGCGGCGAATGGTTGGGCAGCATGATGCCGCCGGCGCCCACCCTGATCTTGGCTGTGCTGCCGGCGATATAGCCGATCACCACCGAAGTGGCCGCACTGGCAATGCCCACCATGTTGTGATGCTCGGCAACCCAATAGCGCTTGTAGCCCCAGCGCTCCACATGCTGGGCCAGGTCGCGGGCATTTTTGAAGGCGTCGGCGGGGGTTTTTCCCTCTGAAACGGGGGCTAAATCAAGAACGGCAAGTTCGACCATGTCGCTTTCATCCAAATTTCACGATTGACTGAATTATCGCATGTACCAAGCAAGATGGTGTCGGGCTTGCGGGAATGTTAGGTTCAAATGTGTCGGAGAGAAAATGAAGCTTGATCCAATTGAAAAAGTGGCCCTTGGCCAAACTGGTCTTTCCGTCAGCAGGCTGTGCTTTGGCCTGGGGCCCATCGGCGACATGCCCGATACCTATGGCTATCAAGGTAGATGCCGAGCGGGGGCGCGAAACCGTGCGCGCCGTTTTCGACAGCCCGGTCAATTTTCTCGATACCTCACGCAACTATGGCATGGGCCGCAGCGAAGAGCGCATCGGCGAAGTGATCCGCGAGCGCGGCGGAATTCCCAAAGGCTTCGTCATTTCCAGCAAGCTCGACCGCGACATGGAGACCAACAAATTCGATGGCGCGCGGGCCCGCCGCTCGCTGGAAGAAAGCCTGAAGACGCTCAATGTCGACAAGATACAACTTCTCCATGTGCATGATCCCGAATACGCATCGTCCCTTTCGGATGTGACCGGCCCCAAGGGCGCGCTTGCCGAACTCTTCCGCATGAAGGAGGAAGGCCTGGCCGATGCTGTGGGGCTCGCCGCCGGACGCGTCGACATCATGATGCCCCTTCTCAAGGATTGGGATTTTGATGCGCTGATCACCCACAACCGCTTCACCCTCGTCAACCGCAATGCCGAAGAGATGATGGACTACGCGCAAACCAAAGGCATCGCCGTTCTCAATGCGGCGCCCTATAGCGGCGGCGTCTTTGCCAAGGGCAGCGCCTCGCACAAGCGCTATGTCTATCAGGAAGCCTCCGCCGAAACGCTGGAACCGGTCACCCGGGTTGAGAGCATCTGCGCCCGCTATGGCATTCCGCCCGGCGCCGCGGCCCTGCAGTTTTCCATGCGCGACCCCCGTGTCGCCTCAACGATCTGCGGCATCAGCAAGCCGGAACGCATCACGCAGACCCTCGAGTGGGCCCGCTATCCCATTCCGCAAGCCGCCTGGGATGAGCTCATGGCCCTTCCCGCCGAAACAGGCGATCCGGAAGCGACACGGGTTTACAGCCCGGGCTGAACTTGACGCTCAGACTGGCTTCCCCATGATGAGATCAGAGGCCTTTTCGGCGATCATCATGATCGGCGCGTTGACGTTGCCGCTCGTCATCGTAGGCATGACCGAGGCGTCGCAAATCCGCAGCCGTTCAATCCCTCTCACCCGAAGGGCCCCGTCAACCACAGCTCGCGCGTCCGTTCCCATCCGGCAGGTGCTGGTTGGATGCCAGGTCGTGGACGCGTTGCGGCGGATCAGGTTTATGATGTCGGCGTCACTTGCATCGCTCGGCTGCGCTTTACCCAGCCTCACATCGTCGAACGGCGCCGCGTTGAGAATCTCGATCCGGCGGTGCGTCGCTTCAACTGAAAGTTTGATATCTTCCTGGTCGTCGAAATAGTTCGGATCGATTAACGGCCGGTCCAGCGGGTTGCCGGAGGCAAGGGTCACCGTCCCCCGGCTCCGCGGCCGGCAGATGTAGCCGCCGAGAAAAAAATCGTTTCCTGTCGGAAATCCCGTCCGTCCGGTAGAATTCGGCGGCTCCGGCCATGAAGATCGCCTGGAAGGCCGGTGCCGTGTCATCGCCGGAAAGGTGAAGGAACGCGCCGGCATCGAGGTGATGCGTCGCAAGCGGCCCGCTACCGCTCAGCCTCGAAGTCCGAGACCGCTGACGCGAAATCGCCGGGGCCGACAATATAGTTATCCGGCTCCTTGAGCACCCCGTGGACCGGGCAGCCGCCGCTGTGGTCCTGCAGATCCTGGCCCACTCCCGGCAGATCTGCGATGACCGGGATGCCGTGCGATTCCAGGTGGGCCGCAGGGCCGAGGCCGGAAAGCATGAGCAGATGCGGTGAGCCGATTGCACCGGCGGCACAGATCACCTCACTGTCGGCCAAGGCCCTGCCGATGCGGCCGTCGGCAAGATAATCGACGCCGACTGCCCGGCCGCGCTCGATCACCAGCCGGATGACCAGTGCATTGCGGATCAGGGTCAGGTTGGCGCGGCCCCGGATCGGATCGATGAATGCCTCTTTGGCTCCGCAGCGCCGGCCGCCGCGCAGCGTCGCCTGGAAATATCCGCAGCCCGCCTGGACCGCGCCGTTGAAATCCGGATTAAATGGAATTCCCACCGACTGCGCCGCCGCCACGAAACGCTCGCACAGGGGATGATGGTGGGGAGTCGTGACGCTCAGTGGCCCGTCGGTCCCGTGATAGGCATCGGAGAATATTTCATTGGCCTCCGACCGGCGAAAATAGGGCAGCACGTCATCATAGCTCCAACCGGCATTTCCGAGCGACCGCCAGTGATCGTAATCGGCGCGATTGCCGCGCACATACATCATCATGTTGATGACCGATGTGCCGCCGACCGCGCGTCCCCGCGGATATGCAATGCGGCGGTCGAAGAGATGTTTCTGCGGCACGGTTGAGAAGGCCCAATCCAGCTTGGTTCCCTGAAGCCGGGTGGCCGCGCCCGGAATGGTTGCATGGCTGGTATCCGGCTCGCCGCCCGCCTCGATCAGAGCGACCTTGCAATCGGGATTCGCACTGAGGCGATGCGCCAGGACGCAGCCCGCCGATCCGGCTCCCACAATAATGTAGTCGAAGGACAAGGCGCGCGCACCTCACTGGCCAAGGAATCGAAAGCATTCCTATGCCACTTTTTCGTATCTTGCGGCAAACTCCACTGGAATTACCGGCCCGGGCTGAACTTGACGCTTCCCCGCGATCCCGATAGCAAGCACCTCCGCTCCTGATATCAACTTCCGATCAGAGAATTTCTCATGCCATGTCTTGTTCCGGACTGATGGACGAAATCCGTGCCAGCTTTGCCCATGTCGATACCTGCCCGTTTGAAGGCCCCCGCGTGTTTTTCGAAAATGCCGGCGGCGCCCTGACGCTCAAATCGGTGGCTGAAACATCGGCGGCCTATGCCGCCTATCCCGACAACCAGGGCCGGGACAATCCGGCCTCGCGCGCGCTGATGGCGGCCATCGCCAAGGGCAAGGCCGACATGCGCACCTTCTTCAACGCGCCGTCAGGCCAGGTCTTCGTCGGCGAAAGCGGAACCGAAGTGCTGTTCCGCCTGGTGCGGACCGCGGCACTCGGCGCGAAATCCGGCGGCATCATGCTCAGCAGCACGCTGGAACATCCCGCCTCGCGCAGCGCCATGACGCGCTGGGCCGAAGTGACCGGCAGGCCGCATGTTCTTGTGCCCCATGATGATGCAACGGGAACCGTCGATGTCGCTGCCTACCGCAAATACATCACGCCCGAAGTTCGTGTTGCAACCATCATCCAGACTTCGCCCGTCACCGGCATCTCGGTCGATGTCAAAGCCATTGCCGCCGCCATCCGCGAAAAATCGCCGGACTGTTTCATCATCGTCGACGGCATCCAGCATGCCAGCCACGGCCACATTGATCTCGCGGCTTACGGTGTCGATGGCTATGCCGTCTCGCCCTACAAGGTTTTCTCCCGCCATGGCTACGGCGTGGGCTGGGCCTCGGACCGCCTGACCGCCCTTCCGAAGGAGGCGTCATCGGCAGCCCGCCCACCAACTGGGAACTCGGCACCCGCGATGCCGGAAGCTACGCCACATTCTCCGACGTCGTGGAATATTTCGTCTGGCTCGGCGGCCGTCTCACCAAAAGCAGCGACCGCCGCGCCCGGATCGAAGCGGCGGCAAAGGCCATCCATGACCACGAGCAGCAGTTGGGCCATGCGATGGCGCACGGCACGGGCAATCTTCGCGGCCTCGCCGAACTGCCCGGCGTCAACATTATTGCCGGTGCCGACAATACGGAACGCGAGGGTGTCGTGTCGCTCACGCTCGATCACATGGACGAAGTCGAACTCGTGGCCTTCCTGAATGCGCGCGGCATCCGCACCCACGCCCGCATGGACGACCACTATTCAGCGGCAATGTCCTCCGCCCCTTGGCCTCAAATCCTGCGTCCGCGTTTCCTTTAGCCACTACAACACTGAACAGGAAGTAGCCCAGTCCTGACCGCCATGAACGAAGCATCAACGTTACACCCTCACCCTGAGGTGCGACCCCGGGCTTGATCCGGGGGAGCGCGTGGCCATCCTTCGAGGCTCGCTTCGCGAGCACCTCAGGACGAGGATTAGACCGGGACCCTCACCCACTGAGGTTCGGCCACTCAATGTATGGCAACCAATTTCCTACACCCTCACCCTGAGGTGCTCGCGAAGCGAGCCTCGAAGGGCCGACGACCGAGAAAATATTTTATTTCACCAGGCGGAATTGATCAGCAGCAGAGAAGTCAGCGCCGGTGTTCTGCGTGAATGCGAGGCTGCTCACTTCCATGTCTTCTCCAACTGCCAGCACACACGCAATCCCGTCAGGCCGGACGAAAATCATCGACCAGCTCCCGGTCCTCGGATTTCCAAAGAATTTCATGGAGTTATTCAATGAAATGCCGGAAACGATGGGGACTTCGCCAAATTGTTGGGCAAGCTGCTTTGCCACTGCCATTTTTGGGCCACATTGGGGACTTTCGGCGGCTGCCGGAGACAGCATACCGATCGTCCCGATCATCAATGTGATTACGCAAAAAACTTTTTTCATTTTGCCACCTTTCCATGCATGGCCTCGAGTTGAGTTCAAGCAACAACTTTCTGTAGTTCCCAAGGTTCCCATTTTTCTCGTTCTGCGCCGGCAGTGAATTGTTGGAACCAAGTGAAATTTTAGGCGTTATTTTGAGTTATGCTTGGTACGCAGGATGATGCCGCGTTCACGAAATCTCGTCGCGATATGGTCGAGACAGCAGATCGTTTCGCGCGGCGTCCGCTCGCCGGTTGTTCTGAAGGCTATGAGCGAAGTTCCCCGCGAAGCCTTTCTGCCGCAGTCGCTGAAGGAATTCGCCTATGAAGACTCGCCGCTTGCCGATCGAGGCCGAGCAGACGATCTCTCAGCCCTATATCGTAGCTTTCATGACCGAAGCGCTTGATCTCAAGGGTGGCGAGACTGTCCTCGAAATCGGCGCTGGCTCAGGTTATGCAGCTGCCGTTCTGTCGCGCATCGCCGGCGAGGTCTACACCGTCGAGCGCATCGGTCAGCTCGCCGAAAGAGCTGCAACGGTTCTCGCCGATCTTGGCTACAGCAATGTCCATGTCCGTCATGGCGACGGTACGCTCGGCTGGTCGGAGCATGCGCCCTATGATGCGATCATCGTCGCGGCGGGCGGACCGGCAGTGCCGGATACGCTCAAGCAACAGCTGAAGATCGGCGGGCGACTGGTCATTCCCGTTGGCAGCGACCTTCGCGCGCAGGAACTGGTGCGCGTGACGCGGACTTTCGGAAGATGAATTCAAGGCCGAAGATATCGCCGATGTCCGCTTCGTCCCGCTGATCGGCGAAGAGGGCTGGATTGCCGGAAGACGGGAGAACTCGCCTCATTCCGGCGACCGTTGCGACAGGACCCGCGCGCCGGAAGGTAGCGCTCGCCGAGCACGCTGACCGCAGCGAGCACGATTTTCTATCGGAAATCGATAACGCCGATCTTGCACCGCTCCTCGACCGCATCGGCGACGCCAAGGTCGTTCTGCTCGGCGAGGCGACCCACGGAACCTCGGAATTCTACCGGATGCGCGAGCGCATCTCACGCGAACTGATCGAGAAAACGCGGCTTCAGTTTCGTCGCCATCGAGGGCGATTGGCCGGACGCGGCGCGGATCGATCATTACGTGCGGCATTTCGAGTATCCGCCCAGCGAATGGACTGCCTTTGCACGCTTTCCACACTGGATGTGGCGCAACAATGAAGTGCGCGCCTTCGTGGATTGGCTGCGAGTGCACAACAGTGTCAACGGACCATCACAAACGGGCTGCTTTTTACGGGCTCGACCTCTACAGCCTCTACACATCGATCCGGGAAGTGCTGCGCTATCTCGACAAGATTGACCCCGAAACGGCGGAGATCGCCCGCCAACGCTACGGCTGTCTCACGCCCTGGCAGACCGATCCGGCAGCCTATGGCCATGCGACGCTCTCACGGGCCTACCGCACCTGCGAGAAAGATGTCGTCAGGATGCTGAAGGAAATCCTCACCAAGCAGAATTTGTACACGGCACGCGACGGCGAGCAGTTCATCGACGCCGTGCACAATGCCCGCCTGGTTGCCAGCGCCGAACGCTACTACCGCATCATGTATTACGGCTCCCGCGCCTCCTGGAATCTGCGCGACAGCCACATGTTCGAGACCTTGCAGGCCCTGCTCGCCTTTCATGGGCGCGACAGCAAGGCCATCGTGTGGGCCCACAATTCCCATGTCGGCGATGCGTCGGCGACGGAAATGTCGGCGCGCGGAGAATACAATATCGGTGAACTTTGCCGAAAGGAATTCGGCGACAAGGTCTATATCGATCGGATTTGGTACGCATGCGGGCAGCGTCGCGGCGGCTTCCGACTGGGATGGACCCATGGAGATCAAGACCGTACTGCCGTCCCACAAGAGGAGCTATGAGAGACCTCTGCCATGAAACGGGTCAGGCGCGATTTTTCCTGCCGCTGCGCGAATCGATTCGCGGATTCTGAAAAAGGAGCTGATGAAACCGCGTCTCGAACGGGCGATCGGAGTGATCTACCGACCGGAGACGGAACTGGCCAGCCACTACTTCCAGGCCATGCTGCCCCGGCAATTCGACGAGTATATCTGGTTTGATGAAACGACCGCCATAACTCCATTCGCGACCACGGACCTGGCGGGGCTTCCGGACACCTATCCATTTGGATTGTAGCTCTCCCAACTTGTCATCCCCGCACTTGTTGCGGGGACCCATGGTCCAGCTAGAGCCTGATTAATTTTATTGCATCGAGATTCCTCTCCGCCGTCATTCCGTCATTCCCGCGAATGCGGGAATCCATCGTGGACACCGTAATGGTGATCCCCGCCTCCGCGGGATGACGGATTATGTTTTGGATTATTAACTCGCAATACTAATGCCGGTAGTGGGCCACGATCCTGCGCGCGTATGTCATCAGCAACGGCTCGGCTTCGGTTGTCCCGATGGCTGTTTCACCCGCTGAAAGCAGCTTCTCGGCCAGCTCGCTGCGTTCGCCCGCTGCACTTTCCGGAATTGCCGCTTCCTCACATACCGTATCAAATACACGCTGCAGGGTCGGTAATTTCTCGGGGTTCATGTTGCGACTTACAATGTCTTCCAATGTGAATGGCGCGTTCATGTGTGGGGGCTCCTCTCACTAAACTCCAACATGCCAACGCTACCGATTGCCGGAAGTTCCCATGCCTGTGGCCAGTTGCAAACGGCTATCGGCATTATTTACGTTTTCCCCTCCGCTCGGGGAGGGGTTGGGGTGGGGGCCGGCAGATAGTCGGTAAGGGATGAATTCTTTCCATTCCTTGTGAAGTCGTAGCGACTCCCTACCCTTAGTCCCTCCCCCAAGAGGGAGGGAGAATTTGGAGGCGACTGGCTACCTTACAGGAGACGCGGTTATCCGCCCGATGAACAGGCGAAGGGCTTTTCGCATAGCCTGCGGCGGCGGTTCTGAGGGATGCCAACGCGGAAAATGCCCATCGATTGCCATGCGTGCAAGACCATAAACGAGGGCCCGCGCCGTAAGCACTACATGATTCAAATCAAGACCTTCGACAAGCTGGCCCCGTTCGCGCGCCTGGGTAAGCAGATCAACCATCCTTTGCCGGATTGCAGCGTTTTGGGTCCGCAGGCTTTCGGATGCCTCGAAATCAATAAGCGTGCGGGAGTTGATGATCTCGAAATGCGTCGGGTTATCGAGTGCCCATTGCAGATATCTACGACCCATCTCTTCCAGCGCGGCAATCGGCTTATCCGCATCGGCGTTTGATTTTGTCGCGGCAAACGCTTAATCAATCGTCCCATGGCCTGTTCGGCAACCGCTGTTAAGAGGTCCTTTTTCGAGCTGAAATGCTGGAAAGGTGCGCCTGGCGACACGCCCGCGCGCTTTGCCGCTTCGCGCACCGAGACATGCTCGACGCCGCGCTCTTCGATGATCTCGATGGTTACCGCAATAAGCGTCTCGACAAGATTGCCATGGTGATAGCTTTTACGGCGAGGGGGTTTGGCTTTTGGCATCACTTTTCCCTTATTCCGAAGAGCGGCATGAAGCAAATTATTTCACGACCCCGTGAATTATATAATCACTGTTTACATTATTGTCAAGCTAATGTAAGCGGTGATTACAATGAGGTCGGATAGTCTGATCGCCGGCCATGGGCCCCCGTGGTTTGGGGAACGAGCGCTAGATTTGAGAGGTAGCTGTGACAACTGATAAAATTCGCGAAGTGCGCGAAAGGGCCGCCTATTGCAGTTTGCAGGCCAGTCAGACGGCAGACCCAAATCTCAAAAAACATTGGGAAGATATGGCTGAGAGCTGGAGTGCGCTGGAACAGGCTCTCCTTGATAAAGAAGGGAAATCCTAACTGCCGAGCTAGTCTGGCGCTTCGCGCAAATTCCGCATTCGCGGGGGCGACGGAACAGCGTTCGGGATTATGAGCTTCGATACGTCTTCCCGGTATTGAATGGCGGAGCGATGCGTGCATATGAAGAGCGGCGGACGCTTCCCATTTCCTAGTTCCCGCGTAGGCGGGGCAGAGATTAAGGTTGGGGATCGCCACGTGAAGCAATCACGGGAAGCAGGGAGGGTGGTCAGGCCATCCAGAATTCAAATAATTGCTTTTTTTACTCGCCAAGTAAAAATATGAATTTATCCCCTTGACAATCTATTCCTATCGGGTTCATATGTTCCTGTATTGTTCTCATGCTGGATATGAAGATCACTTGGACTGGGACCTGGCCATCAAACGCAACAGCGAAGCGCTCAAAGGCATCATTGCGGGCCTTTTCGCCATGCTGGAGCTGGCCGGCGGCATCACGGTTTTGCGGATTCCGCAGTCCCTCCACAGCGCCGTGCGGCGGGTGCTCTACCCCGCCGAATCCGCCCTGCGGCGCCTGATCATCATTGCCGCCCGCGGCCTTGTGGTGAAGCTTGCCTCCCCCGCGTCCGGCCTTCGTCCCAAGCCTGCGGGAGCAATCCGGAAAGGCGGGGGCTCACGTTCCTCCTTCCAGCTCTTCGATACGCGGAAAAACTTCGCTCTCAGGCCCCGCCGGAAGGGCCCGCGGGTTGTCCCGCGCATCCATTTCTTCAATGACGATTCCACCGTGACAACCCTGTCGTTCGGGCGCCCTCCCGTAGCCAAAGCCGCTTCGCCCTCCGATGGCCTGGTCAATGCCGTGCCCCTCACCCGCAGGCTTGAAACTCTGAAGCTGGCCCTTGAGGACCTGCCGCGCCAGGCCAGGCGGATGGCCCGCTGGCGGGCAAGGCGCGAGGCCATGCCAAGTCCGAAGTTCAGATCACCGCTCAGGCCCGGTCGTCCGCCCGGCCACCGCCGGAAGCCCACTCACCTGGTCGATGAGATACTCACCGAATGCCATGAGCTTGCCTGGGACGCGCTGAAGCCCGACACAAGTGCACGCACTTAAAAAATCATCCGTATACGGACTAATATGATTCGGCTTCCTTTTCAGGCGGCACCGAACCATGAAAATTTATTTTTTAAGCAAATGGTTCGCAAGTTCGGCAAATCCATGGCCACCGGGTTTTGTCGTTACCCATGCCGGGCGCTGCCGGCAGGCTGTCTTTTGAAACGCATGACATTGGCAACGCCAACCGAGTTTGGAAAATAGCCGAACATGGGAGCATCATTGGGGCTGTCGCCCGGCAAAGACAATCGTCTCACGATGGGCCGCCGCATCGATTCCAAATTCGTCCCGCAACATGCGAAGGCTGGTTGTCAGCTTGTCATACCCGCCAAACCAGCCGTTCACATGAATGGAAGATACCTTGGCGGTGGCGCCTTGCTGCTCGAATATCTCAACGATGCGATTAACGGAGGCCGGAGGAAGCGGGGGAACATCCTCGGCAAAATCGATGGCGAGGTCGGCTTCGCGGTAAGCCTGGTCGCTGGCAATGGCCGAGCCCGGAACCATGCCGGGTATCTGGGATTGCAGTGTGTTGAGCCGTTCGCGGTCAGCGGCGCGCTCCGCAGGCGTTTTCATGTATTTGCGGATCATGCGGCTCGCCCCCTGATCATAGCGAAAATAGAACGCGCCGTTTTCTCCCACCACGCCATCCACCGGCCATTGCCGCGCAATCATGTCACACCATCCGGCCGGGCGGCCCGTTACCGGAATGACAATCAGCCCCGCTTCGTGAAGGTTCTCAAGGGCCTGATAGGCAATGGCGGGAAGCCGCCGATTCAGTCAAGGTGTCGTCGATGTCGGTCAGCACCGCTCGAACCTTGCGCTTCTCAGCGGTGGAGAAACCTTCAATGGGCTGAAACGTTGCACGCGTGCCGGAAGAAGATTTCATCAGCGATGCTCCGATCGGGTTTTTAAGTTATGCTTCCAATAGCGCGAACGGCCGCACAAAAATCATCATTGACACAATAATGCATTAGTTCTTAACTCCCCTGAACAATTGTAACTAAAAAAAACAAAAGTTCAAATGGGAGGTTCGGAGCGTGAGTGACGTTCGCATTGTTGCGCCCTGCCGCCTTTTCCTGGGGCGCCGCATCACTTCATGAACTGCAGCAGCAAAAACAAGTTTGTTGCCAAGATGGATGATATCCGAGCATCCATTTCCGTGGCTGCTGCCTGCCTCGGCCCTGATGGTGATCTTCGGCCTTTATCCCCTGCTCTATGCGGTATGGCTGTCGTTGCAGCGCAAGCATCCCGTCACGCGCAAGCTCGCCTTCGCACCGAGTTACAACTGGTCAAAATTGCTGGGCGATGAGCGCGTCTGGAACGCCCTGGGAAACACCCTGGTCTACACCGGCGCGGCGCTTCTGCTGCAGTTGGTCCTCGGCATGGCGATTGCGCTGCTGCTCGATTCGGACCGCAAGGGCTACGGACTTTTGCGCGCCATGATGACCCTGCCGCTGGTGATCCCACCCGCCGTCACCGCCATGATGTTTCTGCTCATGCTCAACGGTTCCTTCGGGGTTGTGGGCGCGGCTTCATGCGACCGGACTGCTGCCGCCGGGCTTCTCATTCTGGGCACTGCGTCGACCGCCATGGCGGGCGTGCTGCTGGCCGAGGTCTGGCAATGGACGCCCTTCATGGTGCTGATCATGCTGGCGGGGCTTCGCTCGCTGCCCAAGGAACCCTTTGAGGCTGCCGCCATCGACGGCGCAACGGCCACGAGGTGTTCTTCAAACTGACGCTACCGATGATGTCCAAGGTCATTGCCATCGCGGTACTGATTCGCGGCATCGACCTGTTCCGCGCCTTCGACTACGTGAAGGTGATGACCGATTCAGGCCCGGGCACGGCCACCGAAACGCTCACCTCCTATGCCGGGCGCATTTATTTCGGCAATGCCGACTTCCCCTATGCGTCCACCATCGCGCTGCTGACGCTCATCATCGTCATTCTCGTTCCTTCGTCTTCATGAAAGTCTTCAAGGTGAAGCTCTGATGGAACAGCCACGCCACCTCCGCATCCTGCGCGACATCGCCGCGGTCTTCGTCACCTGCATCTTCATGTTCCCTTTCTTCTGGTGGGCGCTGACCTCAATCAAGCCGATTCATGCGGTTTTCGACAAGGACCGCGTGGTTTCTTCGATTTCGTGCCGACGCTGATCAACTATGCCGTCACCCTGCTCGGCCTCTCGCGCTCCGCATCGCCATCGACTTAGGGTTAGGCATGGGCGTGGGGGGCGCCGAAGCTTACAACTCGCGCCGCGCCATTCTCAATTCGGTCGTGGTC
>CAWELV010000019.1:87500-303598 GCA_963810045.1 uncultured Alphaproteobacteria bacterium | reverse complement strand
TTATCCGCGATTTTGTCTTTCCGATGTTCCGGGCGAATGCCCTTTATGAAGGCGTCTATCTGCTCGGCACCTCCATCGCTCGCCCCTTATTTCAAAGCGGTTGATCGAAATTGCGAGGGAAACGGGCGCTGATGCCATCGCGCATGGAGCCACCGGCAAGGGCAATGACCAGGTGCGTTTTGAGCTCACCGCCTATGCACTAAATCCAGATATCAAGATCATCGCCCCGTGGCGGGAATGGGACTTCAAAAGCCGCACGGACCTTATCAATTTTGCCGAGAAGCACCAGATTCCGGTATCCAAGGACAAGCGCGGCGAAGCGCCGTTTTCGGTGGATGCCAATCTGCTGCACTCTTCCTCGGAAGGAAAGGTTCTGGAAGACCCGTGGCTGGAAGCGCCGCCTTACGTCTACCAGCGCACCATTGCGCCGGAGGATGCGCCGGACAAGGCCACTTATATCGAAATGGAATTCAAGAAGGGTGATCCAATCGCCATTGATGGCAAGGCCATGTCGCCGGCCACGCTGTTCACGGCGCTTAATCAATTGGGCCATGACAATGGCATTGGCCGGCTTGATCTGGTGGAGAACCGTTTCGTCGGGATGAAATCGCGGGGCATTTATGAAACGCCGGGCGGCACGATCCTGTCGGTTGCGCACCGTGCCATGGAAAGCCTGACGCTCGACCGGGAAGCGGCCCATCTCAAGGACAGCTTCATGTCCAGGTATGCAGAGCTGGTTTATTACGGTTTCTGGTATTCGCCGGAGCGTGAAATGCTGCAGGCCATGGTGGATAAGTCCCAGGAGTACGTGGAAGGCATTGTCCGCCTCAAGCTCTACAAGGGCAATGTGATTGTGGTTGGCCGCAAGTCGCCGAGATCGCTTTACTCCGATGCGCTGGTGACCTTCGAGGATGACCGCGGCGCCTATGACCAGAAGGATGCGGCGGGATTCATCCGCCTGAACGCGCTGCGGCTGCGGACCCTGGCGGCAAGAAAGCGCTCCACATAAACGTCACCGCGGCGAAAGTCGGGGTCTTGCTGCCGCAGGATTCCGGCTTTCGCCGGAATGACGAATTTTTTAAAACGCCTTCAACTCTTCCAAAATTGCCGAGCCCATTTCCCTGGTGGTGACAGTTTTCTCGTCTTTCGCGGCGATGTCCTTGGTACGGAGACCCTTGGCCAAGACATTGGCGATGGCAGTGTCGACATTGTCGGCCCAATCGATCATGCCAAAGGAATAGCGCAGGCACATGCCGAAGCTGGCGATCATGGCGATGGGATTGGCCAGGGCCTTTCCGGCGATGTCGGGGGCGGAGCCATGGACGGGTTCATAGAGCGCCTTGCGGCGTTTGGTCTTGGGGTCCTCCGCACCCAGTGATGCGGAAGGCAACATGCCGAGCGAACCGGTGAGCATGGCGGCAACGTCAGACAGGATATCACCGAAAAGATTGTCGGTAACGATCACATCATATTGCTTGGGCCAGCGCACGAGCTGCATGGCGCAATTGTCAGCCAGCACGTGTTCAAGGGCCACATCGGAATAGCTTTCCTGCTGAATGCGGGTGACGACTTCGTTCCACAACACACCGGTTTTCATCACGTTGCGCTTTTCAGCAGAAGCCACGCGGTTTTTGCGGGTGCGGGCCAGCTCGAAAGCGACGCGGGAGATACGCTCGATTTCATAGGTGTCATAAATCTGCGTGTCGATGGCGCGCTTTTGGCCATTGCCAAGATCGGTGATGGTTTTGGGTTCGCCGAAATAAACCCCGCCGGTCAATTCACGCACGATCAGGATATCAAGTCCGTCCACGAGTTCGCGTTTAAGGGACGAGGCTTCGGCCAGGGCGGGATAGCAGATGGCGGGGCGCAGATTGGCAAAGAGGCCCAAATCCTTGCGCAGGCGCAGCAGGCCAGCTTCGGGTCGGTGGACATAGGCAACCTTATCCCAGCGCGGTCCGCCAACGGCGCCAAAAAGTACCGCGTCAGCTCCTTGCGCTTTTTCCATATCCTCTTCGGAAATGGCTTTGCCATGGGCGTCATAGGCGCAGCCGCCGACGAGGCCGCGGTCGGTCTTGAACTTGGCGATGCCTTTCCCGTCCATCCAGGCAATGATGGCTTCAACTTCGGCCATGACTTCCGGGCCGATACCGTCACCGGGGAGGAGAAAGAGATTATGGGAAGCCATGGGATATCCGTTCGCGAGACTAATTTCGCGGGGATGGGTAGCCGTCCTGAATGCTCAGCGCAAGTGATAGATTATTGGTTTGGAGCATGTTGTTATCGGCAAAGTCGAACAACCCCGGATCAAGTCCCATAGGCGCTTAAGGGGATCATCCTTAAGTAGCGCCTATGGGACATGATCCGAGGTGGCTGACAGGCCGGATGAGGGCACGCCGCAAAAAAATCGCATGAATTATCACCAAATAGGAATTTATCGCTTGACCCTTATATTCCTATTATGCCATGCATATTCCTGTCCATTCCGGAAGGGGTCTCGGTCATGACGGTGATCATAGATGGGGTGGATGCGGCGCCTGCGGATTGAGCGAGACGAACGCTGGATACTCGGGGGCCCTGGAGCGGCCCTGCGGACACTAGGATCCGCGCGCTGAAAGGCAGTTAGGCAGCCAGAAGGTGTGGCCGACGTGCAGTTCCAGGAAGCAAAAATCGCCGCAAAAGCGTGGACGCGGTCTCCGCGTCACAGCCGGACTAATAACCGACCGGCATACCTGCGAGAGCTTGCGTCCACGCAACCCTTCGCTTCCTTCTCTACCCCGGAAACGGCATTACCGTTTTCACCCCCGGCGAAGCTATGCCCAACGCTCATTGACAAGTGAATCTGTGACTGCCCCGGACATGATCCCATAGGCGCTAACTTAAGGGGAAACATGCATCCAATTTTGTCAGTTTTGAACTGCATTCCATAACGGCGGGTTTTGCTTGCTCTGCGTATGGGAGCTAGCTGTACCATGGGTCCCCGCAACAAGTGCGGGGATGACAAGTTGGAGGGTAGCATCCTTAAGTAGAGCCTATGGGATCAAGTCCGGGGCAGACCTGCCGCAATATGCTCTAATGCGACATCAGCACCGGGCGGTTGAGATGGTTCAGGACATATTGTGTGGCACCGCCAAAAATATACTCGCGCAGGCGGGAATGGCCGTAGGCCCCCATGACGATGAGGTCGCAGCCATTGTCGTCGGCACAGCGCAGGAGGGCATGGCCCGCATCATCACCGGCGGTTGGAAGGCTTGCGGCTTCCACCTTGACGCCGTGGCGGGCCAGGGTCTCGGCGAGATCAGCGCCAGCAACTGAGCCTTTGAGCGCCGGGTCTTTCTGGGGATCGGTGCGGACGATGCGCACCTTCTTAGCGGCCTTGAGAAACGGCAGGGCATCGAAGGCGGCGCGTGCCGCCTCGCGATCACCATTCCACCCCAGCACGACGTCATCGAGATTCAGCTTGGTGTCGCCTTTGAAGGGCAAGACCATGATGGGGCGGCCTGCCGCCATGAGTGTCTGTTCAACAAAGTCGGATTCGACGCCGGTAGTTTCATCCGGGTTGGTGGCGGAAATAATCAGGAGATCGGCGCTGCGGCCCTTGTTGACGACCTCCTCGGCAATGCTCGATGTCGCGCCCTGGACGACATGAAAATCAAAATTCAAACCCTCCTTTCGCATCGCCTCTTCAAAGGCGCTGCGAACCTTTTCCTGGTTATCCTTGAAATAGGTCTGGTTGCCGTCAAAGACCTGCGGTACGGCTTCAAAACCCATGGATGGATAGAGCTGCACGGCAGGGATGACATAGAGGCCGGAGATGTGGGCGTTAAAGTTTCGGGCGATGGATGCGGCGGCGCCCAGAAGCTGGGGCAGGCGATTCAGCTCATTAAGAGAAACGAGGATCGTTTTGTAGTCCATGACATGTCCTCCGTTAAGCTTGAAGGAAGTGCGCTGGACTTAACATAGGTTGTCCTTGTCCGAGATCAAGAACTATTCAGCGGCCTTGAGGGCCATGGGATTGTTCGGGTGGGTGGTCCAGTTGGCGTAATCCGGGTTAATTTTTCGGCCGGTGCGGGCGTCGGTACCGGTGGTTTGCTGAACCATGGTGATGCAATCCTCCACCGGGCAGACTTCGATGCAAAGATTGCAGGCCACGCACTCATTGTCCAGCACCTCGAAATGGCGCTTGCCGTTCTTTGTCTGGCTGATGGCCTGGTGGGAAGTATCTTCGCAGGCGGCATAACACCGTCCGCATTTGATGCAGAGGTCCTGATCGATCTTCGCCTTGGTAATATAGTTGAGATTGAGATATTGCCAGTCGGTCACATTGCCAACGGCACGGCCGCGGAAATCATCAATCGTGCGCGTAGCCCTTTTCGTCCATCCAGCGCGACAGGCCGGTTGTCATTTCCTCTACGATCTTGAAGCCATAAGTCATGGCGGCGGTGCAGACCTGGACCGAGCCGCAGGAGAGGGCAATGAATTCCGCCGCGTCGCGCCAGTTGGTGATGCCTCCGATGCCAGAAATGGGAAGGCCACGGGTTTCCTTATCGCGTGCGATTTCTGATGTCATGCTTAGTGCAATCGGCTTTACCGCGGGGCCGCAATAGCCGCCGTGGCTGCCCTTGCCATCGATCGTTGGCATCGGCGCGAAATTGTCAAGGTCGATGTGGGTGATTGAATTAATTGTGTTGATCAGTGACACGGCATCGGCACCGCCGCGCTTGGCAGCACGCGCCGGATGCCGAATATCAGTGATGTTTGGCGTGAGCTTGACGATCACCGGCATCCGAGTGTGCTGTTTGCACCAGCGCGCGACCATCTCGATGTATTCGGGAACCTGGCCCACTGCGGAACCCATGCCGCGCTCCGACATGCCGTGGGGGCAGCCGAAATTCAGCTCAACCGCATCGGCTGCGGTTTCCTCGACGGCGGCAAGGATTTTCTTCCACGGCAATTCCTCACAGGGCACCATGAGGGAAACAACCATGGCGCGGTCCGGCCATTCGCGTTTTACTTTCTTGATCTCCTGCAGGTTTATTTGCAACGGGCGATCCGTGATGAGTTCGATGTTGTTGAGGCCGAGGAGTCTTCGATCAGCGCCGTGGATGGCTCCGTAACGCGGGCCATTGACGTTGACGATGGGCGGGCCATCTTCGCCAAGCGTTTTCCAGACTACGCCACCCCAGCCCGCCTGGAAGGCGCGCACCACATTGTATTCCTTGTCGGTGGGAGGTGCTGAAGCAAGCCAGAAGGGGTTGGGAGACTTGATGCCGACAAAATTGTTGCGAAGGTCAGCCATGGGGAAAACTCCTCTACATAAATTTTGTCATTGCCGGACTTGTTCCGGCAA
Organism: uncultured Alphaproteobacteria bacterium; assembly: GCA_963810045.1. Lineage (GTDB taxonomy): Bacteria > Pseudomonadota > Alphaproteobacteria > Rhizobiales > Aestuariivirgaceae > Aestuariivirga. Next base: position 298,251 of record CAWELV010000019.1, on the reverse strand, counting down.
CCCATCGTTCCGCCGTTTCCTCGTTGGAGAATCCGGCACGAGGGATTCCCGCAACAAATGCGGGGATGACAAGCGCAGTGTGGTGTTCAATGTGAAAGATATTCATGTATCGATCTCCGCGGCCCGGCGGCCATCATCGACGGCGGCAACGGTCAGGTCCTGGCCACCCGCCACGCAATCACCGCCAGCCCAGATGCCTTTCACGCTGGTCCGTTTTTCCGCATCGATGATAATACGTCCGCCGCTCAGGGCAAGAGCGCCGCCGGTCACGTCAATGGCGGTCTGGCCGATGGCCTTGAAAATCATGTCGGCGCCGATCTCAATGCTTTCGCCGGTCGGTTCCAGCTTGCCCTTGACCTCATGCACGTAATCGCATTTGAGGCCGATGGCCTTCTTGCCCTTGGTCAAAACTTTTTTGGGCTGCACCCAGTGTTTTATTTTCACGCCCTTGGTTTGCGCGAGTTCCTGCTCATAGGCGCTGGCCTTCATGTGTTCAGTGCCCCGGCGATAAAGAATTGTCACGTCTTCCGCGCCCAGAAGTTTTGACTGGATGGCAATATCAATGGCGGTCATGCCTCCGCCGATCACCAACACGCGGCGGCCCACGGGCAATTTGCCCAGGTCTTTTGCCTGGCGCAGTTCGGCGATGTAGTTGACGGCATCTTCAATGCCATCGGCATCCTCGTGTTTTGCGCCCAGCGCATTCACGCCCTGCAGGCCCAGACCTAAGAACACCGCGTCGAAGTCGCGCTGCAGGTCCTTGAGCTTGAGGCCTTTGCCAAAAGCCTTGCCGGTTTGAACGGCAATGCCGCCGATGGAGAGGACAAATTCCACTTCCCTGGCGGCGAAATCATCCACCGTCTTGTAGGCGGCAATGCCGAATTCATTGAGGCCGCCGGCCTTCTTGCGGGCCTCGAAGATCGTCACATCGTGGCCATGCATGGAAAGCCTGTGAGCGCAGGCAAGTCCGGCGGGTCCGCCACCAACGACCGCGATTTTCTTGCCCGTAGGAATGGCGCGGGTGAAGGGATGCTTTTTTTCGGCCATCAATTCATCGGTGGCATAGCGTTGCAGCTGGCCTATTTTGACGGGCTTGCCCTCGGCTGTTTCGCGGACGCAGACTTCCTCGCATAGGGTTTCGGTGGGGCAGACGCGGGCGCACATGCCGCCCAGTATATTCTGGTCAAAAATTGTTTTCGCGGCGTTTTTCGGATGGCCGGTCGAAATTTGGCGGATGAAGAGGGGAATGTTGATCGAGGTGGGGCAGGCCGTCATGCAGGGTGCGTCATAACAGAAGTAGCAGCGGTCGGCCTCGACAAGGGCTTCATGATCGGTAAGGCGGGGATGCAGGTCAGCAAAATTTTCGGCATATTGTGCCTTGTCCAGGCGCTTGCCGGCAATCCCTTCAACTCTCGCTGCCATTGCACTTCCTCCTTCAGAAGTTGTTTTTTATTGTTTTTTACGAGGATGGCAGAATTTGTTCAAATGGTCAAATTTTAGAAACCCGTGCATAACGATAGACGCCACAAATTATCCGTTCTATTGTATGACAAATAATAAGAGGCGTCTGATGTCAGTTGGGAAAAAGAAACTAAAATTCCGCTCACAAAATTGGTTTGATAATCCGGATAACGCCGACATGACGGCGCTTTATCTGGAGCGTTATCTCAACTACGGATTTACGCGGGGCGAGCTGCAGGGAGGCAAACCCATCATTGGCATTGCCCAGACGGGCTCCGATTTATCTCCCTGCAACCGGGCCCATGTGGACCTGGTGAAGCGGGTGCGAGACGGGATTACGGCGGCGGGCGGCGTTCCTCTTGAATTTCCTATCCACCCCATTCAGGAGACGGGCAAACGGCCAACCGCGAGCCTTGACCGCAATCTATCGTACCTCTCGCTTGTTGAAGTGCTTTATGGCTACCCAATCGATGGTGTGGTGCTCACCATCGGTTGCGACAAAACCACGCCTGCCTGCTTGATGGCGGCGGCCACGGTTGATATTCCGGCCATCGCGCTCTCCTCAGGCCCGATGCTCAACGGCTGGTATCAGGGCCAGCGCACGGGCTCCGGCACGATCGTCTGGATGGCGCGCGAAAAACTGGCCACCGGTGAACTGGACTATGAAGGTTTTGTCGAACTTGTGGCAACATCGGCTCCCTCCACCGGTTTCTGCAATACCATGGGCACCGCCACGACTATGAATTCCCTGGCCGAGGCTCTGGGCATGACGTTGCCCGGCAATGCGGCGATCCCCGCGCCTTATCGTGAACGCGGGCAAATGGCTTATGAGACAGGCCGCCGCGCGGTTGAAATGGTGCTGGAAGACCTGACGCCATCAAAGATCATGACGCGCAAAGCCTTTGAAAATGCCATTATGGTGAACTCGGCGATTGGCGGTTCCACCAATGCGCCCAACCATCTCAATGCCATTGCCCGCCACATGGGGGTTCCCCTCGAAGTGAAGGACTGGGAAACCCATGGGCATGACATTCCGCTGCTGGTGAACCTGCAGCCGGCGGGTGAATATTTGGGTGAGGATTATCACCGGGCCGGCGGTGTCCCTGCCGTAGTGGCCGAACTCATATCCGAGGGCCGCATTCATGAGGATGCAATCACCGCCAATGGCAAAACCATGGGCGAGAATTGCAAGGGCAAGTTTTCCTGGGACCGCAATGTCATCAAGGCCTATGGCAAGCCGCTGATGGCTAATGCGGGCTTCAAGATGTTTACCGGCAACTTGTTTGACAGCGCTATCATGAAAACTTCGGTGATCTCGGAGGAGTTCCGCCAGCGCTATCTGTCAAATCCGAAGGATCCCAACGCCTTCGAGGCTAAGGCCATCGTCTTTGACGGGCCGGAGGACTATCACGCCACGATCGATGATCCCAAATTGGGCATTGATGAGAACACCATTCTCTTCATGCGGGGCACGGGGCCCTTGGGCTACCCGGGCGCTGCCGAAGTGGTCAACATGCGCGCCCCCACCAAGCTTCTGGAAAAAGGCGTGCGTTCGCTTCCCTGCGTGGGCGATGGCAGGCAGTCCGGCACCTCGGGATCGCCGTCCATTCTCAATGCCTCGCCGGAAGCCGCCGCAGGAGGCGGCCTTGCCATTTTGAAAAATGGCGACAAGGTGCGGGTTGATCTCAATACGGGGTCGATGAATGTCTTGCTGCCGGAGGCGGAAATCGCCAAGCGCCGCGCGGAATTGGCAGCGGCTGGCGGCTACAAAATTCCTGAGAGCCAAACGCCATGGCAGGAAATTTTCCGCGCCAACACGGACCAGCTGGCCCAAGGCATGGTCCTGAAGGGTGCGGTGAAATTTCAGCGCATTGCCAAGACCAAGGGAATCCCCGTGACAATCACTAGATCAAGACCCTCATGCTGAGGAGCTTCGCCATCGGCGAAGCCTCGAAGCATAGGCCACAGTCCCATTGGCAGAAGGCCCTTCGAGGCACCGCTTAGGCGGTGCACCTCAGGGTGAGGAGAATTAGAAGTGTTTGAACTGAAATCAAAAAGCCACCGGGCAACTTTTTCGCAACTTGGCGCGAAGTTGGTGTCGTTTTTTGTTGACGGCATTGATGTCGTGGCGGGGCCGGGAAGCGATGCGGATGCCTTGGCCAGTGACTGGTTTTCAGGCGCGGTGACAGGGCGCTATGCCGGGCGCATTACCAAAGCGCGCTTCATGCTGGATGGCAAAGAGGTTCGCCTTGTTCCCAATGTCGGCGAAGACCAGCTGCATGGGGGCCCTCAGGATTTTTGCAATGCCACTTGGAAGTCTGCCTATATTGATAATGGCATCCGCTTTACTTTGCATTCGCCCGATGGCGACCAGGGCTATCCCGGCGCCATGGATGTGAGCGCTACTTACCGTTTGATTGACAATGTGCTTGTCGCTTGATTTTGAAGCCACGACGACAAAGCCAACGGTGATCAATCTTACCAACCATGCCTACTGGAATTTGGCGGGCAAGGGTTCAGGCCTTGACCAGGAAGTGGAAATGCCCGCCGATCATTATCTGCCGCTGCATGGACCCAAACTTCCCACGGGCGAAATCAGGGATGTGACGGGCACGGAGTTTGATTTCCGCAAGCTTCGCAAAGTGGGGCAGGCCTATGATGCCTGTTTTTGCCTGAACGGGAAGCGCGGGCAATTGCGCAAGGGCCTCACCTTGCGTGATCCGGACTCGGGCCGGGTGATGGAGGTCTACACCACGGAATGCGCCATCCAATTTTATACGGCCGACCATTTCGGGCCCAAGCTGCCCGGCAAATATGGTCCGCTTGGTGAACATGGGTCCATTGCGATTGAGCCGCAGAATTATCCCGATGCGCCGAACCACGCGAATTTCCCGTCATCGGTTCTGCGCCCCGGAGAAGTCTACCGCCACCGGATTGAGTGGCGGTTTTCTAAATAATCTCCTTATTCTGAGGCAGCCCACGCAAACGCGGGCAGCTTCGATTAGCGTCGCGATGCATGGAACATGACCCGTTCGAGGCTCGGTCTTCGCATGCGAACCTTAGGGTGAGGAGAAACCTGGACTCACAGAAAATTATAGGGGTCTACATCGATTCCGAGATGGATTGAGCCCTTTGGCTTTATGTCCTTCAGCCATTCGCGCAGGAAAGCCTGGATATTCACCTCGCGCGGGGCCTTGACCAGAAAGCGCCAGCGGAAACGTCCGCGCACGATGTGAATGGGAGCCGTTGCCGGTCCCAAAATCGACAACTCCTTCGCCCGTCGGCGCGGCCCTTGCGACAAGCCGTGACAAAGCGCTCGGTTTCCGCCGCATCGCTTCCGGCGATGATCACGGCGGCAAGCCGGCCATAGGGCGGCAGCCCGGCATTTTCGCGGATGAGTTTTTCCTGGGCGAGATAGCCTTCGCGGTCGCCGTTCTTCAGGGCCTGCATGAGGGGATGTTCGGGCACGTAGGTTTGCACCAGGGCACGGCCCGGCTTTTCACCGCGCCCGGCACGGCCCGCCACTTGCGCCATGAGGGCCCAGGTGCGCTCGCCGCCGCGGGGGTCGGATGATTCCAGGGCGAGATCCGCATCGACGACGCCGACAAAGGTGAGAAACGGAAAATGGTGGCCCTTGGCGACGAGCTGGGTTCCGATCACCAGATTGTATTCGCCCTTGGCCACGTCCCTGATGACATCGCGCAGGAAAACGCCGCGGGCGAGATCGCTGGAGAGAATGGCGATGCGCGCTTCGGGAAATCGCTGGGCTGCCTCTTCGGCAAGGCGCTCGATGCCGGGACCGCAGGGCACGAGCTTGTCTTCGACGCCGCATTGCGGGCAGGCCTTGGGCGTGGGTTCATGATGGCCGCAGTGGTGGCACATGAGCTGGCGGCGAAAGCGGTGCTCCACCAGCGAGGCGGCGCAATTGGGGCAATCCATGCGGTGGCCGCAGGCGCGGCAGACGGTGACGCGGCGCATAGCCGCGGCGGTTGAGAAAGAGCAGGGCCTGATCGCCCGCCGCCAACGTGGCGGTGATGTTTTCAATGAGCGGCGCTGACAGCCAGGCGCCGGTTTCAAGCGGGGCTTTGCGCATGTCAACGAGATCAATCTCGGGCAGTTCGGGGCGGCCGTGCCTGTCGTTCAGTTTCACATGGCCATAGCGGCCACGGTCGGCATTGACGATGGATTCAAGCGAGGGCGTGGCCGACGACAGGATGACCGGAAATTTTCCGATTGCGCCATAGAGCACGGCCATGTCGCGGGCGTGGTAGGTCACGCCGTCCTCCTGCTTGTAGGCGCTTTCATGTTCCTCATCGACGACGATGAGCCCCAGTTTTTTCCACGGCAGGAACAGGGCGGAGCGGGCGCCGACGACGATTTTTGCCTCGCCGCTTGCAACGCCGCGCCAGACGCGCTCGCGTTCGCGGGGCCGCATGTCGGAATGCCATTGGGCGGGCTCGCAGGCGAAGCGGGTTTCGACGCGGGTGATGAATCCGGCGGTCAGCGCAATTTCGGGCAGCAGCAACAGAACCTGGCCGCCGGCGGCAAGGGCCGCCGCCATGGCTTCGAAATAAACTTCGGTCTTGCCGGAACCGGTGACGCCATCAAAGAGCATGACCTTGGCGCTGCGCGAGGTGACGACGGCGCGAAGCTCCTGGGCTGCGCGTTGCTGCTGTTTGGAAAGCGTGAGGCCGCCGGCATTCAGGTCGGGCGGCTGGAAGGCCTTGTGGGCGGGCAAGCGCCACCACCTCCAGCGCACCTTCCTTGCGCCATGGACTTTACAACGGAGGTGCCGACGCCGGCGGCCTTGGCCAGTTCCGACAGGCGCATGGCAAAGCCTTCGGCGGCGACCTCCAGAACCCTTTGGCGCTGCGGCGTCATGCGGCGGATTTTATGGCCGGTGGCGCGGTAGGCGACTTGTCCCTCTTGCTTCTTCAAAGGCGCCGGGGCAGCGCAGCACCATGCGCAGCACATTGCCCTTGGGTTCGACGTAATAGTCCGCCAGCCAATCCACGAATTTGCGATGGGTTTCGCCCATGGCGGGCATGTCAAACCGGCCGATCACATCGCGGAGCTTGGTGCCTTCGGGTGCCTGCGCTTTCAGGGCCCAGACCACGCCGATGAAGAGTGCGGGGGCCGAGGGGCACGACGACATAGCAGCCTTCCTCCAGCGTCATTCCTGCGGGAATGCGGTAGGAATAGGGGCCTTCCAGGGCCAGCGGCAAGCAGCACATCGGCAATGGGGTGGGAATTGGCGGTCATGGCTCTGGAATAGTCTTGGACGGGAGGGCCTGCCAGTCTTATATCACGCATGCCATGAAGCATACGACCGTTCAGCCGACACAGGTTCATGCCCGCGAGATCGTTTATTGGGAGCCCATCCAGCTGGCCCAACGCTTGCGGGGGCAGGCATATCTTACCCTGTTTGAAAGCACCATGCGGCAGGAACAACTGGGGCGCTATTCGTTTCTGGCCTGCAACCCGGCCTCAACCCTGAAGGTCGAGAATGGCCGGACCTTGCTGGATGGCGTTGTGCAAGATGAAGCGCCGCTGGTTCTGCTGGACAAGATATTGAGCCGCAACCGCCTGCCGAAACTGGCGGGGCTGCCGCCGTTCCAAGGCGGCCTTGCGGGTTATATCGGCTATGATTTTGGCCGCAGCCTTGAGCCGCACACGCGCCTGCCGGAATTTCCCGCGCTCTGCCCCGAGCTCATGCTGCATGTCTATGACGCGGGCATTGCCTTTGACCATCTGCAGGAGCGGGCCTGGATCATTTCCACGGCGGGTGAGCAGCCCGCCGATGAGCTTGAAGATTTGCTGAAGCGCAAGGCGCAAGGCCTGGGGTCATCAGTAATCGAGAACTGGTCTTCCAATTTCACCCGCGAGTCCTATGAAGCCGCGGTGGCGCGCACCATTGAATATATTCTGGCGGGCGATATCTTTCAGGCCAATATCTCGCAATGCTTCAGCGCGACAATTCCTGAAGGCTTTGATGCCCTGGCTTTTTACAATCGCCTGCGCTCGCTGAATCCTGCGACCTTCTCGGCCTTCTCGATTATGGCGATGTGCAGATCGCCTCGAGCTCGCCGGAGCGGCTGCTGAGCTTCGACGGCACGACGGTTGAGGCGCGGCCGATCAAGGGCACGCGGCGGCGCGATCCCGATCCGGCCCTGGATGCGGCGCTCGTGGCCGAGCTTTCCTCAAGCCGCAAGGACCGCGCCGAGAATGTGATGATCGTCGATCTGCTGCGCAATGATCTCTCCCGCGTGTGCGCGCCGGGCAGCGTGCGGGTGCCGGTGCTGTGCGGGCTGGAAAGCTATGCCTCGGTGCATCATCTGACCTCCGTCGTCACCGGCGAATTGAAGCGCGGACAAAACGGTGGGCGATCTGATTGCGGCGATTTTCCCGGCGGCTCGATCACCGGCGCGCCGAAAATCCGCGCCATGGAAGTCATCGCGGAAATCGAAGGGCAGGGGCGCGGGGTCTATTGCGGGTCCATCGGCTATTTCGGCTTCAACGGCCAGGTGGATTTGAACATCGCCATCCGCACCGTGATGTTTTCGCAAGGCACGGCGCGGTTCCAGGGCGGCGGCGGCATCACGGCGCGTTCCGAGCCGGCGGCGGAATATGACGAGACGCTGACCAAGGTCAGCCGCATCATGGAGGCCTTTGCGCCATGATCCTGATTGTCGATAACTATGACAGCTTTGTTCACAACGTCGCGCGCTATTTCGAGGAGCTTGGCCAGCAGGTTGTGGTGAAGCGCAATGATGCGATTGATGAGGCGGACCTCAAGGCCAAGGCGATCGTGATTTCGCCCGGGCCCTGCACGCCGCATGAGGCGGGAGAGTCGCTCGACATTGTGCGGAAATTTTCCGGCCGTCTTCCCATTCTCGGCGTCTGCCTTGGGCACCAATGCATCGGCGAGGCCTTTGGCGGCAGGGTTGCCCGCGCGAAACGCCCGATGCATGGGGATTCGTCGGAGATCATTCATGACGGGACGGGCATTTTCAAAGGCCTGCCCAACCGCTTCAATGCGGGGCGCTATCATTCGCTGATCGTCGAAACGGATTCAGCAAATGCCGAGATTGAAATCACCGCGCGCAGTGATGATGGCGAGATCATGGGGTTGAAACACAAGCAGCACCCAACCTTCGGGGTGCAGTTCCATCCGGAGTCGATCCTCACCGAGCATGGCTATGCCATGCTGCGAGAATTTTCTGGAGGTGGTGCATTGAGCGTTGTCTGGTTCAACGGGGCGTTTGTTGAGGGAGCCCTGCCGCTTGACGCCGCATGACCGTGGGTTTCTGCTGGGCGATGGTGTTTTTGAAACCGTAGCCGTGATCAACCACAAGCCGCTTTGGCTTGACGAGCATGTGCAGCGCATGGCCCGTGCGGCCAGCCGAGCTGGGATTGCCTTTCAACGCCGAAGGTCTTTTTGCGGGCCTGACTGAGGTTCTCAAAAAGAGCGCGGCGCAATGCGAGGTTCTCCGCATCACCCTGAGCCGGGGGAAAGCCGCACGCGGCCTGGCGGGGGATGGCGCATCACCCAGCCTGCTCATCACGCTTGATGAATTCGCCGCGAAGAACCTGTTTCAGCCTTGCCGCCTCAAGGTCTCGCAAGTCAGGCGCAATGAATTCGCGCCGTCATCGCGGTTGAAGACGCTGTCCTATATCGATGGCATTATGGCGGCGCGCGAAGTGGCGGCAGATGCCGACGATGCCCTGATGCTCAACACATCGGGTCATGTGGCGTCCTCCACGGTTGCCAATGTTTTTGCGCTGCATGGCGATGCGTTGATTACGCCTTCCCTGGACCAGGGCGTTCTGCCGGGCATCACGCGACACATCCTGTTGGACAGCAGAAGCTGGGGTTTAAGCCAGTCGAGCGCGCCGTTCCGCTTGAGGATTTAGTCCGTGCGGATGCAGTGTTTTTGTGCAATAGCCTGCGCTTTATCAGGCCGGTTACGACGTTGAATGGCGAGCCATTGGGAAAGGGCTCGCTGGACAGACTCATTGAGGGGCTGGGCACGCTTGCCAAAAAACAGTGCGGGATTGACCCCCGCGCATTGATTTGAATGAAAGGAAGATAAAATGAAGTTTTTTGTTGATACGGCTGATGTGGCCGAAATCCGCGATCTTGCCGATGCGGGGCTTTTGGATGGCGTCACCACCAATCCATCGCTCATTGCAAAATCGGGCCGGCCCTTCAAGGAAGTGATTGCCGAGATTTGCAAGATTGTCGAAGGGCCGGTGAGCGCGGAAGTCACGGCCCTTGATTTTGCAGGCATGCTCCGCGAAGGCAATGACTTGCGGAAAATCGCCAAGAACGTGACGGTCAAGGTTCCGCTCACGATTGATGGCCTCAAGGCCTGCAAGGCGCTGCGGGCCGATGGGGCGATGGTCAATGTCACGCTGTGCTTCAGCGCCAACCAGGCGCTGCTGGCGGCCAAGGCCGGGGCCTCGTTCATCTCGCCCTTCGTGGGCCGTCTCGATGACATCCATCTGGAAGGCATGGATCTCATTTCCGAAATCCGCCAGATCTACGACAACTACGGGTTTGACACGGAAATCCTCGTGGCTTCGGTGCGCACCGCCAATCACATCAAGCAGGCAGCCCTTATTGGCGCCGATGTGGTGACCGCACCTCCCGCCGTTCTCAAGGGCCTCGCCAAGCATCCGCTCACCGACAAGGGCATTGAGATGTTCCTGGCCGATTGGAAAAAGACGGGACAATCCATCCTGTGATCCTCGAACATGCCATATTCGATGTCGCGCCCGGCGAGGCGGCGGACTACGAAGCGGCGGTGAAAGAGGCACTGCCTTTAATCGCGGCAACGCCCGGTTTCATCCGATTTGAAATCCGCCCCTGCCTGGAAAAGCCGGGGCGTTATCTGCTTTTGGTGGAATGGCGGGAACTGGCGGATCATACGATTGGCTTTCGCAATTCCGATCGTTACCAGGCGTGGAAGAATTTGCTGCATCGCTTTTACAGTCCGTTTCCCCTGGTTGAGCATTTCGGCGAACCCGTCGTCACCGGTTAGGAGTCATCAACCATTAGGAGGTTAGGCTAAGGCATGAGTGATGGTCTTCAGTTTGGGTTTTCGGGTGATGCGGCGGAGATTGCCGTGCGCTGGCTGCAATCGCTGAAATCCGAGCGCCGCATGGCGGCGAAAACGCTGGAAGCCTATGCCCGCGACGTTTCACAGTTTGGGCAGTTCCTTAAAGACCATCTGGGCCAGCCCGCCACGGCACCTGATCTTGCAGCCCTGACCGTTTCGGATTTCCGCAGTTTCATGGCCAGGCGGCGGAAAATCGGGGTGGAAAGCCGCACCCTTGCCCGGCAGCTCTCGGCCATCCGTTCATTCTTCCGTTTTGCCGAAAGGAACGCCTATTTCACCAATTCAGCGCTTTCGGCGCTGCGTTCGCCAAAGCTGGCGCACTCCGTTCCAAAACCCTTAAACATCCAGGCGGCGCGGCAAGTGGCGGCCGCCGACGTGCTTTCAACCGATGAAACGCCGAAATGGGTGGAAGCGCGGGACCGGGCGGTGCTCACCCTGCTTTATGCCTGCGGCCTTCGCATATCGGAAGCCATCGGCCTCACCCTCACCCAATCCAAATCCGCCCCCCTGGTGATCACCGGCAAGGGCGGCAAGGCGCGCATTGCCCCGGTTTTGCCGCGGGTGCGCGAAGTGCTGGATTCCTATATCGCGCTCTGCCCGTTTCCGCTGAAGCCCAGCGAACCCATGTTCCGGGGCATTCGGGGTGGGCCGCTCAATGCGCGCAATATCCAGTTGCTGATCGAAAGAATGCGCGGTGTTTTGAACCTGCCTGATACGGCAACGCCGCATGCGCTGCGCCATTCCTTTGCCACCCATTTGCTGGGCAGCGGGGCGGACCTCCGGGTGATCCAGGAGCTTCTGGGCCATGCCAGCCTTTCTTCCACCCAGATCTACACGGAAGTGGACCGGGCCCACCTGCTTGAACAATATCGCAAGGCTCACGCGCAGAGTTAAGGCTTGTCCCTGCACGTTGCTTTTTGTAGCAATCGCCCATGCCTGTCATTGATCCCGTTTCCTCCGATTCAGATTTTCCCAAAGAAAACCACGCGTTGCCGTCATCGGCGGCGGCATTATTGGCGTTGCCACGGCGCTGGAACTGGCCGAGCGCGGTGTCTCCGTCGTGCTTCTGGAAAAAGGCATCATTGCCGGCGAGCAATCCTCGCGCAACTGGGGCTGGTGCCGGCAGATGGGGCGCGATCCGCGCGAAATTCCCCTCGTTCTTGAATCGCTGAAGCTCTGGCGCGGAATGAATGAACGGGTGGATGCTGAAACCGGCTATCGCCAATGCGGAGTTGTTTATCTTGCTGGAAACGAGGCGGAGCTTGCGGCAAAGGAAAAATGGTATGCAGAAAATGCCAAGGCCTTTGGCCTGGATACGCGACTGGTTTCAGGGGCTGAGGCCGATCGCCTGCAACCGGGTTCGACGCGGACATGGAAGGGCGGACTTTATACCTCCGCTGATGGCCGGGCAGAACCATTCCTCGCGGTGCCCGCCATGGCGCGGCATGCGCAAAAACTGGGCGTGAAAATATTCCAGAACTGCGCGGTGCGCGGGGTGGAAACAGCCGCGGGTAAAATTACCTCGGTGGTGACGGAAAAGGGAACCATCGCCTGCGAGCAGGTGGTGCTGGCGGGCGGGGCCTGGTCACGGCGCTTCCTGCATAATCTTGAGATTGCAGTTTCCCCAGCTTACGGTGGTGAATTCCGTCATGCGAACCGAACCCCTTGATACGGGCCTGGAGAAATCCTGCTCGGCCGGAAAATTTGCCTTTCGCAAGCGCCTGAGATGGCGGATACACGATTGCCCATCGGCATTTTTCCGTGGCCGATATCATGCCGGACAGTTTCCGCCTGTTCTTTCAGTTCCTGCCCGCCCTGAAGCATGGATTGGAGCGGGGTGCGCCTCAGGCTTGGCAAACGGTTTCTTGATGAGGCCCGGCTCAAGCGCCGCTGGAAGCTCGATGAGCGCTCCCGTTTGAAGAGGTTCGCATGCTTGATCCGGAACCGGTCCATTCCATTCTCGATGAGGCGGCGGCAAGCTTAAGGGATTATTATCCACGCTTTCAATCTATGCGCATTGCCGAGCGCTGGGGCGGCGTCATTGATGCAACACCCGATGTGGTGCCGTGCATTTCACCCCTGCCAAAAATTGACGGGCTTTATCTCGCTTCCGGCTTTTCAGGCCATGGCTTTGGCCTGGGACCCGGTGCGGGCAAGCTCATGGCGCAAATGGTCATGGGCGAAAGCCTCTGCGTTGATCCCACACCTTTTCGCTATGGAAGATTTTTCGATGGCACCAGGCCGCGGCCGACCACCGGCCTGTAATCAGGCGGCCAGTTTTTGCGACTGGGCCAGGGCCCGGCCAATGGTTTCGAGCAAGACTTCGGGAGCCACGGGTTTGCGGATGAAATCAAAGAGCTTCAGGTTGATAGCGCGCAGTCGGGTGGAGCTTTCCACGTCGGCCGAAACCATGACGTAAACCGACTTGCAGCCCAGGGCTTGCATGGTTTCAACCACGTCGAGGCCGTTCTTGAGGCTGCCAAGCCGGAAATCGAAAAGGCCAACGGAGAAGGTTTGCCCAATGGCAAATTCAAGGGCCGACTCCGGATCGGCGAAGCCTTTTACCTTGTAGCCGATGTCAGCGAGAAGTTCCGCCGTCGTGGTCAGCAGGTCGATGTCATCGTCCAAAACCAGGACGTCGACGTGCTTGTCATCATTCGTCATTTTTATGGGCCTTGCGCAAACCAAGCTGTTTCAAAGACTTGATTATGCGGGAGAAGCTTTACAATTCGCTAAATGGATTAACTAGAAACTGGTAAACGGCGGTAACGGTCCAGCCGGGCTCAACTATGGATTGAGCGCCCCGCAACCGCCATTGCGGCTTCTTTGACCGCTTCCGAGAGGGTGGGGTGGGCATGGCAGGTGCGGGCCAAATCCTCGGCGGAACCGCCAAATTCCATTAAAACCGCGATTTCGTGGATTAGCTCACCCGCCATGGGCCCAATGATGTGGGCTCCCAATACCCGGTCGGTCCGGGCATCGGCAAGGATTTTGACAAATCCATCGGTGGTCTGGTTGGCCTTGGCCCTGCCATTGGCGAGGAAAAGGAATTTGCCTGCCTTGTAGTCGATGCCTGCGGCCTTGAGTTCCTCTTCAGTCTTGCCCACGGCGGCGATCTCCGGGGAGGTGTAGACCACCCCGGGGATGACATCATAATTCACATGACCCGCCTGGCCTGCCAGCAATTCGGCCAAGGCCACGCCTTCGTCCTCGGCCTTGTGGGCGAGCATAGGCCCCTTGATCACATCGCCGATGGCGTAAACGCCTTTGAGGCTGGTTTCGAAATGTTGGCCCACTTCGATGCGGCCCTTGTCATCGCGCTTGATGCCGGCCTTCTCGCAGCCCAGGCCTTCGGTGAAGGGCGTGCGGCCCACGGCCACCAGCACCGTATCGGCATCGAGGGATTCGGCGGCACCGCCGGTGTTGGGTTCAATTTGCAGGGTGACGCCCGATTTTGCTTTTGCCGCGCTGGTCACCTTGCTCGAGAGCTTGAAGGTGAAGCCCTGCTTCTGCAGCAGGCGCTGGAAATTTTTTGCAACTTCCAGATCCATGCCAGGCAGGATGCGGTCGAGATATTCGATCACTGTGATTTTTGCGCCGAGCCTGGCATAGACCGAGCCGAGTTCAAGGCCGATGACGCCGGCGCCGATGATGGCGAGATGAACCGGCACTTTCGCAAGTTCCAAGGCGCCGGTCGACGAGATGATTTGCTTCTCGTCGATTTCAATGCCCTTGAGCTTCGCCACATCGGAGCCCGTGGCGATGACGATGTTTTTCGTCTCAACGATCTGGCCCGCAACGTCGATCTTGCCGCTGCCCAGAATTTTTCCGGTGCCGCGGATCACCGTCACCTTGTTTTTCTTCAACAGAAAATCAACGCCCTTGGTGTTGCCGTCGATGGCTTCCTGCTTGAAGCCCATCATCTTCGGCAGGTCGAAGCTGGGCGAAACAGTGATGCCCATCTTTGCAAAGGAATGCTTGGCCTCGGCAAAAAGTTCGGAGGCATGGAGTAGGGCCTTGGACGGAATGCAGCCGATATTCAGGCAGGTGCCGCCATGGGTGGCGCGCTTTTCGATGACCGCCACCTTCATGCCGAGCTGGGCGGCGCGAATGGCGCAGACATAGCCGCCGGGGCCGGTGCCGATTACGGTGAGATCAAACTGTTCAGCCATGATGGGATCCTCAAAATTTCAAATACTGCGGCCACCTGAAACACCCAGGCACGTACCTGTTACATAGGATGCCTTGCCGGACGCCAGCCAAATAATTGCTTCGGCCACTTCCAGCGCCGTGCCTTCGCGCTGCATGGGAAGCTGTCCGCGCAGCTGTGCGACCCGGTCCGGCTCGCCGCCGGAGGCATGAATTTCCGTATCGATGATTCCGGCGCGCACCGCGTTCACACGAATTCCCTCCCCCGCCACTTCGCGGGCGAGGCCGATGGTGAAAGTGTCGATGGCGCCCTTGCTGGCGGCGTAATCCACATATTGGCCGGGGGATCCAAGGGTTGCTGCCGCTGAAGATAAATTGACGATTGCGCCGCCCGCGCCGCCATGGCGCGTGGACATGCGTTTCACCGCTTCACGGGCGCAGAGGAAGGAGCCCGTGATGTTGATGGCAAACATGCGCGCCAATCTTTCAGCTGACATTTCGTCAACCCGGCCTTGACATCGACAACGCCTGCGCTGTTGACCAATACTTTCAATGGGCCGAACTGGTCGGCAGCCTTGAAAAGCGCCATGATGTCTTTTTCACTGGCCACATCGCCCTGGATTGCCGCTGCCTTGCCGCCCGAATTTTCAATCTGCGTGACAACGGCCTTGGCCGCCGCGGCGTTCGAGACATAGTTTACCACAACAAGATAGCCCGCTTTTGCCAGCAACAGGCTGGTTGCAGCGCCGATACCACGGCTTCCGCCGGTTACGATGGCGACATCAGGCTTCTGGGCCATAGACCGGCGTTCCTACAAATCCAATAGCGCGCGCTGCGGGTCTTCGAGGCTTTCCTTGACGCGCACCAGGAAGGTCACGGCTTCCTTGCCGTCGACAATGCGGTGGTCATAGGAGAGCGCCAGATACATCATCGGGCGGATCACCACCTGGCCGTCCATCGCCATGGGGCGGTCCTGGATCTTGTGCATGCCGAGAATGCCGGATTGCGGGGCATTGAGGATCGGCGTCGACATCAGCGAGCCATAAACGCCGCCATTTGAAATGGTGAAGGTGCCGCCCTGCATGTCGGCGATCTGCAACTGGCCGTCGCGGGCTTTCTTGCCGTAGTCGGCGATGGTCTTTTCGATGGTGGCAAAGGACATGCGGTCGGCATCGCGCACCACCGGAACCACAAGGCCCTTCTCGGTGCCCACCGCTACGCCGATATGGTAGTAGTTCTTGTAAACGAGATCCTCGCCGTCAATTTCCGCATTGACCGCCGGCACGTCCTTCAGGGCCTGGATCACGGCCTTGGCAAAGAAGCTCATGAAGCCGAGCTTCACGCCGTGCTTCTTCTCGAACATCTCCTTGAACTCGTTGCGCAGCGCCATCACGGCGCTCATGTCCACCTCGTTGAAGGTGGTGAGCATGGCGGCGGTGTTCTGGGCTTCCTTCAGGCGGCGGGCGATGGTGAGGCGCAGCCTCGACATTTTCACGCGCTCTTCACCGCCCGAGGGCGCAGGGGCGGCGGCCGGCATGCTTACCGGCTTGGCGGCGGGCTTGGCCAGTTGCTCGATGACATCGCCCTTGGTCAGGCGGCCGTCCTTGCCGGTGGCAGGAATGCTTGCAGGTTCAAGCTTGTTTTCGGTGACGATCTTGCGCACGGCCGGAGACAGCGGGGCTTCCGCTTTCGCAGGTTCTGCGATCTTTAATGCAGCCGGTGCGGCAGCGGGTGCAGCCGCGGCGGGCTTGGCTGCTGCACCAGCGGCACCTTCTTCGATGGCGCCGAGCAAGGCGCCGACATTTACCGTGGTTCCGGCTGCGGCGGCAATCGATGCCAGCTTGCCGGAGGCGGGCGCCGGCACTTCAACCGTCACCTTGTCGGTTTCGAGCTCGACCATGGGCTCATCGGCCTTCACCGCGTCGCCGACATTCTTGAACCATTTTGCAATCGTCGCCTCGGTGACGGATTCACCGAGGGCGGGCACGCGAATTTCCTTGCCATTCTTTTCTATTCATCCTTTCAAATGTCATCATTGCTTCGCATGCACGCCAAGCGCCGCCACTTCAAGGAACTCTTTCAATTCCTTGAGATGCCTGCTCATCAATCCGGTTGCCGTGGAAGCCGACGGATTGCGCCCGGCATAACGGGCCTTTGCATTCGTTGCCTTCAGATAATCCAGGACGCGGTCGATATTGGGCTGGGCGTAGGTCCAGGCCCCCATGTTCATGGGCTCTTCCTGGCACCAGACAAATTCGGCTGCCTTGAAGCGGGCAAGTTCCTGGATCAGCGCCTTGTGCGGCCAGGGATAGAGCTGCTCGACGCGCAGGAGATAGATATCGGTGATGCCGCGCTTCTCGCGCTCCTCATAGAGATCGTAATAGACCTTGCCGGAACACATCACGACGCGGCGGATTTTATCGTCGGGCACGAGCTTGATGGGCTGGTCTTTCAGCGTTTCGGCATCGTCCCAGAGAATGCGGTGGAAAGAGGTGCCTTCGGCAAATTCTTCCAGCCTCGAGGTGGCGCGCTTGTTCCGGAGCAACGACTTCGGCGTCATCATGATCAGCGGCTTGCGGATGTCGCGCTTCAACTGGCGGCGCAGGATGTGGAAATAATTGGCCGGCGTCGTGCAGTTGGCAATCTGCATGTTGTCTTCGGCGCACATCTGCAGAAAGCGCTCAAGCCGGGCGGAGGAATGTTCCGGCCCCTGGCCCTCATAGCCATGGGGCAAGCAGGCAGACGAGGCCCGACATGCGCAGCCATTTGCGCTCGCCGGATGATATGAACTGGTCGAACACCACCTGCGCGCCATTGGCGAAATCGCCGAACTGCGCTTCCCACAGGGTGAGCGTATTGGGCTCGGCCAGCGAATAGCCATATTCAAAGCCGAGCACGGCCTCTTCCGAGAGCATGGAATTGATGACTTCGATCTTGACTGCTGGTCCTTGACGAGATGGTTGAGCGGCGTGTAGAGCTTCTCCGTCTGCTGATCGACCAGCACCGCATGGCGCTGCGAGAAGGTGCCGCGCTGCACGTCCTGGCCGGACAGCCTGACCCGGAAGCCATCATTGAGCAGGGTGGCAAAGGCGAGGTTTTCGCCCATCGACCAGTCGATGCCCACGCCCTCCTCGATCATCTTGCGGCGGGCATCGAGCACGCGCTGCATGGTCTGGTGGACCGCGAAGGTCTTCGGCACCTTGGTGATTTTGAGCCCGATGTCCTTGAGCGTCTTGAGATCGACGCCGGTCTGGCCTTTGCGCGGATCGTCCAGGTCCTTGGCCGATTTCATGCCGGACCAGCGGCCATCGAGCCAGTCGGCCTTGTTGGCCTTGTAGCCTTCGGACGCGGCAAAATCCTCGTCGAGGCTCTTGCGGTAGTCGGCCTTCATCGCCTCGAATTCTTCCGCGGTGATCACGCCTTCGGCGATGAGCCGCTTGGCATAGACATTCACGATGGTTTCGTGGGCGGCGATCGCCTTGTACATCAGGGGCTGGGTGAAGAACGGCTCGTCCGTTTCATTGTGGCCGAAGCGGCGGTAGCAGAACATGTCGATGACCACGGGCTTCTTGAATTTCTGGCGGAATTCCGATGGCGATCTTGGCGGCAAAGACCACGGCTTCCGGATCATCGCCATTGGCATGGAAGATCGGCGCCTCGATCATCTTGGCGACGTCGGAGGGATAGGGCGAGGACCTGCGCAAAATGCGGGCTGGTGGTGAAGCCGATCTGGTTGTTGACGATGAAATGGATGGAGCCGCCGGAGCTGTGGCCGCGCAGGCCCGACAAGCCGAAACATTCCGCCACCACGCCCTGGCCGGCAAAGGCGGCATCGCCATGGATGAGCAGGGGCAGCACGCTTTTGCGCTCGCTGGTCGCCGCGCTGGTCCTGCTTGGCGCGCGCCTTGCCCAGCACCACGGGATCGACGATTTCGAGATGCGAGGGATTGGCGGTGAGCGAGAGGTGAACCGTGTTGTCGTCAAACACCCGGTCCGAAGAGGAGCCCAGATGATATTTGACGTCGCCTGAACCTTCGACTTCATCGGGCGTCGAAGAGCCGCCCTTGAATTCGTGGAAGATGGCGGAGAAGGGCTTCCACATCACATTGGCCAGCACATTGAGGCGGCCGCGATGGGCCATGCCGAGGACGATTTCCTTGATGCCCAGTTGCCCGCCGCGCTTGATGATCTGCTCGAGGGCCGGAATCATGCTTTCGCCGCCATCGAGGCCGAAGCGCTTGGTGCCGGTATATTTCACATTGAGGAAATTCTCGAAGCCTTCGCCCTCGATGAGCTTGCGCAGGATGGCTTTCTTGCCTTCGGGCGTGAAGGAAATTTCCTTGTCGGCGCCCTCGATGCGCTGCTGCATCCAGCCCTTTTGCTCGGGGTCGGAGATATGCATGAATTCCACGCCGAGCGTGTGGCAATAGGTGCGCTTCAGGATATCGACGATCTGGCGGATGGTCGCCTGTTCGAGGCCCAGCACCTTGTCGAGGAAAATCGGCCGGTCAAGATCGGCCTCGCTGAAGCCATAGGTCGCGGGATCGAGTTCCGGCTGGGCCGGGCGTTCGGCCAATTTCAGCGGATCGAGATCGGCGGCGAGATGGCCGCGCATGCGAAAGGCGCGGATCATCATCAGGGCGCGCACCGAATCCATGGTGGCCTTGCGCACTTCATCGACGGAAAGCCCGGCGCCTGTCTCTTTGCCCTTGGCCTCGATCTTGCTGCCAATGACTTTTTCCACGGCAGGCCAGTTGCCGTCGAAGGCGGAGACGAGTTCGCCCGTTGGCTGCCGGCGGCCAATCCTTGCGGGCCCAGGAAGGGCCTGAAACCTGTTGCTTGGCGGAAGCGGGATCGTCATCCAAGTCCGGCAAAAAACTGCCGCCAGTGGACGTCCACGGAGGCGGGGTTTTCCAGATATTTGGCGTAAAGCCCCTCAATGAATTGGGCATTGCCGCCATAGAGGAATGAAGTTTGTTCGAAAGCCGTAATCAGGTCAGTCTTGTTCATCGCCATCACTTCCGAAGCCCGGGAACTCTGTCCGGACCTAGAGATATACTACCCAAAGTTTTCTTTGTCTTACTTCCGTTTCAATTTCTTCACTAATGTCTTGCCGAGCATTGCCGGCGAATCTGAGACGGCGATTCCGGCCCGTTTCATGGCTTCGATCTTGGATTCAGCGCCGCCCTTGCCGCCCGAAATAATGGCGCCGGCATGGCCCATGCGGCGGCCGGGAGGGGCGGTGCGCCCGGCGATGAAGCCTGCCATGGGTTTCTTGATCTTGGACTTGCGGATGAATTCGGCGGCATCTTCTTCGGCGGAACCGCCGATTTCGCCGATCATGATGATGGACAGGGTCTTGGGGTCGGCCAAAAACATCTCCAAAATATCGATAAACTCCGTGCCTTTGACCGGATCGCCGCCAATGCCGACGGCGGTCGTCTGGCCAAGGCCTTCCTGGGTGGTCTGGAACACTGCTTCATAGGTAAGTGTTCCGGAGCGCGAGACGATGCCGACGGAGCCCTTCTTGAAGATATTTCCCGGCATGATGCCGATCTTGCATTCATTTGGCGTGAGCACGCCGGGGCAATTCGGGCCGATGAGGCGAGTAGCTGGAACCCGTTAACGCGCGCTTCACCTTCACCATGTCCTGCACCGGAATGCCTTCGGTGATGCAGACGACAAGCGGAATTTCCGCATCGATGGCTTCGAGAATGGCATCCGCCGCAAAGGGCGGCGGCACATAGATCACGGAGGCATCGGCGCCGGTTTTTTCGCGGGCTTCCATCACCGTGTCATAGACGGGAAGGCCGATATGTTTCGTGCCGCCTTTGCCGGGAGTGACACCCGCCACCATCTGGGTGCCATAGGCAATCGCCTGTTCGGTATGGAAGGTGCCGTTGTTGCCGGTGATGCCCTGGCAGATCACTTTGGTTTTGTTATTGATGAGGATGGACATCAGGCCGCCTCCTTTACCGCTTTGACGATCTTCTTCGCGGCATCGTCGAGATCGTCGGCGGAGATGACATTGAGCTGCGAGTCCCTGATGATCTTCTTGCCGAGATCGACATTGGTGCCTTCGAGGCGCACCACGAGGGGAACCTGCAGGCCCACTTCCTTCACGGCGGCGATCACGCCCTCGGCGATGATGTCGCATTTCATGATGCCGCCGAAGATGTTGACGAGGATTCCCTTCACGCGCGGGTCGGCGGTGATGATCTTGAAGGCGGCGGTCACTTTTTCTTTCGTCGCGCCGCCACCCACATCGAGGAAGTTGGCGGGCTCCATGCCGTAAAGCTTGATGATGTCCATGGTGGCCATGGCAAGGCCTGCGCCGTTCACCATGCAGCCGATGGAGCCATCGAGCGCCACATAGGAGAGGTCATATTTCGAGGCTTCGATTTCCTTGGGGTCTTCCTCGCTCAAATCGCGGTAGGCCTTGATATCGGGATGGCGATCCAGGGCGTTGTCATCGAAATTCATCTTGGCATCGAGGCAGACCAGCTGGCCATCCTTGGTGATCACCAGCGGATTGATTTCGAGAAGGCTCATGTCCTTTTCGGTGAAGGCCTTGTAGAGCTGGCCCATCATTTTCACGCATTGCTTGACCTGGTCGCCTTCGAGTTTCAGCGCGGCGGCAATGCGGCGGCCCACGAAGGGCGCGTAGCCGCTGGCGGGGTCGACATGGATGGTGGCGATCTTGTCGGGAGTTTTGGCGGCCACCTCTTCGATGTTCACGCCGCCTTCGGTGGAGGCGATGAAGGCAACGGTCGAGGTTTCGCGGTCGACGAGGCAGGAGAGGTAAAGCTCCTTGGCAATGGCGGTGCCTTCTTCGATGTAGAGGCGCTGCACGAGTTTGCCCTGTGGCCCGGTTTGATGGGTGACCAGCGTCATGCCCAGCATGCGTTGGGCTTCGGCCTTCACATCGGCCACGGACTTCACCACCTTCACGCCGCCGCCCTTGCCGCGCCCGCCCGCATGGATCTGGGCTTTCACCACCCAGACGGGGCCGGGCTGGCTTTCCGCAGCCTTCACCGCTTCATCAACGGTGAAAGCGGCAATGCCCTTGCCGGTCGGCACGCCGAAGGCGCGCAGAACTTCCTTGGCCTGGTATTCGTGAATGTTCATGGGTGATAAGCCTTATGCCAGGTCCGGGGCGATTTTCTTGGCGGCGTCCATCAGCGCTTCGACAGCGGCAATCGACTTCTTGAACCCGGCTTTCTCTTCGCCATCGAGCTTGATCTCGACGATGCGCTCAACCCCGCCCGCGCCGATGACAACAGGCACGCCGACATAGGTGTTGTTCACGCCATATTGGCCGGTGAGATGGGCGGCGCAGGGCAGCACGCGCTTCTTGTCCTTCAAATAACTTTCGGCCATGGCGATGCCGGCCGAGGCGGGCGCGTAATAGGCGGAACCGGTCTTGAGCAGGCCGACGATTTCAGCGCCGCCATCACGGGTGCGCTGGACGATTTCATCAACGCGCTGCTGGGTGGTCCATTTCATGGCGACGAGATCGGGCACGGGAATTCCGGCAACGGTGGAATATTTCACCAGCGGCACCATGGTGTCGCCGTGGCCGCCGAGCACAAAGGCGGTGACATCTTCAACCGAGACCTTGAACTCCTCGGCGAGGAAATGGCGGAAGCGGGCGCTGTCGAGAACGCCGGCCATGCCCACAACCTTGTTGGCGGAAAGGCCGGAATATTTCTGCAGGGCCCAGACCATCACGTCGAGCGGGTTGGTGATGCAGATCACGAATGCATCGGGCGCATACTTGGCAAGGCCGGCGCCCACCTGGGCCATGACCTTCAAATTGATTTCAAGCAAATCATCGCGGCTCATGCCGGGCTTGCGCGGAACACCCGCGGTGACGATGCAGACATCGGCTCCGGCAATGCCTTCATATTTGTTGGTGCCGGAAAGAGTGGAATTGAAGCCTTCAATCGGGCCTGCCTGGGAAAGATCAAGGGATTTACCCTGCGGAATGCCTTCGGCGATATCGAAGACAACGACATCGCCAAGTTCCTTGAGAGCCGCGAGGTGGGCGAGCGTGCCCCCGATCATGCCGCCGCCGATCATTGCAATTTTCTTACGAGCCATTTCTTTACTTTCCCTCTCAACCCGCAGGGGCGCAGGTTCTATTGCATTGCACAAGCGGGGTTTTTCTAGGCCTGATATAAAGAGGCTTCAAGAACTACTAGCGGCTAATCGGGTTTTTGTGACGATTTTTCAGGTTTCGACGATTTTTTGACCCCACCAGGCCGCCGATTGCATTTCCTGAAGCCGTGAAACGGTACGGGCAAACTCAAACCGGTGGTCGCCTTGGGGATAAATCCGTTCCGGAGGCTGGGCCGAAGAGGCAACGAGATGCAGGCGGGCATCATAAAGCGTGTCAATCAGCAGAACAAAACGCTTGGCCTCATTGCGCTGGCTGGTTTTGAGGGCCGGAATTCTTTCGACGAACAGGGTTTGAAAATGAGAGGTGAGCGCCAGATAGTCAGGCGGCCCCAACGGCGCTTCGCAAAGATCGGCAAACGTAAACCGGGCGCAGCCATGGGCGCTTTCCGGTACATGCAGGCTGCGTCCGAGAACCGGAATTTCGCAGGGCTCGCCTTTTGGAACATCGGTGAGGCGTTCCCAAATTTGTTGCACATGCGCATCGGCCTTTGCGCCCAGGGGCGTCACAAAACTTTCCCAGGCCTTCACCCGGCCCAGGCGATAATCCGTGGGGCTGGCCAATGAAACCACATCGAGATTGCTTTCCATGAGTTTGATGGCTGGTACAAACAGGTTGCGGTTAAGGCCGTCCTTGTAGAGTTGTCTCGGGGGCAGGTTGGAGGTTGTCACAATGACCGTGCCGTGGGTCAGCAGGGCCTGGAACAGACGGCCCACGATCATTGCATCGGCAATGTCGCTGATCTGCATTTCATCGAGGCATAGAACCTGCGCCTGTTTTGCCAGATCCATGGCAATCTGCGCCACCACATCTGCCTCGCGGAGCGCTTGGCGGCGCCGGTGAATGTTCTGCATGAAGGCGTGGAAGTGGATGCGCTGCTTGGCCTTCACCTGAAGGTTTGCAAAAAACAAATCCATCAGCATGGTTTTGCCGCGGCCCACGTCGCCGTAAATATACATGCCCTTGGGCGCGCCGTTCTTGTTCAGGAATCGTCCAATGGTTCCGCGCTGTTCACGGGCCTCGAGCGCCTGGGCCAGCCTGATCGAGTTGTGAAACGATTGCCGCCTGCGCCGCGTCGGTGCGAAGCTCGCCGCCAATAATTTTTTCAGTGTAGGTTTCGAGCAGCGTGGTCACCGGAAGACACCCAGGAAATATGCGAGCATCATGATATAGGCGGCAACGATCGCCACAAAACAGACTGCCGAAATCAACACCCCGGGAAAGGAAAGGGGTTTGAGGCCGATATCGATCTGGCGCGGCCTGAGATTGGCAAGGATTGAAATGCCGCCGAAGATGAGGAGGATGACCTGTTCGAAATAGAACCCGCTTGCAAGAATCAACAGGCCGATACTGAGCAGGCCAAAGCGCGCGTTGGAGCCCATCAGCTTGGCCAGAACCGAACGCAGCGCCACGCCGCCATCAAGAGGTTCGACGGGCAGGAGATTGAAGAGGTTGAGGCCGATCACCACGACGCCTGAGGTCACCAGCCAGGCGGGAAGGGCAATTCCGAGCAGCACGGGAAGGGTTATGGCAAAAGCCAGGAGCAGGCTGAAGCCCGGCCCCATGAGGGCAGCAAATACCGCTTGGGCCTGGGTTTCGTAGGCCAGGCGCGGCATGGCCAGCGCGCCCAGAAAGGGCAGAAAAATCATGCGCCCCCAAGGCTGGCCGATCAGGCGGTAGGCCAGCAGATGGCCGAATTCATGGACAGCCAGGGCCACGACCAGCAGGCCGGAAATGAGCCAACTGGTCATCAGGGCGAAAGCCACAAGACTTATCAATCCGGTGACGATGGCAACGCCCGCCGAGATCAACACGTGGGTTGTCTCATCGGGCTTGCCGGTTTCAGCCAGGCCCTTCAGGCGGTAGGCTCCGCCCCAGAGATCGGCGCGGGCGAGGATTTGCGCAATCAGTGGGCGCGGGCCCCAATCATATTTCAGGGTGAGCAAGGTGCCGTCAGGGCGGGTCTCGGTTTCAGTGACAATTTTCAGCAGCTCGTTGTTGAGGGATTTTCCCTCCAGCCCCTCGCGGTGGAGTTCAAGGTAAGCGGGGGCGCGACGTTCAGCCACGCGAAAATTGGCCTGGGATTTTTGCTGGGTGCCGGTTGAAAGGGTGGTCACATAGGTCATGCGGAAGACCTGGCGGGCATCGTCAAGGAGTTCGGAGGTTACCGTGGTGCGGCTCCAGGTCTGCACCTTGCCGTGATGGAGATCGACAAGGGCAAAGACCTTTTCCTGCGGGGCTTTTATCAAAAGCCTCGCCCGGGGGTTCACCTTTTGGCGAAAGCCCAGAAGCGCCAGCAGAATGAGGATAAAGGGAATCTCCACGCCGGCGTTAAGGATGAATTCTGGCATTTGTCCTCTGGGGTTGCGGTTACTTACGGGACGCCCCGCCTGATGCGCAATTGAAAAACATGGAAAGGCCTAATAAAAGCTTGGCCCATGTCCCACAACATCGTTGTTGCCGCCCTCTATAAATTTGTCACGCTGAAGGATTTCGCGGCCCTTCGGCAACCCCTGCTTGCGGCCATGAAGGCCCATGGGGTGAAGGGCACGCTGCTTCTTGCTGAAGAAGGCATTAACGGCACGATCAGCGGCAGGCGCGAAGCCATCGACGGGTTTCTTGCGGCACTTAAATCAGACACCCGCTTTGCCGACATTGACCACAAGGAATCTTTTTGCGACGAGGAGCCCTTCTATCGCAGCAAGGTGAAACTGAAGAAGGAAATTGTCACCATTGGCGTTGAGTGGCGTTGACCCCAACAGGCAAGCGGGCACCTATGTGAACCCTGCGGACTGGAATGCGCTGATCGCTGATCCGGATGTTCTGCTCATTGATACGCGCAATGATTATGAAGTGGCGCTTGGCACGTTTGAGGGAGCAGCGGACCCCAAGACTTCAAGCTTCGGCGAATTTCCGAAATTTGTCGGCGAGAATCTTGATCCGGCGCGGCACCAGAAGAGTTGCCATGTTCTGTACCGGCGGCATCCGCTGCGAGAAGGCTTCGAGCTATTTGCAATCGCAGGGCTTCCGCGAAGTTTATCATCTGAAGGGCGGCATTCTCAAATATCTTGAGGAGGTGCCGAAAGAGCAAAGCAAATGGCAGGGCGAATGTTTTGTCTTTGATCACCGCGTGGCGGTGGGCCAGGGCCTGGTTCCCAGCGAAATTGAATTGTGCCACGGCTGCCGCATGCCGCTGGATCCCGACGACAAGTTTTCGGAATTTTATGAAGAAGGCGTGAGCTGTCCGAAATGTTTTGCGACTTAAGTGAAAAGTCGAAAGCCTCGGCGCGGGAACGGCAGAAGCAGATTGACCTGGCGAAGAAACGGAATTTTCGCAAGCCGATTGGAGTCTAACGCTTCTTCTTTTTCCAGGCGGCCTTCTTTTCCTTGAAGGCCGGCGTGTCGCCTTTGGCGCGAGGTTTTCCGGCCCCTTCAAATTTTGGCTTGCCGCCGGCAAAAGGTTTCTTGCCCTTGTAGCCCGTGCCTTCAAACTTTGGTTTGGCAAGCGCCCTCATGGGGTCTTCCGGTCTTCGTAGCGTCAGCGGTCTCAGCGTTCGTGTTTGGGCTTGAAGTTTGGCTTGCGGTCGGGATTGCGCGAGGGGCGGCTGATTTCCGGATTGCCCATCAGCAACTCAATCTTCACGTCCTCGTCGTCGGCAACCCGGCTGGCGATGGTGAAGCGATCCACCACCGCATTGGCGATTTCAAACCGGGTTTCATTGTCGGTGATGCGGATGGCGCCGATGTCGGCTTTCACAACCTTGCCGCGGCGGCAGATCATCGGCAGCAGCCATTTGGGATCGGCATTGTTCTTGCGGCCGATATCAAGGCGAAACCAGGTGAAATTGCGGGGTTCTGATGAATGGGCATCGCGGCGTGCCGGCTTTGCCTCGCGGAACTCGCGGCCGGGGCCTGGATCAAACACGTCCTCGGCAGCCGGCAATCTTGCGCGGTAAACGCGGACAAGAGCGGCGGCGATTTCTTCCGGTGAGCGCATGGCCAGAACGGCGCGGGCCATTTCCAGGTCCTCTTCACTGCTGATCTCGGTGAGCAACGGATCGTGCAGCATGCGCTGCTGGTCAAGCTTGCGAATGTCTTCGGCCTGGGGCGGCCCGCTCCAGGCTGGGTTAACCTTTGCCGCCGCCAGCATCTGTTCCGCTTTGCGGCGGCGTGACAGGGGCACGAGCACGACGCTCACACCTTTCTTGCCGGCGCGGCCGGTGCGGCCACTGCGATGCTGCAGGGTTTCCGCATCATTGGGCAAATCCGCATGAATGACGAGGCCAAGATTTGGCAGGTCAATGCCGCGGGCCGCCACATCGGTTGCCACGCAGACACGGGCCCTGCCATCGCGCAACGCTTGTAGCGCGTGATTGCGTTCGCCCTGACTCAACTCACCCGAGAGATACACGGCGGCAAAGCCGCGCTCCAGCAGGGTTGCGTGTAGGTGGCGTACGTGGTCGCGGGTGTTGCAGAACACGAGCGTGCTTTGCGCTTCAACAAAGCGCAGTACGTTGACCACCGCATGCTCAACTTCGTTGGGAGCCACGCGCATGGCGCGGTATTCGATGTCGGCATGGGCCCGCTCGCCACCCGAGGCCTCGATGCGCAAGGCGTTGCGCTGGTAGCGCTTGGCCAGGTTTGCAATGGTCTTGGGCATGGTGGCTGAAAACAGAAGGGTGCGACGTTCGGCCGGCGTTGCCTCCAGAATGAATTCGAGGTCTTCACGAAAGCCGAGATCGAGCATTTCATCGGCCTCGTCGAGGACCA
Source organism: uncultured Alphaproteobacteria bacterium (assembly GCA_963810045.1). Taxonomy (GTDB): domain Bacteria; phylum Pseudomonadota; class Alphaproteobacteria; order Rhizobiales; family Aestuariivirgaceae; genus Aestuariivirga. The sequence goes on along the minus strand of CAWELV010000019.1, from coordinate 270,570 downwards.
CGGCCTTGAGATCGGTGATATTCAACACGCCGCGTTCGAGATGATCGCGCAGACGTCCGGGCGTTCCCACAATTATATGGGCGCCATCGGCAAGCCTGCGGCGCTCGCGCTTGGGGTCCATGCCGCCGACGCAAGACAGGATGCGGGCGCCTGTATAGTGATAGAGCCATTCCAGTTCGCGCTCCACTTGCATGGCGAGTTCGCGGGTTGGCGCCACAATGAGGGCCATGGGCGAGGCGTCCTGTGGGAAGCGTTCGGCCTCACGGAGAAGGGTTGTGGCGATAGCCAGACCATAGGCCACGGTCTTGCCGGAACCGGTTTGGGCCGAGACGACGAGATCACGCTCCTCGGCTTTTGTTTCAAGAACAGCCAGTTGAACCGGGGTCGGGTCTTCATATTTGCGCTCGGTGAGGGCGCGCGCAAATGGGGCGGGAGTCTGGGGAAAGGGCAATGTACAGTTTACTTCTCTATCGGAGTTGAGGGCAGGCAAACCGGACGCAGTGTCCAGGGAAGCCGCAGGCTGGGCGCCTCTTAGGGCAGTTCCGGGCAAAACACCATGGCAGGGGAATCTTCGGCCTTAACTGCTATTTCGGATCAATCAATGCCACATGGGGACTGGCGTGGCGCGGCAGCTTGCCGGCCAGGCGTGGATCATCGTGAATTTCGACCATAAGGCTATAGGGCTCAAAGCCCGAGCGGCGATAGAAGCTCAAAGCGTTGGGATGGTCGAAGTGGCAGGTGTGCACCCAGAAGCGGGTGATGGGTTTTTCCCAAGCCTTGGCGATGGCGATATTCATCAGCGCGCGGCCTAAACCCCCGCCAATGGCTTCCTTGGCCAGGCCAAAGAAAGCCAGTTCGCAATTTGGCATATTCTCGAAATCAAGTTCCAACACGCCAATCGCCGTGTCGCCATGATAGAAAGCGTAGGATTCAACCTGCGGGTGGCCGAGAATTGCGGCCAGCTTTTCATCGGGCATGATGAGGCGTGAGAACCACATGAGGTCCTCACCAACCTTGCGGAACAGGGCACGGTAGGTGGCGAGGTCATTCACATCAACGCGCCGCAGGGAATAACCCAAAGGCAGAGATGTATCCTTGCTTTTCGGTTTGGATGTCATCTCGAGACAAGTCACCACATTGGCAAGCCTGCCTTTCGGCAACTCGTAGTAACCCAGGGGCAGATCAAGCTTCAGCATCACTCAGCGCATCGTCGGAATGGAAAACTGGGCGCCTTCTTTCGTTCCTGACGGCCAGCGCGAAGTTACGGTTTTCGTTTTGGTGTAGAAGCGGATTGAATCCGGTCCGTGCTGGTTCAGGTCACCGAAGCTCGAAGACTTCCAGCCACCGAAAGTATGATAGGCAAGCGGCACCGGAATGGGCACGTTTACACCAACCATGCCGACTTGCACCTTGGCTGCGAAATCACGCGCTGCATCGCCGTCTCGCGTATAGATCGCAACGCCATTGCCATATTCATGGTCATTGCACAGGCCCAGCGCCTCGTCATAGGTCTTGGCGCGCACCACGCTGAGCACGGGGCCGAAAATTTCTTCCTTGTAAATACGCATATCCTTGGTGACGTTATCAAAGAGCGAGCCGCCGAGGAAATAACCACTCTCATACCCCTGCATTTTGAAGCCGCGACCATCCACCTTGAGGGTGGCGCCTTCCTTAACGCCGATATCGATGTAACCCTTGACGCGGTCCAACGCCATTTTCGTCACCAAGGGCCCATAGTCGGCTTCGCTGTCAGACGAAAGGCCGATCTTCAATTTCTCGACGCGGGGAACGAGCTTGGTCATCAACGCGTCGGCAGTAGCCTCGCCCACGGGCACGGCAACCGAAATCGCCATGCAGCGTTCGCCGGCGGATCCATAGCCCGCACCGATCAGCGCATCGACAGCCTGGTTCATGTCGGCGTCAGGCATGATCACCATGTGGTTCTTGGCGCCGCCAAAACACTGGGCGCGTTTGCCGGTCGCCGTTGCTCCGGCATAAACATATTGGGCGATTGCAGTTGAACCCACAAAGCCAACGGCCTTGATGTCGGGATCATTCAGGATGGCATCAACGCTTTCCTTGTCGCCGTTCACCACATTCAGAATTCCCGGCGGCAGGCCGGCCTCGAGGAAAAGTTCAGCCAGGCGCATGGGGCAGGAAGGGTCGCGCTCGGAAGGTTTCAGGATGAAGGCGTTGCCCACCGCAATGGCCGGCGCGCATTTCCACAGGGGGATCATGGCGGGGAAATTGAAGGGCGTGATGCCCGCTACAACGCCCAGCGCCTGGCGCATGGAATACATGTCAATGCCGGGGCCTGCGGCATCGGTAAATTCGCCCTTCATGAGATGGGGCACGCCACAGGCAAATTCGGCAACCTCAACGCCGCGCTGCAAATCGCCCAAGGCATCGGGCACGGTCTTGCCGTGTTCGATGGAAATCAGGGTGGCCAGTTCTTCCTTGTGCTTGGCAGCGAGCTCCAGAAATTTCATCATCACGCGGGCGCGGAACTGGGGGTTCTTGGCAGCCCAGGCGGGCTGTGCTGCCTTGGCATTTTCGACGGCGGCGCGAAGCTCGGCCTTGGAGGCAAGTGCCACCTTGGCCTGCACTTCACCGGTATTGGGATTGAATATGTCGGCAAAGCGGCCCGATGTTCCCTTAACCTGCTTGCCACCGATGAAATGCCCGATTTCCTTGACCATTTTTCGCTCTCTTGATCCTGTTGGGTAATGTTTAAGCCGGAGATTAGCCCTTATAGGCCAATCAATTCAATTATGGAATAAATATTTCGCTGGAACCAGAAATTGGAATTTTTGTTCTAAGGCAGATGGACCGAGGGAATCCAGACATAACCCTCATCGTCAATGATCATGCATTCCCGAAGCCCGTGGGGCTTGTCGATGCTGCCGGCCAGCACGGTCCAGCCGCCGGCCCTCGCGTTGGCTTCGGCCACGTCGGGATCGGAACCATATATCCGCAGTTCAACACCAATGCCACGGGCCTCGGCTCCCTGCACGATTCCAAAAAGCTCATTGTCCTTGTAGGTCGCGTCATGGTGAAACATGAAATCGCCGCCGTTCAGTTTCATGGCGGCAAAGCGGTCATTGGCATAAAAGGCCGTGGCGCCCAGAACATCGGTGGCAAATTTCACGGCGCGGGGCACATCCCTGACAAGCAGGTTGAAGCCAAGACCTCTGAGCGAGCGGCCATAATCGGGGGCGGAAACGGGTGGTGCGTTCGGGTCGCTGGATTTCATGCCAGCATTTGAACGCTTTCGCTTGCTTCCTGTCCATTCCACTTCACCGTGCAGGCGGGAATCCGGTTTGCTTCCGAAACCCCAAAGCGCCGCATGGCCAGAAGAAAGAGCACGGCAGCGTCGGTGACCAGGTCGGACAGGTTTTCCGTGTCGAGATTTTCTTCCAGCATTTCGCTCAGGCGCTGGCCAGCCAGGGTGGTCATGGCGTTCAGGTCCTTAACCGGCAGGGAAATCGCCGTTTCCCAGCTTTCGAGCAGGTCGGCATGGCTGATTTCGGCCAGTACATCGGTGCCGATCATCAGGGGCAGATTGCCGCGGAGTTGAATATCATGGACCCGCGCATCGGTACTGTCGTTGCCGGGGCAGGTCAGCGTGAAGACCGCAATTTCGTCTCGGGCCAGGGTTTCGCTACGCATGGGGTACACCTTTTACAATGTGGTCAGTGTGCACTTCGATTGTTGATGTTCGGTTAACCGTTTTCATTTCGGAGAATGGCATACGGCCTCGATATTGTTGCCATCGGGATCAAACACAAAAGCCCCGTAATAATTCTCATGATAGTGCGACCGCACGCCCGGTGCGCCATTGTCCTTGCCCCCTGCGGCGATGGCTGAAGCGTAAAATTCATCCACGATTTTCCGGCTCATGGCAGTGAACGCCACATGTACGCCCGGTGATGGTTTCTTATATGAGCCAATCCAGAAAAATGGCCTGTCGGTGCCGAAGCCAAAGTGACTGTCTTCAGCGCCAGTCATTTCCGGAGTGACCTCCATGACCAATTTAATCCCCAAAGGCTTCAAGGCCTGTTCAAAGAATACCCGCGAGGCGTCGACATTGCTCACGGAAAAACCAATGTGATCAAGCATTGACGGCATCCTCCTATCGTGGCGATCTATACGGTATTTTCATAGGCCAGCTTTTGCCATGCCATTTGGTATGGGCCAAGGCTCTTAAGGCTTTGCGACGCAATTGTGGTGAGCGACAGCGGCACGTGGGGCAAAACGCCATCCGGCATCAGGGCAAGGCAGGCGGCACCTGCCGTTGTTCCATCGCGCAGGTCTGACGCCAATAATTTCTGCCCCTGCCGAAGTTGGGCAAGGATTTGCAGGAAAACCAGGTTCCGTGAAAATGGCCCATCGACGATGATGTCATTTTTTGATCCCAGGGCCGCAAGGCATTCCGCCACCATGAGGGCGCAATAGAGGGAGGCGAGTGAAGCTTTTTGTTCCGGAGTTTCAGGCCGTCGTCCCACAATTTTGCCGCGCTCGCCGGTGTGGGGAACCGGTCCGCCGCCATCAGAAAAACTCGGCAAGGCATAGGTCGCGGCGGCAATGAGGTCTTGCACGGCCGCCAATGTTGCAATGTCACCTGAAGCGCCTTCACTCAGGATTTCAAATTCGCGGCCGCCAAAAAAGCGGCTGCTGCCAACGCGGTTTCCCAATACATCGGTATTTGACACGGTGTCCTTTTCCTCAATCAGGCTTTCAAGCCCGGTTTCGGTGTCAAAGCCGATAATCCAGGTGCCGGTTGAAAGCAGGGTGAATTTCTTCTGCCCGGCTGCGAGATAGCGCAGATAATTTGCATTGGAGTCGTGAACTCCCGCCAACACGGCGCCGCGCCCGCGAAACCCGCTTCCTAAAAATTCACCGCGCAAGGTTCCGATTGTCTCCCAGGCCTTGGCCATGGGCGGAAACAATGGTTCCCATCCCATGCGATTTACCAGGGACGAATAACCGCCATCACGGATGTTCAGGAGATGGGTCTGGCAAGCCATGCCGGAAATTTCGGTGACCAGTTTTCCGCTCAGGCAAAACGCCACGTATTGGATCCATGTCACAACCGTCTTGATCCGCGCAAAATCATGAGCGAATGCCTGCTGCTGCCAGAAGAGCTGCAGACCATGAGTGAGCGCCATGGGGAGAAGCGAGCAGAAAACCTCATCGAAGGGTGGTTGCACCTTGCGGTAGGCCGCGATGATCTCCGGCGGCGGTTCCGACGTGTAGTCCATGACCGGCAGGGCCAGCGAACCATCTTCCGCCAGGCAGGCAAGTGCTGCGCCATGGGCGGAGGTAACCACCGCATCAATGGGCAAAATGGCATCCAGCTCGGGAAGGGCCGTGCGACAGAGTTCAATAAGTGGGGCCGGATCAATGGTGCGGTAGGGCGGGCCTTCATGGTTAAGGCTTGCAACCTTGCGTTCCGCTACCGGCCTGCCGTCAGGCCCAAACAGGACAATTTTGGTATTGGTCTTCCCGGCGTCAATAACGGCTATTCCACGCGGCAATTGTAAATCCATTTGGGCTTTCCTATGATGCCCGCGACACTGTTAAATGAATGCCTTGAAGTCAATCCTTCACAACTGGACATGAAATGAAAAAGCTGAAGCAACTCGACCTGCGCCGCGAGGTCATAGAGACCTGCCTGAAAATGAATGCGGAAGGAATCAACCAGGGAACCTCCGGCAACGTGAGCGTGCGCTGCGATGAGGGGTTTCTCATCACCGCCTCCGGAATCTCCTATGACAAGATGAAGCCCGCTCATATCATTGAAATGGACCTTGAGGGCAATTACCGCGGCGACTATCTCCCCTCGACCGAATGGCGCATGCACATGGATATTTTCAAGGCCAGGCCGGAAGCGAAGGCCGTTGTGCATGTGCATTCGCCTTATGCCACCGCCCTTGCTTGCCTGCGCCGGGAAGTGCCGGCATTCCATTACATGATTGGGGTGACCGGCGGCACCAGCCTTCGCGTTTCGGACTACGCGGAATTCGGAACCCAGGAACTGTCGGACACCATGCTGAAGGCAATGGAAGGTCGCACCGCCTGCCTGCTTGCCAATCATGGGCAGATTTGTTTTGGACCGACCTTGGCCAAGGCCCTGTGGCTGGCGGGCGAAATTGAATACCTGTGCCATCAGTATTGGGCGGCGGGCCTTGCCGGCAAACCGGTTCTTCTGGATGAGGCGCAAATGGTGAGCGTGCTCAAGCGCTTCAAAACCTACGGCAGGCAATCCGGTGACTTGGCGAAGGGTGAACTTTCCGCGGTTCTAGCGCCGCGCCTGATGCCTCCCAAGAGCAAGAAGAAAGGCAAGTCATGATTGCCAATGTTTCAGCGCTCGTGAATGAACTGAAGGCGCGCGCGGAAACGGGAAAGCCTGTCACCATCGGGCTTGCCGGAGCGGGCCAGATGGGAACGGACATCGTGGTGCAACTCTCCCGCATGCCGGGTTTGCGGCTTGGCGCCATCTCGGAAGTGAATACGGCCCGTGCGATTGATGCAGCCCTTCTTGCCGGCCATGGACGCGAGCGGCTTGTCATGGCCAAATCCGCGGGCGACATTGACCGCGCCATTGAGTTGGGGCGGCTGGCGATCACCGATGACCTTTCCCTGCTGGTTGCGGCGGGGCGCATTGATGTGGTGATCGATGCCACGGGCAATCCGAATGTGGGAACAAGCTTCGCGCTTGATGCCATTCACAATGGCAAGCATGTGGTGATGCTGAATGTGGAGGCCGACATCACCATCGGCCGCCATCTCAAGGCGCAAGCCCAGAGTGCGGGTGTTGTCTATACAGGGGCCATGGGCGATGAACCGGCCTGCGCCATCGAGCTCATCGGCTTTGCGCAATCGCTGGGTTTGAAAATTGTCTGCGCCGGCAAGGGCAAGAATAATCCGCTCAAGTTTGATGCGGTGCCAAAGGAGTATGAAGCGGAGGCGCGGGCCCGCAACATGAATGCGCGCATGCTGGTTGAATTCGTTGATGGCTCCAAGACGATGATTGAAATGGTGGCGATTGCCAATTGCACCGGGCTTGTACCCGATGTGCCGGGCATGCATGGGCCAGCAGCCACACGTGAAGAGCTGAGTTCGGTTCTGGTTCCGAAATCGCATGGCGGCGTTCTCTCCAAATCCGGCTGCGTAGATTATTCCATCGGCAAGGGCGTTGCCCCCGGCGTGTTCTGCATCGTGGAAACCGATCATCCGCGCGTGCTGGAGCGCATGATTGATCTGAAAGTCGGCAAGGGCCCGTTCTTTTCCATCATGCGGCCCTACCACCTGACCAGCCTTGAGGTGCCGCTCTCGGCGGCGAAGGCGGTGCTCCATGGCCGGGCCGATATGGTGCCGCTTGATCATCCGGTGGCGGAGGCCATCACGGTTGCCAAGCGCGATCTCAAGGCGGGAGAGAGGCTGGGCAAGATCGGCGAGACGGAATACCGTGCCTGGGCCATGACGGCTGCGCAGGCGCGAGCCAGCAATGCGGTGCCCCTGGGGCTTGCCGAGCAGGCGCGGGTCATTAAGCCGGTGAAAACAGGCGAGTACCTCACCTATGACAATTGCGTGCCTGATGACTCACTGATCGTGACGCAGATTCGCAAGCGCCTTGATCAGGCCGATGCGCGGTTTCATGATGCGGCGGCGTGATTTTCAGGTTGGCGTTGGCAACCTAGTCCAATGAACGGCCGACAGGGCTTGCGTTAATGTCAGCTCCTCTGAAATTTGCAATCCTGGCCTTTCAAGGTTTCCCAATGATGGCCTTCAGCGCCGTCATTGAACCCTTGCGTGCGGCCAACACCATCACCGCCAAGAAACTGTATGAATGGATCATTGTGGGACTGGACGAAAGTCCAGTCGTTGCTTCGAACGGAATTCCCATTACCCCGCACTTTTCTCGCGCGCATGGCGCCGCTAGTGGATTACATTGTGGTTTGCTCGGGCGGCGATGCCGACAGGATATCGGCGGAATCTCCCCTCAACTGGATAAGAAAGAACCTGCGCAACGGCGCGCATGTGGGAAGCGTTGCGGATGGCGCCTTCTATCTCGGACGGGCCGGCCTGCTTGATGGCTATGCCTGCACCCTGCATTGGCGAAGCCAGCCCGCCTTTGCCGAAGCCTTTCCCGGCCTTGCTCTGGCGAGAAGTATCTACATCATCGATCGCACAAGATTCACCTCGGCCGGCGGCATCGGCGCCTTTGACATGATGCTGGAAATCATCGGAAGCCATCACGGTGAAGATCTGGTCAGGCAGGTTGCCGAATGGTTTGTCCATGACCGCATCCGGGCGACGACGGATCGGGAACGCCTGCAACTGCGCCTGCGGACAGGCATCCGGGATGAACTTGTTCTTGATGCTGTGGCTCAATTGGAAGGAGTCGCACGAGAACGCCATATCCATTTCGACTGTGGCAAATCGCCTGGCGGTTTCGATTGAGAAACTTGAGCGTGCCTTTAAGGCCGAAGTCGATATGGGGCCTGCCGAATACTACAAGAAAATCAGGCTGCAGCGGGCCCGCGACCTTCTGGAACATTCCAAGATGTCGGTGCGGGAGATTGGGCTGGCAAGCGGATATGCCAGTTTTTCAGCCTTTGTTCGCGCCTTTCGCCAGGCCTATGGAAAACGCCGCGCCAGATGCGTATGTCGTGAGACGCTATCTTGATTTGCGGATTGCACATTTTTTGAAGAAATAAGCATAGTTTAGCCCGTCTTCCGGAACCTAAAATGATTTTTTCTTTTTTGAGCGTGAGGTTTGAGCCGTTATGTCCATCGTGGTTTTTGATCCGGATAAAGTTGACGATGTGGATTTTCAGGACAAGATGCGCCATCCCATGGCCGAGGATCCGTCGAACGGGATGTGGCTTTCAGATACGGAACCGCCTGCCATTGATGCCAAAAAATTGCGGCAGGAAAGACTGCTGAAACTCAAAGCCTGGATGAAAAAGGAGGAGTATGGCGCAGTCCTGCTGTTTGATCCCTTCAACCAGCGCTATGCGACCGGCTCGCGCAACATGTTTGGCTATTTCCTGCGCAACTCCACCCGCTACATTTTTGTACCGGCTGAAGGCCCGGTGGTGCTTTTCGAATATCCGCAGAGCTATCACGTGAGCATGGACCTGGAGACCATTGACGAAGCCAGGCCAAGCAAACTGGTCTGGTCATCGGTTTCCGGCAAGGACGATGTGACCGCCGATCCCTTTGCCGCTGAGATTGCCGACCTTATGCGCAGGCATGCAAAGGGATTGAAAAAGATCGGGCTTGACCGCTGCTCGCATCTGCAAGCGCTCGCGTTGGAAGCCCAGGGTTTGGAGGTGCGTGACTGTCAGGGCGAAATCCTTGGCGTTCGGGCCGTAAAAACCCCGGAGGAAGTAAAATGCCTGCAAATCAGCATGGCAGGAGCGGAGGCTGCCGTTGCGGCGGTTCGCGATGCCATCCGTCCGGGCGTGAGCGAGAACGACCTCTTCGCCGTCATGTATCATGAAGTCATCCGCCAGGGCGGTGAATTTATCGAGACACGGTTGCTCACCTCCGGCCAGCGCACCAATCCCTGGTTCAAGGAAGCGAGCGGGCGCAAGTTGAGGCCCGGTGAATTGGTGGCGCTCGATACGGATACCATCGGCTGCTATGGCTATTATTCCGATTTCTCGCGGACCTTCCGCTGTGGCCCGGGGAAACCGAGCGACTATCAGAAAATGCTCTACCGGATGTCCTACGATCAGGTTCAGCATAATATTGGCCTGATCGCCCCGGGCATGTCGTTCCGGGAGATTGCCGAAAAGGCCTGGAAAATTCCTGCAAAATTTGTGGATCAGCGCTACACTTCCGTGATGCATGGAGTTGGCATGCACGGAGAGACGCCATTCATCGCCCATGCCATGGACTTTGCAACCTATGGGCGGGAAGGCAAGCTGGTGCCGGGGATGGTGGTGAGTGTGGAAAGCACATTGGGGAAAAAGGCGGGCGCGAGGGCGTAAAGCTTGAAGAAGAGGTGCTTGTCACGGAGACGGGCGGTGCACTTATTTCACGCTTCCCCTTTGAAGATGAGCTGCTGGGTTAGCGCTCTCTATGAAGGAGCCGCTTTCGCTCAAGTCAAGCAAGGTTGCCGTCCTGCTGGTTGATTTCCAGGAGGAGCAACGGGTCGATCCCACAATTCAACCGGAGAATCTTGATATCGTTATAGGCAAGGCACGGCAGCTGCTGTCGGTTGCGCGAGAGCGGGGCGTGCCGGTTTTTCATGCGGGCTATGTGCGGGATTTTGCCATTCGTCCGCCGCGGCCTTTCGAGCTGCGCTCAGCCGATGGCAGCGCCAGCTTCAGCGACAAGACAAACCCCCTTGTGGCATTCTGCAAAGAAGTGGCGCCCGCGCCAGGTGAAACGGTGATCCTCAAGAATGACGCGAGTGCCTTTGAAGAGGGCTCCCTGGCAGGCAGGCTGCATGACATCAACACGGAATGGCTTGTCATCGCCGGCGTTTGGACGGAGCAGTGCATTGCCGCCAGCGTGCGGGACGCGATGGCCGCGGGCTTCAGGGTTCTCATCGTGAAGGACGCGTGCACAAGCGGTACGGTGGCCATGCATCAATCGGCCGTCCTCAATCTTGCCAACCGTCTCTATGGCGGTGGCGTGGCTGATCTTGACAGGACGCTTGCCCTTCTGAGGGGTGAAACTGCGAAGGTCTGGCGTACGCAAAAACCTGTTCCCATTCGCTTCACATTTGACGATGTGACCGCGCACTACGACAGCCTGTAGATCGGGTTGCCTAAAAATGCAGCTCGCATATTTCAGCACATTTTTTGCGGAATAGAGGCCATTTTTCAAACCTGCCTGCATTTAGCATCGCTCCCAATCAGCGCCAAAACGAGCGCAGGACTGAAGCCAAAACACCAACAAAACGCAGGGAAGGACGACCATGTTCAAGAAACAATCTGAGCATCAGCTCGAAGTTCTAAAACGCAACGCCCGGGCCGGAAAAATCAGCCGGCGCAGCTTCATGGAGGGAGCCCTGGCGCTTGGCGCCACGATTCCAGCTGCCGCAAATTTTTGGGCAACCGATGTGAAGGCCGCCACGCCAAAAACCGGCGGGCCATTCCGCGTGGGGCTGGACAATGGCAGCACGACGGACACGCTTGATCCCGCGACATACAACTCGCGCTTCCAGATATTCATGGCCCACACGCGGACGAATTTCCTGACGGAAATTGGCTCCGACAACCTGGTGACGGGAGAGCTTGCCGAAAGCTTTGAAGCCTCGAAAGACGCAAAAACCTGGACCTTGAAGCTCCGCAAGGGCGCGGAATTTCACAATGGCAAGACCTTTGACGCGAATGATGCAGCCGCCTCGCTGAATTACCACCGCGGCGAAGATGCAAAATCCGCCGCAAAGGCCCTGCTGGAGTCGGTCGTCGATATCAAGGTTGACGACGCGCAAACCCTTGTCATCCAGCTCTCCAGCGGCAATGCGGATATTCCCTATGCGCTAACCGACTATCATCTCATCATGCTTCCCGCCGACAAGGAGGGCAAGATCAACCCCCAGGAAAAGACCGGAACGGGCGGCTATGTCCTGGAAAATTTCGAACCGGGCGTAAAAGCAAATTTCAAGCGCTTTGCAAATTACTGGAAGGAAGACCGCGCGTATTTCGATGAAATAGTTTACTCGGCAATCAATGACACAACGGCGCGCCACAATGCGCTGCTGGGGGCAGAACTGGATGCCATAATTGAAGTTGATTACCAAACCGTCGATATGCTCCAACAGAACACGGACCTGCGCATTGACGAAGTTCCCTCCGGCACGCATGTCGGCCTGCCAATGCATGTTGACGTGGCGCCCTTCGACAATCCGGATGTGCGGCTGGCGCTCAAATATGCCATCGACCGGGAAGCGACGATTGCCACGGTGTTGAATGGCCATGGTTCCATTGGCAATGATCACCCCATCGCCTCGATCATGCCGTTCTATGATGCCTCCATCGAGCAGCGGAAACATGATCCGGACAAAGCCAAATTCCATCTCAAGAAAGCCGGGCTGGACAGCCTTAATGTGTCGCTGTCGGCCGCCAACACGGTTATTGGCGGGGCAGTTGACATGGCCTTGCTCTATTCCGAGATGGCCAAGAAAGCCGGAATCAACATTGACGTGGTGCGCGAACCCGACGATGGCTATTGGAGCAATGTCTGGCTCAAAAAGCCTTTCTGCATGTCGGGCTGGGGCCAGCGGCCCACCGCGGACATCATCTTTACGCTTGGCTATGCGGCAGGTGCGGATTGGAATGAATCCCATTTCTCGGATGAAAGGTTCAACAAGCTGCTGATTGAAGCGCGGGCTGAGCTCGACAACAAAAAGCGTGGCGAGATGTATTCCGAAATGCAACGCATTCTCAACAGTGATGGCGGCACAGTCATTCCGTTCTTCCGCAACTGGCTCTATGCACGCAGTTCCAAAGTTGCCCATAGCGGCGCTCTCTCAAGCAACTGGCCGCTTGATGGCGCGCGCGGTGCGGAACGCTGGTGGTTTGCATAGAGAAGTCTGGGGCGAACCAGCAGATCCAAGCGTGATGGGCTTCTCCCGGCCCATCACGTTTATTATTCTTAGGAGGACAGCTTGGATTGGTTGCATGACAGTGTCGAGACGCTGAGAGCGGCCTACGAAAGGGAGCGCAAAAAGCCGATTCCGCGCTGGGCTGCATGGGATTGGATTGAACGCGATGAGAACCCAATACGCATTCTGAGACACCGGCCCCCTGGTTCGGAGACAAATCAAACTCTCATTATTTACTTCCATGGTGGCGGCTGGATCGTGGGATCACCCGAGACCCATGCGGACATCACCGCTTCCTTGAGTTTGTCGACGGGCTGTGAATTGGTTTCGATTGATTATCGCCTGGCCCCGGAACACGTGGCGCCGGCTCCGGTGCTTGACGGCCTGAAAGTCGCGGAGCACCTGCTGGCCGGCGCGCGCCGGAAAATCATCCTGTGTGGTGACTCGGCGGGAGGTGCAATCGCACTCGCGGTCGAACGGACTGCCTCAAATGAGATAAGGCAGCAGATTTCCGGTGTTTGCAGTTTCTACGGTGGATTCGGATTTTTCACCGGAAGCTCCCTTTCGGCGAAGGGAGACAGACGTGATGGCACAGACCGCGAGTGCCTGCTCCGCTATTGGTCGCTGGCTCATGCCGATGGCGACATAAGCCCCTATTCTCTCGAGAGCCTGTCACAACCCTCAGAGGTTCCTGTTTACCTGCTTGCGGGCCGAGAAGATCCGATGTGTGATGACAGCCTTGAATTGTCAAAACGACTCTCGGCTCATGGGCGCCGTATTACTCTCGACATTGTTCAAGGGGAAACGCATGGGTTCTTGCAGCAGGAAAATGATTCTGGGGATGCCCGGCATTCCATTCGTCGCGTCAGCGAATGGATCAAACGTCTTTAGTGGTCCGCGTTGGCCTGGTGAGAAAAGCCGCCAGCAGAAATGCAGCCAGCAGCAAGCCTCCGGCCAGCCAGTAACCCAATCCCGGCAGATCGAAGTCGTAGGCCGGATCAATTGAGCGGGCAAAGACCGTGGCGAAGAAAATTGGGCCGAGGATGCCGGCGAAGGCGGTGACGCTGGAAAGGGCACCTTGCAGCTGGCCCTGCTCGGAGGCGGAGACGCGCTGCGACATTACCGATTGGCTGGTGGCGTTGAACAGTCCCCAGAAGGCGGCGATCGGAACGCCGATCCAGGTCAGCACGCCAATCCATGCGGTGCCGTACCAGGTCATGCCGATGCTGGCGCACAGGAGGCCGAGCAAAAGAGCACGGCGCTCGCCGATGCGCTGGACGATGGGCTGCACCAGGCCACCCTGCACCACCATGGAAGCAACCCCGACGCCGGCCAGGAGGAAGCCAACCTGGTCCGGACCCCAGCCATAGCGGTAACCGGCATAGAGAACATAGATGGTGGGCAGCGAAGTATGGGCGAACTGCGAAAGGAATGTGACGAGTCCGAGACCCCAGAGCTCGTGGTGGCTGACCAGTAGTTTCACCGAGCCCAGGGGGTTGGCCTTGGCCCACGAGAATGGGCTGCGGTTTTCCGGCTTGAGCGATTCCGGCAAGACAAAAAGCCCGTAGGCGAAATTCAGCAGGCTCATGGCCGCCGCGGCCCAGAAGGGATAGTGCACATTATAGCTTCCGAGAATGCCGCCAATGGCCGGTCCCAGAATAAAACCAATGCCGAAGGCAACGCCCAGCATGCCGAAATTCTTGGCGCGCTTTGCAGGCTCGCTCACATCGGCGATGTAAGCACCGGCAGTTCCAACGCTCGCCGCGGTGATGCCGGAAATAATGCGGCCGACGAAAAGCCAGGAAAGGGCCGGCGCCAGCGCCATCAATATATAATCAAGGCCAAGGCCGAGATTGGAGAGGAGTACGATGGGCCGTCTGCCGAAGCGGTCGGAGAGCGAACCCATGGCGGGTGAAAAGAGAAACTGCATGATGGCCCAGGCGGTGCCGAAGATACCTACTATTTCGGCGGCCCGCACGGTGTTGCCGCCGACAAAGCTTTCAATGAGTTTGGGCAGCACCGGAATGATAATGCCAAGGGCCAGCATGTCGAGGGCCACGGTGATGAAGATGAAAATGAATGCGGCGGGCCGGGGGTTTATTCCTTCAGCAGCCATTCGTGTTCCTTGGCGTTGTGGAATTTCCAGGTCCGCCGGGGGCCAGCCATGACGTTGAGGTAGTACAGTTCATAGCCATGGATCGCCGCGCAAGGATGATAGCCCTTGGGCACCAGGGTCACGTCGCCATCTTCCACCGCCATTGCCTCATCAAGCTCGCGGTCATCGGTGTAGACCCGCTGGAAGGCAAAGCCCTGCGGCGGATTGAGCCGGTGATAATAGGTTTCTTCCAGGGCAGACTCATGGGGCAAGTTGTCTTCGTCATGCTTGTGGGGCGGATAGGACGAGGTATTGCCCGCAGGGGTGAGCACTTCCACCACCAGAAGATTTTCGGCCATTTCCCATTCCGGCAGAATGTTGGTGACATGGCGCACATTGGAGCCCTTGCCGCGGGTTTCCTGCACCAGAATATCAGGTGCAATCACGCGCGGCGGGAATTTTCCTTTGCCCGGAGCCGAACACACGGCCAGCACCAGATCTTCGGTAGCTTCCACCGACCAGACCATGCCGGGCGGCACGTAGACTGACCAGGGCCTTCCCTCAAAGGGCGAGCTTCTCGCACCCAGAATGCCATATTCCTCGGCGCCGACGCGCACGCTGCCGCGGCCGCTCACAAAAACCAGGCAGGTTTCCCGGTCGCCATCGGTGCCGGTGGCCAGTTCGCCCGCTTTGCGCTTCCACAGGTCAAAGCCCACATGGGCCCAGCGCGCCGTCTTCGGCGTCACGTGATGGACCCGGCCGCCGCCGGCGCGGGGTTTTACAAGAAGTGGAGACATTCAGGTCAGGCCTGCCTCTTTCAAGAAACGTTTAAGATTGTCGCATCCCATCTTAGCATATTTTGCTGGCGGCGCCTTCTCCGGATCCTGCTCGGCCTCAACCACCACCCAGCCGCTGTAACCCTTAAGTTCCTTGAAAACCGAAACATAGTCAATGGAACCATCGCCGGGCACGGTGTAAACGCCGGCCAGCACGCTGTCGAGGAACGACCAGTCGTGCTTGTCGGCTTCGGCCTTCACGGCAAGGCGCACATCCTTGCAGTGCACATGGCTGATGCGGTTTTTGTAAGTTTTTGCCAACCGCACCGGATCAGCGCCGCCCCATTTGGCGTGGCCCGTATCGAGCAGAAGATTCACCGCTTCGCCGGTTCCCTGCATCAGGCGGTCAATTTCAGCTGCGGTCTGCACCACGGTTCCCATGTGGTGGTGATAGGCAAGCTGGAAGCCCTCGGCCTTCAGCAGTTCGGCAAATCTGGTGAGGCGCGTAGTGAAAGTTTTCCACTGGGCCTCGGTCATCACGGGGCGGGTGGAGAGCGGCGCCGTCTTGTTGCCGTGAACCGTATTGGTGCATTCCGCTGCAATGAATACGTTGGTGCCCATGGCCTTCAAGAGCTTGCGATGATCCGCGGATTTTGCGAATTCGGTTTCCGCATCGTGCTCGAGCAGGAAGGTGGAATACCAGCCGCCCACCAGCACCAGGCCATGGGCATCAAGAATGGGGCGCAGCTTGGTGGCCACCCGCGGAAACTTGTTTCCCATTTCCATGCCCTGAAAGCCCGCTGATTTGGCTTCGCTCAGGCATTGCTCAAGCGGAATCCAGCCGCCGATTTCCTGCATGTCGTCATTGGACCAGCCGATGGGGTTGGCGCCTATCCGTATCGTCATAGGGGTGTTCTTTCTCTCAGTTGCCGATGCGTTGTTTGGCTTTCGCCTTGTCATAATTCTTGCGCGCGGCACGCACCTGGCTCCGCGTGGAAACTTCGGGGATTGCCACATCCCACCAATGGCCGCCCGCGTCGGTGGTTTTCATCGGGTCCGTGTCAATCACGATGAAGGTGGTGCGGGTGTTGGCTTTGGCCTTCTTCAGGGCGCGCTCAAGATCGGCGAGGGATGACACCTTTTCCGAGATCGCGCCCAGGCTTTTGCCATGGGCGGCGAAATCAATGTCGGGGAAACCTCCTGGACCGTGTTGTAGTCAAACAGGTTGTTGAAACGCTCGCCGCCGCTCGCATGCTGCAGGCGGTTGATGCAGCCGTAGCCGCGGTTGTCGAGCAGCACGACGATGAGCTTCACGCCGAGCATCACCGAGGTGGCGAGTTCGGAATTCATCATGAGGTAGGAGCCGTCACCCACCATCACCACAACTTCGCGGCTGGGCTGGGCCATCTTGAGGCCGATGCCGCCGGCAATTTCATAGCCCATGCAGGAGAAGCCATATTCCATGTGATAGGATGAGGGCGGGCCCGCCTGCCAGAGCTTGTGCAGTTCGCCGGGAAGGCCGCCCGAGGCGCAGAGCACGGAAATATCGCGGCCAAGGGCGCGCTGCACGGCGCCGATCACCTGCGAATCCGAAGGGAGCTCCACATTGCTGGCGTCAGTATATTTGTTTGCGGTTTTCATCCAGGCGGCAAATCCGCTTTGCGCCGCTTTGGTCCAGGCGGCAGGGGCCGCCCATTTGCCGAGATTGATGGAGAGTTCCTCAAGCCCTACGCGGGCGTCGGCAATCAAGGGCAGGGCGCGGTGCTTGGTGGCGTCAAAGACCTGCGTGTTGAGGCCAATGATGGTTTTCTTGTCATTCTTGAACAGGGCCCAGGAGCCGGTGGTGAAATCCTGCAGCCGCGTGCCGACGGCAAGAACCACATCGGCATCTTCGCACACCGCGTTGGAGGCGCCGGTGCCGGTGACGCCCACCGCACCCATGTTCAAACTATGGGTGAAGGGCAGGGAGGATTTTCCGCCCTGGGTTTCAACCACGGGAATGCCATGGGCTTCGGCAAATTTTGCCAGGGTGCCGGAGGCTTCCGAAAACAAAACGCCGCCGCCTGCGATGATCACGGGCTTCCTGGCATTCTTCAGCACACGGACGGCTTCGGCCAGTTCATCCTCATCGGGGCGGATGCGGCGGGTGGCCCAGATTTTTTCCTCGAAGAAGCTTTCGGGATAGTCATAGGCCTCGGCCTGCGTGTCCTGGCACATGGAGAGCGTCACAGGCCCGCAATCGGATGGGTCGGTGAGCACCACCATGGCGCGGTTGAGGGCGGGGATCAGTTGTTCGGGCCGGGCGATGCGGTCGAAGTAGCGTGACACGGGCTTGAAGCAGTCATTCACCGAAATGGTGCCGTCGCCAAAATCCTCAACCTGCTGCAATACGGGATCGGGCAAGCGGTTGGCAAAGACATCGCCGGGAAGCAGCAGCAGCGGCACGCGGTTTACGTGGGCCACGGCGGCTGCGGTCACCATGTTCAGGGCGCCGGGGCCGATGGAGGAGGTGCAGGCCATCATGCGCCGGCGGCGCGAGCCTTTGGCAAAGGCAATGGCCGCATGGGCCATGGCCTGTTCATTATGGGCGCGGTAGGTCGGCAGTTCCTTGCGGACGCCATAGAGGGCCTCGCCAATGCCCACCACATTGCCATGGCCGAAAATGGCCCAGACACCGGCGAACATCGGCAGCTTCTTGCCGTCGATCAATGTCATCTGGCGGGTGAGAAATTTCACCAGGGCTTGCGCGGTGGTCAGGCGGATTGTCTTGCCCATGGGGGCTCCTTACAAAATTGGCCTTCTCCCGTGCTCAGGCTTGACCCGAGTATGGGAGAAGGTGGCCGAAGGCCGGATGAGGGCACCTTCGTTGCAACAGTTTCAAATATCTACATCTTCATCCAAGAGCCCTCACCCGCCCTTCGGGCACCCTCTCCCATGCGAAGACGCACGGGAGAGGGCGAATTACGTATGCGATTTATTCCAGACATTTACCAGATTGGCAAAGCGTTCCGCCATTTCCGTTGTCGCTTTTGTGTCGTCAATTTTTCCGGCCAGCCAGCTTTCCGCGGCGCTGCTGAAAATCGTCCGGCCCACGGCGAAACCCTTGATGAGCCCATGGCCCGCGGTGGTGGCAAAGGCGCGGGCCAGATCATCTTCAGGGGCGTCAAGGCCGAGCAGAACAATGCCGCGGCAATAGGGGTCGTTGGCCTTGATAACTTTCTCGATATTGCCCCAGGCGGCGGCATTGGCTTGCGGCTCCAGCTTCCACCAGTCCGGCTTGATGCCAAGGGCATAGAGTTCTGCAAGGGCGCGCGAAACCGTGTCGTCCTTCACGCTGCCATGCTTGCCGGCAATGATTTCGACGAGCAGTTCGCGGCCGACTTTTCGCGCCGCCTCATAAAGCGTGCGGAGTTTTTGCGCCTGTTCGGTTTTGAGTTCGGCGGGATCATCGGGATGATAGAAGGCCAGGCACTTGATGGTGTGGGTCACCGGCCATTCAACAAGCCGTGCGCCCACATCCTGGGTGAATTCAAAACGGAGCGGCCGCGAACCCGGTTGTTCAAGGGGGCGCGCAACCCACAGGCCAAGCTTGGCCGCATCGAACATGGCATCCCGGCCATAGGTATCATCGAGCAGGGTGCCAAAGCCCGGCTTGCCTTTTGACACTTTGCCGATTGCTGCAATGGCCAGACGCTTGAACGGCGCAATGCGCTCGCGCGGCAACTCCTGCCTTGTCGGCGATGGCTTCCAGTTGAATGCGGTGATCGATGGCCAGCGCCAGAAGTTTCGGCGGCTGTTCGCGCCGGGTCGTTGCCCAATGCACATGATTGATGGCTTCGTCCTTGCGCAATGCCTTGTGCGGGCTGCCGTGCTTCAGGAAAAACTGCAGTTCATCCCAGGTTGGAATTTCCGGCGAGCAGAGAAGCCGCGAAACGGCAAAGGCCCCGCAGGCATTGGCATAGGTGGCGCAGGTTTCAAGCGGTTCATTCTTCAGCCAGCCCCGCAGGAAGCCGGAGAAGAAGGCATCTCCCGCCCCCAGCACATTGTAGACCTCGATGGGAAAGCCCTGGCCGACTATGCCGTCTTCCAGTCGGTTGGGAATGGCAGCGGGATAGACCACGCAACCCATGGGGCCGCGCTTCAAGACGATGGTTGCCGAAGAAAGGGACC
This sequence comes from uncultured Alphaproteobacteria bacterium, assembly GCA_963810045.1. Taxonomy (GTDB): domain Bacteria; phylum Pseudomonadota; class Alphaproteobacteria; order Rhizobiales; family Aestuariivirgaceae; genus Aestuariivirga. The sequence goes on along the minus strand of CAWELV010000019.1, from coordinate 250,958 downwards.
TGATCGTTTTCAGCGCGGTCAAAGTGTCCTCACTGCCGGCGGCAATGTGGACCTCTTCTTCCGTGCCAACGATCAGGTCACAGTCAGGGAGAACCGTCTTGATATGCTCGGATACCTTGTCGGACTTGATGTAGCGCTCTTCGCCGGCGCCATGGCCGGCGAGGCCCCAGAGGTTGGGGCGGTAGTCGATGTCGAAACAGATCTTGCGGCCATTGGCCTTGGCAATTTTCATGGCCTTGCGCTGGGCCGCATCATTCAGGGGTCTCGCAAAATGGGTGCCGGTCACCAGCAGGGCGGCGGACGAGGCCACGAATTTTTCGTCGATGTCAGCTTCGCAGAGCGCGCTGTCGGCGCAATTGTCGCGGTAGAAAATCAGCGGGAAGGTCTTGTCGTTTTCAACAGAGAGCAGAACCAGTGAGGTCAGCCGTTGCGGATCGGTGGTGATGCCTTGGGTTGCCACACCTTCGCGGGCCATTTGCTCCAGCACATAGCGCCCCATCTGCTCGTCGCCCACGCGGGTGATGACCGCGGATTTGAGGCCGAGCCTGGCCGTGCCAATGGCAATGTTGGAAGGGCAGCCGCCCACGGACTTGGCGAAGGAGGTGATGTCTTCCAGCCTGGAGCCGATTTGCTGGCCGTAGAGATCGACAGAGCAGCGCCCCACGGTGATGACGTCGAGCGCGGCTATTTTGCCGGTTCCAGACGCCATTTCTGCCTCCTTGTGATTTTGTTTGCTTGACAAGACGAAACAACAATTCCAAAATGAAGTCAAGTTGGAATGTTTGTTCCGTTTCGCTCAAAAGAGGCCCTATTCAGTGCTCTTTGGGAGGGATTTTTATGTGTTTTGGAGAGGGAAATGATCAGGTTCGGGATACTCGGCGCAGGCCGGATTGGCAAAGTTCACACCGCCACAATCGGCGCGTCCAAGGTGGCAAAGGTCGCCTATGTGGCCGATGCGGTGGCCAAGGCGGCCAGCGATCTGGCGGCCACGGTGGGGGCAAAAACCGCAAGCGTTGAGGAGATCATCGCGTCGAAAGATGTTGATGCGATCCTGATTGCAACGCCTACCGGCACCCATGCGGACCTGATTGAAGCGGCGTCAAACGCCGGCAAGGCCATCCTCTGCGAGAAGCCGGTGTCATTGTCCGTCGAGAGGATATTGAGCTGCCTCAAGGTGGTTGAAAAGAACAAGTCGAATCTGATGATCGGCTTCAACCGCCGCTTCGATCCAAACTTTGCCGCGCTGGAAAAACGCATTCGCAATGGCGACATCGGCACCGTGGAACTTGCCACCATCATCAGCCGCGATCCCGCGCCGCCGCCGGTCGATTACATCAAGGGTTCCGGCGGCTTGTATCGTGACATGATGATTCATGATTTCGACATGGCGCGCTTTCTTGTGGGCGAGGAATTTGTCGTGGTGCATGCGCTGGGCTCCTCCCTGGTTGACAAGGCCATTGGCGAAGCGGGCGATGTGGATACGGCAGCGGTGCAGATGCAAACCGCTTCCGGCAAAATCTGCGTCATCACCAATTCGCGCCGCGCCACCTATGGCTATGACCAGCGCATGGAAGTGCATGGCTCAAAGGGCATGCTGCGGGCCGGCAATGTGCATAACACCACGGTTGAGCTTGCCAATGGCGACGGCTTCAAGGGCGATCCCATCATGCATTTCTTTACCGAACGCTATGGCGCGGCCTACGCCAATGAAGTGAACCATTTCATTGACGGCATTGCGAAGGGCGTGTCGTCGCGGCCCAATGGCCAGGACGGATTGCAGGCGCAGAAGCTTGCGGATGCCGCAACCGAATCGTGGAAATCCGGCAAGCCGGTAAAGGTGTCGTAATGGATATGAATTCCCTCTCCAAACTTTCCATGGATGGCAAGATCGCCGTCGTCACCGGCTCCACCCAGGGCCTCGGCGAGGCCATCGCCCATCTCTTTGCCGACCGGGGCTGCAAGGGCATCGTGATCACCGGACGCAATGAAAAGAATGGCGCGCGCGTCAAAGCCGATCTCGAAAAGAAAGGCGTCAAAACCGTTTTTGTCCAGGCCGATCTCGCTGATATGGATGACACGCGCAAGGTCATAGCCGCCACGGACAAGGCTTTTGGCCGGGTTGATGCGGTGATCAATGCCGCCGGAATCACCGATCGCGGCACCATCTGGGACACCAAGCCCGAGCTTTTCGACGCCATGATGAATGTCAATGTGCGGGCACCCTACTTCATCATCCAGGACGCGCTGCATGTGATGAAGCGCGAAAAAATCAAGGGCACCATCGTCAACATCATCTCCATGTCGGGCCATGGCGGGCAGGATTTCATCTCGGCCTATTGCATCTCCAAGGGAGCGCTCATCACGCTCACCAAGAACACCGCCTATTCAGTGATGCGGCACCAGATCCGCGTCAATGGCCTTACCATTGGCTGGATGGATACGCCGGGCGAAGACCGCATCATGAAGACCTATCACGATGCGCAGGACGGCTGGCTGAAGAAGGCCGAAGCGGCAAGGCCCTTTGGCCGCCTGTTGAAGCCCGATGAAGTGGCGCGGGCCTGCGGATTTTTGTCGAGCGAGGAGTCGGGCCTGATGACCGGCGCCATCATCGATTTCGACCAGCAGGTTGCGGGCACGGGCAATTCCATCCCTGAGCCGCCGGCGGTTTAAGTTTCTGCGGCCGCGCATTTCGGCGACCGCGACGGTCAGTGTCATCGCCAGCGAGAGGGTTGCCGCCATGGAGCGGAAGCCTTCGAAGTTTGCTTCGGCCACTTCGAACCAGGTTTCGGCGAGGGAGGCGAGCGGCGAGAAGCCTGAAGTCGGTGATGGCGACGATGGGCACATGGCGGGCTGCCGCGGCCTGGGCGAGCGCCACGGTTTCAGAGGCATAGGGGGTGAAGCTGATGGCCAGCACCGCATCGCGCTTGGTGGCAAAGCCCAGTTCCTCCTGGGCCAGCCCGCCGATGGCATCAATCAGGACATTCCGTACACTGAGTTTTCCGAAGGCATAGGACATGTAGGTCGAGATCGGGAAGGAGCGCCGGAGGCCGAGGAGATAGATGGTTTCGGCCTTGCTGAGAATTTCCACGGCTTGGTCGAGTTTTTTCGGCTCCAGCCTTTCCTGCAGGTGCTGATCGATTTTTCCGCCGCCTCGGTGAAGCCCTGGAAAATGACGTGGGATTTCGAGGCCGACAGGGCGTGCTGGCGCAGCTGCTCGATGCGCTCCTCATAGTTCAAAATCCGGTCGCGCAACCTCGAGCGGAACACTTCCTGCAATTCGGAAAAGCCCTGGTATCCCATGGCCTGGGAAAAGCGCACCAGCGTCGACGGCTGCACATCGGCCTCCACGGCAATCGACGCCACCGTGCCAAAGGCGATTTCATCGGGATGTTCCAGCGCGTAAGTTGCGACCTGGGTCAGGCGTTTTGGCAAGGCGGGCCCACGCTCGATGATGCGGGCCTTGAGGCTCTGGAAGTCGCGCGGGAGGATGTCGCTTTCGCTCACTTTGGACCCATTTTGCTGGCAGAGTCGCGGAATAATGTCAGTAAACCACAGCAATTCGCTTGTGCCAAGGAAATAGAACAATTATTCCACTGGAGAGAATTGTGGAAGGAATCATTTAATGGCGTCTCTCGGCGTGGCGGTCATCGGAACGGGCTTCATGGGGAAATGCCACGCCATGGCGTGGAGCCATGTGCGGGCCGTGTTTGGCGGGAAACGGACATCCGCCTTGAGGTTCTGTGCGACACCAATGCGGAGGTCACGAAGCAGAAGGCGGCCGAAGCCGGCTTCCGCCGGGCGGAAACCGATTGGCGGCAGCTCCTTGGCGACAGGCGCATCGACATCGTGTCGATCACCACGCCCAATAACCTGCACCGGGAGATGGCGGTGGCTTTCCTGGCGGCGGGCAAACATGTCTGGTGTGAAAAGCCCATGGCGCTGACGCTTGAGGATGCCGTGGCGATGACCAAAGCGGCTGCGGCTTCCAAGGCCAAGACCCTGTTGGGCTACAACTACATCAGGAATCCGGCGCTGGCGCATGCGCGGAAAATAATTCTCGACGGAACGCTTGGACGGATCATTCATTTCCGCGGCCAGGTCGATGAGGATTACCAGGCGGACGAAAATGTGCCGTGGTCATGGCGCTCGCGGCTGGAGACGGGCGGGCTTGGCGTGCTGGGTGACCTCACCTGCCATCTCGTGAGCTTTGCCCATTATCTTGTCGGCGATATCGCGCAGGTTTGCGCCGACATCGATACGGTCCACAAAATGCGGCCCGTGCCGGGCTCAATGAAAAGCGCGCGGTGGAAAATGAAGACATTGCCCATGCCATGGTGCGCTTTGACAGCGGCGCCACGGGAATTCTGATGGCAAGCCGCGCGGCGCATGGGCGGAAAAATATGATCCGCGTCGAAGTGCATGGCACCAAGGGCATGATTGCCTTTGACCAGGAGCGGATGAATGAATTGCAGCTCTATGTTGCCGATGAACCGGCGGCCGAGCGCGGCTTCAAGACGATACTGACGGGAGCCTTGCATCCGCCCTATGGGGCGTTCACGCCGGCGCCGGGGCATCAACTGGGATTCAATGAACTTAAGGTGATTGAGTGCAAGCATTTTCTGGATTGCATTGAAAGCGATCAGGAGCCTTACGTGAATTTTGCCGAAGGATTGAAGATCGAGAAAATCATCCACGGCATTGCCGCGTCGGCCGCCAGCCGGAGCTGGCTGGATGTGAGGTAAGATTATTTTCTTTGGCTTCGGAAATTCTTTTAGCATGCGTTTTTCGAGATCGATGAGATCCTGGGGCAAGGGCTGGCCGGTGCTGCGTAACTCGTTCAGTTTTTGGTGCAGTTGTTCGTAAAGTTCGTGAACATCTTCCGGCTGGTTGTTGATCTGGCTCACCAGCAGGCTGATCTGGGACTGAAGTTCTTCCAAGGCCATGGGGTTACTCTCCTCACACTGCAATTGGTTGTTTGTCAGTTATCATCATAGCCCCGGGAGCGGCGTGATGCACCGGAAATGGGCGGGCGGCGGCGGGTGTTGTCAGGGGGTTCTCCGGCAAGGGCGCGTTTCAGGCGGCGGATAAGGATGGCTTTTGATTTTGCATCCGCCGCCTTGCTGATTTCCAGATCGATCTCGAGATGCAGGCCGGTGAGTTCATTGTTCCAATCGGGCCGTGCGACCTGGGCCGGATCAATGCGGGGCCGGCTTTCGCTTTCGAGAAGAACGCAAGCCTCGCCGCTCAACTCATAGACATCATCAAGTTGTGGGCGCAGGACGCAATCGGCCTTGACGACAATGCCCGTGATGGCTTCTTGCAGCGCCACCTGGGGGCCTTCTTCACCATGGGTAAGGAACACGGTTTTGCCAATCGGCATGCGTTCCTTCAGCCATTGCACAAGTTCGGGGCCATCGGCATGGCCGGAGTAATCGTCGAACTGGCGGATGGCGGCGCGCACGGTGATTTCCTCACCCATGATTTTCACCATCTCGGCGCCGCTCTCCAGGATATAGCCAAGCGAACCGGTGGCCTGGAAGCCCACCAGAAGAACCGTTGTGCTGGCCTGGAACAGGTGGTTCTTCAAATGGTGGCGGATGCGGCCCGCGTCACACATGCCGCTGGCGGCAATGATGATGCGAAAGCCGGAGAACTTTGAGATGGCTTTGCTGTCTTCCACGGTTTCGGTGCTTTTCAGCAGAGGCGAGTTGAAGGCGCGAAAAAGGATATCGCCATTCTCCAATTCCTTGGCGTGTTTCTTGAAAATGGCGGAGGCCTTGTTGGCGAGCGGGCTGTCGATGAAAATTGTGGTGCTGGGCACCTTGCCTTGCTCCATGAGCCAGACAAGGTCGGTCACCACTTCCTGGGTGCGCTCCACCGCGAAGGACGGAATGAGAAGTGCTCCTTTGCGCGCCGCTGCGGCGTTCACCTCTTGGGCCATCAGCTCGCGGCGCTTTTCCTCGGAGCGCGCGAGGCGGTCCTTGCCGCCATAGGTTGATTCACAGATGACATAATCAAAGCCGGTCGGCGCTTCCGGATCCGGCTCCAGCATCTTGTGATCGGGGCCGATGTCGCCGGAGAAAAGAATGCGGGTGGGGGGCTTGCCGGCCTGGCTGACTTCAACTTCAATTGAGGCGGAGCCCAGGAGATGGCCGGCATTCCACCAGCGGGCGCGAATGCCCTTGGCGGGCTCGATCCAGGTTTCATAATCCAGCGCTGAAAAATGCTCGAGGGCGGCCATGGCATCTTCCAGCGTGTAGATCGGCTCCACCTCGGGAAGGCCGCGGTGCACGTTGCGCTTGTTCTGGTTCTTGGCATCCGATTCCTGGATGAAGCCAGAGTCGGGCAGCATGACGGCGCAGAGGTCAACGGTCGCCGTGGTGCAATGGATTTTCTTGGTGAAGCCATTCTTCACGAGCTTCGGAATGAGCCCGATGTGATCGATATGGCCGTGGGTCAGCAGCATGGCATCAAGGCTTGCGGGATCAAACGGAAAGTTGCGCCTGTTGAGCTCGCGCTCGGTTCTTGAACCCTGGAACATGCCGCAATCGATGAGCACTTTTGCCTCTTCGGTTTGCAGGAGATAGCAGGAGCCGGTGACGGTTCGTGCGGCACCGCAGAATTTAAGGCGAATGGACATTATAGCTCCTGGGAAATGTTAAGGCCGCGGGCGATGAGTTCGCTCCAGGCCTGGTCTGGCGTGTCGGCAAAGCCGAAGAGGCTGAAATCTTCCGGATTGATCAGTCCCGATTTGAGGAAGATTTCAAAATTGATGGCGGCGTTCCAGAATTTTGAATCATAGAGAATGACGGGCAGGGGTTTGGTCATCTTGCCGGTTTGCCTGAGAGTGAGAATTTCGAAGAGTTCGTCGAGCGTGCCGAAGCCGCCGGGGAATACGACGAGGGCCGCGGCGCGCATGGCAAAATGCATTTTGCGCATGGCGAAATAATGGAAGCGGAAGGTCAGGTCCGGGGTGGAATAGGGGTTTGGCTCCTGCTCGCGGGGCAGCGTGATGTTGTAGCCAATGGAAGGTGCTACCGCATCATAGGCGCCGCGGTTTGCCGCTTCCATGACGCCGGGGCCGCCGCCGGTCGCGATGACATTCTGGCGCTGGGTCTTGCGCTCAAGTTTCGCACCACCGTTCAGCGAGCAGATTTCAGCGAATTTGCGCGCCGCTTCATACCAGCCGGAGCCGTCATTTTCCCGGATGCGGGCGGAGCCGAAAACCACCACGGTCGATTCTACGCCCCAGGCGCGCAGGTGCTCCTCGGCTTTCTGGTACTCAAGCTGGAAGCGCAGGCCACGGGTTGAATCGCCCAGGAGAAATTCCTGGTCGAGGGCGGGCAGGCGAAAGGCGGGGGCAGCCAACTGTGGCTTGTTTGACGGGCGGTCTTTCAAGGCAAATCTCGAACCTGTTTGATTGTAAGGAAGGGTAGCTGCTATTGAGGGGGAATAGAAGAGGACAGGGTTATGGCCGAGAAGAAACGATTTGCATCAAAGTTTATTCCTGCAAAGGGGAAGGCCTTTTCCCTTGCGGCGCATGATCCGCGCGATGCCAGCGCTTTTGCTGACAAGGAGAAAGCCAAGGAGCAACTGGTTAGGGATGCGGTGGCGATCGACGGCTTGCAGGACCGGCTTTTTGCCGAAGGCAAGCGGGCGCTGCTCGTTGTGCTGCAGGGCATTGATTGTTCGGGCAAGGACGGCACGGTGCGCGCCGTGTTCAATCCGTGCGGCCCTTTGGGAGTGACGGTGAAATCCTTTGGTGTCCCCTCGGAGGTGGAGCGGGCCCATGATTATTTGTGGCGGGTTCACGGCGCCTGCCCGGCGAAGGGCTATATCGGCGTGTTCAACCGTTCGCACTATGAGGATGTGCTGGTGGTGAAAGTTGAAAAACTTGCGGCGGCCGATGCAATCGAGCGGCGCTATGACGAAATCAACGCGTTTGAAAAACTGATTGCAAATTCGGGCACGCGCATTTTGAAATTCATGCTGAATATTTCGAAGGAGGAACAGGCGGTGCGCCTGCAGGAGCGGGTTGATGATCCAGCCAAGCAATGGAAATTCAAGGCCGGCGATTTGGCGACGCGGGCCAAGTGGGCGGACTACATGGCGGCCTATGAAATCGCCGTTTCACGCTGCTCGACGGAACATGCGCCCTGGCATATCATTCCGGCGGACCGCAACTGGGTGCGCAATGCCGCCATCGCGCGGATTGTGCGTGAGGCGCTGGAGGAGATGAATCCGCAATATCCGGTCCCAAAGGACTGGGATCCGAAAGCGGTCAAGATTGTTTGACCTTAAGCCCGCGCAGCAGAATTTCCAGCACGGCTTTTTGCGCGGCTTTTGAATCCTCGCGGCGGCCCAGCACCGCTTCCACCTGCACGGAAAAATCGGCGTAGTGCTGGGTCACGGCCCAGATGGCGAATATCAAATGGTAGGGATCGACGGGGGCAATCTTCCCTGCCGCGATCCAGGACTGGATGACCAGGGATTTTTCGGCAACCAGTTGCCGCAAGGGTCCTTTCAGGAACTTCTCGATCATGGGCGCGCCATGGAGAATTTCGTTGGCAAAGAGCCGCGAGGCCTTGGGATTTGCCTCCGACATTTGCATCTTGGCGGAGATATAGCGCGCGAGTTCGGTCAAGGGATCGCCCGCCGGGTCGAGCTCGCGCAGCGGTTCCAGCCAGTCGCCCAGCGTGTGCTCGAGCAGCGCCACATAGATGTCCTCCTTGCGGCGGAAATAATAGAGCAGATTGGGCTTGGACATTTCGGATTTTGCGGCGATCTGGTCCACGGTGGCGCCGCGAAAGCCGGAGGCCGAGAAAACATCAAGTGCCGCCTCGAGGATCATCTCCTTGTTGCGGGCCTGAATGCGGGTATTGACCACCGGTTTGGCTTTGGTGTGTGGCATTGGGCCACCGTATAATTCTTGATCAAATGGTCAAGAGCAGTTAGCTTTCGGCCAATAACAAGAATTGCCCTGGGGAGGGTTTATGGCGGCTCAAGCCGTGATCGATGCGCGTGATCTGAGCCTCACCTTCAAGACGGCGGACGGGCCGGTCTATGCCCTGGAAGGCATCAACCTCACGGTGAATGACGGGGATTTTGTTTCCTTCATCGGGCCTTCGGGCTGCGGCAAGACCACGCTGCTGCGGGTCATCGCCGATCTGGAACAGGCGACATCGGGGACCATCGCGGTCAATGGCATGAGCCCTTCGCAGGCGCGGATGGCGCGGGCCTATGGCTATGTGTTCCAGGCGCCGGCGCTCTATCCGTGGCGCACGGTGGAGCAGAATGTCGGGCTGCCGCTGGAGATCATGGGAACTGCGGATGCCGCCACGCGCGTGAAGCGCAATCTGGAACTGGTCAACCTCGGCGGGCTTTGAGAAAAAGTTTCCGTGGCAATTGTCGGGCGGCATGCAGCAGCGGGTTTCCATTGCGCGGGCCCTTGCGGTTGATCCGAAGCTGCTGCTGATGGATGAGCCGTTCGGCGCGCTCGATGAAATCGTGCGCGACAAGCTGAACCAGCAATTGCTCGAACTGTGGGCGGCGACAAAAAAGACCGTGGTGTTCGTGACGCATTCGATTCCGGAAGCGGTGTTCCTGTCGACCAGGATTGTGGTGATGTGCCCAAGGCCCGGCCGCATCATTGATGTGATCGAAACGAATTTGCCGGCGAGCCGCACGCTCGATATCCGCGAGACGCCGGAGTTCCTGAAAATCGCGCATCGGGTGCGCGAGGGCCTGAAGGCGGGGCACACTATGAAGATTGAGCGAAGACTCGCCGCATAGCGAGGGCGGCGCGATGAGCGCAGCGATTCGCACTGCGTATCCGTCTCCCCGTCACGGTGGTGTGCGTGATCATTCTTGTGGCCTGGTACATCGCCGCCATTCCCATGAACACGGTGGTGGCGGAACCGAAGATCGAGGCCCCGGGCGGCGGCTTTGCCAATACGGTGAACGTGTCGTGGAGGCTCGACCGCCCGGTCATCCCCGCGCCGCACCAGGTCGTGGTCGAATTCTGGAAAACGGTGTTCACTGGTCGCGCCGTGGAAGGTGAAGTCGCTGGTCTATCATGTCTGGGTGACGCTTTCCTCGACGCTGCTCGGCTTTGTGCTGGGAACCCTGCTCGGCATCGGGCTGGCCGTGGCCATCGTCCATTTCAAGTTGCTGAGCAAGAGCCTGATGCCGTGGATCATCGCCTCGCAGACCATTCCCATTCTCGCCATCGCGCCGATGGTCATCGTGGTGCTGGGCTCGGTGGGCTTCACCGGGCTGGTGCCCAAATCCATCATCTCGATGTATCTGTGCTTCTTTCCCGTCGCCATCGGCATGGTGAAGGGGCTCACCTCGCCGGACCCGATGCAGCTTGATCTCATGCGCACCTATAATGCCAGCGTTTCGCAGGTGTTGTGGAAGCTGCGCTTTCCCGCCGCGATGCCGTTCCTGTTTGCCTCGCTGAAGGTGGCGGTTGCCATTGCGCTGGTCGGCGCCATTGTCGGCGAATTGCCGACGGGGGCCCAGGCCGGCATCGGCGCGCGCATGCTGGCCGGTTCCTACTATGGACAGACCATTCAGATCTGGGCGGCGCTGGTTGCCGCATCCGTCGTGGCCGCAGCACTGGTTTACGGCGTGGGCGGGGTTGAACGGATCGTCAACCGGCAAATGGGAGCGCGGGCATGAAGGCGTCTTCCGTCCGTGATGTTCTGGCCCCGGCGCTCTTCGGTATTGCCGTGCTCTTCCTGTGGCAGGCCACGGTGCGGTTTTTCAACGTGCCCTTCGTGATTTTGCCGGCGCCCTCCGATATCTGGGCCAAGCTCATTGCTTCGCTGCCCATCCTTTATGCGGATTTTGTGCAGACCTTCATCCGCGCGGTGATCCCCGGCTGGATCATCGGCTCGCTTGCCGGGTTTCCTGGTGGCGCTGCTGTGCGACCGCTTCGCCTTCCTGCGGCACGGGCTTCTGCCGCTCGGCAATCTGGCGGCGGCTCTGCCGATCGTCGGCGTTGCGCCCATCATGGTCATGTGGTTCGGCTTTGACTGGCAATCCAAGGCCGCCATGGTGGTGATCATGACCTTCTTTCCCATGCTGGTGAATGCGGTGGCCGGCCTGCAGGCGTCGGGCCATCTGGAGCGCGACCTGATGCGCACCTATGGCGCCGACTGGTTCCAGACGCTCATAAAACTGCGGCTTCCCGCCGCCATGCCTTTCATTTTCAACGCGCTCAAGATCAACTCGACTCTGGCGCTGATTGGCGCCATTGTGGCGGAATTCTTCGGAACGCCGATCGTCGGCATGGGCTTTCGCATTTCGACGGAAGTGGGCCGCCTGGGGCTCGATATGGTTTGGGCCGAAATCGCCGTGGCAGCACTGGCGGGTTCGGCATTTTACGGGTTGCTTGCGCTCATCGAGCGCGGGTAACTTTTTGGCATCCGTCCTACCGGAGGTAAGCGGGAATTTGAACGAAGAAGGAGGACAGGAACAATGAAGAAATATTTACTCGCCGCAGCCGCGGCAGGCGCGCTGTGCTTGTGAGCTCTGGCAGCGCTTTTGCCGAGAGCGTGACGCTTCAGCTCAAATGGGTGACGCAGGCGCAGTTCGCCGGCTATTACGTGGCCCAGGCCAAGGGCTTCTACAAGGATGCGGGCCTCGAAGTCACGATCAAGCCGGGCGGCCCCGACATCAATCCGCAGCAGGTGCTGGCCGGCGGCGGCGCCGACGTGGTGATCGACTGGATGCCATCGGCACTGGCCACGCGCGAAAAGGGATCGCCGGTCGTCAATATCGCCCAGCCCTTCAAGCGCTCCGGCATGATGCTCACCTGCCGCAAGGATACCGGCATCACCAAGCCGGAAGACTTCAAGGGCAAGACGCTCGGCGTGTGGTTCTTCGGCAATGAATATCCGTTCCTGTCATGGATGAGCCAGCTTGGCATGCCGACGGCCGGCGGCGCCGATGGCGTCACCGTGCTCAAGCAGGGCTTCAACGTCGACCCCCTGATGCAGAAGCAGGCCGACTGCATCTCGACCATGACCTACAACGAATACTGGCAGGTGATCGATGCCGGCATGAAGCCGGAAGACCTCGTCGTGTTCAAGTATGAAGACCAGGGCGTCGCCACGCTGGAAGACGGGCTTTATGTGCTGGAAGACAAGCTCAAGGATCCGGCCTTCGTCGACCACCATGGCGAAGTTCGTCAAGGCCTCGATGAAGGGCTGGGATGGGCGCGCGCCAATCCGGATGAAGCGGCCAAGATCGTGCTCGAGAATGACGCGACGGGCTGCGCAGACCGAAGGCCACCAGACGACGCATGATGGAGCGAGATCAACAAGCTCACCGAAGGCTCCGACGGCACGCTCGATGAGGCCGCCGCTGAGCGCACGGTCGACACGCTGATGAAGGGCGGCTCCGATCCGGTCATCACCAAGAAGCCGGAAGGCGCCTGGACCATGTCGTGACCGACGCCGCCAAGGCGATGTAAGCAATGAGATGCCCCTCGCCCTTGCGGAGGCATGGCTCGGCGCCGTGCACGCTCGGGTGAGGGACTTCCACCGATCCTCATGCTCGAAGTGCTCATTCGGGCGCTAGCTCCGAATGAGGCCTCGAAGGACCAGTCGAGTTGACGGAGAACTCCCATGTCCACACTCATTCGCGGCGGCACTGTCGTTAATCACGATCATTCGCGCGCGCGCCGATGTGCTCATCGACGACGGCAAGATCGTCGCGGTCGGCGACAAGCTCTCCGGCACCGACGACGATCGATGCCGGCGGCTGCTATGTGATGCCGGGCGGCATCGATCCGCACACCCATATGGAACTCATGTTCATGGGCAATGTGTCGGCCGATGATTTCGAATGGGGCACCAAGGCCGCCCTTTCCGGCGGCACCACGATGATCGTCGATTTCTGCATCCCCGCGCCCGGGCGAATCGATGCTCGCCGCCTATCAGGCCTGGCGGCACAAGTCGGAGAAGGCGGCGACCGACTATTCCTTCCACATGGCGGTGACCTCATGGTCGCCGCAGGTTCACGACGAGATGGAAACCGTCGTCAAGACCTACGGCATCAACACCTTCAAGCATTTCATGGCCTACAAGGGCGCGCTCATGGTCAATGACGATGAGCTCTACAATTCCTTCCAGCGCTGCGCGCAGCTGGGCGCCCTGCCGCTGGTTCATGCCGAGAACGGCGATGTCGTGGCGCGCATGCAGGCCGATCTGCTGGCGCGCGGCGTCACGGGGCCCGAGGGCCATTCCTATTCGCGCCCGCCCGAAGTCGAAGGCGAGGCCGCCAACCGCGCCATCATGATCGCCGACATGGCGGGCTGCCCGCTCTATATCGTGCATATCTCCTGCGAGCAGACGCATGAGGCGATCAGGCGCGCCAAGCAGGCGGGCAAGCGGGTCTAGGGCGAGCCGCTGATCCAGTATCTCGTGCTCGACGACAGCGAATACCAGCACAAGGACTGGGACTATGCGGCGGGCCGCGTGATGTCGCCGCCCTTCCGCAACAAGAAGCACCAGGACACCTTGTGGGCGGGCCTGCAGTCGGGCTCGCTGTCGGTGGTGGCCACCGATCACTGCTCCTTCACGATCAAGCAGAAGCGCATGGGGCACAAGAACTTCACGCAAGATTCCCAACGGCACCGGCGGGCTTGAAGACCGCATGCCGGTGCTGTGGACGGCCGGGCGTCAATACCGGGCGCCTCACCAAGGAGGAATTCGTCGCGGCGACCTCGGCCAATATCGCGCGCATCCTCAACATGTATCCCAAGAAGGGCGCGGTGGCGGTGGGCTCCGATGCCGATCATCGTCATCTGGGATCCGGCGGCCACCAAGAAGATCACCGCCAAGAACCAGGTGAGCCGCATCGAATACAATGTCTTCGAAGGCTATGAATGCACGGGCGCGCCGACGACGGTGCTCTCGCGCGGCCGCATCGCCTGGGAGCAGGGCGACATGCGCGCCAAACCGGGCGACGGCGATTTCGTGGCGCGGCCCGCGAATGCGCCGGTGCATGAGGCCAACGCGATCTGGAAAGGTGTCACCGCGCCGAAGGGCGTGAAGCGGGTGGAGGTGACGCCTTGAGTAAGTTGATCTGTCATGAGTGGTTCGGTGCAAGAATTTCAGTATAAGATGTAATACGATGTCGCAGAATCCACGCAAGGATTTCCTGCGATCGCATTTGACACGCCACTTGCACTATTTGGCTGTACCAGGATCATGCAACGCTCTAAGCTGGTGCAAGATAGACGAAGATTTGATGCGTCGTAGACAATGAAGGGTTTTATGTCACGACTGCACCTTAGATTATCGTCGTACTTGACAGTGATGACGCGTATTGTTAACTGCGGCATTTGGGGTAGCTTCGAGTCAAAGAGAAATTTGGATCTATGATCGTACGCGATCGATCAAAGTGCTGGCAGACTGGCTTCTGCTCTTATCTTGCAAATTCACTTCCCGATTATCCGGAAACATTGAACCTGCACTGCAATATGTGGGTGCAGGCATCTGGCATACGGCCGAAGCTTGTCCTCCACGAATGTGACCATCTGACTATCTTAACGAAGAGCAACGAGTGGCATTCCATTTGCTAGGGACGCTTAAAATTGCAAAGCCGTTTATCCGCTGGCACAATGTCTGGAGAATAGCCGTTCATGGAAAGTGATTCAAAAACTGTCCGCAAATTTTCGCTCACATCGGAGCTTGTGGCGCTTTGCCATCGTGACGTTATCGATCCCGGACCTGAAGCGAAGTATGATTATTTTGTCGATGCCGATTATGAGAAGGCCGTGGAGCGCCTTCTGAAGGAAAGGCCCAAGGGACCGTTTTGGCTCTTTGCCTATGGCTCGCTCATCTGGAAGCCGGAGTTTCCAACGGAGGAAAGCCTGGTTGGCGTGGCCGAGGGCTGGCATCGTTCCTTCTGCCTGCACCTGGAGCGCGATCGCGGTTCGCCGGAACAGCCCGGGCTGATGATGGCGCTTGATAGGGGAGGCCGCTGCGAGGGTGTTCTGCTGCGCCTGTCGGAAAAGGACCTGGCATCACAGCTTGACCTCCTGTTGCAGCGGGAAATCGGCAGCCACGAAGCGATGGAAAGCGTGCGGTGGATTGATGTGCAAAGCGCGCAAGGCCCGGTTCGCGCGCTGGTCTTCTATGCGCACCCGGCGCATCTCGATTACTATGTGAACTCACTGCCGCTTGAAAAGGTGGCTCACATTCTGGCACGGGCCTGCGGGCATTGGGGTTCCGGCGCGCAGTATCTGCATCAGACCGTGTCGAAGCTTGAAGACTTCGGCATTCATGATGAAAACCTCTGGAAGCTGCAGGAGTTGGTGGCAGACGAGATCATGAGTGGTCGTACACGACAATCTTGAATTGGAAAATTAACTATGGTATGAATAAATCATACCAACCAAGGTCCCCATTAGATGTCTACAATCGAAAAACGCACGATCAGCCTGCCTTCCGAACATGCAACCTTCATCGATGCGAAGGTTGCATCCGGTGCCTATGCTTCCGCCAGCGAAGTTGTCCGCGCGGGGCTTCGGGCTTTGCAGGAGCGGGATGAGGCGGTGGAGCGATGGCTTCGCGATGAAGTCGCTCCGACCTATGACCGCATGCAGTCCGACCCTAAACGCGGCGTGTCGGCAGGCAAGGCATTTACCGACATCCGCGCGCGCCATGCCCGGCGTTTGAAAGCAAAAGCATGAAGCAAAGAGAGGTTGTCTTTTCGCCTGAAGCGATAGACGATCTCAGCAGGCTGTATGACTGGATAGCTTCGGATGCAGGCTCCACCGTCGCGCTTCGATATATTGAACGCATCGAAACTTTCTGCATGGGGCTGGAACTCGCATCCGAACGCGGTGTTTTGCGCGAGGACATCCGCCATGGTCTTCGTGTTGTGGGGTTTGAGCGGCGATAGACTGTCGCATTTTCCGTGGGATCAGATACCGTCACCATCTACCGGTTGTTCTACGGCGGACAGAATTGGGAAGAGGTGCTGGCGTAGGTCATCAAAATCCAGTCTTGCCTGCGTTTTACCATGGCCTTCATCAGAATGGCCGATTGGATTTCAGCGATGCCCCGTTTCAAGGGGCCTTGCGCTCACGGGCGAAACTTACAATTTTGGAGAATAGCCGTTTATAGCCGAACGACCGTACGGTGTCAAGGACTAAATTCATATTTCTTTGCCGCAACGGGCTATTGCGCTGGAATACGCTGTGAAATAGTGTTTCAAATCCCACCACATCCCACTTCGGAGTTCCCCATGATCCGCCACACTGCCGTGTTCCGCCTCAAGCATGCCGCGGGTTCTGCCGCCGAGCGGGACTTTCTTGCAGCCAATCGGGCGCTCAAGAATATTCCTGGCGTCAACGCCTTTGAAATCCTGCGGCAGGTCAGCCCCAAGAATGATTTCACCTTTGGCGTTTCCATGGAATTCGCCGACGACGCGGCCTACCAGGGTTACAATAACCACCCGGCTCATGTGGCCTTTGTGCGCGACCGCTGGGTGCCGGAGGTGGCGGCCTTCATGGAAATTGATTACGTCGTGTTGCCGGAATAATTCGATTCCCGTTACTTCGCCTTGAGGCTGTCGAGATAGGCGATGATCTCCGCCGCCTGGTCCGCCTCAAAGACGAATTCCGGCATTTCATTGTGGCCGGTCACAATGCCCTCGACGAGGGCTTCGGCCAGGGATTCGGGAGGATAGCGCGTTACCACTTCGCGAAATGGCGGCGCCTTGGATAAGGGGCTTTCGCCCGTCCCGCCTATGGCATGGCAGCGGCTGCAATTGGCCTCAACAAGCTTGCGACCCGCAGCTATGTCATCGGCCCGGGCGATCGAACTGGCAATGAGAAGGACAAGAAGGCTTGTGAGAATGCGCATGATTTACTCTGACACGGGTCGGCGGCTTTGCATTGAGCCATATCAATAGGAGTTAGTGTCTAAAAATTAGGCAACCTGATTAAAATGCCGTCTTTTTCGTTGCATTGCACAATAGAACGATCTTCGAAGGTGCCACGAGACCAGTATGTAATCGTCCTCGAAATTTTAATTGTTCAATATCAATAGTTTAAAAATTATTTTTGGTTGGCTCGCGAACTGGCATCGATGTTGCTCTGCATATTGCATTGCACAAATCTGATTTGAGTCGTTTTGGTCTCAGAGCAGTTTGAAACAGGCGGTAGTGGGGGCGCCGCCCAACTATGGAGAACCAGGATGTTTGCGCATGCCCGTTCACTAAGCCTTGCCGTAGTCCTCACAGCGGCGTCTCTCTTCGGCCTTGCAGGCGAAGCCGCCGCCATGCAATGCGCCAATCATGACAATATGGCCAGGGCCCTCACAGGCAAGTTCAAGGAAACGCGACGCGCCATGGGGTTGGTGAATTCCACGGCGGTCATGGAAGTCTTCATGTCACCGCAAGGGACATGGACCGTGCTCGTTACCGACACCAAGGGAATTGCCTGTATCGCCGCCAGTGGTGAAGAGTGGCAGGATGTTCCGGTTGCCGTCGTGGAACTCGACAGCTAATACCCTGGCAGCACAATCAGCTTTGGCGCCGCGGGCAGGGTTTCGCGCGAGACGATGACCACGGGCGAGGACGCCATTTCCAGTTCAAAGGATCCCCGCACATTGGCGATGAAGCGCGAAAGGGTTTCAGGGCCGAAATAATGCATGGGGATGACGATGCGGGCCTTCACGTCTTTCAGCACCTGGATCATGTTGACGACCGGCATGGTGTAGCCGCCGTCGACAGGCACCAGCACCACATCGAGCCTCCCGATCTGGCCGACATGGGCGGGCGTGAGCTCATGATGCAGATGGCCGAGGTGGCCAATGCAGAGGCCCGCCACCTCAAAAACGAAAATCGAATTGCCATCGGGCACGCGGCCCAGCGTGCCGCCCCTGATGTCGGTGGTGACATTGCGGATGTGAACGTCGCCGAACGTGACATCATGCTGGGCGGGTGTGCCGTCCTCGTTCCAGCCGCGCAGCACGTTCCTGATCGCGGGATCGGGGGTGGGGGTGTAGTGCGAGCGATGGGCGCGGTTCATGGTGATCACGTCAGGCACAACGCCGCCGGCATTGCCTGAAAAATCCGTGGCGATGCGAAGGCCGCCGGAGCTTTCGATCAGGAAGGTCGAATGGCCGACAAAGGTGAGCTGCACCTGGTTTTCCGTCAGGGCGGCAGGTGTCAGGCTCGCGAACTGCACGCGGGCGGGGCCCTCAGCCACGGCGAGGCAGTCACTCGACAGGGTTTGGGCATTTCCGATTGGGGAAAGTTGGACAATCGCAAGACAGAACGCGGCAAGAAACCTGAATGGCATGCGCAGCTCCCGGCAGTGGAAGGTCAGAACCTATAGCGCGCTTCCATTATGGCGGAAATTTGTGGTCAGCCAATCACGCAGTTGAAGCTCACGCTGATACGGTCTTCCTGCGCGCGGTTCATCGGCACTTCATGGCGGAGCCAGCTTTCCCAGAGCATCAGGGTTCCGGCTTTTGGAACGCGGCTTTCGTAGATGCTGGTCTTGCGCGGCGGGGCTGCCATCATCATGGCGTGGCGCGGGTCTTCAAAGACGATGGGGCTGGCGCCTTCCGGGGCAGTCACATAATAGGTGCCGCTCAGAACCGCGTTGGTGTGAAGGTGCGAGGTGTGCGAGCCGCCTTGCGGCAGGACATTGACCCACAGTGAATCGCAGATGGGTTTGCCGCCGCGCAAATTCCACTGCAGGGATTTGGCGAAATCCGCCGCATGGGCATGGATGATTTTCTCCAGCCGGGCAAAGGGTTTTGAGCGCCGGCTGAGGTCGTCAATCGAGGCGTAGGAGGTATAGCCGGCGTAGCCATGCTTTTCGCACCAGCGCCGGCCTTTGGCATCATGCTGGCTCAAGGACAGGGCGGCATCTTCCAGTTCCAGGTTCAGATCAGCCGCATCGGAAACTTCGGCCCGGTAAACCAGGGTGGGAAACAGGCTTTCCACGGAGCTTTTCATGGCTGTCCCTTAGTCAGCTTGTCTCCTGCTGACAAGGGCTGGCGATAATGGCAGTCTGGGATTCGGAAAGCCAAACAGCGGAGCGGCAATGAACTGGGTGAAGTCAGGATTTGTTGTGGCGGTGGCATCAGTAGTCATGGCGGGTGCAGCGGAAGCGGCCAAATGCAGCACCACGGGCGGCAATTTTGAAACGTGGAAAAAAAGTTTTGCGGTTGAGGCAAAGGCCAATGGCGTGAAGCCAAAAGCAATCTCCGCCCTCATGAGCACCAGCTATTCGAAGGGCACCATCAGGGCCGACCGGGGCCAGCATAGTTTCAAGCTGTCGCTCAATGCCTTCATGGCCAAGCGCGGGGCCGCCGGGATTATCGCC
The DNA here is from genome assembly GCA_963810045.1 of uncultured Alphaproteobacteria bacterium. GTDB lineage: Bacteria > Pseudomonadota > Alphaproteobacteria > Rhizobiales > Aestuariivirgaceae > Aestuariivirga. The sequence goes on along the minus strand of CAWELV010000019.1, from coordinate 231,595 downwards.
CGGGGCCGCTCACTCAAGAAGGCCAATGCAGGCCTCTTTGCAGCACTTGAGAAACGCTACGGGGTTCCGCCCGGCCCGCTGCTTGCGATCTGGGGCATGGAGACGGGCTTTGGCGGCTTCACCGGGAGCCAGAACACCTTGTCGGCGGTGGCGACGCTGGCCTATGACTGCCGGCGGACGGCGTTTTTCACCGATCAGCTCTATGCGGCACTGAAACTTGTCGAGCGCGGCACCATCTCCGCTTCGTCCAAGGGGGCCATGCATGGCGAGGTCGGGCAGACGCAATTCCTGCCGAAGAACATTCTGCTCTATGGGGCCGACGGCGATGGCAATGGCGCGGTCAATCTCAATTCCAAGGCTGATGCGCTGGCTTCAACGGCGAAGTTTCTTGCCGGGCATGGCTGGTCGGCCGGCGAGGGCTATCAGCCGGGGCAGGGAAATTTCGGCGCGATACAGGGCTGGAATTCCGCCTCTGTCTATCAAAAGGCCATTGCCATCATGGGCAAGAAGATCGACGGGCCGTGACGGCTTGACATTCCGGTATATACTAATTATATTATAGTATATACGGAGAATAATTCATGACTTTCTATGTGAAAGACCCGGCAACAGATAAGGCAGTTCGCAAACTTGCAAAGCTGAAGGGCAAGACTTTAACCGAAACAATTCGCGAAGCCGTCGAATCTGCGTTGGCCGAGCAGGCCCGTGAAAAAAAGCTCACGTTTCTTGAGCGCATCAAGCCTATACAGGACCGGATTGCCGCTCGTGGTAAAACCGGACTGGAAGCTGATAAGGCGTTTTATGATGAGTTGAGCGGGCAGTGAAAGTATTTATCGACTCGTCAGCGATTGGTGGCCATGTTAACCCGCGAGAAAGATACTGAAGTCCTTGCCGGCAAACTGGTCAAATTTGAATTCGGCGTTGACATCGCCTATTGTGATTTTTGAATCTGCACTTGCCATCGCACGGAAAAACAATTCGACACTTATTGAGGCTCAAGACGATGTTTCCGATTTCATCAATTCCGAAAAAATTGCAGTTGTCGAGATTTCAGAAGATACTTCCAATTTGGCTTTGATCGCATTCGACAGGTTCGGCAAGGGAAGACACAAGGCCGCCCTCAACATGGGGGACTGCTTTTCATATGCCTGCGCGCGCCAGCACCATGTCCCCCTGCTGTTCAAGGGCGATGATTTCATTCACACTGATGTTCGTATCGCTTGAGGAGTTCCCATGACCTCCAAATCCAATCTCGTGATCAATCCGCAGCGGCTGTGGGACAGCATCATGGACACCGCGAAATTTGGCGGCACGGTGAAAGGCGGCATCAAGCGGCTGACGGTTTCCGATGAGGACAAGCGGGTGCGTGACTGGTTCAAGGCGCAGTGCGAAGCCTTGGGCTGCACGGTGCAGGTTGACAGCGTGGGCAACATGTTTGCGACGCGGGCCGGCAAGCGCAAGGATTTGCTGCCGATCGCGCTGGGCTCGCATCTCGATACGCAGCCCACGGGCGGCAAGTTTGATGGCGTGCTGGGCGTGCTCGGCGCGCTTGGAGGCGCTGCGCACGCTGGTGGACATGGGCTATGAAAGCAATGCGCCGCTGATGATCGTGAACTGGACCAATGAGGAAGGCTCGCGCTTTGCGCCAGCCATGCTGTGCTCGGGAGTTTATGCAGGCGTGTTCACGCCGGAGTTTGCGTACACGCGCGAGGACCGCGACGGCATCAAGTTTGGCGATGAGTTGAAGCGCATCGGCTATCTCGGAACCGAGCCTGTTGGCTCGCACAAGTTCCAGGCGATGTTTGAGCTTCACATCGAGCAGGGGCCGATCCTTGAAGCGGAAGAAAAAATGATCGGCGTTGTCACCGGCGTGCAGGGCATGCGCTGGTATGAGGTGACGGTGCGCGGCCAGGAGTCGCATACGGGCGCCACGCCGATGCTGCTGCGCAAGAACGCGCTGCTGGGCGCGTCGCGGATGATTGAGGCCATTCACCAGGTGGGGCTTGCGCATTTGCCGGGGGTTGCGTCGGTGGGCCTGATCGAGAACCGGCCGAACAGCCGCAATGTGGTGCCGGGGGAGGTGTTCTTCACGGTTGATTTGCGCCATCCGGATGAGGCGGTGCTGGATAAAATGGAAGCGGCCTTCCGGGCTGCGCTGGCGCCGATTGCCGAAGCGGAAAAGCTGACCTTCGAGGAGAAATGCATCTGGAAATCCCCGGCGGTGAAATTCAATCCGGAGCTTATTGAATGCGTGCGCAAGGGCGGTGCCCAGGCCGGGCATAAAATGCGCGAGATGGCGTCGGGTGCCGGCCATGACGCGGCCTATATTGCGCAGGGTGGCGCCCACCACGATGATTTTCGTGCCCTGCCTTGGCGGCATTTCGCATAATGAGGCGGAGTCCACCACCTTTGATGAGTGCGGTGCTGGTTCCCAGGTGTTGCTGAACGCAGTTCTCGAATATGACCAGAAATTCGCCTGAGCTTTCGGCCCGGGCGCGGGAGATTGCCTTAGAGCTCACCTCATGGCCATCGGTGACGGGAACGGCGGGGGAAGCCGCATTTGCCCGCAGGCTTCAGGAATACCTCCGTCTCAAGTGGCTTGACGAAAGCATAATGTTTTCTGTCGATGCAGGTTCAAACCAGCGCGGCAACCTCGCCGTTCTGAAACGTGGCCGCTCGGCCCAAACAATTGTGCTTACCGGCCATTTCGATACGGTGCCCTACGATGACTATGGCGCGCTTGCAGACCTGGCGCTCGATCCGGAGACACTTACCAGATCCATCATTAACCGGCTTCGGCAAAGCGGCGAAAGCAACCACGCCTTGCGGGATTTCGAAAGCGGGGATTTTCTTGCGGGACGCGGGCTCCTCGACATGAAAGCTGGATTGGCTGCAGGCCTTGCGGCCATGGAGGCCTACTCGGGTGACGCGTCAATTCTGTTTCTTGCGGTTTGCGATGAAGAGGAAACGTCAGCGGGTGCCCGGGCTGCGGCTCCCATGTTAAAAAACTTGGAAAAGCAATTCGACCTGGAAATCAAGCTGGTCATTAACCTCGATGCCATTTCAGATCAGGGAGATGGATCGTATGGCCGCGTCGTCACCTATGGATCAATCGGGAAGCTGCTGCTGACCGCCTTCGTTCACGGCAAGCAAACGCATGCCGGATATCCGCAAGATGGGGTGAACGCAGCGTATGTTGCCGCAGAACTTTTGACCGAATTTGAGTTGTCGCCCTTGCTTTCGGAGCGAACGGGCGAGGAATTGGCGGCACCTCCGACGGCTCTCCACTCAAAGGATTCAAAAACCGGCTACAATGTCACGACCCCGCAGCAGGCCTGGATTTACTGGAATACAATGCAGCACCAGAGAACTGCAGGTGAGGTATTTAGCATTGCGATGGATCATGCTCGGCGAGCCGTGGAGCGAGCGAAGGCGCGCACAAATCATGACATCGATTTGATCAGCTTTGCGGAACTGAAGAGCAAGCACGCTTACAGACTGCCAAAGCAAGACACCTCATTTAATTTACCGGAGCAATCGCGACTCGCCACACTTGCCGTTATTGAAAGCCTTGGCATCACCAGACCCACCGTTATCATGGGTTTTGGCTCCATTCCCTATTCAGCAGTATCGCTGAGGGATAAAAGTTTACGCGCCACGATTTCCAAGGCGGTTCAGCCGTTCGGCCTTGGCTCTGTCAACTATTTTGCCGGTATTTCGGACATGAGCTTTTTTGGTGAGGCATCGAGCGATCTTTCGGTGGTGGCTTCCAATACGCCGATCTGGGGAACAAGTTTTACCCTTGGGGAACCGGCGGGCTATCCTTGCATCAATATCGGCCCCTGGGGGACGGGACTATCATCACTGGCTGGAGCGGCTCCATGCGCCTTACGCATTTGAGACATTGCCGAAAGTCTTGCTCGCCGTGATTGATGCGGTGTTCAAGAGGGGCTAGACAGCCTCAGCCATTAACAGGAGATGACAATGAGCATTACACGGATTGGCGCGGGCAAACGCATGAGCGAAGCGGTTATTCATGGCGGCAAGGCCTATCTCGCCGGATTTGTGGCGGACAAGGCCGTTGGCAAATCAGTCAAGGAGCAAACGGCTGATATCCTCGCGCAGATCGATGCCACGCTGAAGCAGGCCGGAACCGACAAGACCAAAATCCTGAAAGCGAATATCTGGCTCACGGATATCGGCACATGGGCTGAAATGAACGAGGCCTGGGATGCCTGGGTTGTGGCCGGACAGACACCGGCGCGCGCCACGGTTGAATCCAAGCTCGCAGGCCCCGGCCTTGATGTCGAGATCATGGTGGAAGCCGCCATCTAACGAAACCCTGCATAACGGCTTGTTATGGCAGCATTTTTGCCATGACGGCCCAGCCCATGGAACCTTCTGGCTGACTCATTGTTAACTATTAACAATTGGTTAGTTCGGCGTCACATTGCGGCCATAAAGGCCCCTATGTTGCACCGCAGCATGAAGGAGAGGGTCTGTCATGAAGCATATGGTTGTAGGCGTTTTGGCCGGGTTTCTGATGTTGGGCGGATTTGATTCAGGAGTGGAGGCCAAGTCTACAACTGGCGTTGCATCTTACTACAAGTCGGGCAAGCAAACCGCCAATGGCGAGTCCTTCAATCCAAACGGCCTGACAGCCGCCCACCGCACCCTGCCTTTCGGCACAAAGGTCCGGGTGACCAATATGCGCAATGGAAAATCCGTGGTTGTGCGGATCAATGACCGGGGGCCATTTATCCCTGGCCGGGTGATCGATCTGAGCCTGGGTGCGGCAAAACTTGTCGAGATGACCACCTCAGGAGTGGCGAAGGTCACCTATTCAATCCTCAATTAAGTTTTTCCATGCTTAACGGATTCTTGCCGGCCCGCATTCGCTTAACCATGTTTGTTGAAGAATTGCCGTTTCTTACCCTCCATTAATACTCCACGCCCTATTGCTTCTTGCAAAATAGTGGGAAGTGTCACGTGGAAACCAAGGACGATACTAACCAGCGGCCGAAACTGCCGGCGCGCAAGTGTGTTTTGATCGTCGATGATGACGTGCTCATTTGCGATGTGCTGGCCAGCCTGTTTGCCAATCTCGGCTATGAGACCGTAACGGCCGAGGACGGCGAAGCAGCCTGTGACCGCATCGCAAGATCCAATCTGGCTCTGGCCGTTGTCGACCTCAACATGCCCAAGCTTGATGGCTTCGGCTTGCTCCGCCATATCCGGCAGCATCCGCGCACCGTCGATCTGCCGGTCATCATTTCAACCGGCTATGATGACCGCACCTCCATTGAAGAAGCTTACCGCCTTGGAGCCTCATCCTTTGTCACCAAACCCATCAACTGGGCGCAATTCGGCTACCATGCGCAATTTGTCATCCGCAACGGCGAGATTGAGCGGGATTTGCGGCGCGCCGAGGCCGAGGCCGTCGCTGCCAGCAAAATGAAGAACGGCCTGTTCAGGATCCTGAGCCACGAGCTCAAAACACCGCTTATTGCCCTGATTGGCCTGACGGATGTTCTGGCTGAAGCGCTGAAGGACAAGGTTGAAGCCATTGAAGCCGAACAACTCGGCCACATTGTCGGCGCCTCGCAGCGCCTGAACCGCCTGATCAGCGATATCCTGGTCTTGTCCAAATCATTTTCCGGTGCATCGAGCCTGCGTGTTTCCAATGAAAGCATGACCGATCTGCTCGACGACAGCATTATCGGGCTGGAAGCAAATGCAAAGGCCAAGAGCATCAAAATCAAAATCGCGCGGCCAGGCAAGAACCTGATGCTCCGCTGCGACAGCCAATTGCTGCGCCAGGCCATTAAAAAGCTGGTCGACAACGCCATCAAGTTTTCGCCGGAAGGCGGCACCATTGAAATCTGGGCGCACCGCAAGCCCGACCATTCAACGGTCATTTCGGTGCGCGACAACGGACCGGGCATTCCCCCTTCAAAGCTGGCGGAATGCCTGCTGCCCTTCATCCAGGAAGACATGTCCTATGGCCGGCCCGCCGAGGGCCTGGGCCTTGGCCTGCCTATCGTGAAAGCCATTGCCGAAGCCCATGGCGGCGAACTCATCTGCCAGAGCACGCTTGGCGAAGGCACGGTTGCCGCGGTTTGGATTCCCGATATGTCAACGCCTGTCACCAAGGCCGCTTGAGCCATTCAATCCTGACTTGATCGCTGCTGCCCATCGCATAGGGCGGCGTTTGTAACAATTTCAATTCTCTGACAGACTGCACGGATCTGGAGGAGATTTCATGAAAGTTGTTTTTACCGACGACCACCGCCTGCATTTTGCGCAAGGCGAAATTTCAGGCGGCGAATTCGTCACGCCCTTTGAGCGGCCTTCGCGCATGGAATATATCCTGCGGGAACTCAAGAAGCGGAAAATGGATACCATTGTTCCGCCGAAGCCTTTGGACATGAAGGCGGTGGCGCGGGTCCACGACAAGGGCTTTCTGAAATTCCTGGAAACGGCATGGAGCGAATGGACCAAGGCGGGCTATCGCGGCGAGATTGTGCCAACGGGATTTCCGGCGCGCAGCATGCAGCAGCGCTGCCCCAAGCATATCGACGGCAAGGTGGGCTATTACATTCATTCGGTTGAAACCTGCATCACGGCAGGCACCTGGGCTGCGGCCTGCGCCTCGGCCTCGGTGGCGCTCACGGCGCAGAAACTGATTGCGAGCGGGGAAAGAGCGGCTTTTGCGCTGTGCCGCCCGCCGGGCCACCATGCCCATGATGATCTCTATGGCGGCTATTGCTTCCTGAACAATGCGGCCATTGCCACCCAGGCATTCCGCGATTCAGGTGCGGCGCGCGTGGCCATTCTTGATGTGGATTTCCATCATGGCAATGGCACGCAGGATATTTTCTATGACCGCAATGATGTGCTGTTCTGTTCGCTGCATGGGGAGCCGGAAACGGCGTATCCGTATTTCCTTGGCTTCAAGGATGAGACCGGGGCTGGCAAGGGCGAAGGCTTCAATTTCAATTATCCGCTGCCGGAGGGATGCAGCTATGAAAACTGGAGCAAGGCGCTGGGCCATGCTTGCGGGAAAATAAAATCCTTTGCGCCCGATGTCCTGGTGGTTTCCCTTGGCGTGGACACTTACGAAAAAGATCCGATCAGCTATTTCAAATTGAAGTCGGAGGATTTCCGCGATTATGGGGCGCGCATTGCCAAGTTGAAGCTGCCCACGCTTTTCGTGATGGAAGGCGGCTATGCCATCGAGGCCATCGGGGTGAACACGGTGAATGTGCTGGAAGGCTTCCTGAATGCGTGACCCGCGCTATGACGTGCTTTTCGAGCCGGTCAAGATCGGGCCGGTGACGGCGAAGAACCGCTTTTATCAGGTGCCGCATTGCAATGGCGGTGGTTACCGGGATCCGACTGCCGCCGCCGAAATGCGCCGGGTGAAATCGGAAGGGGGCTGGGGGGTTATTTTCACCGAGCAGGTGGAAATCCATCATTCATCGGAGATCACGCCGTTCATCGAACTGCGCATCTGGGATGAGGACGACATGCCGGGCCTCACCAAGATGGCCGATGCCATTCATTCCAACGGCGCGCTCGCCGGCATTGAACTGGCCTATAGCGGAACCAATGGCCCCAATCTTTATACCCGCGAAGTTCCCATGGGGCCGATGCACAGCCCCATCCTGACGTTTACCAGTGACCCAGTGCAGGCGCGGGCCATGGACAAGGAGGATATCCGCAACCTGCGCCACTGGCACAAGCTGGCTTACCGGCGGGCGAAGCGCGCGGGCTACGATATCATGTGCCTCTATGGCGCGCATGGCTTTGGCATTCTCCAGCATTTCCTGTCGCGGCGGACCAATCAACGCAGCGATGAATATGGCGGCTCGCTGGAGAACCGGGCGCGGCTGATGAAGGAATTGTTGAGCGATGCGCGCGATGAAGTGGGCGACAGTTGTGCGGTGGCGGTGCGGCTTTCGCTTGATGAAATGGCGGGCGGAGCAGGGATTTTCCAATGCGGAGCTCCGCGATCTGATTGGCCTGCATGCGGAGCTTCCCGATATCTGGGATTTTGCCCATGGCACCTGGGAGGCCTGTTCGGGCACCTCGCGGTTCACGCCGGAAGCAGCCCAGGAAGACTTAATCCGCGGAATTAAGCAACTGACGTCAAAGCCGGTCGTTGGCGTGGGGCGTTTCACCTCGCCGGATTTGATGGTGCGCCAGATCAAGCAGGGCATTCTGGATTTTATCGGCGCGGCGCGGCCGTCCATTGCCGATCCGTTTTTGCCCAACAAGATTGACGAGGGCCGGGTCGAAGATATCCGTGAATGCATCGGCTGCAACATCTGCGTGACGGGTGACATGACGCAATCGCTTTCACGCTGCACACAGAATTCTTCCTTCATGGAGGAGTGGCGGAAAGGCTGGCATCCCGAACGGATGAAGCCCGCTGCCTCGGCGCGCAAGATTCTGGTGGTGGGTGCGGGTCCCACCGGGCTTTCAGCGGCGCATCGGCTGGGGCTTCGCGGTTATGAGGTTGCACTCTCGGAAGCCAGTACGGAACTTGGCGGGCGCGTGGCCAGGGAATGCAGATTGCCGGGGCTTTCCGCCTGGGGCCGGGTGCGGGATTACCGTCAGGGCCAGATCGAGAAAATGCCTAATGTGGCGATCTATCGGGAGTCAAAGCTTGCGGCGGATGATGTTTTCGAGCTCGGTTTTTCGGATGTTGCCATTGCAACGGGTTCGACGTGGCGGAGGGATGGCGTGGCGCGCTATCACACGCTGCCCATAGAAATCGATGCGGGAATGCCGGTGTTCACGCCCGATGACGTGATGGAAGGCAAGCTCCCTTCGGGCCATGTGGTGATTTATGATGATGACCACTACTACATGGGCAGCGTCTTGGCCGAGTTGCTCATTGCAAAGGGATGCCGCGTGAGTTTTGTGACGCCGTCCACAAAAATTTCCGAGTGGAGCGTGAACACGCTTGAGCAGGGACAGATCCAGCGCCGGCTTCTGGAACTTGGCGTTGAAGCCAAGACAAGCCATGCAGTGTTTGAGGTCGGCGCTGGTTCCGTGACCATTGCCTGTGCCTACACGGGGAGGCTCAGCGAGATTTCCTGTGATGGGGTGCTTCTTGTCACGTCACGGCTTCCCAATGATCGCCTTTATGCAGATCTCATGGCTCGGAAAACCAAGTGGGCCGACAGCGGCATTGAATCGGTGAAAGTTATCGGGGATGCGCAGGCGCCGGCGGCTATTGCCTGGGCCACCTATGCGGGACATCGCTATGCGGAAGAATTTGACATGCCGGACATCGGCGATGCATTGCCATTCAAACGGGAAGTTGCGGGGTTGAAGAGTTGAGATGAGCAAATTGGCTGTGGCCATCACGCAAATGGCATCGGAAAATGATTGGAAGAAGAATTGCGACAAGGCGGAAAAGCTGGTGCGCGAGGCCGCCAAACAGGGCGCGCAGCTTATTCTCCTCCAGGAATTGTTTGACGGCGATTATTTCTGCATCGAGCAGCACGCAAGATTTTTCAAGAATGCCCATGAGATTGAGCATCATCCCACGGTGGCGCGCTTTGCGGCGCTGGCAAAGGAACTGGGCGTGGTGCTTCCCATCAGTGTTTTTGAGCGCGCCGGGCAAGCCCATTACAACACGACAGTGATGGCGGATGCCGACGGCAAACAACTTGGCATCTACCGCAAGTCGCATATTCCGGATGGGCGCGGCTATCAGGAGAAGTTTTATTTCTCGCCGGGCGATACGGGCTTCAAGGTCTGGGACACGGCGGCGGGCAAGGTGGGGCTGGGCATTTGCTGGGACCAGTGGTTTCCGGAAGCGGCGCGCGCCATGGCGCTGATGGGGGCTGAGATTCTGCTTTATCCCACGGCCATTGGCTCTGAACCGCCAAACCCTTCCTATGATTCCAGCAGCCATTGGCAGAACACCATGCGGGGCCATGCGGCGGCCAATATCATGCCGCTGGCGGCCTCCAACCGGGTGGGACGGGAAGTGGCGCCCGATGGGCGGGCCGATATTTTCTATGGCCGGTCATTCATCGCCGACTACCAAGGCGAAAAGCTAACCGAGATGGACCGGGTTGAAGAGGGAGTACGGCTGCAGAGTTTTGACCTGGCTGAGATTGGCGAATTGCGCCGGACATGGGGGGTGTTTCGCGACCGCAGGCCCGAACTTTATGGCAGCCTCTTGTCAATTGATGGTAAATTGCGCTTTCCCGCCACATAGTTAGCTGGATTGCGACAATCTGACGCCGTATTCCCCGATTAGCATGGCGTCATGGAGAAACCGGGTTTTCTCATCCAGCACTTCATGATTGCGGGCCTGCTTGCCGCCATTGGCATCGTTGTCCTTGCAGGCCAGTCCCACGCGGGCAACCGCTATTGCACTTATTACCCGGAAGATCCCAATTGCTATGAGGCGCTTTATGGCCAGGGCGTTTCGCAAACGCCAAGCCATGATGACGGGCAATTTGATGATGGCAATTTCTATTTTCAGCCACCTCCACCGCGCCCGCGGGCCAAGTCAGTCAAGTCATGCCAAAGCATTGGGCGGGCATTGCGGCAGTATGGCTATCGTCAGGTGCGACCAGTGGATTGCGGCGGCATAGACTACAAGTATGTGGCCTATCTCGGCTACCAGCGATACCTGCTGCGGGTGAACAGCCACAATGGCGCTATCGTTTACGAAATCAATTATTGATGACGGGCCGCTTTTCCCCGCTGGTGTACCAGCCGCCAAGGGCTTTTTCGTAAGCCAGTCCGGCGCGGAAGACGCGGGCGTCATCCCAGGTGCGGCCGACGATCTGAATGCCGGTAGGAACGCCCTGCGCTGTGTGGCCCGAGGGCACGGCCAGCACGGGGCAATTGTGCAGCATGTTGAACTGCTGCGGTCATGACCCAGCCATATTCCGGATCGGCCTTCTTGCCATTGACGGTGAAATCCTGATCCCAGGGATCGTGGTCGGCCTTGACCGCTGCCAGATTATTCGTGGGGCAAATGAAAACGTCATGCGAGGCCAGCACAGGCCCAAGTGACTGATACATGGCATGGCTGCGCGCCCAAGGCTTGTGAACATCATCGATGGTTGAGTGACGTTCAGCGGCTTCGGCCAATTTGAGGGCATAGTCGGTCATGAGATGGGCATTGGTCTTGCGCTGCCAAATGGTCTGGCGGCCAAAATGCATGGTGTTGTACCAATGGAGGGCGTCCAGATCGACGCCGCTGGTCCAGCCGAGATCGACCTCTTCGACCTTGGCACCGAGGGAGCGGAAAACCTGAGTGGCTTCCAGAGTTTTCTTGCGCACATCCGGATCGACCTCGACATAACCGAAATCAATGGAATAGGCGATTTTCCAACCCTTGATGCTTTCGGCCTTCACGGGCAATTTAACGCGAGCTCGAATGGAATCATGGTCAAGCGGATGGGGACCAGACGTCACGTTTTGCATCAGGGCCGCATCGGCAACGCTGCGGGTCATGGGGCCGCAATGATTGAAGCGGTCAAAATTTCCCGGCGGTCCGTCGGGGTTGCGCCCATGCGGCGGCTTGAAGCCCACGATGCCGCAGGCGGAGGCGGGAATGCGGATCGAGCCGCCGATGTCGGTGCCGGTGGCGAGCGTAGTAAAGCCTGCAGCGAGGGCCGCACCCGAACCGCCCGACGATCCGCCGGGGCCATAGTCGAGATTCCAGGGATTTCGCGTGATGCCCCACATCCTTGAATGGGTCACACCGGACAGGCAGAACTCCGGCGTCGTGGTGCGGGCAAAAATGATGGCGCCGGCTTTTTCCAGCCGCTCGATCTGGGGATCGGAATGATCGTCGATGTTGTTGGCGAAGATCAGCGAGCCATGGGTGGTGCGCTTGTCTTTCACGCGTTGGGCATCCTTGACCAGCAGGGGAATGCCTTCCAGGGCGCGTGGCTTGAAACCACGCTTCTGATAGAGCTGTTCGGCTGTCTTTGCCTTGGTGAGCGCTTCATCAAAATAGCAGTCGGCGAGGCAATTGATTTTGCCGTTCAACTTCTGGCTGCGCGCGATCAGTGCCTTGAGCAGTTCGACGGGCGAGGCTTTTCGGGCCCTGAACAGTTTCAAGAGCTCGCGTTGCAGTGGCATAAGCAAGATCAACATTGGTCATAGACAATTTCCATGGATTAGAGTTAGGCAGGAGTTTGAACCACATTGAGGGAATTAGTCCATGGCCGGGAAGCTTGAGGGTCGCGTCAGCATTGGTGACATCGGCGGGGCAGGGCATTGGCCGGGCTTCGGCCATTGCGCTGGCGCGGGAGGGAGCAAAGGTTTTTGCAACCGACATCCGCGAAGACCTGTTCAAGGATATTTCGAAGGAGCATCCCGGCATCACGGGCTTTGGGCTGAATGTTTTGGAGCAGTCCGCGGTGGATGCGGCATTGAAACGCACCGGCCCCATCGACATCCTGTTCAACTGCTCGGGCTTTGTGCACAACGGCACGGTGCTGGACTGCGAAGAAAAGGACTGGGACTTCTCTTTTGACCTCAACGTGAAGGCCCATTACCGCATGATCAAGGCCTATCTGCCGGGCATGCTGGCGAAGGGCAAAGGCAATGTCATCAACATGGCGTCGGTGGCCTCGTCGGTCAAAGGAGCGCCCAACCGCTTTGTCTATGGAGCAAGCAAGGCCGCGGTTATTGGCCTTACCAAGGCCCTGGCGGCTGACTTTGTGGCCAAGGGCATCCGCTGCAATGCCATTTGCCCGGGAACGGTGGAAACGCCATCGCTTTATGACCGGATGCGGGCCCAGGGCGATTTTGAAAAGGCCAAAGCGGCCTTTATCGCCAGGCAGCCCATGGGGCGCATGGCGCAGCCTGAAGAAATAGCAGAGATGGTGATTTATCTGGCAAGCGATGACTCGGCCTTCATCACCGGGCAGGCCCTCGTCATCGATGGCGGCTGGTCAATTTAAGCCTTCAGCAACTGGCCCCATTGGCAAGCGGAAAAATTCCCCATAGGATAGTATTTTAATCGTCTGGAACAAGACGAAGGGGAGTGGTTTAATTGGCAATTGGCAAGACTGCCATCGAGGCAGTCGGCGTTACAAAGATATTTCAAAGCTCGGGCCAGGACAGCCTTAAGGCGCTGGACAATGTTTCCGTCACGATTGGCGAGAACGAGTTTTTCACTCTCCTCGGCCCTTCGGGCTGCGGGAAAACCACCCTGTTACGCCTGATTGCCGGGTTTGATTTTCCAACCGACGGGCAAATCCTGCTGTATGGGCAGGATATTGCGCCGCTGCCGCCGTTCCAGCGGCCGGTCAATACGGTCTTTCAAAACTATGCGCTGTTTCCGCACATGACGGTTGGCCAGAACATCGGCTTCGGGCTGGAAATGCAGGGCAAGCCCAAGGCCGAGATTGAGGCGCGGGTTGAGCAAATGCTGCAGCTGGTGCAGATGGAGGAGCTCAAGAACCGCCGGACCAGCCAGATTTCCGGCGGCCAGCAGCAGCGCGTGGCGCTTGGCGCGGGCCCTTGCGCCGGAGCCCAAGGTGCTGCTGCTTGATGAGCCGCTTTCGGCGCTTGACTACAAGCTGCGCAAGGAAATGCAGATTGAGCTGAAGCGCCTGCAAAATGAAACCGGCATCACCTTTATCTTTGTGACCCATGACCAGGAAGAAGCGCTCACCATGTCGGACCGCATTGCGGTGATGTCGAAGGGCAAGATTCTGCAGATCGGCAGCCCGCGCGACATTTATGACCGGCCGGCGGAGCGCTTTGTGGCCAACTTCATCGGCGAGACAAATTTCCTGGAAGGCAAACTTGTTTCTTCGGCGAAAGGCGAGGCCAAGGTTGCTCTCGATGCGGGGGCAACGATTACGGCGAGGCCTTGCCGACGGTGTTGCGCCATCGGGCAAAGTGACCGTTGTGGTGCGGCCGGAACATGCGACCATCGTTGCCACAGCAGACAAGGCAACGCTTCTCAGGGCAGCTTGAAAACATCGTCTATTTTGGCACCGATACGCATTATCATGTGAAGCTCAATGGTGGCTGGCGAGTTCACTGTCCGCCATCAGAACATTCACGCAGGCGGCCTGACCTTTGAAAAGGGCGACAAGGTTGGCGTTGCTGTTCGAGCGCGACGCGGCGCAGGTGTTGAGGGATTGATGGCAACCGCACGCGAAATCGCCATGGCCGCAGAGCGCGGGACATCCGCAACAGGTGGCTCCTGTCCACGCCCGCACTTGTCATCATTTTCCTGCGCGGCGATCGGCCCACTGTTCGTCGTGCTGCTCTATTCCTTCATGGTCAAGGGCGATTATGGCGACGTGAAATTCGGACATTTTCCACCGACGGCTGGTTCAACGTATTTTTCACCCGCGACATCTTTGACGACACGCTGACATTTGCCGACGCCCATCTCTCCATTTTCTGGCGCTCGGTAAGCCTGTCGCTGATCACAACAGTGACTGACCCTGTTTTTTGGCTTTCCGACCGCCTATTTCATTGCCACGCGGCCGCAGCACCAGCGCGACATCTGGCTGTTCCTCGTCACCATTCCGTTCTGGACCAATATCCTCATCCGCACCTTTGCCATGCAGGAGGTTATCCGCAATGAAGGCATCATCAACTCTGCACTCATGGGCTTGCACATCATCGACAGCCCCATCCAGATCATGTTCACCGAACTGGGCCGTCCTGTTTGGCATGGTCTATGTCTATCTGCCGCTCATGGTGCTGCCGCTTTACGCCAGCATGGAAAAAATCGATTTCCGGCTGGTGGAAGCGGGATATGACCTTTATGCGACGCGGCTTCAGGTGTTGTGGCGCATCATCATTCCGCTGGTAAAGCCCGGCATCATTGCAGGCTCCATCCTGGTTTTCATTCCGTCGCTCGGCGCCTATGTCACGCCGCGCGTTCTGGGCGGCGGCAAGAACATGATGCTCGGCAACCTCATCGAACTGCAATTCGGCCAGGGCCGCGACTGGCCGCTGGGTGCGGCGCTTTCCATCACGCTGATGGTGATCGTGACTCTGGCCCTGCTGGTTTATGTGCGCAATGCCTCCAAGGGCGGGGGCGGCCATGGCTAAGGGCTTTTCCGTCCGTTCCCAGCCGGGCTTCGTGTTCGTGGCGATGCTGTGCTTTTTTCTGCTCTATCTGCCTATTGCCACCCTTGTCTTCTATGCCTTTAACGCGGGTAGTTTCCGTGGCGGTCTGGGAAGGATTTTCATTGCGCTGGTTTCAATCGGCGATGGCACAATTCGGAGGTGCAGGAGGCAACACTGCGCTCGGTATTCATCGCGGTGACCGCAGCGTTTTTGTCAACCATTGCAGCGACCATGGCAGCGCTTGCCACGACGCGCACACCAGCATTACCCCGGCCTTACGTTCAAATACGCGTTTATCAACCAGCCCCTGATGGTGCCTGAAATCGTCACGGCGGTTGCGCTGCTGATCGTATTTTCGCGCATCAAGGTTTGGACGGGCTATTCGGGAATCGGATATCTCGCTTGCCGCCCATACGGCCTTCTGCATTCCTTTTGCCTACCTGCCGATCAGGGCACGGCTTGAGAACATGGACCTGACATTGGAACGAGCGGCGGCCGACCTCTATGCAACACCGTGGAACACCTTCAAGCGGGTGACCCTGCCGCTGTTGTGGCCGGGCATCCTTGCAGGGTTCATGCTGGCCTTCGTGATCTCGCTCGACGATGTGGTCATAACCGAATTCGTAAAATCAGGTGGGCAGGAAACCCTGCCAACCTACATGCTGGGGCAATTGCGCCGGGTTGTGACTCCGGAAATCAACGCCATATCGACGGTGTTCCTGGCCATTTCAATTCTGTTCGTAACCATATTCTTCTTTTTAAACCGGAAAAGCGTATAAAAAGGCATAATAGCGCTTAACAAGGGAGAATGAGATGAAGACAAACTTGAAGTTGTTGATGGCAGGCGTTGCCTTATTGGCGACGACAGGATTGGCCCGGGCCGAAGGCGAGCTCAACATCTTTAATTGGGGCAACTACACCAATCCCGAAGTGATCAAGAAATTCGAGGAGACCTACAAGGTCAAGGTCACGATCACCGACTATGATTCCAATGACACGGCGCTGGCCAAGGTCCGCGCCGGCGGCCATGGCTTCGACATCGTCGTGCCTTCAGCCAACTTCGTGCCGGTCTGGATCAGGGAAGGCTTGCTGCTGGAGACCCGCCCCGACCAGATGGAGAATTTCAAGAATGTCGACGACCGCTGGGTGAATGTCGACTGGGATCCGGGCCGCCACTACTCTGTTCCGTGGCAGTGGGGTATCGACGGCGTTGTAGTCAATACCAGCGATTACAAGGGCGACATCAATACCTCGGCCATCAGTCTTCAATCCGCCGACGAACTGAAGGGCAAGATCAACGTGGTCGCCGGAAATGAACGACGTGATGGATGCCGCCATCAGGTACTATGGGCGGCGCATGGTGCACGGCGACAAGGAAGTACTGAAGAAAGCCCGCGACACGCTGGTCGATGCCAAGCCGAATTGGATGTCGATGGAATACGGCACCATCGAGAAATTTGCCAAGCCGCGATTTCCTGGCTGCCGGCCTGTTACTGGAACGGTGCCGCCATGCGTGCGCGCCTGCAGAACCCGGACGTCAAGTATGGCTATCCCAAGGAAGGCTTCCCTATTTGGATGGACAATCTCGCCGTGCTGAAGGATGCCAAGAATGTTGAGAATGCCAAGCTGTTCCAGAACTTCATCATGGACCCGGAAAATGCGGCGATGACTTTCGGCCTTCGCCAAGTACGCGTAATGGCATCAAGGGTTCGGATAAGTTCATGCCGGCGACATGAAGGATGCGCCAGAACTGGTAATCCCGACGGAGATGGAGGGGCACTATGAATTCTCACATCGCTTGCCCGCCGGAAGTGACTGAAATTTATACGAAGATTTGGACGGAAGTCCTGAAGTAACGAAAACGCAGCTTGTTGGCAGCCCCCGGAGTTCAGCTCCGGGGGCTGCCTCATATTTTCCGAGCTGCTACGGGCTCCAATTTTGATTTCGCATGTATTTGTGGCCATAGTTCTCGCCAGCAATCTCGAAGACCAAAATGCAGTGAAACAGAGAGGAATACAGCCATGAAGTTGAAACTAGCGGCGGCGCTGACCGGACTTGCCATGTTCGCTGGCCTGGGCCAGGCCGCGGCGGAAGGCGAACTCAATATCTATAATTGGGGCGACTATACCAGCCCCGAACTGATCACGAAGTTCGAGAAGCAATACAACGTCAAGGTGACGATCACCGACTACGATTCGAACGATACGGCGATTGCAAAAGTCAGGGCCGGTGGCCATGGTTTCGATATCGCGGTGCCTTCGGCGAACTATGTGCCGATCTGGATCAACGAGGGGCTGCTGCTGGAATCAAGGCCGGACCAGATGGAAAATTTCAAAAACATGGATCCGCGCTGGGTCGATGTGCCTTTCGATCCGGGCCGCCATTATCACGGTGCCGTGGCAATGGGGCACCAACGGCATCCTCGTCAATACAAAGTTCTACAAGGGCGATCCCAACACCTCGGCCATTTTCCTTGACCCGCCCGATGAGCTGAAGGGCAAGATCAATGTCGTGCCCGAAATGGGCGAGGTCATGCTTATGGCCATCAAGTATATGGGCGGCGAGCCCTGCACCGGCGACAAGGAGGTGCTGAAAAAGGTGCGCGACAAGCTCGTGGAGGCCAAGCCAGACTGGATCTCGATGGACTATGCCAATCCCGATAAATTGCCAAGGAGGATATTGCTGCCGGCGTCAACTGGAATGGCTGGTCATTCCGCGCGCGCCTGCTGAACAGCAATCTCGTCTATGGCTTTCCCAAGGAAGGCTTTCCGGTCTTCATGGACAATGTGGCGGTTCTGAAAGACGCCAAGAATGTCGAGAACGCCAAGCTGTTCCAGAACTTCATCATGGATCCTGAAAATGCCGCGATGATCTCGAGCTTTCGCGCGCTACGACAATGGCATCAAGGGTTCGGAGAAGTTCATGCCGGAAGATATGAAGACGGCGCCCGAAGTCGAATATTCCAGCCAGACGTGATGGCCCATGGCACATTCACGCCGACATGCCCGCCGGAAGTAACGGAGATCTATACGAAGATCTGGACTGAGTTGCTGAAATAAGCCATTGCATCCCTTGCCCCGGCGGGAAACTGCCGGGGCTTTTTTGTTGTTCAGGAATATCATGCCCTCATTCAAGAATTCCGATACGCGCCTGCCCATCATGGAAGGCTCGCCGCCAAGCCTGGTTCCGCCGAAGCTGGATTGGGACAGGCCGCCGTGGAACCGCTGGTCGTTCCAGCATGTGCGGGAGATTTTGCCCACGGCCGAAGTCTGGCGCGGAACCGGGCCGGTGCGCGCCTTGCCGCGCGCCGACGTCAATCTGGATGATCTGGCGGTTGTCGATGGTGCGGGCGCTCCCATCTCGTTGGTGGGATTTCTTGATGAGACGTACACGGATGGTTTTCTGGTCCTGAAAAACGGCGCCATTTCCTATGAGCGTTATTTCAACGGCATGGATGAGCGCACGCTGCATCTCTCGCAATCGGTGGCGAAGTCATTTGTCGGCATGGTGGCGGGCATTTTGATTGGGCGGGGACTGCTTGATGTGAATGCGCTGGTCACGACGTTATTTGCCCGAGCTTGAAGAGACGGGCTGGCGCGGAGCCACGCTGCAGCAGGTGCTCGACATGACAACGGGCACGCGGTTTTCGGAGGAATATACCAATCCCTATTCGGAAATCGGGCAATCGGATGTGGCTTCGGGCTGGAAACCCATTCCGCCGGACAGCGATGCCGGTTTCAAATGGCCGCGCCATATGTGGGAGCTCATCACTGGCTTCACCGCAGACGACCCGGCCCCATGGCGAGCTGTTTTCCTACCGCTCCATTGAAACGGATGTGCTGGCGTTTTTGCATGGAGCGGGTGACCGGCAAGCGCCTGCCGCAGCTTCTGTCGGAAGAGCTGTGGCAGAAAATGGGAGCGGAGGAGAGCGCCTGCATCACCGTTGACAGCGCGGGCTTTGCGCTGGCCGACGGCGGCCTCAATGCCTGCTTGCGCGATTATGGACGCTTCGGGCAAATGGTTCTGGAGAATGGCGGCGGGGTCATTCCGGCCTCATGGATTGAAGCCACGCGCAGCGGCAATCACGGCATTTTCAAAGAGCCCTATACGCTTTCCATTCCGCACGGGGCCTACAAGAACCAATTCTGGATCGAGGACCCGACGTCGCGGGCCATTCTGGCGAAGGGCGTGTTCGGGCAATTGATCTATGTGAACTGGGACTACAAGATGGTGGTGGTCAAGCTTTCGAGCTGGCCGGATTTTCTCAACCGCCCGTTTGATGTTGCAACCTTCAGCGCGATGCATGCGATTGGGAAAGCGCTGGGCTAAATCAGTAATTCCCGGAAGCTTCAGGCCCTGTTCCTTGGCGCAGTCCTTGGCGATGTCGTAGCCGGCATCGGCGTGGCGCATGACGCCGCTGGCGGGATCATTCCACAGCACGCGTTCCAATCTGCGGGCGGCATCATCGGTGCCATCGGCGACCACCACCATGCCGGCGTGCTGCGAATAGCCGATGCCGACGCCGCCGCCGTGGTGGATGGAAACCCAGGTGGCGCCGGATGCGGTGTTGAGCAGGGCATTGAGCAATGGCCAATCGGAGACCGTATCGGAGCCATCGAGCATGGCTTCGGTTTCGCGGTTGGGCGAGGCGACGGAGCCTGAATCGAAATGATCGCGGCCGATGACGATGGGGGCTTCCACTTCGCCGTTTTTCACCATTTCATTGAAGGCTAGGCCTAAGCGATGGCGCTGGCCGAGACCCACCCAGCAGATGCGGGCGGGAAGGCCCTGAAAGGCGATGCGTTCGCGCGCCATGTCGAGCCAGTTATGCAGATGCTTGTCGTCGGGGATGAGTTCCTTGACGCGCTGGTCGGTCTTGTAAATGTCTTCGGGATTGCCGGAAAGTGCGGCCCAGCGGAAGGGGCCGATGCCACGGCAGAACAGCGGGCGGATATAGGCGGGCACAAAGCCGGGAAAAGCGAAGGCGTCTTTCAGGCCCATTTCAAAGGCCATCTGGCGAATGTTATTGCCGTAGTCGAGGGTGGGAACGCCGGCCTTCTGGAAATCCAGCATGGCCTGCACATGGATTTTCATGGAGGCCATGGCTGGCCGCCTTCACTGCCTTGCGGATTTGAGACGCGCTTTTCTTCCCACTCGGCAAGGGTCCAGCCAATGGGCAGATAACCATTCACCGGATCATGGGCCGAGGTCTGGTCGGTGACCGCATCCGGCCTGATGCCGCGCTTGACCATATCAGGCAGAATTTCCGCCGCATTGCCGAGGACGCCAACGGAGATCGGTTTTGGCGAGCGCTTGATCATTTCGATGGCTTCATCGACGGACTTGGCTTGCGTGTCGAGATAGCGGGTGCGCAGCCGCATGTCGATGCGTGAGGGCTGGCATTCGATGGCGACCATCGATGCACCGGCCATGGTTGCAGCAAGCGGCTGAGCGCCGCCCATGCCGCCGAGGCCCGCGGTCAAAAACCATTTGCCCTTGAGATTGCCGCCGTAATGCTTGCGGCCCACTTCGGCGAAGGTTTCATAGGTGCCCTGCACGATGCCTTGGGTGCCGATGTAGATCCAGGAGCCCGCCGTCATCTGGCCGTACATCATCAGGCCCTTTTTATCGAGCTCATTGAAATGATCCCAATTGCCCCAGTGGGGCACGATGTTGGAATTGGCGATGAGCACGCGGGGCGCATCCTTATGGGTGCGGAAAATGCCGACGGGCTTGCCGGATTGCACGAGCAGCGTTTCATCATCTTCAAGCGAGCGCAGGCTTGCGACGATCCGGTCATAGGCTTCCCAGTTGCGCGCGGCCCTGCCGATGCCGCCATACACCACCAGTTCCTCGGGGCGTTCGGCCACGCCGGGATCGAGATTGTTCATCAGCATGCGCAGCGGCGCTTCGGTGAGCCATGACTTGGCGCTGAGGGTTGTTCCGGTAGCGGAACGAATGACGCGGGTGTTGTCGCGGCGGCTGTTCATAAGGGTTTTCCTTGGGCATTGGTTTTGTAGCGGCTGTGCAGGCGCGTAGCGGCTGGCGGGATAGATGAGGGTTGCGACGGTCACGACCTGGCCCTGATTCCAGCTCCGGCGGTGGAGCGCCAGGCAGGGTTCATGAGGCTTTATGTTCAGGAGCTCCTGCTGGGCGGCATCCGGCAGCATGGCCTTGACGGAGTGTTCCAGCTCATCAACGGGAACGGTATTCAGGAGATAGGCGGTCGGCGTCTGCTTGGTAAAACTCTGAATGAGGAAGTCGGGGGCAATGTGGGGGTTCACCCAGCGGTTCTCGAGCTGGACCGGCAGGCCGTTTTCCTCATGGACAATGGCGAGATGGAACAGGCCCTGGGGGGATTTCCATTCAAACTCCTCGGTGAGAAAAGGGCTGGCGGTAATTTTTTCGCGGGTGATCAGGCGGGAGGAGTGCTTGTGGCCCCGGGCGGCGATTTCCTCGGCGATATTGCGAAGCTCCATCAGGCTGGTGCGGGCGGTCTGTTCCTTTACAAAGGTGCCGACGCCGGGAACCCTGGCGAGGTAGCCATCGGCGGTGAGTTCACGGAGCGCCCGGTTGGCGGTCATGCGGCTGATGCCGAAGCTTCCGACAAGTTCGTTTTCGGAGGGCACGCGCGAGCCGGCGGCCCAGGTGCCGGACTGGATATGGCCCAGGATGTGATCCTTCACCTGCATGTAGAGCGGCTGCATCTGGTTCACGGCAGGGTTCCTTTAACGAGTTCGCCATTCCTGATGACGGCGGCGAGGGGATTGAAGCCCAAGGGGTAGGCGAGGTCGCCGGGGCGCTTGACGTCCCAGAGGGCGAGATCGGCCTTCTGGCCGACGGCGATGGTGCCACGGTCCTTCAGGCCCAGGGCGCGGGCGGCGTTGGCGGTGACGCCCAAGAGCGCTTCTTCGGGGGTGAGGCCGAAAAGGACGCAAGCCATGTTCATGGTGGCGAGCAGGGAATGGACGGGCGAGGAGCCGGGATTGAGATCGGTGGCGATGGCGATGGGCACCTTGTGCTTGCGGAGTGCCGCCACGGGCGGGGCCTGCTTTTCGCGCAGGTAATAGAAGGCGCCGGGAAGCAGCACGGCCACGGTGCCGGACTTGCAATAGATTCGAACTCCTTCCTCATCGAGATATTCGATGTGATCGACGGAGAGGGCCTTGAAGCGCGCCGCCATTTTTGCGCCGCCCAGATTGGAGAGCTGTTCGGCATGCAATTTCACCGGCAGATTGAAGGCTCTGGCGGCCTTGAACACGGTTCTGGTTTCTTCGACGGAAAAGGCAATGCCTTCGCAGAAGCCATCAACCGCATCGGCCAGGCCTTCCGCGAAATTCGTGGAAGCGCTTGATCGCACACAATTTTCAGGTACGCCTCATGGTCTTCCCTGAATTCCTGGGGAAAGGTGTGGGCGCCGAGAAAAGTGGTTTTCACGTCCACCGGGCGCGAGCGTGCCAAGCTTTCTGGCCACCTTGAGCATTTTAATCTCGGTCTCGACATCCAGGCCATAGCCCGACTTGATTTCGATGGTGGTCACACCTTCGGCCAAAAGAGATTCGAGTCGACGCAATGCGGATTCGAGTAGCTCCGCTTCGCTGGCCGCGCGGGTAGCGCGCACGGTGGACATGATGCCGCCGCCAGCCTTGGCGATATCGGCATAGGTGGCGCCATTGAGGCGCTGCTCGAATTCTGCGGCACGATTACCGCCATAAACCAGATGGGTGTGGCAATCGATGAGGCCGGGCGTGATGAGCCTGCCGCCGCAATCCACAGCATCGCCTTTGGAGGTGTCGGGTCCTACCGATTTGATGATGCCGTTTTCAATTGCGACCGCGCCGTTCTCAATAAGGCCGTAACCATTGACCATGGTGGCGATTGAAAGATTGGTGAGGAGCATCCGAATCCCTACTTGTATAAGGTTGTATATACAGTATAGTCGGAAGCATGACCCAAGGCAAGTTCCGTTTCACATCGGCGATCACTTCTTCTGGCTGGCAGAAGAACGTGGTCGTTTCCGTCGACAAAAGCGGGATGATTGAAAATATTGAAGCGGGAGCGAAGGGTGGAACGCTGATCAAGGGCATTGCAATTCCCGCCGTTCCCAATGTTCATTCGCATGCGCATCAAAGATTGATGGTGGGACTGGCGGAACGGGCTGGTCCGGGCGCCGACAGTTTCTGGACCTGGCGCGAAGCGATGTATGGTTTTGCGCTCAAGCTTTCGCCCGACGATCTCGAGGCCGTTGCAGCGCAGGCCTATGTTGAAATGGTGAAAGCGGGCTTTTCCTGTGTGGGCGAATTCCAATATCTGCACCATCAGCCGGACGGCAAAGCCTATGATGAGCCCGCTGAAATGTCGCTGCGCTGCATTTCGGCGGCGGAGCAGGCGGGCATTGCCATTACCATGCTGCCGACGCTCTATAATTATTCGGGATTTGGCGGGCAGGCCTCGAATGCGGGGCAGCGGCGCTTTGTCAACGATGCGGATCGGTTCCTGGAAATTTATCGGAACATTGAAAGCGGTTTGCGGAGCCAGCCCGCTGCGGCGGCTTGGGATATCGCCCCACAGCCTGCGGGCGGTGACGCCGGAGCTTTTGAAAACTGTGCTGAATGGCATTGCGGATGACGCCCGGGTTCATATCCATGTGGCTGAGCAGACCAAGGAAGTTGATGACTGCCTTGCCTGGTCGGGCAAGCGGCCGGTTGAATTCCTGCTCGACAAGTTTGAAGTTTCCAACCGCTGGTGCGCCATTCATGCAACACACATGACGGCGGGCGAAACCCAGAGGCTTGCAAAGTCCGGGGCGATTGCGGGCCTGTGCCCCACCACGGAAGCAAATCTGGGCGATGGCATATTTCCGGCGGACACCTTCATGAAGCAGGGCGGGGCCATTGCCATTGGCAGCGACAGCCAGATCACAATTTCGCCGGCTGAAGACCTGCGGATGCTGGAATATTCGCAACGGCTGCGGGACCGGACGCGCAATGCGCTGGCCTCCGGCGCCGGGGCTTCGACGGGGCGGACTTTGTTTGATGCAATCCTCAAAGGTGGGGCCACCTGTCTAGACAGCCCATGGGTGCGATTGCCGTGGGCAAGCGTTGTGACATCTCGGTGCTCGATGATGAGCATCCCACCATGATTGGGCGCGAGGGCGATGCTGCGCTCGACACCTGGATTTTTTCTGCCGGGAACTCTGCAGTGAAAGATGTGATTGTCGGCGGGCGCGCATGTCGTGAAGGATCGCCGTCATATCAACGAAGACCGCATTCAAAAGAAATTCAGCTGAAACTGTGAGGCGTTTGTCATGAAGATTGTCATTGGTGAAACCGCGATTACGCTGGAACATGCGCGCGCCGCATTGGCCGGGCCGATAAGTGTTTCGCTTTCGCCCAAGGCGCGGGAGCTCATCGTCAAAAGCGCCGAAACCGTGGCACGATTGCTCAAGACGGGTGAGGCGATCTATGGCGTCAACACGGGCTTTGGAAAACTGGCCAAGACGCGGATTGCGGCGGAAGACCTTTCGAAGCTGCAGATCAATATCGTGCGCTCCCATGCGGCGGGCGTAGGCGCGCCGCTGGATGAGAACGTGGTGCGGCTTATCATGCTGCTCAAGATCAATGCCCTTTCACAAGGGGCTTCGGGCATTTCGCTCGCTGCGATGGAAACACTGGTGGCGCTGCTGAATGCGGATGTTTTGCCCGTGGTTCCGGGGCAGGGCTCGGTTGGTGCGTCGGGTGACCTGGCGCCACTTGCACATCTAAGTCTTGTGCTGATTGGCGAAGGAGAAGTTCTCCACAAGGGCAAGCGTCTGAGCGGCGCAAAGGGATTGGCGGCGGCGGGTGTCGGACCCGTTGCCTTGGGACCAAAAGAAGGGCTCGCCCTTCTCAACGGCACGCAGGTTTCAACGGCGCTTGCCCTTTTCGGATTGATCGCGGCAGAGCGCAATGCAGCGGCAGCCATTCTGGCTGGCGCCTTGTCCATTGATGCGGTGATGGGCTCCGAT
Source organism: uncultured Alphaproteobacteria bacterium (assembly GCA_963810045.1). Taxonomy (GTDB): domain Bacteria; phylum Pseudomonadota; class Alphaproteobacteria; order Rhizobiales; family Aestuariivirgaceae; genus Aestuariivirga. Next base: position 206,499 of record CAWELV010000019.1, on the reverse strand, counting down.
ACGCCGTTCGATCCCCGCATCCATGCATTGCGCCCGCACCCCGGACAGGTTTTAGCCGCCGCGCATTACCGCCGGTTGCTTGCGGGCAGTGCCATTCGCGCTTCGCATCTGGTTGATGACGAGCGGGTGCAGGATCCTTATTCCTTCCGCTGCCAGCCGCAAGTGATGGGCGCGTGCCTGGACATGCTGGCCAATGCGGCGCGCACCCTGATGATCGAGGCCAATGGGGTTTCCGACAATCCACTGGTATTTGCAGAGGATGGCGCGGTGCTTTCCGGCGGCAATTTCCATGCGGAGCCGGTGGCCTTTGCGGCGGACATGATTGCCATTGCCATTGCGGAGATGGGCTCGCTCTCGGAACGGCGCATGGCGGCGCTGATTGATTCCTCGATCTCGCTGCTGCCGCCTTTTCTGATCCGCAATCCGGGGCTCAATTCCGGTTTCATGATCCCGCAATGCACGGCGGCGGCGCTGATGAGCGAGAACAAACAGATGTCGCATCCCGCTTCGGTCGATTCAGCGCCCACCTCGGCCAATCAGGAAGATCATGTCTCCATGGCAACCCATGGCGCGCGCAGGCTTGGGCCGATGAATGCCAATCTGGCGCGTATCGTGGCCATAGAACTTATGGCATCGGCGGAAGGCATTGATTTCCGGCGGCCGCTCAAGTCCTCGAAGGCGTCTGGAGGAGACGCACGAGCTGATTCGCTCAAAGGCCGCGAGCCGGGAGCAGGACCGGGAATTTTCAACGGATATCGAAGCTATTGCCGGCATGATTGAGAATGGAGAGTTTCAAGCCCTCGTCCCCAAACTTCTTAGCGATCTTGGCTGCGCCTAATTCTTCAGGCGATAGCCGGTTCTGAATATCCAGGCGATGATGGCTAGGCAGGCCGCGAGAAAGGCCGCGATGGCCAGCAGGCTGTAGCCAATGCTGACATCGGAATGCTCGAAAAAGCTCCATCTAAACCCGCTGACCAAATAAACAACCGGATTGAACAAGCTGATCGTCTGCCAGACCGGCGGCAGCATGTTGATGGAATAGAAACTGCCGCCTAGGAAGGTGAGCGGAGTGATGATCAGCAGGGGAATGAGCTGCAGTTTCTCAAAGCCGTCGGCCCAGATTCCGATGATGAAGCCGAAGAGGCTGAAGGTCACTGCCGTCAGAACGAGAAATAGCATCATCCAGAAGGGATGCAGGATCTCCAGAGGAACAAAGAGGGCGGCGGTCGCCAGAATGATCAGGCCCAGGAAAATGGACTTGGTGGCGGCGGCACCCACATAGGCGATGACGATTTCAAGATAGGATATGGGGGCCGAGAGCAGTTCGTAAATCGTGCCGATAAAGCGCGGGAAGTAAATGCCGAAGGAGGCGTTGGCGATGCTCTGGGTGAGCAGGGATAGCATGATCAGGCCCGGCACGATGAAGGAGCCGTAGTTGATGCCGTCAATTTCCTGAATGCGCGAGCCGATGGCTGCGCCAAAAACCACGAAATAAAGCGAAGTTGAAATCACCGGCGAGACGAGGCTCTGGGTCAGGGTGCGCAAGAAGCGCGCCATTTCGAATACGTATATGGCACGGATAGCATTTAAATTCATGATGGCTTCCTCACGAGGCTCACGAAGATTTCCTCCAGCGAGCTTTGCTTGGTCTCCATGTCCTTGAACTTTATTTTTGCGGTATGCAGATCCTCAAGCAGGGCGGCGATGCCTGTCTTGTTGCCCTGTGAATCATAGGTATGGGTGATTTCGGTGCCTTCACCATTGAGCTCCAGCCCGTATTTCTCGAGCGATTTCGGGATGCTCTTGATGGCGCGGTCGAGATGCAGGGTGACCTGCTTTTTGCCGAGCTTCGCCATCAGGGCTTTCTTGTCCTCAACCAGAATGATTTCACCCTTGTTGATGACGCCGATGCGGTCGGCCATTTCCTCGGCTTCGTCAATGTAGTGGGTGGTGAGGATGATGGTGACGCCAGTTTTTCTGAGATCGCGCACGAGTTGCCACATGTCGCGGCGAAGCTCCACGTCCACGCCGGCTGTAGGTTCATCGAGAAAGAGAATTTTGGGTTCGTGGGACAGGGCCTTGGCGATCAGTACCCGGCGCTTCATGCCGCCGGAAAGGGTCATGATCTTGCTGTCTTTCTTGTCCCAGAGGGAAAGCGCCTTGAGGGTTTTCTCGATATGGGCGGGATTGGGCGAAAGGCCAAAGAGGCCGCGGCTGAAATTTACTGTTGCCCAGACGGTTTCGAAGGCATCGGTGGTAAGTTCCTGGGGCACGAGGCCGATCAGCGAGCGTGCCGCCCGGAAATCCGTAACGATGTCGTGGCCATTGGCCAAAACCTTACCGGCGCTGGCATTGACGATGCCGCAGATAATGCTGATGAGCGTGGTTTTGCCGGCGCCATTAGGGCCGAGAAGGGCAAAAATCTCGCCCTGCTTAATTTCGAGATTAATGTCTTTCAGGGCTGGAAAGCCCGACTTGTAGGTCTTTGAAAGGTTGGAAATGGAAATGGCGGATGACATTGTGACCAAATAGGGGCTGAGAGTGGGAAAGGCAAGGTACTGCAACCTCGATGGGCTGGAATTTGTTTTGGCGCCGGGACGGAATTTGGGATACACAAATTAGTGAATGTTGAACGGAAATCGGGGCCTTTTCCGTCTTGAGTAGGTTATGCTGAAGGCGGCATTGTACTCGCGGAGTGATAAGTTGAAAAAGTCGGCGGCGGCAGTGGTTTTACTCCTCGTTCTCGGGGGCGTTGCCTATTGGCTGCAAGCGGGCGACCAGCTTAAGTCCTTCTGGCCCGGAGCCTCTGTGGCCCAGGTACAGCCGAACGCGGCGGCAGGTGGTGGCGGGGCCAGGCGTCCGGCTTCATCGGTGGAAGTGGCAACGGCGAAAGAGGGCCAGCTCAGCGATGATATTGCGGCGATAGGATCGCTGGTTTCGGAAGAATCGGTTGATATCTCGGCGGAGACGAATGGGCGGATTGTGGAAATCCTGTTCGCCGACGGCACGCAGGTCAAGTCGGGCGACGTGCTGTTCCGGCTTGACGATACGCTGGTGAAGGCGGTGGTTACCGATGCCGAGGCGAAACTTGCACTGGCTAAAACCGTTGTTGAGCGCAATGCCGCCCTGCTCAAATCGAGGAACATCGCGCAAAGCGTGGTCGACCAGTCCAACACTGAGCTTACGCTTGCCGAAAGCGCCCTGGCGCTCGCCCAGGTGCAGCTTGGCAAACTGACGATCCGCGCCCCCTTCAGTGGCCGGGCGGGATTTCGCAGTGTGTCCATAGGCGCCTATGTGCAGGCGGGGGCGCCGCTTGTGCATGTGGAAAAAATCGACCTGCTGAAAGCGGCATTCAGCATTCCGGAACTGAATTACTCCCAGCTTGCGCTTGGCCAAAGCATCATGGTGACCGCCGATGCGGTGCCCGGCGAAACATTTGAAGCAAAAATTTCCGCCATTGACCCGCTGCTTGATATCAATGGCCGGGCGCTCCGGGTGCGAGCCGACCTTGACAATTCGGCCGACAAGCTGCGGCCCGGCATGCTGATACGGGTGAGCGTCCGTGGGCCATCGCGCTCATCGGTGATGGTGCCGGAGGCAGCGATCGTTCCACGCAGCAGTGGCGCAGTGGTGTTTATCGCTGCTGGTGAAAAGGCCGAGGAAGCAAAAGTGCGCACCGGCAAGCGCATCAATGGCGAGGTTGAAATCCTGGAGGGACTGAAGGCGGGCACACAGGTCGTTACCGCCGGCAACACGCGGCTGTCGGACGGGGCATCCATCGCCATCGTCCCGACCGCAAGCAATTGAGGCAGCGATGACCCTGCCCGAGATCTGCATCCGACGACCAGTTTTCGCAACGGTGCTGAGCCTTATTCTTGTGCTGATCGGCCTCATGGCGTTCAGCCGGCTGACGATCCGCGAGTATCCCAACATCGATGAGCCGCAGGTTTCGGTTTCAACCAGCTATTCCGGCGCATCGGCTGAAATCATCGAAAGCCAGGTGACGCAGGTGCTTGAAGGCTCGCTGGCGGGCATCGAGGGCATCGACACGATTGAATCCACCTCGCGCGCTGAATCAAGCCGGATCACCATTCGCTTCCGGACGGGCATCAGCATTGATTCGGCAACGAGCGATGTGCGCGACCGGGTGAGCCGGGTGCGCGGCCGGCTTCCCGATGAGATCGACGAACCGACAATTTCCAAGGTTGAGGCGGACGCGCAGCCCATCATCTTCCTCGTGCTGCGCTCCACCGGCATGTCGGCGCTTGAACTCACGGACTATGTGGACCGGTTCGTTACCGACCGGTTCAAGAATCTTGATGGCGTGGCCGATGTTACAGTGAATGGCGAGCGGCGCTATGCGATGCGGATCTGGCTCGATCCGGGAAAACTCGCGGGCTACGGCATCACCGTGCAGGACGTCGAGGCGGCAATCCGTTCGCAGAACGCCGAAATTCCCGCGGGCCGGGTGGAGAGCACGGACCGCGAGTTCACCGTGCTGTCGCGCACTTCGCTTGGCACGGCTGAGGAGTTTGCGAGGGTGACGCTCAAGGCGGCGGGCGGACTTCAGGTATCGCTGGGCGATGTGGCCAAGGTAGAGCTTGGAACAGCGGATGTCAGGCGCGAAAGCCGCTATGATGGCCAGACGGCCATTTCGATCGGCATTGTGAAACAGGCGGTTGCCAATCCTCTTGACGTGGCAATTGCCGTAAACCGCGTGCTGCCGGCGATCAATCAGTCCATGCCTGAGGGAACCTCGATTGAGGTTGGCTTTGACTCCACCGTGTTCATCGACCGCTCGATCAGGAATGTGTTCACGACAATCATGGAGGCGGCGGCGCTTGTTATTCTGATTATCCTCCTCTTCCTGCACTCCTTCCGGGCGGCGATCATCCCAGTTGTCACAATCCCGGTATCGCTCATCACCGCCTTTGCCATCATGTATGCGGCGGGGCTCACGGTTAACACGCTGACGTTGCTGGCTTTCGTGCTGGCCATCGGGCTTGTGGTGGATGACGCCATCGTCATGCTTGAGAACATCTATCGGCATGTGGAAGAGGGCATGAAACCTTTCGATGCGGCCATAAGAGGTGCAAGGGAAGTGGGCTTTGCCGTCGTTGCCATGACGATGACGCTGGCTGCGGTCTATGCGCCCATTGCCTTCACGCCGGGGCGCACGGGCCGGCTTTTCATGGAATTTGCGGTGACGCTGGCGGGCGCCGTGGTGGTATCCGGCTTTGTGGCACTGACGCTGACGCCCATGATGTCGTCGAAGCTCCTGAAGCATTCGGAGCGGCAGAATTTTTTCGCCCGCTTCGTGGAGAAATTGCTGAAAAACCTGGACAGCGGTTATCAAAGGACCTTGCGCCGTGCGCTGCGGCTGCGCTGGGTGGTCATGCTCGCCGCCCTTGGCGTCGCTGCTGTCGGCGGCCTGCTGCTCACCCAGCTCAAATCGGAACTTTCGCCAACGGAAGACCGCGGCACCATCATTGTTTCGGGGAATGCGCCGGAAGGGGCAAGCTTTGCCTATACGCAGCGCTATGCGGAACAGGTGGAGGAAATTCTCCAGGGCGTTCCCGACCTGCGATCGGCGCTGGTCATTGTGGGTTCCGGCGAAGTGACGCAGATGAATTCCTTCGCCCGCCTCAAGGACTGGAGCCAGCGTAGGGTGAGCCAGCAGGATACCGTGCAGAAGCTGCTGCCGAAGCTCCGGGCCATTGCGGGCATCCAGGCTTCCGCCTCCAATCCTGCCTCGCTGGGCGTGCGCGGCTTCGGCAAGCCGATGCAGTTCGTGATCCAGTCATCGGCTTCCTATGAGGAACTCAACGCGGTGGCCAACAAGCTGGTGGAAAAGCTCAAGGACAATCCGGGCCTTGCCGACCTCGATACGGACCTGCGGCTCAACAAGCCCGAGGTGCAAATCGAAATCGACCGGGCCAGGGCCGCCGACCTTGGCCTTGACGTGACGGTGATCGGGCGCACCCTCGAAACGCTGCTGGGCGGGCGCGACGTCAGCACCTTCGAAATCGGCAGCGAGCAGTATGACGTGACAGTTGCGCTTCCGGTGGCGGACCGCACCTCGACGGAAACGCTGTCGCGCATTTTCGTGCGCAGCGCCTCGGGCGAGATGGTGCAGCTTTCCAACGTGGTGACGGCGCGCGAGGCCGTGGCGCCGCGCGACCTCCGGCGCTTCAACCAGCTGCGGGCCATCACCATCCAAGCCAATCTTTCGCCGGGCTACACGCTGGGCGAAGCGATCACCGCCTTTAACGCGGCGGCGCAAGAGGTTCTGCCGGATGATGTGGTGACGGACCTCACGGGCCAGGCGCGGGAGCTGCGCGATTCGAGTTCCAACCTCGCTCTGGTTTTCGTTCTGGCGCTGGCCTTCATCTACCTCGTGCTCTCGGCGCAGTTTGAAAGCTTCCGCGATCCCGTGATGATCATGTTCAGCGTGCCGCTCTCGATGACCGGTGCGCTTGCGGCGCTTTATTTCACGGGCGGCACACTGAATGTCTATTCGCAGATCGGACTGGTGACGCTCATCGGGCTCATCACCAAGCACGGCATCCTCATTGTTGATTTTGCCAACCGGATGCAGGAGGAAGGCCGCTCGCGGCTTGACGCCATCGTCGAAGGGGCCACGCTGCGGCTGCGGCCCATTCTCATGACCACGTCGGCCATGGTTCTTAGGCGCGGTGCCGCTTGTTCTTGCGAGTGGTGCGGGTGCTGAAAGCCGCATGCAGATCGGCTGGGTGATCGCCGGCGGCATGACGCTTGGCACGCTGCTCACGCTGTTCGTGGTGCCTTGCGCCTACGGCATCATGGGGCGGAAACATGTGGGTCCGACGATTGAAGAGACCAAGCCCAAGATACAGCTGGCAAAGGCGGCGGAATAGGTCACCTAATGCCTATTTGGCACACTCCTTAACAGCCCGCATTTCCTGCAGGGTGAGGTTTTCCTGCAATCTGCCCAACATGGTGACCGCTAGCGGCCCGTATTTAAAGCCCCGCCACTTTTCAGCGACGGGGCCGATTGCCGACAATGAAAGAAGCCAACAATCATGCCCATGGTGCGAACCTGGGCAGATCACCAGTTCCTGGATTGAAGGGTAACAGGAGTGGTGACACGATTAAAACGGCGCAGTCCATCGATGGTTCCCCATTGGAGGCCTTGGAACTTTTAATGAAACGGAGAGTTTCTCCCATATTAAAATCCGCACCTCATGATTCAAATCCTGGGGGCGGGTATGATTTGACCACATTCACGGAGGTCATGATGACCGTGTCAAAAATGCTTGAAGTCCGCAATACTGATATTGATGCCAAGGATCGCCGGAAGATCGCGGGGTTGCTGGGCGGTGTGTTGACCTCGACCTATGAACTCCTGCTCACCACGCAACTGGTGCACTGGAACGTCAAGGGGGAAATTTTCTTCTCCGTGCACAAGCTTACGGATGAACACTACAACGAGCTGTTCAAAAGCCTCGATATCATTGCCGAGCGGATGCGGGCCTTGGGCGCCGAAGTGCCGGTTGACGGCGCGGGCAAGGATTTGGCGCTGCACGCCAAGCTGACCGGCGGTGACATCGCGCATATGGTGGAACAGTTGGCGAAATTACATGAAAAGGCGGCGGCCCACGCTCGCGACGTTGCACGAGAAAGTGAAAAAGCAGATGACATCGTGACAACGGACATGCTGGTGGATTGCATGAAGCTTCATGAAAAGGCCGTCTGGATGTTGCGGGCCATCATCGCGAAGTAGGGACAGCCATGATCCGCAAGCTCAAAACAGGCGTATACCGCCTCTACTCCCGCAAAAAGGACAAGAAAACCGGCAAGCGCCGCAATCTCGGCACCTTTGTCACGCGTGCGGCAGCCCTAAAGCACGAGCGCGAGATTCAATACTTCAAGCGGCACTAGCGCGCGTCCCGGCTGGATGAAATCATTCCGCCGAAAGGACTCGCGCCAGATCAATATGCTGCAGCATGTCCCGACCGCCAAACCGCTTCACACCCCGGATCGTTCCCGGGGCAGGCTTTTGGCGGGACATGCTCTAGGATCCGTGCTCAGCCTTCCGCCTGGCAGACATCAACCCATTCCGCGCCGATCAGCTCTGCCATGCGGATGGGATTGATGCGGACGGCGCTATTGGTTGAACCCGCCGCGGGTACCACCTCATCAAAGACTTTCAACGAGACATCGCAATAAATGGGCAATGCGGTTGCCAGGCCAAAGGGGCTGACGCCGCCCACTGGGTGGCCCGTCACTGCCAGAACCTCTTCGGCGCTGAGCATGCGCGCCTTGCCACCAAAGGCGGCCTTGGCCTTTTTGTTGTCGAGCCGCGCATCGCCACGGGTGACCACTACTAAGTTCCGGTCGGCCACCCGGAGCGACAGGGTCTTGGCAATCTGGGCGGGGGCAACGCCATGGCCTTCAGCGGCCAGCGCCACGGTGGCGCTGCTATCTTCCAATTCGATGATGGCAATGTCGGGGGCCTTCTCGGCCAGGAAGGCCCGGACAGACTCTAAACTCACGGGAAACAGCCTTTCTTCAATGGCCAAGAATTAGCTGACCCGCGTGGCCATTCAAGGGGAAAAGGTTCTAGAGCATGTCCCGCCAAAGTGTGAAGCGGTTTGGCGGTCGGAACATGCTCCAACATATTGATCAGGTGCTTGTCCTTTTCGGTGGGATGATTCCATCCCGCCTGGACGCGCGCTAGTCACAGGGAGATAACCGGGTACCTGAATTGTGCCTTCTTGTGTTGCATTTAAAGTCATCTAATTATGCCTGGTAACAATTCGTAACCACCCAGCATAAAGAGGATTCCCATGAGCAAGCTCAAGATCGCCATCGTCATCAGCACCACGCGCGCCACCCGCTTTGGCCACAAGCCGGCGGAATGGGTCAAAACCATCGCGGCCGAACGCAGCGACATGCAGCGTCGAAATACTGGATTTGCGTGATTATCCGATGCCATTTTTTGATGAAGTGGCCTCCAATGCCTGGGTGCCCACGACGAATGAAGTGGCCCAGCGCTGGCAGAAGAAAGTTGCGGAGTTTGACGGCTACATTTTTGTCACGGCCGAATATAATCACGGCATGCCGGCGGTCCTGAAGAACGCCCTGGATTATGCCTATCCCGAATGGAACAAGAAGGCAGCTGCCCTTGTGGGCTATGGCGCCGTGGGCGGCGCGCGCGCCGTCGAGCAGTTGCGGCTGGTTGCGGCCGAGCTGCAATTGGCCACCGTCCGCACCGGTGTTTACATCCAGGGCGCGGATTTCATGGCGGCCCTCAGGGAGGGCAAGGACCTCAAGGAGATCACCTATCTCCAGCAGGGCGTAAGAGACATGCTCGACCAGTTGGCGTGGTGGAGCGCAGCGCTCAAATCCGCGCGCCAGCAGGACGTATTGTCCGTGGCAGCCTAGCTTCTAACTTCCCGGCAATTTTTTGGGTTGCGGTGCGGGGCAGTTATGGCGCGGCAGTGGTATCTGTTCATAGGGATTATCGGGGCGCGCCACAGGCCCCATGGGGCAATCGAGTGACGGCAGCGGTTTTGCCTCGGGCACGGCATCCAGAAATGCTTTGGCCGGCGGAAATTCGCTCCGCCACTCTTCGTCGTGGCCTTCCCAATTCATGGCGAGGGCCGGTTGCGCCATGGCAAGCAGGGCGATGATGGCAAGCATCCTCATGGCCAGAGTATGAACCCGCGGCGCATAAAATCAAAGAGCAAAGACATCGAGAGACATACTGCAGATGAAGTCAGTTCAGGATTGGCTCACAGAGCTTGCGTAGACTATCCCGCCGCTGCGCCGATCAGGAGATTCTCAAGAAGAAATCAAGGGGGCCCCAAAGCCAAATCTCTTGGGTGGCGTAAATTAATTTTTCAGAGTTCGGAAAAGGTACGCATCGGCTATTCCTCCGGCCCCATTCCCATCTTAGTATCGGCAGCGCGTTCAGATACGGGAGCGGCATTCAGGTAGGACATGCATAAAGCCATATCCAGTAAAGCCATAGGCCTATTGCTTGCCGCCACCGTACTAACTTCCTTGCAGGTCCGGGCAGCCAGTTTTACATTGTCAACTGATCCTAAAAAGACCTGCTCTGCCGTCGCAATCGGCGGCGTCATACAAGCAGGCGACTATGACCGGTTTGTGAAAACCCTTAAACAGGCCATGGCGCTGGCTCCCTTGCGCCGCATTTATCTCAATAGCGGAGGAGGCAACCTTGGAGCAGCGCTGGCAATCACCGAAGTGATCCGGAATACGGTGCCGACCGTCGAAACTATTGTCCAATCCCGGCAGAACTGCAGTTCGGCCTGCGTCATTATCCTGACGGCGGGATCACGGCGTTACATCAGCGCCGACGCAAGACTCGTCATTCATCAGGCGCTCAATGAAACGACAGGAAAGCAAGATGCCGAGATGACTAAAGATATCGGGCAGTATCTCGCGTTGCACGGCATGCCGCCTGACGTTATGTGGACAATGGGAAATCTAAAACCCGGTGAAGTGCTCGATATCACTCCATCGAACGCCAAACGATTGGGATTTGGCAGCTTTCAATTCTATGGTTGGAGCAATCCGCCAGCAACCCCGCAGTGCTCTTGGGAAGGGTTCATTACACAGGAGCCTTAGCCTGCGGGCCGAGCCTCTCTAGGCTTTTGTCAGACGCTTCTGTTTTGCCAGATAGTCGACGATGGTGTCGGCGGCCTGTTCGGCCGAGAGTTTCGTTGTATCGAGTGACAGTTCGGGATTTTCCGGCGTTTCATAGGCCGATGAAATGCCGGTGAAGTTCTTGATCTCGCCGCGCCTTGCCTTGGCGTAGAGGCCCTTCACGTCGCGCTTTTCGGCTTCGGCCAACGTGGTGTTCACGAAGATTTCGACGAACTCGCCAGTCTCCACGCTTTCGCGCGCCATGAGACGTTCGGCGCGGAAGGGCGAGATGAAGGAGACAAGCACGATCAATCCGGCATCGACCATGAGCTTCGAGACTTCGGCGACGCGGCGGATGTTTTCAACCCGGTCGGCGTCGGTGAAGCCCAGGTCTCGGTTGAGGCCGTGGCGCACGTTGTCACCGTCGAGCAGATAGGTCATGTGGCCCGAGGCGTGGAGCTTTTTTTCCACCAGATTGGCGATGGTGGATTTGCCGGAGCCGGAAAGGCCGGTGAACCACAGCACGGTTGGCTTCTGCTTGGCCTGGCTGGCGCGCGCCACCTTGTTTACGTCGACGGCCTGCCAGTGAATGTTCGAGGCGCGGCGCAGCGCAAAGTGAATAAGGCCCATGCCAACGGTTGAGTTGGTGAAGCGGTCGATGATGATGAAGCTGCCGAGGTGGCGGTTCTCCGCGTAGGTGGTGAAGGCGATGGAACTGTCGAGCTCGAGATTGCACACACCGATTTCATTGAGGGTGAGCGTCTTGGCCGCCACATGCTCCATGGTGTTGACGTTCACCTTGTATTTCAGGGAATCGAGTGTGCCGGGAACCTGGCGGTTGCCGGTCTTGATCACATAGGGGCGGCCAGGCAGCATGGGCTCGTCACCCATCCACAATACTTCCACTTCAAACTGGTCGGACACCTCAATGGGATCTGACGCATTGCAGATCACATCGCCGCGGCTGATATCGATTTCGGTGGTGAGCGTCAGGGTCAGGGACTGTCCCGCCACGCCCACATCGAGATCGCCGTTATGCGTAACAACGCGCTGGACAGTTGCGGTTTTGGCCGAGGGGAGAACCTTGATCTGATCACCGGGGCGCACCGAGCCGCTGGCAATGGTACCGGAAAAGCCGCGGAAATTCTGGCCCGGGCGGTTCACCCATTGCACGGGCAGGCGGAACGCCTTGCTGGCGAGATCATCATCCACCGGCACGGTTTCGAGATGGTTCATGAGGGTTGGGCCATCATACCAGGGCATGGCGGCGGAGGGCTCGACAACATTGTCGCCGGCGAGGGCTGAGATCGGAATGCAGGTGATATTGTCGGCGCCGATGCTTTTGGCGAAGGTGCGATAATCGGCCTCGATATCTTCAAAAACATGCTGCGCATAGTTCATCAGGTCCATCTTGTTAATGGCGACAACGAGATGGCGGATGCCGAGAAGGGTTGCGATGAAGGTGTGGCGGCGGGTCTGGGTGAGCACACCCTTGCGTGCGTCAATCAGAATGACAGCGAGATCGGCGGTCGATGCGCCGGTTGCCATGTTGCGGGTATATTGCTCATGGCCCGGCGTATCGGCCACAATGAATTTGCGCCTGTTGGTGGTGAAGGCACGGTAGGCCACATCAATGGTAATGCCCTGCTCGCGTTCGGCGGAGAGGCCATCCACCAGCAAAGCGAAATCGAGATTGCCGCCCTGGGTTCCCATTTTCTTGGAATCGGCTTCCAAAGCGAGGAGCTGATCTTCAAACAGCATCTTGGCTTCGTAGAGCAGCCGGCCAATCAGGGTTGATTTGCCGTCGTCGACGGAACCGCAGGTGATGAAGCGCAGAAGGTCCTTGTTTTCCTGGGTTTTCAGATAGGATTCAACATCGCCACCTTCGAATTCGATGAAACGAGACATCAGAAATATCCCTCCTGTTTCTTCTTCTCCATGGAGGCCGCCTGGTCCTTGTCGATGACACGGCCCTGGCGTTCGGAGGAGGTGGCGACCAGCATTTCCTCGATGATGTCGAGAAGCGAGGTGGCGTTTGATTCAATGGCCCCAGTCAGGGGATAGCAGCCCAGCGTGCGGAAGCGGATGTTGCGCATTTCCGGCTTTTCGCCGGGGTTCAGGCGCATGCGCTCATCATCCACCATGATCATCTGGCCGTCGCGCCAGACGATGGGGCGGGGGGCAGCAAAATAAAGCGGCACGATGGGAATATTCTCGAGGTGGATATATTGCCAGATGTCGAGTTCGGTCCAGTTCGAGAGCGGAAACACGCGGATCGATTCACCCTTGTTCTTGCGGGCGTTGTAGAGGTTCCACAATTCGGGGCGCTGGTTCTTGGGATCCCAGCGATGCCTGGTGTCGCGGAAAGAAAAAATGCGCTCCTTGGCGCGGGATTTTTCCTCGTCGCGGCGGGCCCCGCCGAAGGCCGCATCGAAGCCATACTTATCAAGCGCTTGTTTCAGCCCATCGGTTTTCATGATCTGGGTGTGCAGCGCCGAGCCGTGGTCGAACGGGTTTATATCCTTCTCAATGCCGTCGGGATTCACATAAACAATAAGCTCAAGCCCCAAGCGCCTGGCTGTTTCATCGCGCAGCGAAATCATGTCGCGGAATTTCCAGCGGGTGTCGACATGCATCAGGGGAAAGGGCGGTTTGGCGGGATAAAAGGCCTTCATGGCGAGGTGCAGCATGACAGCCGAATCCTTGCCCACGGAATAGAGCATCACCGGCTTTTCGCACTCGGCGGCAACTTCGCGGATGATGTGGATGGACTCCGCTTCGAGGCGTTCGAGATGGGTCAATTTCTTGAGGGCAGTAGCCTGCAGCATTACGCTATCCTTGTTCGGGCAGGGTTTATGGCGGGGTCTTTGCGCAAAGGCAAGGCGGGACTTGCCCGTTACTTGGCTTTGGGGTTAGTTCAGAGCAAGGGGAGCTGATGAAAAATCCATCGCCAAAAAAATCGACGGGCAAGAAGGGAGCGCCCAAACTTCCTTACCAGGAGCCGCATCTCGGCGCTGCGGCACGCGGCAAGCTGCTGGAGGAAGCCATCGGGCGCGAAGTGCGCGGGTTTCGTGAAAAACTCGGCATCACGATTTCGGAACTGGCCAAGGCGGCGGACATGTCGGCCGGCATGCTGTCGAAGATCGAGAATGGCGCCACCTCGCCATCGCTCGCTTCGCTGCAGGCGCTGGGCAGAGCCTTGCAGGTGCCGGTCACGGCGCTGTTTCGCGGCTTTGAGGAAATCAGGGATGCGTCCTTCGTGAAAGCCGGGCAGGGCCTCACCATTGAGAGGCGGGGTACGCGGGCGGGCCATCAATATCAGCTGCTGGGCCACAGCCCGCATGGGGCGGTCATGGTCGAACCCTATATGATCACGCTCACGGCTCAATCGGACGTTTTTCCCACTTTCCAGCATAGCGGGCTTGAGATGCTTTACATGCTCGAGGGCAATGTGGTGTATCGCCATGGCGACAAAACCTATGACATGCATCCCGGCGACACGCTGTTTTTTGATGCCGACGTTCCGCACGGGCCGGAAGAGCTGAAAAAGCTTCCGGCGCGCTATTTGAGCGTCATCAGCTACCGGCGGGATGACTGATTGACAAGGTGGCTACCGGTAGCTACATAGCTCTCATGGATGTCTCTGTCAAAGAAGCCAAAAACCGCCTATCCGAACTTCTGCATCGCGCGGAGTCCGGGGAGAGAGTGGTTGTCACGCGTGACGGCATACCAGTGGTTGACCTTGTTCCGCACACTCCAAAGAAAGGTGGGTTAAACCTTGAGGCCATGCGCGCCTACAAGAAATTGCATGGCATAGACAGGGTCGTTGAATTCATTCCGGATGACTTTGATGATCCGTTGCCTGAGGATTTTCTCATCCGGCCTCTGCCGAAGGCATGAAGCTACTCATAGATACGCATTTTGTCATACTTCTCGCAGATGACCGGATTGGCCAATCGGCGCGGCCAAATCGGGACATTATCCTCCATGAGAGTTCCGAAGTTTTTGTAAGCGTGGCAAGTCTATGGGAGGTTGAAATCAAGTCGCGCATTGGCAAGCTCCCGCTGAAGAGCCCGGTACGGAACTGGCCGGGCATGCTTGAAAATGCCGGGGCCCGTATCCTGGCTGTCGAATTGCAACATGTCGTCGCAGACATTGGCCCTGAGCCGGAAACAAACGATCCCTTTGACCGGCTGTTGCTGAGCACTTGCGCAGCGGAAAAATTCAGGCTTGTCACCGTCGACCGGGCCTTGCTGGATCACCCTCTTGCGTGGCGCGGTTAATATTTCTCTCATTCCTCTTGTGAAAAAATAATTCCTAGTAGTTGATATTGCGGATATGCCCTGATACAGTCTTTCAACGCTGTTTCAGGAGAGGTTTTTTTGCCATGTGCGGCATCGTCGGACTTTATCTCAAGAACCCCAAGTTGAAGCCCAAACTGGGCAAGATGTTCAAGCCCATGCTCGTCGAGATGACCAATCGCGGACCGGATTCGACGGGTGTTGCGGTTTACCGCAATCCGGTGAAAAAAGCCCAGACGAAATTTTCCCTGGCCCATGACAACGCCAATTATGACTGGAAGAAAATCGATGTGGGGCTGGAAAAGGCGCTGAAGTGCGATTGCACGATCACCAAGATCGACAGCCACTGCATTCTGGTGACCACGGCTAAGGAGCCTGCAGTCATCGCCTGGCTGAAAGCCCATCATCCCGGGGTGCGCGTGGTGGGCACGGGCCACACCATTGAAATTTTCAAGGAAACGGGCCTGCCTGCGGAAGTCTATGACCGGTTCGACCTGGATGAGGCGGCGGGCACGCACATCATCGGCCACACCCGCATGGCAACCGAGAGTGCGGTGACTACGGCGGGTTCGCATCCCTTTGCCACGGGGGCTGACCTTTGCCTGGTGCATAATGGATCGCTCTCCAATCATAACCGCCTGCGCGAAAACCTGCGCCGGGAAGGCATGGATTTCCAGACGGAGAATGATACGGAAGTGGCCGCCGCCTACATGACGTGGAAGCTGCGCGGCGGGGCCACGCTGAAAGAAGCGCTGGAAGATGGGCTTCGCGATCTCGATGGCTTTTACACATTCCTCGTCGGCACGGCGGATGGCTTTGCCGTGGTGCGTGATCCCATTGCCTGCAAGCATGCGGTGATGGCGGAGACCGATGACTGGGTGGCGATGGCTACGGAATACCGCGCCATTGCACATTTGCCAGGCGCCGACACGGCAAAAATCTGGGAACCGGAACCGACGACGATTTACACCTGGGGCGGCCACGCATGAACGAGCTTGATCTTCACAAGGTGGGGGTGCGGGGGATCAATTCGCAGCTTCACAGCCTGCCCAAGAACACCAATGAAAAGCATTGGGTCATTCAAAATCCCAAGGGCCAACACTCCATTGCGGTTGGCCTTGATGCGCCGCTGCAGATCGATATCCGCGGCCATGTGGGCTTCTATTGCGGCGGCATGAACAAGGATGCGGAGCTGACAATCCATGGCCATGCGGGCGTGGGGACGGCGGAAAACATGATGTCCGGCGTCGTCTGGGTGAAAGGCAATTCATCGGAATCGGCAGGTGCTACGGGCAATGGCGGGTTGCTGGTGATTGAGGGCGATGCCTCGTCGCGCTGCGGCATCTCGATGAAGGGCATTGATATCGTGGTGGGCGGCTCTGTCGGCCACATGTCGGCCTTCATGGCGCAGCGCGGCAATCTGATTGTCTGTGGCGACGCCGGCGATGCGCTGGGTGATTCCATTTATGAAGCGCGGCTCTATGTGAAGGGCAAGGTTGCAAGCCTTGGGGCGGACTGCATTGAGAAAGAAATGCGGGCCGAACACCTCGCCGATCTTGAGCGGCTGCTGAAGGCTGCAAAACGCGGGGAAAAGCCATCGGACTTCCGCCGCTATGGTTCGGCGCGCAAACTTTACAATTTCAGCGTCGATCATGCCGATGCATATTGATTCTTCCTTCTGTCAAGTTCCCGCGGACGCATACTGAGGACAACATGGATAAAACGCCCCGCACGCTGCCGCGCAAATCTGCAACATTTGACGATTATACGCTGTCGGAAATCCGCCGGGCCGCAAGCACCGGCATTTATGATATCCGCGGGGCCGGCGCCAAGCGCAGGCTGCCGCATTTTGATGACCTGCTGTTTTTAGGAGCCTCCATCTCGCGCTATCCGCTTGAGGGCTACCGGGAAAAATGCGGCACCAATGTTGTGCTCGGCACGCGCTTTGCCAAGAAGCCGATTGAACTGAAAATTCCAATCACCATTGCGGGCATGAGCTTCGGCTCGCTTTCGGCACAGGCCAAGGAAGCTTTAGGGCGGGGGGCGACGATTGCAGGCACATCAACCACTACGGGCGATGGGGGCATGACGCCCGAGGAGCGGGGGCAATCCAAAACACTGGTTTATCAATACCTGCCATCGCGCTACGGAATGAATCCGGATGATTTGCGCAAGGCCGACGCCATTGAAATCGTCATCGGTCAGGGCGCCAAGCCCGGCGGCGGCGGCATGCTGCTGGGCCAGAAGATTTCGGACCGGGTGGCGGCCATGCGCTGTCTGCCCAAGGGCATCGATCAGCGTTCGGCCTGCCGGCATCCGGACTGGACGGGGCCCGATGACCTTGAAATCAAGATCCATGAACTGCGCGAAATCACCAATTGGGAAAAGCCGATCTATGTGAAGATCGGCGGGGCGCGGCCTTACTATGACGTGGCGCTGGCGGTGAAATCCGGGGCCGATGTCGTGGTGCTGGACGGCATGCAGGGCGGCACGGCGGCCACTCAGGAAGTGTTTATCGAGCATGTGGGCCAGCCGACATTGGCCTGCATTCGGCCTGCGGTTCGCGCCCTGCAGGAGCTCGGCATGCACCGCAAGGTGCAGCTCATCGTTTCCGGCGGCATCCGCAACGGCGCTGATGTGGCAAAGGCCTTGGCCCTTGGGGTGGATGCGGTGTCGATCGGCACGGCGGCGCTCGTGGCGCTTGGCGACAATGACCCGCATTATGAAACCGAATACAGTGAACTGGGCACAACGGCCGGAGCCTATGACGACTGGCACGAGGGGCGCGATCCCGCCGGCATCACCACGCAGGACCCGGAACTGGCCAAGCGGCTTGACCCGGTAAAGGCCGGGCGCAGGCTTTCCAACTATCTCAAAGTGATGACGCTGGAGGCGCAGACCATCGCGCGGGCAAACGGCAAGAGCCACGTGCATAACCTTGAGCCGGAAGACCTGTGCGCGCTCACCGTGGAAGCTGCGGCCATGGCGCAGGTCCCCCTTGCAGGAACAGACTGGATTCCGGGCCGGGGCGGGTATTAAGATGGTGTCTGCTTGAGGGGATCATCATGACACTGTCTGCGCTGGTAATTTTCTTTGTGGCTGAATTCGTGTTTGCGGTTACGCCGGGGCAAAGTGTGGCCGCATTGGTGGCGCGGGTGATCAACAGGGGCTGGCGGAGCGTGCTGCCGTTTCTTGCCGCCATGTGGATCGGTGAAATCATCTGGCTCACCTGCGCGGTGGCGGGCCTGAGCCACATTGCGCAAACTTTCCATGAGGCTTTTGTCGTTCTCAAATACCTGGGCGTGGCCTACCTGTTTTATCTCGCTTACAGGATGTGGACGGCGCGCATTGAGGAGAAGGAAGCTGTTCTGCCAAAGGGCGAAAGACCCGCGCGGCTGTTCTTTGCCGGGCTGGCGGTTACGCTGGGAAACCCGAAGCTCATGGTTTTCTACATCGCGTTCCTGCCGTCAATCATTGATCTGGCTGTGGTGACACCGTTTATCTGGCTGGAGCTGACGCTGACCTTGGGTCTCGCCCTGATAGCGGGTGATTTCATCTGGATTTTGCTGGCTTCGCAGGCGCGGCGCTGGCTGAAAAGCCCGCGCGCCGTGCAAGCTGGCCAATCGCGTCAGCGCAACAGTGATGGGCGGGGCGGCAACGGCGATTGCGGCGGAATGAAATTTAAAAACAATAATCGGGAGCGAAAATAATGGCGGGGGAACTCGAAGCATATGCCAAGAAGAACAAAGTAAAGTTCTTCCTGTTCAATTTCACCGACCTGTTCGGCACGCAGCGCGCCAAGCTGGTGCCGGCGGAAGCCGCAACGCGGATGCAGAAGGCGGGCGCTGGCTTTGCGGGCTTTGCCACCTGGCTTGACCAAACACCGGCGCACCCGGACATTCTGGTGATGCCGGATCCCAATGCGATCATTCCGCTGCCATGGCGGCCGGATGTGGCCTGGGTTGCGGGCGATCCGTGGATGAGCGGCAAGCCTTTGGAGCAGGCGCCGCGCTATGCACTGAAAAAAGCCATGGAGAAAACCGCCAAGAGCAATCTCAAATTGATGGCCGGCGTTGAGCCGGAATTCTTTTTGATCAATGCGGACGGCACGCAGATTTCCGATGGCCGCGATACCCAGGAAAAGCCCTGCTACGACCAGGCGGCGATCATGCGGCGGATTGACGTTATCACCGAAATTTCCTCGACCATGGTTCAACTGGGGTGGGCGCCCTATCAAAATGATCATGAGGACGCCAATGGCCAGTTCGAGATCAATTGGAATTTCAATGACGCGCTGACGACGGCCGATCAGCTCGCCTTCTTCAAATTCATGGTGAAATCCATTGCGGAGAAGCATGGCTTACGCGCCACCTTCATGCCCAAACCCTTCATCAACCTCACGGGCAGCGGCTGCCATGTGCATCTCTCGGTGTGGGACAATGCCCGCAAGAAAAACCTGTTTGACGATGGCCAGGACGAAATGGGCCTGTCGCCCATGGCATATAACTTCCTGGGCGGCCTCATTCACCATGCGGAATCGCTGGTGGCGATTACCAATCCCACGGTGAATTCCTACAAGCGCATCAATGCGCCGCGCACGATTTCTGGGGCCACATGGTCGCCCAACACCGTTACTTTTGGCGGCAACAACCGCACGCATATGGTGCGCATTCCCGATGCGGGGCGCACCGAATTCCGCCTGCCGGACAATGCGGCCAATCCCTATCTGATGCTGGCTTCCATCATGGCGGCGGGCGTGCACGGCATCGAAGCGAAGATGGATCCGGGCAAGCGCCTTGACATCGACATGTATGCGGAAGGCCATACGGTCAAGAATGCCAAGAAGCTGCCTCTCAACCTGCTTGATGCGCTCCGCAATTTCGAGAAAGACAGCTACTTGCGCGAGGCCCTGGGGGCTGAAATATCGTCGGCTTATCTCAAGCTCAAGCATGCGGAATGGAACCAGTATTGCCGTCACCTCACGCAATGGGAGCGGGACACGACGCTGGATTGTTAGACATCATCTCTCCATGGTCGCACTTGATGCGACCACCCAGACTTGGCCAAAGGGCTGGGTGGCTTCCCGGGTCAAGCCGAGGACGACCATGGAGAAAAAGAAAAGCCTGAAATGAAATATTCCGTCTTCTCACTTCTCAAGAATACCCTTTCCGGCCACAAGAAGTGGCCGGCGGCGTGGCGTGATCCCCAGCCCAAAAAGGACTATGACGTCATCATCATCGGGGGTGGCGGGCATGGGCTTGCGACCGCCTATTACCTGGCGAAAGTGCATGGCATCAGCAATGTGGCGGTGCTGGAAAAATCCTGGCTGGGTTCGGGGAATGTCGGGCGCAACACAACGATTATCCGCTCCAACTACATGCTGCCGGGGAACAATCCGTTTTACGAATGGTCGTTGAAACTGTGGGAGGGCCTGGAACAGGATTTCAACTTCAACGCCATGGTCTCGCAACGCGGTGTTTTGAATCTTTGCCATAGCGATTCGCAGTACGATGCCTTTGCGCGGCGCGGCAATGCCATGCACATTGATGGCTTGGATGCGGAACTTCTCGATGCGGAAGGGGTGCGCGAGATGTATCCGTTTCTTGATTTCAACAGTGCGCGCTTTCCGATCAGGGGCGGCATCCTGCAGCGGCGCGGCGGTACGGTGCGCCATGATGCGGTGGCCTGGGGCTATGCGCGGGGCGCGGATTCACGCGGCGTCGACATTATCCAGAATTGCGAAGTCACCGGCATCAAGACGATGAAGGGCAAGGTTGTGGGGGTCGAGACCAACAGGGGATTTATCGGCTGCAAGAAGCTGGGCCTTGCGGCGGCGGGAAACTCTTCGGAAGTGGCCGCCATGGCGGGCCTGAAGCTGCCGATTGAAAGCCATGTGCTGCAGGCCTTCGTGTCGGAAGGATTGAAGCCTTACATCGATGGTGTGGTGACTTTTGGCGCCGGGCATTTCTATGTCTCGCAATCCGACAAGGGCGGGCTTGTCTTCGGCGGCGATATCGACGGCTACAATTCCTATGCACGGCGCGGCAACCTGCCGATGGTGGAACATGTGATCGAGGCGGGCGTTGCCATGATCCCGGGTCTTTCGCGGGTGCGGGTGCTGCGCTCGTGGGGCGGCATCATGGACATGTCGATGGATGGCTCGCCGATCATCGACAAGACATCGATTGACGGGCTCTATCTCAATGCGGGCTGGTGCTATGGCGGCTTCAAGGCCACGCCGGCCTCGGGCTGGTGCTTTGCCCATACGATTGCCAACGACGCGCCGCACAAGCTGAACGCGGCTTACCGCCTGGACCGCTTCCGCCGGGGTTACATGATCGATGAAAAAGGGATGGGCGCCACGCCCAATTTGCATTGATGGAAAGCTTTTACAACATCCCTCACCCTGAGGCGCTCGGTCCAAAGGACCGAGCCTCGAAGGGCCTTGCGTCAGAACTTGTGGCGATCCTTCGAGGGCCGCTTCGCGGCCACCTCAGGATGAGGAAAGAATTATGCTCATCAACTGCCCCCATTGCGGAACGCGGCCGGTGGAAGAGTTTACCTTCAACGGCGATGCTTCCATTCAAAGGCCCACATCGAATGATCCCAAATCGATGGAGCAATGGTATGATTATGTCTATCTGCGCGACAATCCCAAGGGCCGCTTCGACGAGTATGCGCATCATGCGAGTGGCTGTCGCGCCTGGCTGGTGGTGACGCGCGATACGCAGACCCATGAAATCTTCAGCGTGGTGACGGCGCGGGACTACGCGAAGAAGCGGGTTGCGCCATGACCGGGTTTCGTTTGGACAAGGGCGGATTGATTGACCGCGCCGCGCCGCTGAATTTCACTTTTGATGGCAAGGCGTTCACGGGCTTTGCCGGCGATACGCTGGCCTCGGCGCTGATTGCCAATGATGTGCATCTCATGGGGCGCTCGTTCAAATATCACCGGCCGCGCGGGGTGATTTCGGCGGGCAGTTCCGAGCCCAATGCGTTGGTTGAATTGCGCGAAGGCGCCCGCAAGGAGGCCAACACGCGGGCCACGATGATTGAGCTCTATGACGGCTTGGTGGCGAGGAGCCAGAATCGCTGGCCATCGCTTGAGTTTGATATCGGTGCGCTTGAATTCGCTTGCCTCGGCCATGTTCGTGGCGGGCTTCTATTACAAGACCTTCATGTGGCCCAAGAGTTTCTGGGAAAAAATCTATGAGCCCATTATCCGGAAGGCTGCGGGATTGGGTGACGGCTTCCAGGGAAGCGGACCCGGACAAGTATGAAAAGGCCTATGGCCATTGTGATTTGCTGGTGGTGGGCTCTGGTCCCACCGGATTGATGGCGGCACTCACGGCGGCGCGAACGGGGGCGCGTGTCATTCTCGCCGATGAAAGTTCGGCGCTTGGCGGCTCGCTGCTCAATGAGAATGAAGAAATTGGCGGCATGTCAGGCCTTGGATGGGCAGTGGCTACGATTGCCGAACTGAGTTCCATGCCCAATGTTATGCTCATGCCACGCACGACAATTTTCGGCTGGTATGACGACAATATTTTCGGCGCGGTCGAGCGGGTGAATGACCATGTGCTGGAACCCAGCCCTTACGAGCCCCGGCAGCGCTACTGGCGCATCATGGCCAAGCGCGCCGTGATGGCCACGGGAGCGGAAGAACGCCCCATCGTATTCGGCGGCAATGATGTGCCGGGGGTGATGACGGCCAGCGCAATGCGGACCTATGCCAACCGCTATGCGGCGGCGGCGGGCAAATCGGTTGTGGTGTTCACCAACAATAATTCGGGCTACCGCACGGCGCGGGACATGCGGGCGCATGGCGTGCATGTGGAAGTGATCATCGACTCGCGCAAGGAGCCGGGCTGTGATGCGGGCGGGGTTCCGGTCATTCGCGGCGGCGTTATTGTCAACGTCAGGGGCGGCAAGCGCGTGGCGAATGTAGAACTTGCCAATCACCGGACAATTTCCTGTGATGCGGTCGCCATGTCGGGCGGCTGGAGTCCAATCGTCAACCTGATGTGCCATCGCGGCGCGAAACCGAAATGGGATGAGCGCATTGCCGGATTTGTGCCGCCCAATGTTGGCGATGCATTTGTTGCGGCAGGATCGGCAGCGGGCAGGATGCTGCTATCGGAATGCCTGGCCGATGGGGCGCGGGCCGGCACGCTGAAAGGCAAGATGCCTGCCGTTCCCAAATGCCGCGACGAGGCTTTTGCGATCACGCCCCTGTGGTGGGTGAAGCAATCGACGGGCAAGGCCTTTGTCGATTATCAGAATGATTCAACGGCGAAGGACTTGCCCCTGGCGGCGCAGGAGGGCTACCGCGACATCGAACTGGCCAAGCGCTACACCACGGCGGGCATGGCCACGGACCAGGGCAAGCTCGGCAATATGAATGCCATTGCCATCCTGGCGGAAGCCACGGGCCGCACGATGGACCAGGTCGGCACCACCACATTCCGCCCCTACTACACGCCCGTCTCCTTTGGCGCGATTGCCGGACCCTTCGTCGGGCATCATTTCCAGCCGGTGCGCAAAACGCCGCTGCATGACTGGGCGGACGAACAGGGCGCGGTTTTTGTTGAAACGGGCTTGTGGATGCGCTCGTCGTGGTTTCCGCAAGGAGACGAGGACTGGCTGGCCGCGGCCTCGCGCGAAGTTCTGGCAACGCGCGAGCGGGTTGGCCTCTGCGATGTTTCCACCCTTGGCAAGATTGATGTGCAGGGCAACGATGCAGCGGAATTTTTGAACCGGCTTTATTGCAATACTTTCAGCACGCTCGATGTAGGCAAGGCGCGTTATGGCCTGATGCTGCGGGAAGACGGCATCGTGTTTGACGACGGCACCACCTCGCGTTTGGCTGCCGATCATTTCCTGATGACGACGACCACGGCCAATGCGGCCCGCGTCATGTCGCATATGGAATTCTGCCATCAGGCCCATTGGCCCGATCTCGACGTGCAGTATGTTTCGGTGACGGAACAATGGGCGCAGATGGCGATTGCCGGGCCAAAGGCGCGGGCCACGCTGCAGAAAATCGTTGATGGCGTGACGCTGGATGACACGAGCTTTCCCTATCTGGCGGCCAAGGAAATCAGCGTTCTCGGCGGCATGAACGCGCGGCTGTTCCGCATTTCATTTTCCGGCGAGCATGCCTATGAACTGGCGGTGCCGGCGGATTACGGAAACCTGGTGGCGCGCAGCATCATGCAGGCGGGCGAAGAATTCGGCATTGTGCCCTATGGCATTGAAGCGCTGTCGATCATGCGCATCGAGAAGGGCCATGTGGCGGGCAGCGAACTCAACGGCACGACAACGGCTGCGGACCTCGGCCTTGGCAAAATGATGTCGTCCAAGAAGGATTATATCGGGCGGATGATGGCGGCGCGCGAGGGCCTCACGGACAAGAACCGGCAATGTGTTGTGGGGATCAGGCCGGTTGATACGACAGACAAAATCCGGTCGGGCTCGCATATCCTGAAGAAAGATGATGCGCCATCGGTGGCGGCGGACCAAGGCTATATTTCTTCCGTTGCCTGGTCGCCCATGCTGAACATGTGGCTGGGGCTGGCGCTGCTGTCGAATGGCCGCGAGCGGCATGGCGAAGTGGTGAAGATTTTCGATGGCGTCCGCAACATTCACATGTTCGGCGTGATCTGCGATCCCATGCATTACGACAGGGAGAACAAGAAACTCCATGCCTGAGCAATTCGCACGCATTTCACCCCTTGCCGACATTGCCATTCAAGGCCGCTTTGGCGCCGACAATGGCGCGCCCGGTGTTAGGCTTTCGGTGCGCCATCCCGTGCTTATCGCCACCGTGATCGCGCGCAAAGGCAAGGCGAAGGCGCTTGCCGACGCCCTGAAAAATTGGCGCGGGGTCACTGTGCAATGGGCGGGCGCGGAGCAATATTTCGTTCTGGACAGGCCCTTTGACGAGGTGCGGAAGAAGCTTGAGGGGCTTGCCTCCTGTTCCGACCAAAGCCATGGCCGGGTGATCATCCGGATCGAGGGACCGAAGGTGCGCCAGGTGCTGTGCAAGGGCACGCCGGTTGATCTGCATGAGAGCGAATTTGAAATCGGCACGAGCGCACTGACGCAAATGGCCCATGTGGGCGTGCATCTCACGCGTACTGGGCGGGATGCCTTTGAGCTTTCGGTGTTCCGCGGATTCTCGGAAAGCTTCTGGGAATGGCTGACGGAACAGGCGGAAGAGTTTGGCTATCAGGTGATCTGAGATGCCCTCATGCCTGTCAGGTCCCGTCGAGCAGGCCTTCTCCCATGGCCCAAGAGCCACGGGAGAAGGCGATAATCTCTAATGATTTGGCCTTCTCCCGTTCGAAGAATGGGAGAAGGTGGCCGCAGGCTGGATGAGGGCCTCTTTTAGATGCGCGGCGCCAGCCTTGCAATTCTCTTGCAAGCCTCGGTGATTTGCGTTTCATCCACCGTCAGCGCCACGCGCACGTGGCCGGCGCCGCCGGCGCCGAAGCTTTCGCCGGGCATGGTGACGACATTTTCCTCGGCCAGAAGCTTTCGCGCGAACATCTTCGCCGCTCAGGCCCGTTCTTGCGCACATCGACCATGACGAACATGCCGCCTTCGGGCATGCGGGCGGAAATGTTTTTGGCACCTTTCAATCCGGCAACCAGGGCGCGGGCGCGGCGCTCGTAGCTTTGCTTCATGGCATCCACTTCGGGGAAGTGGTTGGCAATCGCAAAGGCTGCGGCATCCTCCAGAAAGGCTTGGGAGCCGAAGAGCATGGTTTCGGTGAGCGGCAGGGCGGCCTCGCAAAATTCCTCGGATGCCGCCAGCCAACCGCAGCGGAAGCCCGGCATGGCGTGGGATTTCGAGAGCGACGAGACAACGATGGTGCGCTTTTCCAGGCGCGGCTCATCGAAGGGCGAGGCGAACACGGTGTTGCCATAGGTCATGGTGGCGTAGACTTCATCGGAGATGATCCACAGGTCATGGCGCTCGCAGACATCGCCGATCTGGGCAATGGTCTCGCGGGTCAGCACGGCCCCGGTGGGGTTGCTTGGGGTATTGAGCAGAAGGGCGCGGGTTTTCGGCGTGATGGCGCGTTCGAGATCGGCGGCTTTCAGATGGAAGCCATGGTCGGGATCGACACCCACGGGAACGGCGATGCCGCCTGCCGCGGCGATGACGCCTTCGTAGGTTGCGTAATAGGGATCGGCCATCAGCACTTCGTCGCCAAGTTCAACGGTTGCCTGCAG
Organism: uncultured Alphaproteobacteria bacterium; assembly: GCA_963810045.1. GTDB lineage: Bacteria > Pseudomonadota > Alphaproteobacteria > Rhizobiales > Aestuariivirgaceae > Aestuariivirga. Next base: position 180,305 of record CAWELV010000019.1, on the reverse strand, counting down.
GGCCACGAACAGGGCCGTCTGCGTGCCGGGGAGGAAGATGAATTGCTGGGTGCTGATCGGGCGGCCGGTGCTTTTGGTATATTGCGCCGAGAGGCCGTCGAGGAGTTCGGATTCGCCGCGGCTGGCGGCGTATTTATAGCGGCCGGCGCGCATCTGGGTGTTCACCACATCCATGATTGACGTGGGGGTGGGCGCATCGGGTTCGCCGATGGAAAGGAATATCAGGTCTTCGCCGGCGCCGGCGCGGCGCTTGCCTTCGATATGCACGGCCCATTTATCGGAGCCGAGGCCGCTCAGGCGTTGGGTGATGGATGCAAGTTTCATGGGCGCCTTCTAGCGGAGGACTTAGGCATCGTCGAGGGATGGGCCGACCCTGCCGTCATGGGAGATATGCAAATAGGCGGCCTTTGGAAAGTTCCTGAAATTCCGGCGCGGTGACGGCGAGTACCGGGCAGGCCTTGCCATAGAGTGTTTCGGCCACGGCGGCGCCGATGGCGAGATTGATATCGGGCTGCACCAGGATAATTCCGGCAGGGGCGGTGCCAAGCCTGATGGCTTCGGCAAGGCCGCCGGGGGCGCTGCCGGAACCCCGGCTTTCCAGCATCATGAGGATCTTGCCTTTAAGGCTTTGTCCCTCGCTGCGGATGGTGAATATCGATAATGATTCCGCTGCGAGGATCAAATGCGCCCCAGAAACTCAGGGGTTCATCGAGCAGAAGGACCGGGCCTTGCGCGACTCCTGCATGAAGCACGGTCATGAATTTGACCACAGATCGGGATCGCGCCAGACTGTGCCCCGTATGGCGCTTTCCACGCATTCCTTCAAGCTGCCAAAGCAAACCGCAACACCCAGCATGCCGGGCGCGTAATAGGCCCATTTCGCCGCATTGGTCATCACCCGGCCCTTGAGGCCTTGAATTTTTGGTGAATAGTAGGTGCAGACATCGACAGGTATGGTGACGCCTGCGTCCTGCAATACATTGAGCCAGCCCTTGGCGATGAGCATTTCGCGGATGCCGCGGCTGGTGGAAATGTAGGTGGTGGATTTTACTTTGCGCCCATCCAGCAATTTGACGAGTTCGGCAAATTCGGAAATTGAGAAATGCGGTGTGCCCAGTGCTACCGCATCAAGCGGGCCATCGTTGAACCCTGAAAGTTCGCGGTGAGCGGCTTTCAGATGTTCAGTTGTAACGTCGAACGTCTCGCCAATCTTGAATACCGTGTGCAAGGTGGGCGCTTCAGGCGTGACACCCACGACATGCAGAAGCTCCACCCCGCCCGAAGCCGCACTTGCGGCACACACGGCCTTGAGCTGATCGGTGCTGGTTTCCTTTGGCAAGAGCGGAAATAACGGGAATGCCGCGGCCGGCTTTGCGGCCCACGACATGGCCGAGGAGATGGAAGAAAATATCCTGGCGTTTCCATGCAGTCCGGAATGGACGTGCAGGAGAAATGAATATCGGCCCTGCGGCCCTCGTCGGTGTGGAGTCCGGCGAAGGGTGCAAGCCCGGTGATGGCACAGGCCACGTCGAGATAGTCGCCATATTTGTTGGTGCGGGCTCCGATTGCGGAATTGTAGAACGCCACTGCATTGGATTCTCCCACGGCGATGTGATCGCCGAACTTTGGTCCGCCGGCGAGTTGGTAGGGCGCGCAGGTCCAGGTGGGTTTGCAGCCGAGTTTTGTGTAGAGCTCCATCAGCTCATGGGCTCCGCGCACCATTTCGGGATCGGAATGGTCGGGCCTGAGACCGCCGTCATCGGGGCTGGCAACGCTGTTGTTGGTCCAGGCGGGTACGGAAAGTTTTGCGCCGTGTTCGAGGAGGAACCTCACGAAATCGACGTGGGACCGACCGGTGTAAAAACAAGCATCAATATGGGCAAAGCTGATGGGAATGAGGCGGGGCGCTCCCATGATGCGGGCGGCCTGCTCCACCAGCTGCATGGCAAGCTGGTGGGCCCTGCCGTCAGCCATTGGCCCCCTCGATGGAGATGCGGGTCAAGGTGACATAGTCGGTCTTGCCGGAGCCGAGGAGCGGAATTTCCTCGAGATGCACCAGGACCTTTGGAATCATAAGGTCGGAAGCGCCGCGGCTTTTCAGGCCTTCGGAAATAGCGGCGCGCTCAGGCTGGGCGATGGTGGTAAACAGGATCAACTGCTCGCCCTTTTTCTCGTCAGGAATGGCAACGACGGCAAAATTTTCGCCGGGGAAGGCTTCCTGCAATTTTGTTTCAACGGCGGTGAGCGAGACCATTTCGCCGGCAATTTTTGAAAAACGTTTGGCCCGGCCCAGAATGGTGACAAAGCGGTGCTCATCGACTTCCACAATGTCGCCCGTGTCGTACCAGCCGTCGGGCGGGGCTTCGATGGCGCCGGGATTGTCGGCGCGCAAATAGCCCAGCATGACATTGGGGCCTTTCACGAACAGCCTGCCTCCGTTGGCAATGCCTTCGACGGGTTCCAGACGGTACTCGATGCGGTCCAAAAGCCTTCCGACACTGCCGGAGCGGTTGTGCATCGGCGTGTTGATGGCAATGACGGGCGAGCATTCGGTGGCGCCATAGCCTTCAAGAATGCGGTGACCGAATTTTTCCATCCAGACTTCGCGGGTTTCAGACTTCACCCGTTCAGCACCGGAGACGATCAGGCGCATGCTGAAGAAATCATAGGGGTTGGCGGTGCGGGCATAGCCCGCGAGGAACGTATCGGTGCCATAAAGCACGGTGGCATTCGTGGCGTAGCAGAGCTCCGGCACGATCTTGTAATGGAGCGGCGAGGGATAGAAGAAACTGTAAACGCCGGACAGGACCGGAAGCAGGGTTCCGCCCAGCAGGCCAAAGGCATGAAACATGGGCATGGCGTTGAACACGATGTCCTGGGCGCTGAAACCGATGCGGGCGGCGGCCTGAAGCCGGTTTGCATTAAGATTGCGGTGCGACAGGACTACGCCCTTGGGCACGCCTTCCGAGCCCGAAGTGAAGAGAATGATGGCCGGGCTGTTTGGATCCTTGCTGGCTTTTGACAGCCAAAGCGCGGTGCGGGAAAAAAACCTGGCGAAGAGCCCATAGAGCTTGTCGCGCTTGCCGACCTTCGCACGCACGTCTTCGAGATAGATGATCTGGCAGGACTTGGAGAGGATGGCAATATCGCCTTCCATTTCCGCCGCCTCAATGAATTTCCGCGATGAAACAATTGTGGTGACCTGGGCCGCGGTGCAAGCTGCTGACATGTTCAGGGCGCCGGTGGAGAAATTCAGCATGGCGGGCACGCGGCCAAAGGCCTGCAGGCCAAAGAGCGTGAGCAATGCGCCAATGGCATTGGGCAGGAGAACGCCCACGGTTTTTTGCTTGGGCGTGAGCTTGGCGATCTTGCGGCCGAGAATGAAGCTGCCCATGATCACGCGGTTATAGGCAATGGGCTGGCGCTGGATGTCCTCGACAATTTTGTGGCTGCCGCCATGGGTGGCGCGGGCATCAAGCAGGGATTCGAACAGGGTCTGATCGATGTTCGAGGTGGAGAACACCATGTCGGTCATAACATCATAAAGCTTGTCGGCCTGGTGTTCGCGCAGGCGCGAGCCGCGCATTCCTTCGGGCGCGTCAAATTTCACCGGCGGCAGGAAAGTGATGGTGATTTTGGGAAACCAGCGCTGGCGCAGCTTGCCGCGCATTCTGGAAAATTTGGAGAATTGCGTGCCGTCAATGCGCACGGGCAGAACCTTGGCGTCGGCCATCTGGGCGATGGCGCCGGGGCCTTCGTAAACCTTCATCAAGGTGCCGGTGACGGTGATGCGGCCCTCGGGGAAGATCACCACGCGATGGCCCTTTTTCACGGCTTCAACCAAGGTGCGGATCGACAGGGGATTGCCGGGATCAATGGGAGCGAGATCAAACAGCGCGAATGCGGGCTTCACCCACCAGCGCTTTGCCATGTGGAAATTAATGGCAAAGGTCGTGCGGTCAGGAAGAAAGGCCGACAGCAAAGGGCCGTCCAGAAACGACGTATGATTGGCGACGATAACCGCCCGGCGGCCGGCCGCCTTGTAGTTTTCGAGCCCCTTCACCTCGACGCGGTAGAGAAGGCGAAAGAGTTGCCTGGCGAGATTTGACAGCGTTTCCTGGGGCAGGAGGAAGCAAATCCAGATGGCTGCCACCGCATTGGCAAGGCCCAGGCAGAGGAACAGGCCGCGCGCCGAGATGAATTGCAACAGGATGACCGAGGTCACGGTGGCGGCGATCATGAAGATCGCGTTGACGACATTGTTGGCGGCAATGACGCGCGAGCGCTTGGGCGGCGAGGCGCGGGTTTGCATGATGGCATTGAGCGGCACGGCATAGATGCCGCCGAAGAAGGCGGTGAAAAACAGGTCAAAGGCAACCCGCCAACTGGCCCAGTCGGAAAAGAATATGCTGACGCCGTTGAGCGTGGTCCCGCTAAGCCTTTCATTGACCTGGCCCGCGGCGAAATAAAGGTCGATCAGGAAAACCGTCATCATGATGGCGGCGACGGGCACATATTTTGCCGAGACCTCGCCTTTCAGCAACAAGTTGGTGATCATCGAGCCCAGGCCAATGCCGATGGTGAAGGTGGCAATGAAGGCGTTGGCCACATCCTCGTTGGCGAGCAGGATGTCCTTGGTGAAAACCGGAAACTGCACGAGCAGGACGGTGCCCACGAACCAGAACCAGGAGGCGCCAATCACGGCCCAGAACACGTCGTGGCGTTCGCGGGCGTAGCCGATAAGTTTTCCGGTTTGCCTGAAAATGTTCCAGTCGATTTCGAGGTCGGGCCTGGTCGAAGGTGCAGGAGGCATGCGGGTTGTGGCATACCAGGCAATGACCGCCAGGAGGATCAGCGCGCCCGAGAGGATTTGCCTGCCGCCGGTTTCGATTACGAGAAAGCCGCCAAACATGGTGCCGAGGAGAATGGTAACGAAGGTTCCCATCTCGATCATGGCATTGCCGGCGATGACCTCGTCCCGTTTCAGGTATTGCGGCAGGATTCCGTATTTGACGGGGCCGAAAAAGGCCGCGAGGCTGCCGGCAAAAAACAGCACCATGAGGTCGAGGTAAGGGTTGTCGAGCCAAAGGGCCCCGGCGCCAAAAATCATCGCGCCGATTTCGGCGAGCTTGACGCGCTGGGCGATGAAGGCCTTGTCGAATTTGTCGGCGAACTGGCCGGCGATGGCGGAAAAGAGGAAATAGGGCAGGATGAACAGGGCGGTTCCGGCCTGGACGAAGAGCGTGGCGTTCCAGCCGTGGTTTACCGCGAGATCGAAGGTGATGAGAATGGTGATGGCATTGCGCAGGCCGTTGTCATTGAAGGCGCCGATGGCCTGGGCCACGAAGAGCGGAAGGAAGCGCCGGGTGGTGAGGAGTGAAAACTGGCTCGCATGGCTCATAAATAAAATCCCAGAATAAAGAATTTGCTTATTTTCTTCGACTCACCGCTGCAATAGATGGCCGATCAGGCGAAAACTATCCAGATGATTATTGCTGGTGTGGCTGGCCCCGGCGTCTTGCAACTCCCGCAAACGGGCGAGATTTGTGCTGAAACCAATGAAATGAACGCCATTTGCCAGACCGGCTTCCACATCATTGAGGTTGTCGCCGATATAGACAATGCGGTTCTTGGGAAGGCCGGTTGCGGCTATGGCCCGAGCCAGAATTTCCCGCTTGTGGCCGCCGCCCTCAGCCCCGTGGGCGCAGGCGGAAACATGATCCCAGAGGCCCTGCGCGCTTCAGGCGAAGTTCGGCAGCGCTAAGAAGATTTGCGGTGGCGATGCCCATTTGCAAATTGCCGTGAAGGTTTTGCAAAAGGTCCAGCGCGCCGGGGATGGCGATGGTTTCAATTGTGCCATCGTCCAACTGTAGTTTGAGAATATCCAAATAATCCGCAACGACTTCGGTGTGCTCATGCTCCGGCAAGCCATGGCGCGCGAGGATTTCCGCGATGATGTTTTCGTCGTTGCGAATGGCATAGGAATTCCAGTCGCGGGAAAGATCTTTCAGGCCATAGCGCTGTTCAAAGGGAACAAAGAAGGCATCTTCCTCGGCGCGCGTGAGTTCGAGAAGCACGCCATCGACATCAAAAATTACGGCCGCATCAGCCATTGACCATGGCGGGTGTCATTTCAATGAAAGTGGGGCCATCGGCATTGAGGGCTGTCTTGATGGCAGCCGCGAGGGCTTTCAGCGAGGCGGGCTTTTCGGCGTAGCAGCCATAGGCCTTTGCCAGCATCTGGAAATCCGGGTTCTTCAAGGTGACGGCATTGGGCTGGATGCCCTTGCTCACCATGTTGTCGCGGATCTGGCGCCAAGCGCATTCATTGTTCCACAGGAGGATGACGACGGGCAATTTGTGTTCGGCGGCGGTGCCCAGTTCATTCAGCGTGATACTGCATGCCGTAGTCGCCGATCATCACGGCGACAGGCTGTTTGCCGGCTTGCCGAACTTGGCGCCGATGCCGGCGGGCAGGCCGAAAGCCCAAGGTGCCGAAGCCGACGGGGTGAAGCCAGGTGCGGGGCACGTACACGGGGAAAACCTCGTTTGCGACATAGGCGATCTGCGTCATGTCGGAGCAGATCGATCGTGTCTTGCGCGGCAGGCCTCACGGATCACCTCAAGCACCTTGAGAATGATTTGCAGTTGATGTCGGAGACGACATCATCGATGCAGTCCCTTGGCATTTTCGGCGATTTCGTGTTGGCTGGACTGCGCATGTGCATCAGCCAGGAGCGATTGCTTCCAAGTGTGGCCCTTGCATCGGCCGGATGGCGATCTCCGCGGTGTGGGGCCGTGCAATGGCGAATCGGCATCGATATCGATGCGGATCAGGTTCTTGTCGATCACAACCTGGGTCGTCCCAGAAATCGGTTTCCGAAAGCTGCGATGCCGGCGCAGAGGATGGCATCGGCGGAGCGGATGAATTCGACATCTGCGGGCGGCCCATGCTGTAACCCAGGCAGAGGGGATGATCCTCGGGAACGGCACCTTTGCCGGCAGTTGTCGTCATGACCGGCGCGCCAAGTTTTTCGGCAATCGACAGCGCTGCCTTGCCGCAATCAAGCGCGCCGCCGCCGAGAATGATGATCGGGCGCTTGGCCGGATTGAGCTGTGGCCACGCTGCTGCGATCTGGTCGGCCTGTGGCAGGGCGCGGCGCGGCAGCGGCCGTGCCGTGCCAGCCGTCGCCTGCGGGCAATCTTCAGCATGTCGAGCGGGATTTCGAGATAGGCGGGCCTTGGCCGCTGGCTGGAAAAATTGGCGAAGGCGCGCGCCAATGCCATCGCGCACGTCGCTTGGGCGTGTAGGCGCGCATGTGGAGGTTGGTGACCGATGGCCGCCGCGGCGCGCTGATCGATCATTTCATGCAGCCGTCCGCGGCCTTGCGCGCTATCGGCCATGTCGAGGGCGGAGGCGATCACCAGCACATTGCTGGAGTCGGACCAGGCCTGCCCCATGGGCGTCAGGATGTTCAACAGGCCGGGGCCGGTGATGGTGAAACACACGCCGGGCTTGCCCGTGGCCCTGGCATAGCCATCGGCCATGAAGCCCGCGCCCTGTTCGTGGCGCACCAGGACATGCTTGATTTTCGAGCGCGGCAGGGCCCGATACATTTCCACATTGTGGACGCCGGGAATGCCGAAGATCGTATCCACGCCATAGGCTTCGAGCAGGCCCACAAGGGCTTCGCCGGTTGAAAGTTCTGGACGCGATGACATGTTCAGGCCGCCTTTGAATTCGATGTGGGATGGGTTCACCGCGTGGCATGCCACAAGACTGTCATCATGGGCAAGGAGGGCGGGATTGAGCTTGTTGCATGGCTCGAAGGCGAGGGGGCAGCGGGGATGGAAGGTGCAGCCCGGCGGCGGCGCAAGGGGCGAGGGCAGTTCGCCCTTCAGCACAATGCGCTCGCGCTTGCGAGTTGGGATCAGGCGTTGGCGTGGCCGAGAGCAGGGCCTTGGTATAGGGATGCTGCGGGTTCCTGAAAATATTGTCGCGCGTGCCCTGCTCGACCACGCGGCCCAGATACATGACCATCACCTCATCGGCGATGTGTTTCACCACGGAAAGATCGTGGCTGATGAAGAGATAGGCGAGGTTATGCTTCTCCTGCAGGTCGGCGAGGAGATTGAGAACCTGCGCCTGAATGGAAATATCAAGGGCTGAGACTGGTTCATCGAGCACGAGAATTTCGGGATCGAGCATCAGAGCGCGGGCAATGGCAATGCGCTGGCGCTGGCCGCCGGAAAACATGTGGGGGTAACGGTCGTAATGTTCCGGACGCAGGCCCACGCTTTTCATCATGGCGCGGGCCTTCTCCTGGCGCTCGGCTTTTGGCGCCTTGGTATTGACCAGCAGGGGCTCTTCCAGAATGGCGCCGATTTTCTGGCGCGGGTTCAGAGAGCCATAGGGATTTTGAAAAACGATCTGCACTTTCGGGCGCAAGGCCCGCAGCGTTTCGCGGGTTGCGCCGACAATGTTCTGGCCCGCGATGTTGAGCGTGCCGGAGGTTGGCAATTCAATCATGGTGACAAGGCGGGCGAGAGTTGATTTTCCGCAGCCGGATTCGCCAACGACGGCTAACGTCTTGCCGCGCTCCAGGGTGAAGCTTGCGCCATCAACGGCCTTCAGGATGGAGGTTTCCTTGAAGGCGCCGCGCGAGACGGCGTAGTAACGGGTAAGGTTTTGGGCATTCAGGACCTGGCTCATGCGGCAACCTTTCCCAGCGGATAATGGCACAAGGCGCCATAGTCCATGGCGGGCTGCGTGGTTCGGCAGAGGTCCGTTGCGTAAATGCAGCGCGGCGAAAACAGGCAGCCAACCGGGCGGTCAAACTGCCCCGGCACCACGCCCGGAATGGAGGGCAGGCGGCGCGCATGGGCCCGCTCCGGCAGGGCGGCGAGCAGGGCTGCCGTATAGGGATGGCGCGGCGTGGCGAAAAGATCCTTGACCGGCTGCTCCTCAACCTTCTGGCCGGCGTATTGCACGCTCACCCGTTCAGCCGTTTCGGCGACAACTCCCATGGAATGGGTGATGAGCACGAGCGCCATGCCGGTTTCCTTTTGCAGGCGCACGAGAAGCTCGAGGATTTGCGCCTGAATGGTCACATCAAGCGCGGTGGTGGGCTCATCGGCAATCAGCAGTTTTGGCTTGCAGGCCAACGCCATGGCAATCATCACGCGCTGGCTCATGCCGCCAGAAAGCTGGTGCGGAAAAGATGAAAGACGAGTTTCAGGGCCGGGAATCCCCACTTCCTCAAGAAGCTCAATGGCGCGTTTGCGCCGCGCCGCCTTGTCCATGTCGAGATGGGTTTGCAAGGCTTCCATGAGCTGGAAGCCCACGGTGAAGCAGGGGTTCAGGCTCGACATGGGTTCCTGGAAAATCATCGCCATGTCTTTGCCGGTGATCTGGCGGCGATCGGCCGGGGTGATGTTCAGGAGATCACGGCCGTCAAAGTCGATCTTGTCGGCGGTGACCTTCGCCGTCCACGGCAGGAGACCCATGACGGCGAGCATGGACACGGACTTTCCGGAGCCGGATTCGCCGACAATGGCCAGGACCTCGCCTGTGTCCACATTCATGGAGACATTGTCCACGGCGCGGAAATAGCCGCTGGCGGTCTTGAACTCCACGGTCAGGTTCTTGATGTCGAGCAGGGGCATGGCCGGTTCACACTATTTTCACGTTAATGTTCTTCAACTTGCATGTCGGGCGGTACTTCCTATATGTTGGCCAAAGAAGGTGATTGATCATGGCACAGTCCAAACCACAATCTACAGGTTTTCAGAAGCCGGGCTCTGGCCCGCTTCCTGGCTATTGAGCGGCACGCCGAGCGAATTACGCAAGGCGCTTCGCGCCTGTTCTCCGGTTATCAAAACCGTTTTGATCTGCCAGACATAGTCCTCGTAGATTCTGGCCTTCCTGTCCTGTTCAAGTTCCTGATAGCGGCTTGAGCGCAAATCCTCCACCAATTCCCGCAATTTGTATTCCTGCTTGTAGTAGGCCACCACGTCGTCGATCGTCTCGGTCGGCAGAATGTGGATGTCGGCGAGCATGGCCTCGAAAATGATCTCCGTGGCATAACGCGGCACGAAGGGCGTGAAAGCCTTTCCCCGGCCTTTCCGGTGATCCGGCGCACCATGTCGGCGGTGTGCTTGTCGAGATCGATTTCCTCGTAACGCGTGAGATTGCTTTCGATCTCTGCCAGAAGCGCTGTCTGGACATCGACGATGCGTTCGATGCGCCTTTGGCTTTCCAGGCGTTTCTCGCTCCAATGGCTGGCATACCAGCCCAACGCCGTCACAGCGGCCGAAACGATGGCTGCAATGAGTGCCGTATCGAGCAGGCTTGGCATGCTCAACTCTTCTTCAGGCGCGGATCAAGCGCGTCACGCAGGCCATCGCCCATGAGGTTGATGGCGAGCACGGTGATCAGGATGGCAATACCGGGCATGGCCATGACCCAGGGGTTCGAGGTGATGAGATCGCGTGAGTCGGCCAGCATGGAGCCCCATTCCGGCGTGGGCGGTTGGGCACCCAGCCCAAGGAAGCCCAGGCCCGCGGCAGCAAGGATGGCGTCGGAAATGCCAAGGGCTGCCTGAACGATGAGCGGGGCGAGGCAATTGGGCAGCACGGTTGACAGCATGAGCCGGAGCGGGCCCACGCCTGCAACCTTGGCGGCGGTGACATAGTCCTTGGTAAGCTCGCTGATCGCCGAGGCGCGCACCAGGCGCACATAGAACGGCAGGCCGACGACAGTTACGGCCACGATGGTGTTGGTCAGGTTCGGGCCGATGACCGCGATGATGAGGATCGCCAGCACGAGGCTCGGAATGGCGAGAATCAAATCCATGACGCGGATGATGATGACATCGACGATGCCGCCCCAGAAGGCGGAGAGAAGGCCCAGCAGAACGCCCAGCACGGCTGAGACAAACATCACCGAGAGGCCAATGAAAAGGGAGATCCGCGAACCGTAAAGGATGCGCGAGAGCATGTCCCGCCCCACGGGATCAGTTCCCAGGAGATGGGCCCAGTTGCCGCCCTCGGCCCAGACGGGCGGCAGCCTGGTGAAGCCGCGGTATTGTTCGATCGGACTATAGGGGGCGATGAAATTTGCAAAGATGGCAATGAAGACGACAGAGCAGACCACGGCGAGGCCGATGACGGCGCCGCGATTTTCGCGGAAGGAACGCCAGAAGGCGAGAAGCGGCCCGGGCGGTGCGGCCATGACCAGGGTTTCAGTGGCCATGGCGGATCCGCGGATTGATCAGGCCATAGAGAAGATCGATGATGAGATTGACCAGAATGACAACGCTGGCAATGAGCATGATGCCGCCCTGAAGGGCGGGATAATCGCGCCGCCCGATGGATTCAACCAGCCATTTGCCGATGCCCGGCCAGGAGAAAATCGTTTCGGTGAGAACCGCACCGGCCAGAAGCGTTCCCACCTGCAAGTCCGATAACGGTGACAACGGGAATCAGCGCATTGCGCAGGGCATGGAGGCCGATGACGCGGAAGGCGGAAAGGCCCTTGGCCCTGGCGGTGCGCACATAATCTTCTTCCAGAACTTCCAGCATGGAGGAGCGCGTCATGCGCGCAACAACGGCGAGAGGCACGGTGCCCAGCACAATGGTGGGCAAGATGAGATGGCGGACCGCATCCATGAACGCGCCCTTCTGGCCGGAGATGATGGAATCAATCAGCATGAATCCGGTGACGGGCTGGAAATAATATTTGATGAGATCAATGCGGCCCGAGACGGGGGTGAGGTGCAGGGTGTTTGACATAAACAGAATGAGAATGAGGCCCCACCAGAAGATGGGCATGGAATAGCCGGTGAGTGCCGCTCCCATCAGGGTCTGGTCATAAAAGCTGCCGCGCCTGGCGGCGGCCATGACGCCGGCTGGAACTCCCACCGCAACGGCAAAGATCATGGCGCAAAAGGTGAGTTCAAGGGTGGCGGGAAAGAGGGTGAGGAATTCATCGGCGATCGGGGCCTTGGAAATGATCGAGGTGCCAAAATCGCCGTGCAGCAGGGCCCAGACATAATCGAAAAACTGTTTCCAGATGGGCTGGTCGAGGCCCATGTCATGGCGGAGTTCCGCCAGCCGTTCCGGCGAAATCCCGCGTTCGCCGCGCCGCACCTCGATGGGATCGCCGGGAACAAGCCGGATCATCGTGAAGGTCACGAACATCAATGCAATGAAAGTCGGCAGCGTGAGCGCCGCCCGCTTCAGGAAAAATCGAAACATCCAGCCACCGTATAAAAAGGCGGAACAATTCCCTGGGGAACTGTTCCGCCGATTTTGTTGTTATTCGGCTACGTCCACGTTCTGGAACTCGTGGGCGCCGAGCGGGCTCACCTTGTAGCCTGAGACCCCCTTGCGGATGGGCTCAAACACGGTGGAGTGGGCGACGTTCAGCCAAGGCACCTCGGCCGCCACGATCTTCTGGGCGTCCTGGTAGAGTGCAGTGCGTTCGGCCTGGTCCGTAATTTCGGCCGCCTTGATGATGTCTTCCTGGAACTTGGCGTCACACCACTTCGGGATGTTGTTGGCGTTGGGCTTGCCGTCCTTGTCGCAGCCCAAAAGAACCGCAAGGAAATTATCCGGATCGCCGTTGTCGCCGGTCCAGCCGAGGAAGCCCATCTGGTGCTCGCCCGCCTGCATGCGCTTGCGGTACTCGCCCCACTCGTAGGAGACCAGTGTCGCATTGATGCCAACCTTGGCCAAATCCGCCTGGACCATTTCGGCCATGCGCTTGGCGTTGGGGTTGTAGGGGCGCTGCACCGGCATCCACCAGATGTCGGTGTCAAGTGAAGTCACGCCGGCTGCCGCCAGCATTTCCTTGGCCTTGGCTGGATCGTAGGGGATATCCACCGTCGAGTCGTCATAGGACCACATGGTTGGCGGAATGGGGTTCTTGGCCTTCTGGCCAGCACCCTGATAGACTTCCTTCAGGATGGCATCGCGGTCGATCGCCATGGCGATGGCCTTGCGGACTTCCACCTTGTCGAAGGGCGCCTTTTGGACATTCATCGCCATGTAGCCGATGTTGAGGCCCGCCTGCTGCAGAACTTCCATATCGGGATTCTTGCGCCATATCAGCGAGATCGGCCGGATTTGGATAGCCCATCACCTGGCATTCATTGGCCTTGAGCTTGGCATAACGGGCCGTCGCATCGGGCGTGATGGCATAGATCAAATCATCAATCTTGGGCTTTCCAGCCCAGCCATCGAAGGCCTTGAAGCGGATGACCGCATCCTTCTGGTAGTCGACGAACTGGAAGGAACCGGTGCCGACCGGGATCTGGTCGAACTGCTCAGGAGTGCCCTTGTCCATCAGGAACTCGGCATATTCCGCCGACTGGATGGTGGCGAAATCCATGGCGAGGTTTGCCAGGATCGGTGCATTCGGCTTGCTGAGCTTCATCACAACGGTCAAGTCGTCGTCGCCCTTGGTGACGGCTTCGAGCAGGTCCGGCATGCCCATGTCGTTAAAGTAGTCGTAGGCGCCGCCCGATACCTTGGCATAGGGATGCTCAGGCTTCCATTGGCGCTCAAAAGAGAAGATCACATCCTCGGCGTTGAGATCGCGGGTTGGCGTGAAGCCATTGACGCCGGAATGGACCTTGATGCCTTTGCGGAGTTTGAAGGTAATGGTCTTGCCGTCGTCGGAAACTTCATAGGATTCGGCAAGGCCGGGTTCGACCGCGGTCGAGCCGGGGGTGAATTGCACGAGCTTGTTGTAGACGGGGCGCGCCGCATCGAGGCTGGTGCCCGTGGTGTTCATGGCCGGCGTGAAGTTTTCAGGCGAGCCTTCCGAACAATAAACAAGCGATTTTGCCTGGACGCTGCCTACCGCGAGCATTGTGCTCATCAGTAACGCGGCACCCAACACTTTAGTGGATTTCATAGTTTGTCTCCCTTATTTTTTTAGACACCCGAACGGGCGTTGAGCGCATCTTAAGCACGTTTTTTCCGATTGATCAAAATCCTGTTTTTGCGTGAGGTAAATCAATCTGATTTACTTATTATTGGCGCCATGCTGAAAACGGGATAGGGAGTGCAGAGATGACAAAACCGACAGTTCCAGCCGATATAATCGCGGCTTTTGAGCGCGACGGGGCCGTGGCCCTCAAGGGCTATTTTGCTGACTGGGTTGAGGTTTTGCGGGCAGGCATTGCGCGCAACATGGCCGAACCCAGCGCCGACGTAAAAATCTACAAGGGCCGGGATGGCGGCGGGCGCTTCTTCGGCGATTACTGCAATTGGGACCGGATTCCGGAATACAAGGATTTCATTTTCAATTCGCCGGCAGCCGAGATTGGCCGCCAGTTGATGGGCACGAAAACGGCGCGGCTGTTTCACGAGCATGTGCTGGTGAAGGAGGCGAGCGCCGGGGTTGCCACGCCCTGGCACCAGGACCAGCCCTATTACTGCGTGGACGGCAATGACACGGTGAGCATCTGGATTCCGCTGGACCATGTGCCGCGCGACCGCACCCTGGAATTCGTCGGCGGCTCGCACAAGTGGGGCAAGTATTTCAGGCCGGAGCGTTTCGACAAGACGCCGCTCAATGAAAATGACGGGCTTGAGGAAGTGCCCGACATCAATGGCAACCGGGACAGCTTCAATGTGATCGGCTGGGCGCTTGAGCCGGGCGATGCGGTGGCCTTCAACTACAAGACGCTGCATGGCGCGCCGGCCAATAATTCGGCGAGCGAGCAGCGGCGGGCGTTTTCGCTGCGGCTGCTGGGTGACGACGCGCGCTTTGCAAGGCGCGAAGGGGTGAAGACCTCGCCACCATTTCGCGGCGTGACGCTGGCGCATGGCGCGGCGATGAATTCGCCGGAGTTTCCGATTTTGGTGGGCTAGAGGAATTGTAACTTTTCCCTCCCCGCAAGGGGGAATTGAAGTGGTTATGCGAATCTGTCGGGCAATATATCTGCAAGCACCAGCCCCGCATCCATGACATCCTGCGGAGGTTTTTGGCCCAGCACCATGGCGGCGGCGGTACGTGACAGGGCAGGGGCGGACTGGATGCCGTAGCCGCCTTGGCCGACGAGCCAGAAAAAGCCCTCCGTATGCGGATCAAAACCAATCACGGGTGAGCCATCGGAGGCGAAGGTGCGGAGGCCACCCCAGGTATGGTCGAGATGGTTGACCTCAATTGTGGTGGCAGTCATCAGGCGCTCGATGCCTTCGGCGATGGCCATGTCATCGGCATAGGCATCGTGAGGATCAACCGGCGTGGCGTCGGCGGAGGAGACAATCATCTTGCCGCTTTGCGGCTTGGCGTACCAGGTTTCGCCAACGTCGGTGACCAGGGGAAAATCGGCAACGCCGGGAATGCCATCAACCGGAATGACGCCGATGGAGCGGCGTTTGGGCTGCAGGCCTATTGGCTTTACGCCAGCCTTGATTGCCGCCACATCACCCCAGGCGCCTGCGGCATTGACGAGGATTTCGGTTTCGAAAATTCCTTGCGGGGTAATCACTTCCCAGGCATGGCCCATGCGCAGAATTGTTTCGGCGGCGGCGCTATTGAACAACTGGCCACCGCGCGCTTTGAACAACCTGAGATAGCCGCGGTGCAGCAGGTCCACATCGAGATCGCCGGTGTGGGGATCAAGGAAGGTGCGTTTGGCATAGCCTTCACGGAGGACAGGAAAATGTTTGAGCGCTTGCGCTTCTGACAATTCTTCCAGACCCGAAGCGGAGGCCAGAAGTTTTTCCGTGAATGCTTCCTGGCCTTCGGCTTCGAAGAACAGCGAGGAGCGCGGCACCAGCAACGGACCATCGGTGAAGCCCTGCGGCGGGTTCACGAAAAACGCGTTGCTGGCGCGGGTGAAAGCCAGCATGGGCGGCGGGCCATAATTGGGCTCGAAAGTGGCGGCGGACCTTCCGGTGGTGTGAAAGCCGGGGCGGTCCTCCATTTCCAGAATCAGCACGCGCTTGGTTTCGGCGAGATGGGCGGCGATGGAGGCGCCGGCAATGCCCGCACCGATTACGATGATGTCAAATGTCTCTGCCATGGACCAAGCGTAGCCACTCCACTGGCCTTGCGTCAAACGGATCGTCAGGCCAAACTCAAATAATGACTGAAGCCACCTTGCATTTCCCCATTACCGAGTATCAGCGGCGCATCGCCAAAACGCGCAAAGCCATGCGTCAGCGCAATCTTGATCTCATTCTTGTTTCCGATCCTTCCAACATGGCGTGGCTCACGGGCTATGATGGCTGGTCGTTCTATGTGCATCAGGGAGTGCTGCTGGGGCTTGAGGGCGAGCCCGTGTGGTGGGGGCGCGGCATGGATGCCAAGGGAGCCATGCGCACCGTGTTCATGAGCCATGACAATATCGTGGGCTATCCCGATCATTATGTGCAATCCACCGAGCGCCATCCGATGGAGCATCTTTCCCAAGTTGATTGTTGATCGCGGCTGGAAAGACGCGCGCATCGGGCTGGAGATGGACAATTACTGGTTTTCAGCCAAGGCCCATACGACGCTGCTCAAGGCTTTCAAGCCAGCCAATCTCCATGATTCAACGGGCCTGGTGAACTGGCAGCGCAGCGTGAAGAGCGATCTGGAAGTTGCCTTCATCCGCCGGGCCGCGAAAATCACCGATGCCATGCATGCCAGGGTTTTTGAACTGGTGGAGCCGGGCCTGCCGAAAAACGTGCTGGTTGCCGAAATTCAAAAGCAATCCATTCTCGGGGCCGACGGCAATTGGGGCGACTACGCGGCCTTCGTTCCGATGCTGCCTTCGGGCATTGATGCAACGGCGCCGCATCTCACCTGGGATGACCGGCCTTTCAAAAAGGGCGAGGGCACTTTCTTTGAACTGGGCGGCTGCTACCGGCGCTACCATGCGCCGCTGTCGCGCACGGTTTATCTCGGCAAGCCGCCGCAGAAATTCCTGGATGCGGAGAAGGCGGCGCTTGAGTGCGACGTCGGCCGGGCTTGAAGCCGCAAAGCCGGGCAAGACCTGCGGCGATGTGGCGGATGCGTTTTTTGATGAATTGAAGCGCCATGGGTTTGAGAAGGATTCGCGCACGGGCTATTCCATCGGGCTTTCCTATCCGCCGGATTGGGGCGAGCGCACGATGTCGATCCGGCGCGGCGATACGACGGTGCTTGAAGCCAACATGACCCTGCATTTCATGCCGGCGCTTTATCTTGATTATGGCGGGCTGGAACTGTCGGAAACAATCCTGATCACGCCCAATGGCGCGGAGTGCCTGTGCCAGACGCCGCGCAAACTGGTGATAAAAACCTGAACGAAAGAATTGTGCCTTGAAAAAATTCAATCAGCCTGCCTCCGGTCTCGTCACGCCGCGCTTTGGCGGCATCGCGACCTTCATGCGCCTGCCGCATGTGCCGCTCGACGAGGCGAAGGATATCGATATCGGGCTCGTCGGCATTCCCTGGGATGGCGGCACCACCAACCGGCCGGGCCCGCGCCATGCGCCGCGGCAGATGCGCGACAAATCCTCCATGGTGCGGCGCATGCACCAGACCACGCATATCGTTCCCTATGACCTCGCCAATATCGCCGATCTTGGCGATTGCCCGGTCAATCCGGCCAATGTCGATGACGCCTTGATGCGTGTCGAAGGCTATTTCAAGAAGCTGGTCGGCAAGGGCATCAGGCCGCTTTCGGCGGGCGGCGATCATCTGTGTTCGCTGCCGATCCTGCGCGCGGTGGGCGAAAAGAAGCCGGTCGGCATGATCCATTTCGATGCCCATACCGATCTTTATGACAGCTATTTCGGCGGCTTCAAATATACCCATGGCACGCCGTTCCGGCGGGCCATCGAGGAGGGCGTGCTTGATCCCAAGCGCACCGTGCAGATCGGCCTTGCGCGGCTCGATGTATGATCTCGACGATTTCGACGTATGGCGAGAAGATGGGGGTTCGCCTCATCCGCATCGAGGAGGCGATGGAGCTGGGCCCGCAGAAGGTGATGGCGGATTGCGCGCGGCGTTGTGGGCGATGGCCGAACCTATGTGAGCTTCGATATCGACATGCTTGATCCGGTCTATGCGCCGGGCACCGGCACGCCGGAAGTCGGCGGCTTCACGACCTTCCAGGCGCAGCAGATGTTGCGCGGGCTTGCGCGGGCTCAACATCGTGGGCGCCGATGTGGTCGAAGTGTCGCCGCCCTTCGATGCGTCCGGGCATCACCGCCTATGCCGGGGTGACGATGATGTTCGAAATCCTGTGTTCGATGGCGGAGACGGTGGCAAAACAACGGAGGCAGTGATGATCAATTCCGGTTTGATGACCTGGCAAATCTGGGCGTTCCTGTCGGCGGTGTTCGCGGCGCTCACCGCGATCTTCGCCAAGATCGGCGTTTCCGACATCAATTCCGATATCGCGACGTTGATCCGCACGGTCATTATTTTATGCGTGCTGGCGCTGATTGTTTTGGCAACCGGGCAATGGCAGGAACTTTCGGCCATAACCTCGCGTGCGTGGTTGTTCCTGACGCTCTCGGCGCTGGCGACGGGTGCTTCCTGGGTTTGTTATTTCCGCGCGCTGAAAATCGGCGATGCGGCACGGGTGGCGCCTGTCGACAAACTGAGCATTGTGCTAGTGGCAGTCTTTGGCGTGCTGATGCTGGGTGAGCGGCTGTCGGCCACCAACTGGCTTGGCGTGGGCCTGTGCACGGCGGGAATCATGCTTGTGGCAATGCGATAGATGAGATCGCGTGATTGAATTTCTGCGGGAGGCGCAGGGCTGGCAGCGCACCGGGCTGGCGCTGATCGCTGGCATCGCTGCCGCACTTTCCATGCCGCCGCTTGATTTGTGGCCCCTGCTCTTTGTTGCCTTCCCTGCCGTACTGTTCATGTTGGAGGGGATTGAAAGAAAATTGCAGTTGCAGTCTTTCTTCCTGGGATGGTGCTTCGGCTTTGGCTATTTCATTGTGACCCTGCACTGGATTGGCTTTGCCTTTTTTGTCGATGCGGAAGCCTATCTCTGGATGATGCCTTTTGCGGTGGGCGGACTTGCCGCCGCCATGGCGGTTTACTGGGGCCTCGCCTGCCTCTGCGTGACCCTGAGCCGGCGTAAAGGGCTTCCTGCGGCGCTGGTTTTTGCCGTATCGCTTGCAGCGTTTGAATGGCTGCGCGGTGTTTTGTTTACAGGCTTTCCCTGGGCCGCACCGGGCCTGGCAAGTGATGGCATGGGGGCGGTTGCCCAGACGGCCTCACTGTGGGGCATGCCCGCGCTGACGCTGTTGATTGTGCTGTGGGCCGTCACATGGCGATTTGTATTGGACGTTCATTCAACGCGATTGCATCGGGTCACCGCCTTGCTGATCATTGCAACCCTTCCCTTGTGCTGGGTGTGGGGAAGCTACCGGCTTCAAAATGGCGTTGTCGCAGATGTTGATGGTGTCACCATCCGGATTGTCCAGCCCAATATTTCGCAGGATATCAAATGGCGGGATGAAAATGCGCGGGCGGTCTTTGACCAATTGCTGGAGATGTCGGCGCGCGCGCCCGAAAATGGAAAACAAATTACACACATCATCTGGCCGGAAACGGCGGTGTCATTCCTGATTGATGAGAGTGTTGGGGCACGAGCCGAGCTGGCCCAAGTGCTCGGCGGGAGCAAAACCCTGATGACTGGCGCCTTGCGGCGCGACGTCAATACGACCGGCGATGGAGAAGCCGACAAAGTCTACAACAGCGTTCTGACCTTTGATGGTTCCGGCACTGTGGTGGCGCGCTATGACAAGTGGCGGCTGGTTCCGGGGGGAGAGTTTTTGCCTTTTGAATGGCTGCTTGAACCGCTGGGATTTCGAAAGGTGGTCACGGTTCCGGGGAGTTTTGCGGCGGGACCGGGGCCGGTGAGCCTGGCCATTCCGGGCGCACCCGATGCGGGATTTGGGATCTGTTACGAGGCCATATTTCCCGATTACTTTGTTGATCCCGCAGAAGCGGCCGGGATGGCTGGTCAATGTCACCAATGACGGATGGTTTGGAAACTCAACCGGGCCCTACCAGCATCTGGCGCAGGCGCGGCTGCGCACCATCGAACAGGGGCTGCCCATGGTGCGGGCGGCAAACACCGGAGTGTCCGCGGTCATTGATCCTTATGGACGGATGCTCTCGAGTCTGCCATTGAGCGCGGAAGGCGTCGTTGACGCTGGCTTGCCGCAAAGCCTGCCGCCTACTTTTTTTGCAGACTATGGCGAATTGATTTTTTTCTCCGCGCTTTTGCTATTGTTCGCTTTGAGCTTCATCTTATAATGAATCTGGCTATAACGGCCGCTATGTGGGTGGGATTTTGCTGGTACTAGCGAATTTTGTTTACAGGCCGGCGACTATTATACTAACTTTTCACTGGAAAATTGATCACGAAATCTGCTGTCGATTCTCAGATGAAATAGAGCGATGGCGTGAGTCAGACTGGGGGCAACGGTCTGAGGGGAATATGACGAGAAGAGATCCAAACTACATCGATGTGCATGTCGGTTCGCGCATTCGCATGCGCCGGCAACTCATCAGCATGAGCCAGGAGAAGCTTGGCGAGTTGCTGGGGATTACGTTCCAGCAGGTGCAAAAATACGAAAAGGGCTCCAACCGCATCAGCGCCAGCCGGCTGTTCTATGCGGCGAAGATTCTGGGTGTTCCGGTGCAGGCCTTTTTTGAGGATTTGCCTGGCACGGAAGGCGACTCCGGCTTCAGCGAATCCAGCGAACAGAGCAGCGTGATGTCATCCATGATGAATGCCGAGGGCATCAAACTGGCCAAGGCCTTCCGCGATGCGGACAACACGAACGAAGCGGAAACTGATTGCAACACTGGCGCGCTGCATTGTGGATATGAAGGATTAGCGACAATCTTCCCCATACCTCGCGCTTGACCTCGCTTCCCAACACTGCCATTAACGCCATTTCAGGGGCATAAAGAATTCTTTATGCGGAATTGGGGCAATAATCGGTCGCAGAGGCAGGGTTTAGATGTCACGCAAGAATTATCTCTTTACCAGTGAATCCGTATCGGAGGGTCATCCGGACAAGGTTTGTGACCGCGTTTCCGACGAAATCGTCGACCTGTTTTTCCGCGAGGCTCTGGAGCAGGGCATGGACCCGGCGCTGGTGCGCGTGGCCTGCGAAACCTTTGCCACCACCAACCGGATTGTGATCGGCGGCGAAACCCGCGGGCCCTCGTCGGTGACCCATGCCAAGATTGAAGAGGCGGCGCGGCGCGCCATCAAGGCCATCGGCTATGAGCAGAACGGCTTTCACTGGCAGACGGCCAAGATCGAAATTCTGCTGCACGGCCAGTCGGCCGATATTGCCCAGGGCGTAGACTCCCATGCCCAGAAAGAAGAAGGGGCCGGCGACCAGGGCATCATGTTTGGCTATGCCTGCGATGAAACGCCGGCTCTCATGCCGGCGCCGCTGTATTACGCCCAGCGCATCCTGCAATTGCTGGCGGAAGCGCGCCATTCGGGACGGGAAAAGGCCTTGGGGCCAGATTCAAAGAGCCAGGTCACGGTTCAATACAAGAACGGCAAGCCGGTCGGCGCCACGCATATCGTGGTTTCGCACCAGCATATTGATGAGAGCCTTACCTCCGACGACATGTTGAAACTGGTGAAGCCCTATGTGACGAAGGCGCTGCCCAAGGGCTGGATCACCAAGGACACGGTCTGGCATGTGAATCCCACCGGCAAGTTTTTCATTGGCGGGCCTGATGGCGATGCGGGCCTTACGGGCCGCAAGATCATTGTGGACACTTACGGTGGCGCCGCACCCCATGGCGGCGGGGCCTTCTCCGGCAAGGACCCCACCAAGGTGGACCGGTCGGCGGCTTACGCGGCGCGCTATCTCGCCA
Source organism: uncultured Alphaproteobacteria bacterium (assembly GCA_963810045.1). Classification (GTDB taxonomy): domain Bacteria; phylum Pseudomonadota; class Alphaproteobacteria; order Rhizobiales; family Aestuariivirgaceae; genus Aestuariivirga. The sequence continues at coordinate 158,443 of CAWELV010000019.1, read as the reverse complement.
AGAATGTGGTGGCGGCGGGGCTTGCCAAGCGCTGCACCATTCAGCTTTCCTATGCGATTGGCGTTTCCGAGCCGCTGTCGATTTATGTGAATACCCATGACACGGGAAAAGTCGCGGAAGCAAAGCTTGAGAAAGCGATTGCCAAGGTCATGGATTTGAGCCCGCGCGGCATTCGCACCCATCTGAGCCTCAATCGGCCGATCTATGCGCGCACCTCTTCCTATGGCCATTTCGGGCGGAACCCTGAAAAGGATGGCGGCTTTTCCTGGGAAAAGATTGACCTCGTGAAAGCCCTCAAAGCGGCGGTGAAGTGAGCGAAGACAAGAAACGCTTTCAGTTCTACGGGCGGCGCAGGGGTAAAACCCTGCGCCGTCATCATTTGCAGCTGATGGAAGAATTGCTGCCGAAGCTGCGGGTTGATCTGGAAAATCCCTTGCCCGCTGGCGAGGTGTGGCTGGAAATCGGGTTTGGCGGCGGCGAGCATCTGGCGCATCAGGCGGCGCTGTTTCCGGAGGTGAATTTCATCGGGGCGGAGCCGTTTCGCAATGGGGTGGCCAAGCTCCTGGCGCTGATTGAAGAAAAGGCCATTGAGCAATATCCGCATTCATGATGATGATGTGCGCTATTTGCTGGAGAAGCTTCCGCCAGCATCATTGGCCAAAATTTTCGTGTTGTATCCCGACCCATGGCCGAAGAAGCGCCATCACGACCGGCGGATTGTGAATGCGGATACGCTGAAGCAGTTTCATGCCCTGTTGAAGCCGGACGGAGTGTTTCTGTTTGCCAGCGATATCGATGATTATGTCGAGTGGACCCTGCGCGAATGCAGGGAACATGGCGGGTTTGAGTTGGTGAGCAATTCGGCCGAGCCCTTCGAAAACTGGTTCCAGACGCGCTATGAGGCCAAGGCCAAGCGGGAAGGGCGGGAAACGCGGTATTTGACCTTCCGGCGTGAGCTAGGCTCTTGCGGCTTTCGCGCGAATTGCTGCGAACGGAAAGGCCTATATAGCCCCTAACTTAAGTTCACTCGCAAAATTTTGAGAGTGGGTTCCGCACCGGGGCCCGCTTTTTTTGTTGCCTTGGGAAATGATGGATACGACGAGGATTTCACGCGAAACGGGACCGGCGCTGCGGGTTGCAGCGCTGGTGGAGCCTGTGCTGGACAGCATGGGTTTCAGGCTCGTGCGCGTGAAGCTGTCGGGCACCACCTTGCAGATCATGGCGGAGCGGCCTGACGGGACGTTTTCCATTGATGACTGCGAGAAGTTCAGCCGGGCGATTTCGCCGATGCTGGACGTGGCTGACATCGTGTCAACGCGCTACCAGCTTGAAATTTCCTCGCCGGGCATTGACCGGCCTTTGGTGCGTTCTGAGGATTTTGAGCGCTGGGCCGGCCATGAGGTGAAAATTGAGATGGCCGTGCCGGTTGCCGGGCGGAAGCGCTTCAAGGGCAAACTTGAAGGGGTGACCGACGGCGAAGTGCGGCTTTTCATCGAAAACCCGGAAGGCGGGAACGAACCCCTGCTGATCGGCGTTCCTTTTGCCGATATTGGCGATGCGAAGCTCACGCTGACCGATGAACTGATTGAAGCGGCGCGCGCCAGATTGCCTGCAAAGGCATCAAGTGATGGCAGCTTACCTGCCCATTCATTGGGCGACGGCAGCGAATGGACTGAAGAGACAACGGAAATTTCCGAAAACGGGAGAATGAAAAATGGCTGAACCAGTCGTAAGTGCAAACCGGCTTGAGCTTTTGCAGATTGCCGATGCGGTGGCGCGGGAAAAGGTGATTGATAAATCCATTGTGCTGCAGGCCATGGAAGAAGCCATCACGCGCGCGGCGAAAGCCCGCTATGGCGCAGAAAATGAAATCCGCGCCGAGATTGATCCGAAATCCGGTGAGATCCGGTTGAACCGTTTGCTGCTCGTTTCCGAAAAGGTCGAGAATGAGGCAACGGAAATCAGCCTGGTGGAAGCCAACCGCCGCAACCCCGCCGCAACAGTGGGTGACTTCATTGCCGAACCGCTGCCGCCCATCGATTTCGGCCGCATTGCGGCGCAGAACGCCAAGCAGGTGATCGTGCAAAAGGTTCGGGATGCCGAGCGCGAGCGCATGTATGACGAGTTCAAGGACCGCATTGGCCAGATCGTCAACGGCACGGTCAAGCGGGTTGAATATGGCAACGTAATTGTTGATCTGGGCCGCGGCGAAGCGATTGTCCGGCGCGATGAAGCCCTGCCGCGTGAAACTTTCCGCCCCGGTGACCGGGTTCGGGCCTATGTGTTTGACGTGCGCCGCGAGCAGCGGGGCCCGCAGATATTCCTGAGCCGCACCCATCCGGAATTCATGTCAAAATTGTTTGGCCAGGAAGTGCCGGAAATTTATGACGGCGTGGTCGAGGTCGTCTCGGTTTCACGCGATCCCGGCAGCCGCGCCAAGATTGCGGTGCGCTCCAAGGACGGCTCCATTGATCCGGTTGGCGCTTGCGTGGGCATGCGCGGCAGCAGGGTTCAGGCCGTGGTAAATGAGCTTCAGGGCGAAAAGATCGATATCATCCAATGGTCGCCTGATGTGGCAACCTTTGTGGTGAACGCGCTGGCGCCGGCGGAAGTGGCCAAGGTTGTTCTCGATGAGGAAGCCGAGCGCATTGAAGTCGTGGTGCCCGATGACCAATTGTCGTTGGCCATTGGCCGGCGCGGACAGAATGTGCGCCTGGCCTCACAGCTTACGGGCTGGGACATCGACATCATGACGGAAGCGGAAGAATCCGAGCGCCGCCAGAAAGAATTCGTGGCCCGCACGGCGCGCTTCATTGAAGCGCTTGATGTGGATGAAACCCTGGCCCAGCTTCTGGCGTCGGAAGGTTTCGACACGGTGGAAGAAATTGCCTTCGTTGACCTGAATGACATTGCCTCGATCGAGGGGCTTGACGAGCAGACCGGCGAAGAATTGCAGAATCGGGCGCGCGAGTATTTGGACCGGGTTTCAAAAGAACAGGATGCGCGCCGCATTGAACTTGGCGTGAGCGACGAGCTTAAAGACCTTGAAGGGGTGAGCGCTGCCATGCTGGTTGCCCTTGGTGAAGCGGGAATCAAGACCATGGAAGACCTGGCGGATTGCGCCACGGATGATCTCACGGGCTGGACCGAGCGTAAAGGAACCGAGAGCGTGAAGCACAAGGGTGCTTTCTCGGGCCTGGATGTGGCACCCGCCGAGGCGGAGGCCCTGATTATGGCGGCGCGGCGTCAAAATGGGCTGGATTGAGACCGCAGCAGAACCTGAAGAGGCCGTGGCGGAAGCCGAGGCTTAAGGACCGGGAGGCGCATGGAAGCCGAGCTGGACGAACAATTGACGGAACGCATGTGCATTGTAACCCGCGAGGTTCATGATGAGGAAAGCCTTATCCGTTTTGTTCGCAGCCCCGACGGCTATGCGGTTCCGGACCTGCAGCGCAAGCTGCCGGGGCGGGGCGTCTGGGTTACCCTGAGCCGCCAGCGGGTTGCCGATGCGGTCAAGAAAAACCTGTTTTCCCGTGGGTTTAGCGCCGAAACCAAGGCCGCACCCGAGCTTGCCGAGACGATTGGGGATCTGCTGCGGAAACTGGCCCTTTCCTACTTCTCGCTGGCCAAAAAGGCCGGATTGGCGGTTGCCGGAAACAGCAAGGTGGAAGATATGGTCTCTAGAAATCTAGCGCAAATCATCCTACATGCGGTAGAAGCAGCACCAGACGGGCGGCGCAAGATTGACAAGTTGGCGGCGCCTGGCGTGAAAATGATCAATATTTTCCACGTTGATGAATTGGATTTGGCCTTTGGCCGGTCAAATGTGATACATGCTGCCGTGGGCCGGGGCAGGCTTGCCGAAAAGCTGCTTCTGGCCGTGCAGCGGATTGAACGATATGACGCTCCGTTGAGCGCCTAGTTATTGTATAGAGAGAGCATGAACGACAGCAACGACAAGAACGAGACGAAATCCGGTGCGGGGCGCGCTGGCGGGGGAACCTTGACCCTCAAGCGCCCGACGACTGAGCAGAGCAGGGTCAAGCAGAGCTTCTCGCATGGACGGACCAAGACCGTTGTTGTGGAAACCAAGCGCAAGCGCTTTGGCGAGGACAAGCCGGCTTCAACCGAAGCAAAGCCGCTATTTCAGGTGCAGCCGAAGGTGGCGGCGCCGGCCAGTTGCGCCGCGCACCACCACCCAGACCAACCGTTCCGGCGTTGTGTTACGCACCCTGACGGATGACGAAAAGGAAGCCCGCGACCGGGCTCTTGTTGGCTCACGGGTCCGCGAGGCGGAAGAGCGCAAGCAACAGGAAATCGAGGCGCTGCGCCGCAAGGAACACGACGAAAAGGATTTGCGCGACCGGGAAGCCGCAGCCAAGCGCAAGCTCGAAGATGATGCGCGCCACCGGGCCGAAGAAGAAGGCCGACGCAAGGCTGAAGAAGCCGCAAAGAAACTCAATCCGAAATCCATCGTCCAGGCCGACCGGGAAGAGGAAGCCGAGGCCCGTTCAAAAAGCCCGCGCGGCAGTGCCGGCGTCATCAAGCGCAAGATTGAAGTTCCAGCGCCCACACGCACCAAGGCCGATATGGACAAGCGCCGCGGCCGGCTCACGGTTGCCAATGCCCTGTCGGATGACGAGGACCGCAACCGCTCGATTGCCGCTTTCAAGCGCCGCACCGAACGCCTGAAGAAGCAGGCCCAGGGCTTCCAGATGCCGACGGAAAAGATGACGCGCGAGATCATCATTCCCGAAGCCATCACCATTCAGGACCTGGCCAACCGCATGGCAGAGCGCGCCGTCGATATCATCAAGATATTGATGAAGCAGGGCCAGATGCACACGATCAATGATGTGATCGATGCGGACACGGCGCAGATCATTGCCGAGGAATTGGGACACCGCGTCAAACGCGTTTCCGAATCCGACGTCGTCGAAGGGCTTTCGGCGGACACCGACGCACCCGAGCAATTGCAGTCGCGGCCCCCGGTCGTCACCATCATGGGCCACGTGGACCATGGCAAGACCTCGCTGCTTGACGCCATCCGCAAGACCAATGTTGTCTCGGGCGAAGCGGGCGGCATTACCCAGCATATCGGCGCCTATCAGGTTGCCACGAAAAACGGCCTTGTAACGTTTATCGACACGCCGGGCCATGAAGCCTTTACTTCCATGCGCCAGCGTGGTGCGAAAGCGACGGATATCGTGGTGCTTGTGGTGGCGGCCGATGACGGCGTGATGCCGCAAACTGTTGAAGCGATCAGCCATGCGCGGGCGGCGGAAGTTCCGATTATCGTGGCGATCAACAAGATCGACAAGCAAACGGCCAACCCCAACAAGGTGCGCACCGAATTGCTGCAGCATGAAATCGTCGTTGAAGGCATGGGCGGCGATACGCTTGATGTTGAAGTTTCAGCCATGAAGGGCACGAACCTCGACAAGCTTCTGGATTCGATTTTGCTGCAGGCCGAAGTTCTTGATCTCAAGGCCAATCCAAACCGCGAGGCTTCAGGCCTTGTGATTGAAGCCCAGCTCGACAAGGGACGGGGTCCCGTGGCCACGGTTCTGGTTCAGCGCGGCACCTTGCGGCTTGGCGATATTTTCGTGGCGGGCTCCGCCTGGGGCAAGGTTCGCGCCCTGATCAATGACAAGGGCGAGCAGATCAAGGAAGCCGGGCCTTCAGTTCCAGTTGAGGTTCTGGGCCTGAGTTCAGCGCCGGAGGCGGGTGACCAGTTTGACGTGGTGCCAACCGAAGCGCGGGCCCGCGAAATCACTGATTACCGTGAGCGCAAGCGCCGTGACAGCCGCGGCACATCAACGGTGCGTTCGTCGCTTGAGCAGATGATGAGCCAGCTTTCACAGGCGGGACGCAAAGAATTTCCGATTCTCGTCAAGGCTGACGTGCAGGGTTCCGCCGAAGCCATCGTGCAGGCCTTGGAAAAAATCGGCAATGATGAAATCCGCTCGCGGGTTGTGCATTATGCGGTGGGCGGCATCAACGAAAGCGACATCGGGCTGGCAACAGCTTCGGGCGCCGTGGTCCTGGGCTTTAATGTCCGTGCTTCGGGTCAGGCGCGCGATGCTGCTGAGCGTGCCGGCATCGAAATTCGTTACTACAACATCATTTATGATCTGGTGGATGACATCAAGGCGGCCATGTCCGGCAAGCTGGCACCGGAACTGCGCGAAACTTTCCTCGGCAACGCCAAGATCCTCGAAGTGTTCAACATCACCAAGGTCGGCAAGGTTGCGGGTTGCCAGGTGACCGAAGGCAATGTGCAGCGCGGCGCCAAGGTTCGCCTCATCCGCGATAACGTGGTGGTGCATGAAGGAACGCTTTCGACGCTCAAGCGCTTCAAGGACGAAGTGAAGGAAGTTCAAGTCGGCCAGGAATGCGGCATGGCGTTCGAAGGCTACCAGGACATGCGCGTTGGCGACGTGATCGAATGCTTCCGCGTGGAGAAGATCCAGCGCAAGCTGGACTAAGCAGGCCGATATGCGTCCAACCAAAGGTTCAGCAGGACCTTCGCAGCGCCAGCTCCGGGCGGGCGAACTTATTCGCCATGCCTTGGCCGATATCTTGATGCGGGGCGATACGGGCGATCCGGAGCTGGAAAATCTGGCGGTCAGCGTTGTCGAAGTTCAAATGTCGCCGGATTTGCGCATTGCCACGGCCTATGTGCGGGGCCTCATCAAGGGCCAGGATCAACAGGTTTTGGCGGCGCTTGAAAGGAACAAGAAGTATATCCGTGGACTGGTAGCGCCGCGTATTGATGTGAAATACATGCCTGAAATCAGGTTTCGCATCGATACCGCATTGGAGTATGCTCAGAAAATCGATGATCTCCTGGCAAATCCGAAAGTTGCCAGCGACCTCAAACATAACGAAAAATGAAAAAGCGCGGACAGCCGGTTCATGGCTGGGTGGTGTTTGACAAGCCCTTGGGCATGACGTCGACACAGGCGGTTGGCAAAATCCGGCGATTATTTGATGCGGAAAAGGCCGGGCATGGCGGGACATTGGATCCACTCGCTACCGGAATGCTGCCTATTGCACTGGGTGAAGCCACCAAAACTGTGCAATGGGCCATGGATGGGCGAAAAATTTATCGCTTTGAAGTGACTTGGGGAGTTGAGCGCACCACCGATGATATGGAGGGAACAATTACGGTCAAATCCGAGTCTCGACCCACAAAGCAAGGTATTGAATCGATACTAAATCAGTTTCATGGCATTATTCAACAGGCCCCTCCGGCCTTTTCAGCCATCAAGATCGATGGGGAGCGAGCCTATGATTTGGCCCGCGCCGGCGAGAAAGTTGACATGGTTGAACGGCCCGTGACCATTGAAAAACTCGTTTTGGTGAGTTGCCCGGACGCCGACCATGCAGTTTTTGAAGTGACCTGCGGCAAGGGCACCTATGTGCGCTCGCTGGCCCGCGACATGGGACGGAAACTGGGCTGCCTTGGCCATGTTTCCATGTTGCGGCGGATTGCCGTTGGGCCTTTTATGGAGGCGGACATGATTCCGCTGGAAACCATCGAAGAAATGAGCCATAAGCCCCTCGGCAATAGTGCCGAAAACGGGGTTCTCCGCCCCCTCGAGACCGTGCTGGACGGCATCCCGGCACTGGCCTTGAAGGACGCGGAAGCCCAGCGCCTGAAGCAGGGTCAGTCAATTCTGCTCAGAGGTGCGAACGCTCCCGTAGCATGCGATGCGGTTCTGGTGACCTGGGATTCAAAACCCCTTGGCATTTGCAGCATCGAACAGGGGTCGCTCAAACCGAAGCGCCTGTTTAACCTTTAGACATCCTGGAGATGGCCGAATGACGATGACAGCTGAGCGCAAAACCGCGCTCATGAAAGACTATGGAACCAAGCCTGGTGATACGGGCTCACCGGAAGTGCAGGTTGCTCTGTTGACAGAGCGCATCAATGGCCTAACCGACCATTTCAAAACCCACAAAAAGGACAATCACTCACGCCGCGGTTTGTTGAAGATGGTGAGTTTGCGCCGTGGACTTCTCGACTTCTTGAAGTCGAAGGATGAGGGCCGTTACCAGGCCCTGATCAAGCGTCTCGAAATCCGCCGCTAAATAGCGGCTGACAATTGTATGAGCGGGCGGATCACCGAATTGCCGCCCGCGTCCTCTTTTCACAAGCCTGGCAATAGGGCCAGGTTTTGATTGCTCAATGGGGATGCCGTCCGGTCAGGTGAACGCAAGTGGCGGCGAAGAGCAAAAAGGAATGTTATATGTTTAAGATTGATGTTGAAGAACTGGAATGGGCCGGAAAGCCCTTGCGCATCGAAACCGGCCGCATGGCGCGCCAGGCAGATGGCGCGGTTGTTGTGACCTACGGCGAGACGACGGTTCTTGCCACGGCAGTTGCCGCACGCTCGGAAAAGCCCGGAATTGATTTTTTCCCGCTCACCGTGAACTACCAGGAAAAGACCTATGCGGCGGGCAAGATTCCCGGCGGCTATTTCAAGCGCGAAGGCAGGCCAACGGAAAAGGAAACACTGGTTTCCCGCCTGATCGACCGCCCCATCCGCCCGCTTTTTCCCGAAGGTTTCCGCAATGAAACCCAGGTGATCACCACGGTGCTCTCCTATGACCTCGAAAATGACAGCGATATCGTGGCGCTTATCGGCGCATCGGCGGCGCTCACCATTTCCGGCATTCCCTTCATGGGCCCGGTTGGCGGCGCACGGGTTGGCGTGATTGATGGTGAGTTTGTTTTGAACCCGACGCAAGAGCAGATGAAAACCTCTGACCTTGATCTTGTGGTTGCCGGCACGTCGGACGCCGTTCTGATGGTTGAATCGGAGGCCAAGGAGCTTTCGGAAGAGCAAATGCTGGGCGCCGTGATGTTTGGCCATGCGGGCTTCCAGCCTGTCATCGATGCCATCATCCGACTGGCTGAACGCTCATCGCGCGAACCCCGTGATTTCGTGGCACCGGACAATGAGAAGCTGTACAAGGCCGTGAAGAAGTCCGTGGAGAAAGACGTGCGCGCTGCCTACGCCATTCCAAAGAAGGAAGAGCGCGCAGGAAGCGGTAGCCAAGGCCAAGGACAAGGTTGTGCTCGCCCTCGTCGACGTGGAAAAAGACACATCGCCAACGCCACAGAAAGTGGCCGAAGCCTTCAAGCATCTTGAGAAGGATGTTGTGCGCAACAGCATTCTTGATACGGGCCTTCGCATTGATGGCCGCGACACCAAGACGGTGCGCCAGATCGTTGCCGAAGCCTCGGTGCTTCCGCGCACCCATGGTTCGTCGCTGTTTACCCGCGGCGAAACCCAGGCGCTGGTTGTAACGACGCTCGGCACCGGCGAAGACGAGCAATATGTTGACTCGCTCGACGGCACCTACAAGTCCAAGTTCATGCTGCATTACAACTTCCCTCCCTTCTCGGTGGGCGAAGTGGGCCGCATGGGTGGTGCTGGCCGCCGCGAAATCGGCCATGGCAAGCTGGCCTGGCGGGCGATCAATCCGATGCTGCCGCCGGCTGACCAGTTCCCCTACACCATTCGCGTGGTGTCGGAGATCACTGAATCAAACGGCTCATCATCGATGGCAACCGTGTGCGGTGCTTCGCTGGCGCTGATGGATGCGGGCGTTCCGCTGAAATCACCGGTGGCGGGCATTGCCATGGGCCTGATCAAGGAAGACGAACGCTTTGCCGTGCTGTCCGACATTCTCGGCGACGAGGATCATCTGGGCGACATGGACTTCAAAGTGGCGGGCACCAGCAATGGCGTGACCGCGCTGCAGATGGACATCAAGATCACCGGCATCACCGAAGAGATCATGAAGGTTGCGTTGTGGCAGGCGAAAGACGGCCGCTTGCATATTCTGGGCAAAATGGCCGAGGCGCTGGAAAATGCCCGTCCGGGCCTTGGCGAGCATGCGCCGCGCATTGAAGTGATCAAGATTCCGACCGACAAGATCCGTGAAGTGATCGGGACCGGCGGCAAGGTCATCCGCGAAATCGTGGAAAAGACCGGCGCCAAGATCGACATCCAGGATGACGGCACGGTGAAAGTCGCGTCCTCCTCGGGAGCTGCCATTACGGCTGCGATGAAGTGGATCAAGAGCATCGTGTCGGAACCGGAAGTCGGCGAAATCTATGACGGCAAGATCGTCAAGGTCGTGGACTTCGGCGCCTTTGTGAACTTCTTCGGCGCAAAGGACGGTCTGGTCCATGTTTCGGAGCTTGCGCAAAAGCGCGTGAACAAAGTCTCCGACGTGGTGAATGAAGGCGATGCGGTAAAGGTCAAGCTTTTAGGTTTTGACAACCGTGGCAAGGTTCGCCTTTCCATGAAGCAGGTTGACCAGGTGACCGGTGAAGACCTGTCAAAGCAGCAGGCTGAGGCCGCACCGGCAGAGGAAGCCGACGTGTCGTAAGTTCAACCGTCTCAAATTTGAAGGCGCGGGAGAAACCTCCGCGCCTTTTTTATTGGAGTGGCCGATGATTTCATCTTTGTCTGATAAGCCGATCTGCGCTTAAACTGGGCGCATGCAAAATCTTGTGATGATTCCCGCTCTTGGCTGCGACGGCAGGCTTTATGCCGACATCCTGCCGCGGCTTTCCGATGTGGTTGCGCCTGTCACGATTGTTGCAGACAAGGACACATTGACGGGCTGCGTGCAACAAGTGTTGGAGCGGGCACCGGAAAAATTCATCATTCTAGGCACTTCATTTGGCGGCAGGACGGCACTTGAAGTAGCATTTGCCGCACCACAAAGGGTTGCAAGGCCTGGTGGTCATCGGCGCCGGAGCCGGCGTTGCGGCAGATCCTTCCGCCGGTTTCAGGCGGGCGGAAAGATTGCGCGGCAATGAGTTTGAAAATGTCGTCACGGAAATGGCTGACATGGTTTCCCACCTGCCGGGGCCAAACGGGGCAAGCACGCGCAACGCTTTTATTTCCATGGCGCATGAGCTTGGCGGCGCCTTGATGGCGCGGCAATCGGAGGCTCTGGCGAAACGTGCGGACCTATGGCCGAGGCTTGGACGAAATTGCCTGTCCCTCCCTCATGCTGTGGGGGCGGGAAGACAAGTTCTCACCCGCGGCCGACGGCTTGAAACTTTCTGACGGCCTTGCCGCACGGGCGCTATGCGGAAATTTCCGAGTGCGGGCATTTCCCAAGCCTGGAAGCGCCGGAGGAAACCGCCGATATCCTGTTGCACTGGCTTCAGGACGCCAAACTTATTTGAGGCTGATGAGATATTCGGCAATGGCTTCAACATCGGCTTGGGGAAGCTTTGACATGATTGGTTTGCACTTGCCTCATGCCGCCTGAAGACATGTTCTCATAGCCGAATTCCTCGCCGATATTGCAGGGCGAGTGGCCAAATCCTTTTGATCCTTGTAACGGCCACGTTCGACGAGGCTGCGCATGCCTGGCACTTTGCCCTGACCTTCGGGATGGGGGCCGCCTGCGAACATACGGCTTTCATCGCGCAGCCATGATCAGATTTCGGGGTGTGTGGCATTCGCCGCAATGGCCGGGACCGTTCACGAGATAGGAGCCGCGGTTCCAGCTTGGCGTTTGGCCGGCCTCGGGTTGCCAGGGGGTCGTATCAAGCCCTAGAAATTTCCACAGGCCAAGTCCTCGGCGCAGGAGAAAGGCGATGGGAATATCGGGCTCGCGCTTGGGAGAGGCAACGGGCGTCAAACACATGAGGTAGGCCTTGATATCCAGAACGTCACCCACCGGCATGGCCGCATAGGAGGTATAGGGGAAGGCCGGAATGAGATGCTGGCCAGATTTCGAGATGCCGCGCTGAACGGCATTGACGAATTCGAGGTCCGACCAGTTTCCGATGCCGGTTTGGGTGTCCGGTGTCAGGTTGGGTGGATAAAGAACGCCGATGGGGGTTTTGAGGGGAACGCCACCGCTGGGCAAGTTGGGATCCAATCCCGCCTGTTCGGGATTGGGCTTGTGGCAATTCCTGCAGCCACCGGCGTTATAAAGAATCTCGCCATTTGCGAGATTGGCGGCGTGAGCGGGCACACCGGTACGTGGCCGCGGCGCGCTTAACACCCAAAACGCAGCGAAGCCCAGCACTGCGAGAAGTGCCAGACTCCCGGAGGCTTCGTTTCGAACCAATTTCAGGCTGACTTATCCCTTAGGACGACGGAACTTTTCGTGGCAACCCCCGCAAGCCGCACCTACGGCAGGAAATGCTGCCCTGAAGCCTGCCTCATCGGTGGTTGCTGCCAGATCGCTAAAGGCTTTTCCCATAGCTTCGCCAGCTGCCTTGAAACCCTCGGGATCACTCCAGATTTCCGGCTTGGCAAACGTTTCAACAGTTTCGCCCTTGGCGCTGTCTGGCGGGAAGAGCCCAATATCCTTAACTGCCTCCCCCGGTGCATTCACAGCGTCGAGGCTGGCTTTGACGACGGCGGCATCATAGGGAGCTTCCCCCTTCATGATAGCTACCATGGGACCCAGCGCTTTGGCGCGCTCCTTCATCCAGTTCTGGCGGGCCTTGATTACATCGTCCGCGGCGGCATAGGCGAGGGAAAAGCCCAAGGCCAAGCACGATGGCACCGGCGGCGATTGACTTGAAAAGTTTTTTGGAAAGCATTTTTTATCTCCTGGATTGGCAATGGGCTAGGCAGGGATAGGTAACATTACATGTTACGTGGATAAGTCCAGCGCCGGATCATCACGAAATGGTGAATATTTTCTTGCGAGATGAACGGGATCTGAACGGCAGGTTTGGATCGTATTCAGGCCCATGTGCTTAGGGTTTCCTTAGGTTCAATGATTTAGAGTTAAAGCCTAAGGAAAATGGAAGACCAAATGCCAACCGACCAGCCGAGCGCCCAAACGAAACGCCCCTCACGAGCCAAGAAGCTGAGCCCCGAACTCAATGAATTTCTGCATATGCTGAATGCGCTTGAAGGCCAGACGGGAAGCCAGCAGGACTCAACGGCCTAAGCACTCGATATCCGACTTTAGATTACTCCGGCCTCGGCCGCCCTGACCCAGGCATTGGCGATCGCCAGCAACTCATCAACAGCTTCACGCCCGGCACCCGCAATTTCGATCTGCATTGCTTTCCTCTCCAACTCAGCCGCTTCAAAATTACGGGCAAGACCCTTCAACGCATGCACGCAGCGGTGCGTTGTTTCCGCATCATTGGCCTCGAAAGCCGCTGCCGCCGCATTGGCATAGTGAATGCTTTCCGTGGCTGCCAGGGTCATGAGTTTTACCCAGGTTCCCTTGGGCAAGGTGGCGCGAAGTCCATTGAAAACTGAACCTGGCTTGGCTGGTTCGACGATGACTGGCGGCGGCGCGGGTTGCCGCGAACTCAAGAAGCCCCTGATGGCTTGATGAAGTTCATTGCTGTTGGCGGGTTTTGGCACAGCATGATCGAAGGCATCGCGCCAATGGGAAAATTCAGTGGAATCGGCGAGGAAGGCCGAGAGGGCCAGAATGGGCGTTTTGGAAGTTTTTCCGCCCAGCGCGCGAATGCCGCGGGCCGCCGTCACGCCATCCATGACCGGCATTTCAATATCAAGAAGAATGACATCGTAGAAGGATTTTTCCGCCTGGCGCAGGGCGAGTTCACCATCTTCCACCGCATCAACCTCAAGCCCCATGCGCTTGAGCATGGCGGTTGTCACGATCCGCGAGGCGGTGGAATCCTCGGCATAGAGAACACGCGGCCTTGTGCCATCGGCATGTTTGGAGAATTTTTGATCGGGGCGCAGATTCTGGCTGGCTACGGCGGCGACGGGCATTCTATTTCTGCACTCTCAATTCACGTTCCGAGGCAGAGTAGTGGGTTAATTATTGTCGAATGGTATGCGTTGCCGTTAACTTGTTGCTATGACTAACGGGAGATTAATCCGTCCCATTCTGAATCACTTGGTGCCGAACATGCGGTCGCCGGCATCGCCAAGACCAGGCACGATATAGCCGTGGGAATTCAGATGACTGTCAACCGCTGCTGTATAGATCTGCACGTCCGGGTGTGCCTCGGAGAAACGCTTTATGCCCTCAGGCGCTGAGAGCAGGCAGACCAGGCGAATGTCCTTGGCACCCTTTTCCTTCAGCCGCGTAATTGCTGCCGCCACGGAATTTCCCGTGGCCAGCATAGGATCAACCACGATCACCCGGCGCTCGGCGATATCCACCGGAACCTTCATGTAATACTCGACGGGCTGAAGCGTTACGGGATTACGGTAAAGGCCAATATGTCCGACGCGGGCCGAGGGCATGAGATCAAGCATGCCTTCGAGCAGGCCGTTGCCTGCCCGCAGAATGGACACGATTACAAGTTTCTTGCCCTTGAGAATGGGGGCTTCCATTTCCGCCACGGGGGTTTCGATAGTCTGGGTTGTCATCGGCAAATCGCGGGACACTTCATAGGCGAGCAGCAGGCTGATCTCGCGCAGAAGCTGGCGGAATACGGCGGACGGCGTGTGCTTGTCGCGCATCAGGGTAAGCTTGTGAAGGACAAGCGGGTGATCCACGATGGTCAGGGTTTTTGACAGCGCCGATGTGGCCATAATTCACTCCTTCAATTTGGCCTTTCATTTCGGCGTTTCGTGCGGCAAACTCAAGTCCAGCGGCAAATTCATCCACGGCTTTGACTTGATTATGGCTCGGGTTCCGCCTATCTGCGTAACTAAATCGGTTACACAAGAGAAAGATCATGACGCAGACCGCAAATCCCATCGCCGCCGGCACCTCGATCGGCCACGTGCACCTGAAGGTATCGAATATCCAGAAATCGCTAGATTTCTACTGTGGCGTGCTGGGATTTGAGTTGCAGCAGAATTTATGGCGACCAGGCGGCGTTTGTTTCAGCGGGCGGTTACCATCATCACCTTGGCATGAATACCTGGGAAAGCCTGGGTGGTTCGCCGCCTGCGCCGGGCACCACGGGACTTTTCCACACGGCGATCCTCTATCCGACGCGGGCCGACCTTGGCGATGCCTTGCGACGGCTCAAGGCCCACAATATTCCGCTCGATGGCGCTTCCGACCATGGCGTTTCAGAAGCACTATACCTGCGCGACCCCGATCAAAACGGCGTGGAGCTTTATTGGGACAGGCCCAAGGACGAGTGGCCGCGCAAAGCCGACGGCAGCCTTGCCATGGTGACGGCGCGGCTTGATCTCACCAGCCTGCTCAAGGAAGGCGCCTAGCCGGCGGCCTTGACTGCCAGCGGCAGCGCCTCTTCGAGTGCTGCAAGATTTTCATCAGTTCCCACGCTGATCCTGATGCAGCGGTTAAGCGGTGCCACGCTCGGCATGCGCACGAAGATGCCGTTAGTGGCGAGGCCCTCCAGAATTTTCCGCGCATAGGCGCCATCGCGGCCGCAATCGACGGCGACGAAATTTGTGGACGAAGGAACGCAGCCGAAGCCATTGAACTGGGCAATGGCGTAAATTTTTTCGCGGGCGCGGGCGACGCGCCGCTGCACGCTCTTGAGATAATCCTGATCGGCGAGTGCGGCGATGGCTCCGGCCTGGCCCATGCGGTTTACGCCGAAATGATTTCTGATCTTGTCGAAGGCTGAGATGAGGCGGGGATGGCCAAGCGCATAGCCAACGCGAACCCCCGCCATGCCATAGGCTTTTGAAAAGGTGCGAAAGCGCAGGACATTGGGATTGGTCATGTCAAGAGCGGGAATGGAGCCTTCAGCAAAGTCATGATAGGCTTCATCGAGCATGAGCAGGCTGCCCGCCGGAATGTTGTCGATCAAATCCTTCACGACGCTGGCCTTCCAGCAGGTGCCCATGGGATTATCCGGATTGGCAAAATAAATCAGGCGGGCGTTTTCTTTCCTTGCAAGGGCAAGAAGGGAAGAGGGATCTTCGTGGTCATTCACGTAAGGCGTGGTGACAAGCCTGCCGCCGAAACCCGTGACATGAAAATTATAGGTGGGGTAGGCACCCAAGGAATTTGCCACCGCCACGCCGGGTTCCACAAAAAGCCTGACGGCGAGGCCCAACAGGCCATCAATGCCTTCACCAACGGTGACGTTCTCGATGCCAATCCCATGATGCCTGGCAATAGCGGAGCGGAGATCATGAATTTCCGGGTCGCCATATTTCCACGACTCGATGGCTGCTTCCTGCATGGCGGCAATGGCCTTGGGCGAGGGGCCGAAAACACTTTCATTGGCGCCGATGCGGGCGCGAAGCGGAATGCCGGTGCGCCGCAGGATGGTTTCAGGACCAACGAAAGGAACGGTGGAGGGGAGGCTGTCAATAAGCGGGGTAAAGCTGGTCATGGGGCCATATTGCTGATTAAACTCGAAGCATCTGATATAATCGGCTGGAATAAGTCAATGCGCCGGAGATGCATCGCTGTGGCTCATTTTATCGTCGAGGGATAGGCGTGCATGTCGGAACTTTTGACGTATGAAGCGCAAGTCCGGCTGTTTTTCCTCTTCTCGATACTTGCGATCATGGCCGCCTGGGAGGTGGCTGCGCCACGGCGGCGGCAGGAGATTCCCCGTCTCTTACGATGGAGCAATAACCTGGGCGTCGTGGTGATCGATACACTTCTCGTGCGCCTGACCTTTCCCGTTCTTGCGGTTGGCATGGCCGTCGTCGCTGCCGAGCGGGGTTGGGGTCTGTTCAACGTATTTGCTGTGCCCGGCTGGCTTGCCTTTCTCTTTTCCCTGTTGCTGTTTGATCTGGCAATTTATTTGCAGCATGTGATGTTCCATGCGATTCCTGCACTATGGCGGTTGCACCGCATGCACCACGCGGACCTGGAATTCGACGCCACCACGGGCTTGCGGTTTCACCCCATCGAAATCCTGATTTCGATGGGGATCAAGATTGCCCTGGTTGTGGTATTTGGTCCGCCCGCCGTGGCAGTTTTAGTTTTTGAAATTCTGCTTAATGGGACTTCGCTGTTCAGTCACAGCAACATCCGCCTTCCGCTGGGGCTGGACCGCATTTTGCGTCTCATCGTGGTGACGCCCGACATGCACCGGGTTCATCATTCCATTCATCCCCATGAGACGAACAGCAATTTTGGCTTCAATCTGCCGTGGTGGGACCGATTGCTGGGGACTTACCGGGCCCAGCCGCGAGAAGGCCATGAAGGCATGACCATCGGCATTGAACAATTTCGCACACCCAGGGATTTGTGGCTTGACCAGATGCTGATCCAGCCATTCCGCGGGCCGGCCAGCGGCTATCCCATCAATCGGGTGAAGGATTGACTGAACGCAGTCTTAGTTGTTCGCACGCCCCGACGACACAACTCAACGAGAAAAGCTAAAATTGAAAGCGAAAGGTTAAGATATAGGGGCCGTTTTTCTTTCCTATCGACAAAGGTTAACTCTGCACCCAAGAGCTCAATTACGACAAGATCCATCACTTTATTGAGCGCGTGTTCAATCAACTCAGGTAATTGGTATAACTTTGTTTGCCTTCAATGACCGTGACCGAGTTGGTAAGTGGAATTGGGATTTTAGTTACAATTTGAACAGTTCGCTTAAGACAGCCCTAGTTTTTGGCTGATATTTAGTAGGCATGAATAAATGGTCAACATTCCTGCTGAGCGAGACAAAAGGCAATATTGCAATTGCCACGGCTCTCACACTTCCACTTCTCGCCGCGGGTGCGGGCTTCGGGGTTGAAACTGCCTTCTGGTATCACAAGGATCTCGAACTGCAGCAGGCGGCCGACAAGTCTGCCTATACAGCGGCGCTTGAAAAACGTGCCGGATCAAACTCCAGCAAGATCCTCGATACAGCCACCTATATCGCGACCGAAAATGGCTATCAGCCAGGCACCCTCGCCGTGCATTATCCACCGAGCGCCGGCGCCTATGCAGGGGACACCAAGGCCATCGAGGTAGAGCTGTCGATCGAGTTGCCCCGGTATTTCACCTCGTTCTTTTTTGATGATATGGTTACCGAAAGAGTGAGGGCCGTGGCAATCATGCAGACCGCTGGCCAACGCTTGCGTCCTTGGCCTCAGCACAACTTTGCCGCACGCCGCGCGCTTTTCCGGAAGTTCGACCTTAATCTCGTGGGCTGCACTGTCATGTCGAATTCGATGGCATCTGATGCCGTGCAGGTTCAGGGTTCGGCAAAATTGACGACTGATTGCATCATTGCTGTCGGCAACGTCGATCTGACCGCAGGCGCCACGATGACCGAATGTCCAGGCGCCATTACGAATGCGCCGCCTGCCGCTGACCCCTTCGCCGATGTTCCCGTTCCGACGTCAGGAACAACCTACACAAGCACGGGCGGCGCGGTTCTGCAGCCGGGACACTACACGAATGGCATGACTCTCAGCGGCACCAAGACGTTAAGCCCGGGCGTTTATATCGTCTCCGGCGGCAACTTCAAGATCAATGCGAACGCCAACATCTCTGGTTCGGGTGTTACGATATACTTCACCGCGGGCACTTCGGTGAGCATCAATGGCACGGCCACGGTGAACCTGTCCGCGCCAACGAGCGGAACCTATTCCGGCATGCTGTTTTTCGGCGACAGAAGCGCAACCGACGATGTGACCTTGAATGGAACGGCAGATTCCAAACTTACCGGCGCCGTCTACTTTGCCAACCAGAATATCAATTATCTCGGAAACTTCTCCGGAAACGGCGGCTGCACCCAGGTCGTTGGCAAAACGGTGGAATGGTCGGGAAACGCGACGATCAATCAGGATTGCACTGCGTATGGCATGAAGACCATTCCAGTCGATGCAGTTAGTCAAGCTGGTGGAGTGACGGTATGCGAAAATTTTTCCGGAACGAAGCTGGCGTAGGGGCGATTGAATTCGCGCTCATAGCACCTTTGCTGGCGCTCGTTCTTTTGGGCGATTATTTCGGGCTGGGCCTATTACACGCAGAATAACTACATGCGTGACAGTGTCGAGGTTGCAGGCAAGTACTTCCTTCAAGGCGGCACAAGCGAAGAGGTTGCGGTGAACATTGCCGAAGCCGCGTGGACTGACAAACCGGATGACGGGGATATCGTGCTTAACAAGACTTGCATCTGCGCGGGTGCCGCCGCCAGTTGCAGCGGAGTTTGCAGCGACAGCAGCATTCCCGAGACTTACTGGATAATCGAAGCCTCAAGCACTTACTCGGATCCATTTCTTGGTGAAGCAGTCTTTACGGATGGCCTGCCCCTTTACGAGCGCGAGGTCATTCGTGTCCGGTAAGCATATTATCCGCGATGACCGGGGCAGCGCAGCTATCGAATTTTCGCTGGTGCTGCCGGTTTTTCTTGTCATGATTATTGGCGTTTTTGCCGTGGGCTGGGCGGCCCACAGCACCCATAACCTGCGCCACGCGCTTGCGGAAGGAGCACGCGCCCTGCAGCTTAAACCGACGATAACCCAATCCGAACTGCAGACACTAGTCAGGAGCAAGTTCTTTGAGGGGCATGGCCCGGACGACGTGTCAGTGAGTTTGACTATTGACCCGTTAAGCGCGGGGGTACAACTCGCCCACACCACGGCGAGTTATCCCGTGACGTTTACCGTTCCGCTGGTTGGGAGTTATTCCTTCTCCTATAGCGTTTCGATGACCGTGCCCGTTACCGCGAGCTAGACCTCGACGCCAGCTCACCGCTTTCCTACTGGTCCTTCATGAGACATAGGTAACAGGTTATTCCGACGACATGGTTGACAGTTTTGCCCGAGAATGGACCTAAAAAAATTGGTGGCCCCGACTGGATTCGAACCACTATCCAGCGGCGCGCTCTAACTTGGAATTTCACTTGGCCGAAATGTCTGCTCTTGGCCCAAAGCTGACCTAACTTCGTCTTGTTAATTTGTCAGCTTTTGACCCTTACCGGAAATCTCGAATAAAGGACTTGGCGTCCGTTAACACCCTGGAAGCCGACAAAGAAAAGCTGAAAAACCGGAGATCATACTCTGCCCACGTCTGGGTAACTTTTTTACGCTTTGGTTGACACCGGCAACGAGGTCGTTTGGTCAGTCGGCAACCAATACTTCATGATTAACGGATTTTGTTCGAATTTGATAAAATTCTAACCAATTGGCTTAAGTTGATTTCAAGCCGGTCGGCCCGAGTCTTCATTCCAATAATTATAACGGAAAGGGGATTTGGATATGAACAGGACCATCCTTGCTTTGTTATTCACTCTTGCACTGACAGGACCTGCACAGGCCTGTGGCTGGAACAAGTTCGATGCGTCGGCAGAAGCCGTGGTAGAGGCCCAAAACAATCCGGTCCTACCACCGGTAGCCGAGCAAACCAATCGCAGCCAGCATGGCGCACGGCCTGCTCCGTTCGGCAAGCTGGACAACCTCGGCAACATTCACGGCACGCCATTAAACCTTGCTGCCTCCGCGATTACGTCATGGAGGGATAACATCAAAACCTTCTTTGATACACGCATCCAGGAAAGCTGTTTGACGACTGCAATCTATTTCGAGGCCCGGTCGGAATCGCAACTGGGACAGCTTGCAGTAGCGACGGTTATTCTTAACCGGGTCAAGGCGTCGAGCATTTCTTCCTCCATTTGCCGCGTGGTCTATAAGGGTGCAAGCCACCTGAACGCCTGCCAGTTTTCCTTTGCCTGCGATGGTAAGCCCGACCTCGTGGACGATGCCCGTGCCTGGAAGACAGCACGTGCCATTAGCGCGCTCGCGCTCACCGACGATAGGAAGGTGAAGGACGGGCCGATGCGAATTCTCGCCTCTGCCACAAACTACCACGCCGACTATGTCGATCCGTACTGGTCTAAGTCGCTCAATCGCCTGACTAAGATCGGGCGCCATATCTTCTATTCGCAGGGCTAATCCAGCCCATCGGACTCGCCCTGAGAGCCATAGCATTTTCTGGATAGAAATTGAAAAAGCGCCGCTACTTAGCGTGGCCTGCTCGGAAATTGGCACGTAATTTGCTTTGGACCTGACTGGCGACAATGGCTGAACAGGAGGGCGCCAAAGGTTGCGTATATTGGCTAGAATCCTAGCCATTGCCGCCACCATTTAATCCTCGCCGAGCCGCGCGAGACTAGTTTGGCTTGCCTAACCGGTTTGCCCCCGGGGCATTCCCGTATGAGCCTCAAAGAGGGACCAACTTGATGAAACTACTTGGGCAGTTGATATGGGCACTAGGGGAATATTTCGGGGAAGTGATTTGGCAGATGATGGCCACCATCCAGATAATTGCGGTTCTGGTGATAGTGGGTGTCATAATCGAACTCTTAATCGGCACGCGCGCCAGGGACCGGCGGCCAACTCATTGGAAATCCACGGACGGCCAGAACGAGGACTACTGATCAGACTGGCAATGAAATTGGAATTCGATGCGGAGACTTGACGCTCGGATATATGGAGATTCCGTCTGGTCAGATGAAATATCATGGTCCTTGTGGTGTGGTCTGAAGTATTGTTTTCGGTTCGTTGGAAGCCAGACGGTTAGCCCGCAAGGTCGCGCACCATACGTTCGAGGACCACACGCGGTTCCGAGGCGATAATGTCACCATGGCTGACGACGATCCGCGCGAGCTCCGGCTCTTTCGCCCACTTGCGAAACGCGGTGGCCAGCGCTTTGCGGTGCTTGACGATCTTCCATCGAACAACCCACGGCGTCATTGGTCGCGATACGCCAAAGCCAAACAGGCGTGCCATTACATGCGCACCAACACCATGCGGATGGCGAACATTGGCGAGAATATCATTGAGGACGAGCGTGGTGCCACCGCTACGGCGGATTATCAACGCAGCTTCCTTTCCACTAACACCGGGAACCGCTTCAAAGACCACTCTGGGATCGTCTAGTACATCGGTCGTGGCATCACCGCGATAACCTCTTCCACGGCCTGGCGGGCGCCTGGCGCGCACACGACCAAGGCTTTCGGGTAGCGCTGCTTCCAAGGCTTGATATCGAGCCTGTGCCCTATGCCTGGAACGATCAGGAACGATGGTTCGCCCAGTTCCTCGATTTTCTTCATGTCGGGTTCACGCAAAGGCACCGCACTCCATATCGCCGAGCGATTGCCACGAAGCCCGACCACCGTCATACGCCTCGGAAAATTGCCGAGCGGCATGGCGATTTCGGCGGCGACAGTGAACAGTCCCTTATCCAGCTCTTGCAGCGAGCCGTGCGGTCCTACCTTCCACTCTTCATTGAATTTCGACATGGCGTAAACGAATTATTTTGAAATCGTTCGACTAAATCCGTCGAAACCGGCATTGTTCCTTAGGAGCGTCCACCAGCCTGGCAGTAACCTGTATAGACTGAAATTCGACAATTAAGTGCTGCTCTGTAATCGGCGCATGATTTTTTAAAGGCTACAAGACAATAGGCAAGGTGACATATGGATTTGCTTCAGCATCCCGCTCCTTAATTGCAACCGCGGGGGACATCAACCCCGGCCTCACATGACGTGATCATAACTCCGACGATTTCTATTTTGGGTTACGGACTAGCGGCGAAGATTTCCTGAAAGTATGGGCAATCGTTCACCTCATGTAACGGACCATTTCCACCAGTAAGTTGTTTCACAATAATCTGCGCACGGAAAATCCATCATCAGCTCACAGACGAGAAAAACATGAGTAGATTCAATAGCAACCTCCCAATCTTCTTAGTGCTTAGCAGCAACGATATGTCCGCTGTCAGATGAACAACTGATTGTGGCAGGACGTTTGCCCGAAAGCAGCCCCCGCTGGTGAGCCCGTTAAGCAGCCCGTAGGGATAACAAAACGAAACCATTTTAATGTGCATTTTTAAAGATTTTTGCCGCTGTTTTGAACGTGGCAGAAACACGGCATGTGTATGCTGGATCCATAAATTTAATGAAATGGGGCATCAAATGAACATCAAGACCACTGTGGGGAGCGCTGGGGCTTTTTATTGGAACAAATTTGGTGCCGACTTCATTGTACTTACAGAACTTCATTGTACCTACAGAAATGAGGTGACACATGAATTTTAGCACCCCTACGGATTATCGCGCGCAAGCCACTGAAGCGAGAGAGGGCGTCACCGATCACAGTGTCCGCTATGTTTTGCTCTTTGGACTTAGCGGTGTGATTGTCGCTTTCACGATGGTTTTGATGGACCTCGCAAACTAAAAGGGCGAGTTCGTGCCTTAAAGGCCTCTTGATATGAGTCTCAAAAAAGCGGACTTTGCGAACTGGCGGCTACCGCCACCTAATTTCTCTCTTGTAGCCTTCAGCGTCAGTCCTCATGATGCGAGTGACTGGGAGACGATGGACGAACCCGCCATCGACAAGGGAAGAGGGCTAAGATGCGATCACGCGGTATCTGTGAGAGCATTTGAGAAGTTTGGGTTCGGGAGAAGAGAGCGTCACAGCGCTGAAACCCACCGGGTGGCCGGAACAACTCGCATTTGACTTCTAGGCAGGGGTCGTAATGCAGCTTCCAAGACAGGCGCCAACTCGCCCATCAATTTTGACATGGAGTGAGTAAATTCATGTGCTGCCATGAGTTTCTAACGATTGCGCCGACACCTGTCCGATGTGATCCTCCCCTGACAGACACTCCCCGAGTGATCTGAATACTAACTAAGACTTCCCTGGCCCGGGTTGCACTATAGCGGGGGGTTTTTGTTGGGGTACTTGGCCCGGTCTCGCGGCAGCAGCCACTGGACAGCGCTAATCGCAGGGTTCAAATAGTCACTTTTGCAATGCCTGAGTAGTGAAGGCTATGTCCCCGTCCCGAATGCATCAACAGAACAAAAGAGATAATCTTGGGGTTCGGAAAATCCCCTCAAGGTGGCGCGCGAGAAGCTCGCACAAGCGGAAGCATTTCGCCGCCAAGGCAAGCTGGACGAGGCAGAAAACATTTGCACGAGGCTCTTGCGCCAGTATCCGGACTATTTTGGTGCCTTGCAAACCCTAGGCCTAGTCTATGTGGAAAAGAAGCAGAGTGCACAAGCACTTGGGCCCCTTTTCCATGCAGTGACGCTTAACCCGCGCAGTTGGATAACCCTGACGACGTTGAGTGGCGTGTGTCTCAATCTGCGCGCCGGTGAAATGGCCGCACAAATCCTCGAGCAGGCAGTGGCACTGAAGCCCAAAGATCCGAATGTTCTAACGACACTGGGCTATGTTTATCTCAGGAACGCGAATATGAGAAAGCCAGAGATGCATTCCACGAGGCACTAAAACAACAACCGAAACTGTTGGAAGCGAGCATGGGACTGGCGCGCAGTCTGATTTCCCTCGGCCACGATCACGCCGCAGCGAAGATACTGGAGCATCTTCTGGTGCAGGGTGCTAAATACACCGGATTTGCTATCCACGATCACCCAGATGCCCAAGGGTGCCGTTCACGTCGAATCTATCGGCAAGACTTGGAAATCTCGATACCAGAGCGATCGGGACAACACGAATTCTGATGCAGTCATTGCCTTTGTTCGCGCCCATGCTCTTGACTGGGAGGGTCGCTATGAAGAAGCCTACAAGCAGTTTGAAATCGCGAATCGAAAATACTCAGAAATGCTCAAGGAAAAACGCTCTGACGAACAGGAGCGTGAAAAGTATAGTTTGAAATGGCTCGAGGAAGCCAAACCGGCTAAGCTTCTATCTTCAGGAACTTCGGCAATCACTCTCTTCATACTTGGTCCATCGAGGTCGGGAAAAACTTCGCTGGAAAAACTGGTTTCGACCTTGGACGGGGTCAAAAGGGGTTTTGAAAGTACGGGCCCAGAGAATGCAATCAATCGGACTTTCCAGGACGCCGGTCTGATCAAAAGCTGGAGCTTGAAACATTTACCTCCGCAGTTCTATCCGCAGTTCAGAACCAACTTTGAAGAAGAATTGAACATAAGGGCCGGGCAGCTACGGGTATTCACCAACACCCATCCAGCTTACATGTTGAATGCGGGTGAATTCGCCGCACTGGTTCCGAATGTGCGATTTCTCTTTGTCAAGAGAAACGTCGGCAGACCTGACCGTGCGCATATTCATGCGAAGTTATCAGAGCGGAAACGCGTATGCCTATCGACTGGAATGGATACGCGAGCATATAAGTTGGTATCATAAAATGATGGACGTGATGGCAGCACAAGTATCCAGAAATAGTACGGATCGTGAATTATGAAGAATTGGTTGACGACCCAATTCATATGAGAAATGAAGCTGCACGTTTATGCAATATTCCGAATCTAGGAAAAGAAAAAATCACTATTCCGGATGATCGAGGATACGCCAATAACTACACCAAGTTTGTCAAACAATAGTCAGATATTCTTGAATATTTTCCGTTCGAGTTTATGAGCGATGGGAATGGTACGAACAGCGTGTAGACGCCGACCTTGCTCCACGGATTTTGAAGCTTGGTGGTCTGGTGTGACCAGTTAGCGCTCTGCCAACCTCGTCGCGTTCACAATCTCCACCGTCTCAATGGAGACGCGTGTTACGTGGGACAGCAAGTCGATCACCTTTTCCTTGTAGTCCTTAAAGCGGTAAGTATTGAATTTCGCCGCGATGGTCGGGTCCTTTGATTTATTTCTCAATTATTTCATCTTGATCAGAATTTGAACGGGGTGCTTGTGTTGGTCAATCCATTGGTAAGCCGTAATCGCCTGCGGTCATCTACCAATTGGGGAGGGTGGGGGACACAAATAATCAACCGTCCCCCACAGCGTCCCCCCATAATAAATTCCAGATTTCAAAAATTATCTAAGGAATTGAAATTATTGGCGGCCCCGACTGGATTCGAACCAGTGGCCCTCAGTTTAGGAAACTGATGCTCTATCCAACTGAGCTACGGGACCTCTCAGATCTCCTTATAGTTTGGAATCTCCGGAAAAGAAAAGGCCCGGATTTTTGATCCGGGCCTTGCTGTTAGACGTCTTGGAAAAATGGCTATGCGGCTTCTTCGGCGGCGGCCTCTTCTTCGGCCTTTTCGCCAGCAGCCTGGGCGCGCTTGGCGTTCTTGGCAAGGAATTCAGAGAGTTCCCTGACCGACTGGTCATCATCCACTTTCCGGACGGCAGCAAGCTCGCGGGCCATGCGAAGCAGGGCCTGTTCGAACAGCTGGCGCTCCGAATAGGACT
This sequence comes from uncultured Alphaproteobacteria bacterium, assembly GCA_963810045.1. GTDB lineage: Bacteria > Pseudomonadota > Alphaproteobacteria > Rhizobiales > Aestuariivirgaceae > Aestuariivirga. The sequence continues at coordinate 132,429 of CAWELV010000019.1, read as the reverse complement.
GCTCGGGCTGGCGGTCGGAGCGGTAGAGATCGCGCACGACTTCGGCTACGGCAATAAGATCGCCGGAATTGATCTTCGCGTCATATTCCTGGGCGCGCCTTGACCACATGGTGCGCTTGATACGGGCCCGGCCACGGATAACCTTCATGGCATGCTCAATCAGACCACGGTCGGCTAGGCGGCGCATGCCCTTTTGCTCGGCGCGGTTGGTCGGAACCTTGAGGCGCAGTTTCTCGCGCTCGAAATCCACGATGTAGAGTTCAAGCTTCGAGCCGGCGATTTCCTGCTCTTCGATGGCCGTTATCTTGCCAACGCCATGGGCGGGATAAACCACCAGTTCGCCGATCTTGAAGGCGAGCTTTTTTGGCGCGGCGGGAGCGGCAGGAGCCGCAGGCTTGGCCACAACAGCCACCGGAGCGGCCACGGGCTTTGCCGTCACGGTCACGGGCTTTGCAACGGGTGCCGGGACAGAGTGAACAGGCTTGGCGTGCTTCAGATGTCCAGTTACCTTGGTCAGAATCGTCTTCTTGACGACAGGCTTTGCCACGGAAGCCGCCTTCGCCTTGGGCTTGGTTTTTACAACTTTGGACTTGGTTTTCGCAGCTACAGCCTTGGCCTTGGTTGCAATTTTTGCCTTTGCAACCGACTTCTTAGTGTGGGCCGCCTTCTTTGCCAAAGCTGCCTTTTTGACGGTTTTTTTCATTTTTGTCCTTCGCTTTCGCCTGGACCCCGGAGTCGCCGCTATATATGGGCGAAAAAATAACCGAGCTTGAGGGGCCCGGGTTCCATTACTTGCAGGGGTATTGTTTACATTAAAACCGACTATAGCACGATTTTAAGGAAAATTAAAGCTCGATATATCCGTGTACGGTCTATCTTGGCATCGGAGCCCTGCGTTATTCACAGGATGGTTAACGAATTCAATCGCCTTCGCCGGGGTTTTCCGAGAAATAGGTCTCGAATTTTCCTGCGATACCCTCAAATTCCTTGGCATCAGCCGGAGGGTCGCGCTTGATTGATATGTTGGGCCATTTCGGCGCATATTCCGCATTAATTTTCAGCCATTTTTCGAGGCCAGGCTCGGTATCAGGCTTAATTGCGTCAACCGGGCATTCCGGCTCGCAAACGCCACAATCAATGCATTCATCAGGGTGGATGACCAGCATGTTTTCACCCTCGTAGAAGCAATCCACGGGGCAGACTTCCACGCAGTCCATATATTTGCATTTGATGCAGTTATCATTGACGATGTAGGTCATGACGGTCCAGTTGTTCTTTATAACGAACGAGGCTTAGCAATATTTTCTGCCTTATGCACGGTCTTTTTCGTCGCGTGAAGGGGCAGACGTCAGGTCTTCGTATAGCTGGCATGCTTGAACAAAAGGCCCACGCCTGGTTCCCAGATCCTTCACCCGCAAGACGCGGACATGGCCTCCGACGGCAATGGTCAGCACATCATCGGGGCGCACGACATGGCCGGGCTTGGTGACCTTTACCCGGTTGAGGCGTACATGGCCCGTTTCGACTAGTTCAGCGGCCATGGGGCGCTGCTTCACGACCCGGGCAAACCAGAGCCACTTGTCCAAGCGTTGCGTCAGTTTTTCTTACCCATCATTTGAACCTTGAGGGTTTCCAGGATGGCAAAGGGCGAATTGGGGTCCGCGGGTTTTTCCGGCCGGCGCTTGGGCTCTTCGCGGCGCTCATTTCGCTCCTTTGCATGGGGCTTGCGGTTGGGCCTTTGCGGCCCCTCCTTCTGATCCACGGGCTTTGGCTGGGGCCTGCGCTGGGGCTTGGCCTCAGACCGGTGGCGGAAGGGACCCGTATCCTTCGGCCACCATACCTCGATTTCAATCTCTTCGAGAACGGGCTCTGGGAGTGGCAAGGCGGCTTCTTCTATCACGGGCAGCGGTTCAGTTTCCGCGGGTAGTGCAACGGGTTCAGATTCAGGGGCCAGAGCCACAGGTTCAGGCTCCGCGGTTGCTACCGGCTCGGAGGTTGTTTCAGATTCTGTGGAGGGGACTGCGGCTTCCGCGACGGGTAATGCCGGTGCTGCAGGGCGTTTGATTTTCTTTTTCTGCATGCGAAAGCCAAGGCTGCGCAAGATGCCTTCAAATTCTTCGCCCGAGCAGCCGACGAGGGACATCATGTCGGGCACGATGGCAAAGCCACCGCCTTCAACGGAACCGGATGGGCGCACCTCATCAGGAAAACGGGCGCGCCAGAAAACTCGTTCGCGCACGAGATCGGCCAGGCGCTCCAGCATATCGATGCGCACGACGCGGCTTCCGCAAATGCGGTAGCCGCAGACGCCATAGAAGCCGCGTGGCGTTGAACGGTCGAAGACTGCCGAGGTGAGTCCCTGGCCCGGGGGCACGGGAAGGCTTGCCAAATCCAAGCTGCCTGCTTTTTTCAATTGCAGGGCCCAGAGCAGAAGGCGGAGTTCGGTTGCGGCTGGCTTCAAAAGCAATGGCGTAAAAATATGGAAGGCGCCGAAGCGCACGCCTTGGGCGCGAAGTGCGGCGCGGTCTTCCTGGGACAAGGATTTTATATCTTCAAGCACGGTTTCCCTTGGCAAGACGCCCAGGGTTTCAACAATGCGGAAAGCAATGCCACGGGCGATGCCCTGCAAGGCTTCGTTCTCCTGCAATTTAAGCAGGGGTTCGAGCAAGGCGGCAACATGGCGGTCGATGAATTTCTGCAATCGGAGTTGCACATCCTCGCGGGGCTGTCCGGAAAGGAAATCACTGGCAAGCACGCGGGCCATAGGCTTCAAAAGGCTTTCACCCGCTTCGACAAAACCGATGGGCTCATGGTTCCAGATAATGTTGCCATCACGGGTGAGTTTCAGGTCGGGATCGGCGGAGGTTGCGGCGGCGTTAGCGCGGGCCAGAATTTCCGCGCTTACGGCCTGAACTGCTGCGGCCCGCAGGGTGCGCTGTTCCTGGTTTTCGCTTGTGCCATCGGGAATAAAATTGAAACCCTTGATGCGGCCCACATACTCGCCTTCAACATGAATGGCGCCGTCTTCTTCAACACTCGACATTAACTCTTCCTTTTGGGCCAGGCGGCGCATCAATACACTTGTCCTGCGATCGATGAAACGCTGGGTTAGCCTTTCATGCAACGCATCTGACAGCCTCTCTTCTATCTCCCTGGCGCGCTGCTGCCAATAGAGAGGAGCTTTCAGCCAATTGCCGCGATTGGCAATGAAGGTCCAGGTCCGGACATGGGAAATGCGGTTGGAAAGCGTATCGAGATCGCCCTCGGTGTTTTCGCAATGCTTGAGCTGGCGGGAAAACCAGTCTTCCGAAATATAGCCCGGCGGACTAACCAGGAACTGGAAGACGCGGCCTACGAGATGGGCGTGTTCGGCAGGAGAAATGTTGCGGTAATCCGGCATCTGGCAGGCCGACCAGAGGAGCTCAACATCGGATTTTGATTTGGCCAGATCGGCAACTGCGGCGTCGCGCCCAACGGCCTCCAGTGCCTGAATATCCGGCCCGGCTTGGGCGCGGGTCAGGCCATCGCGCTGGGGCATGGTGGTGAGGCTGCGGCGCAGACGCTCCAAGGAGCCAAAATCAAGGTCTGGGTTGCGCCATTGCAGCGAACGGATGCGGTCGAAATTGTGGTTCTCCAGGCGGTCGATGGTTTCCTGTTCAAAAGCTTCCGCCTCGCCGGTGCAGCCAAAGGTACCGTCATTCATGTAGCGGCCGGCGCGGCCGGCGACCTGGCCGAGTTCGCCGGGGCTAAGCTGGCGGTAGTGGAAGCCATCAAACTTTCGGGTGGCGGCAAAGGCCACATGATCCACATTCATGTTGAGGCCCATGCCGATGGCATCGGTGGCGACGATGTAGTCCACGTCACCCGATTGATAGAGGGCGACCTGGGCGTTGCGGGTGCGGGGCGACAGGGCGCCGAGAACAACTGCCGCTCCACCATTTTGCCGCCTGATGAGTTCGGCCACGGAATAAACCATCTCGGCGGAGAAGGCGACGATGGCCGACCTCCGGGGAAGCCGCGTCATTTTCTTGACGCCCGCATAGGTAAGCTTGGAGAAGCGCGGCCTGGCGATGAAGCTGGTTTTGGGCAGCATGGCTTCGAGAATGGGCTTCATGGTGGCAGCCCCCAGAAGCATGGTTTCTTCATAGCCGCGCCGGTGCAAAACCCGGTCGGTGAAAATATGGCCGCGCTCGAAATCGGAGCAGAGCTGAACCTCGTCGATGGCGAGGAATGGCACCTCAATGTCGGGCGGCATGGCCTCGACGGTTGCCACCCAATAGCGTGGGGCGGCGGGAATGATTTTTTCCTCACCGGTCACGAGCGCCACGGCGTGATCGCCGACTTTCAGCCGGACGCGGTCATAGATTTCACGGGCCAGAAGCCTGAGCGGCAGACCGATCATGCCGCCGCCATGGGCGAGCATGCGCTCCACTGCCAAATGGGTTTTGCCGGTATTGGTGGGGCCCAATACGGCGGTGACATTTCGGATTTGCGGCATAGCCACAAGGTAGATGCGAAATGGCTGAAGTCAACCGGAGGCGGAGGCTTTTCGAGACTGTGTCAAATCGCTCCAGGCGTGTAAGATTTGGATTCAAAGCAGAACGAAGCCTGACCGAATCGCTGACTCGGGCTGGATTCATTCTATGTTCCGGCGCAATGACTGGAGTTTGTGGGTGGCGATTTTATTCGGCGGCAGATTTTCCACCCGAGGGTCGATGAAAATTTTGCCTCTCCCTTAAGAATTGTTTCCACCTGCTATCGAAGGGTTAAAGGCCCGGCGCCAGTTGGACCTTTTAAATTAACTAAGCGTTCCGGTTTGAGAACAGAAGGTGGGCGAATCACGGATTGCCATATTTTCACTGTTTGTTCTCGCAACATATAGTGTTTGATTCTCGATGAACCACTAGAATCCAATTGTGATCTAGGGAGTTAGGCTGTTCTGCTGCCTTGGCTGTTAATCCGACTGTCCTAAAGTGAGACGGAGACTGGGGCGGAAATTATTGCCGTTCTGCTTGACCCGCGTCGGCTCTCCACTTATAGAAGCGCCAACCGAGCCGGACCCCTCATGGTCTGGCCTTTATTATATTGCGGAGTACGCATCATGGCTCGAGTTTGCGAGTTGACAGGCAAGAACCCACTGGCGGGAAACAATGTGAGCCACGCCAACAACAAGGTCAGGCGGCGTTTTTTGCCGAACCTGTGCAATGTCAGCCTGATCAGCGACGCCATGGGCCTTACCTACCGTTTCCGCGTCAGCGCCAATGCCCTCAAGACGGTTGAGCATCGGGGCGGGCTTGATGCCTTTCTCCTGAAGGCAAGCAGCGATGACCTTTCCACCAAGGCGCGCAAGCTGAAGAGCTCGATTGCCAAGAAGCTGGAAGAAAAAGCTGCCTAATCATTTCAAATCTCCAGATTTGCAGAGGCCGCTCCAAAATGGGCGGCTTTTGTTTTAGATTCAGGCATGAGCAAGCCAACCAAACGCCATTCGCCGACGGCAACACGCAGCGGGGAGCCTGTTGTTCACCCCTCGGCGATTTTACGAGATGCGAAGCTCGGACGGTTTACAGAAATCAAGGAACGCGTGGCATTCTCCGATTCAGAGCTCGGCGACTATTCCTATGTCGAGCGCCAGGCGGAAGTGATCTATGCGAAGATCGGAAAATTCTGCGCCATAGCCGCCAACGCGCGGATCAATGCGCTTGAACATCCGCTGGAGCGGTTGAGCCAGCACAAGATAACTTATCGCGCCAATGAATATTTTCTGGGCGCCAAGCTTGACAGTGAATTCCGCGACAGGCGACGGGGAAAATCGGTCGAGATTGGCCATGATGTCTGGATCGGGCATGGGGCAATCATCAAGCCGGGGGTGAAGATTGGCCATGGCGCTGTTGTAGCGGCGGGCGCCATCGTCACGCGGGATGTGCCGGCCTATGCAATCGTCGCTGGGGTTCCGGCAAAATTCATGCGCTGGCGCTTCGAGCCGAAGATCAGTGCACGGATCATAGCGCTTGCCTGGTGGGACTGGGAGCATGACAGGCTGGCGGGTGTGATCGAGGACATGCGTGTGCTCAGCGCTGAGGCATTTCTCGAAAAATATGAAGTTAAGGCTTAGAGCATGTCCCGCCAAAGTGTGAAGCGGTTTGGCGGTCGGGACATGCTCCAACATATTGATCTGGCGCGAGTCCTTTTCGGCGGGATGATTTCATCCCGCCGGGACGCGCGCTAGGTGTGCGAAAAAAAACGAACGTGGGCGCACCCTTGTATGTGGTTTCCAGCTTTCTGACGAAGCCGATTTTTTCGGCAATGCGCATTGATGCCGTATTTTCAGGGGCAATTATGGCGGATGTTTCCTTCCCGGCAAAATGGGCATCACCCCAGGCAGTGATCGCCTGGAGAGCTTCGGTTGCATAGCCCTTGCGATGAACGGCAGTTTTGAGGGCCCAACCCAATTCGGGATGTCCATCAAGCGGTGGATCAATGTCACGGTGGTAATCGGCAAAGCCCATCTCGCCTACGTAATCGCCGGTGGCCCGCTCTTCCACTACCCAATAGCCGTATCCGAACAGGCTCCAATGGCCGCAATAGCGGAGCAGCCTGCTCCACGCCTCTTCGCGTGTTGAGGGGCGGCCGATGATGTGGCGATAGACGGCGGGCTCAGACCACATGGCGTGGAGGGCGTCAAAATCCTGAAGGTGTGGCCGCGCAAGATCAAGCGTTCGGTTTCGATGGGAGTTATCACGCGCGGGCACGCCGACGCGTGGGTTGGGCGGCGCGCTTGTCCTGGGGGGCATTTTCCTCAAAGAGCTCGGCCAGCTTTTCCGTCATGGCACCACCCAGTTCTTCCGCATCGATGATGGTCACGGCGCGCTTGTAATAGCGGGTCACGTCATGGCCGATGCCGATGGCGATGAGCTCAATGGGGGACTTGCCCTCAATATCGGCGATGACCTGACGCAGGTGGCGCTCCAGATAGTTTCCGGAGTTTACCGAAAGGGTCGAATCATCGACCGGCGCGCCATCGGAAATCACCATCAATATGCGGCGCTGTTCCGAGCGCGCCAGCAGACGGTTATGGGCCCAGATCAGAGCCTCGCCATCAATGTTTTCCTTGAGCAGGCCTTCCCGCATCATCAAGCCGAGATTGCGCCTGGCCCGCCGCCACGGCTGGTCGGCGGATTTGTAGATGATGTGGCGGAGGTCATTGAGCCTGCCGGGATTTGGGGATTTGCCAGCGCCCAGCCATTTTTCGCGCGACTGGCCACCTTTCCAGGCTTTGGTGGTGAAGCCCAGAATTTCGACTTTTACGCCGCAGCGTTCAAGGGTCCGGGCCAGGATATCAGCACAGGTTGCGGCCACCGTTATGGGGCGGCCGCGCATGGAGCCGGAATTATCCAGGAGCAAGGTGACAACGGTATCGCGGAATTTGGTATCCTGTTCCACCTTGAAGGAAAGCGGATGCATGGGATCGATGACGATGCGCACGAGGCGGGCGGTGTTGAGCACGCCTTCCTCGAGATCGAAATCCCACGAGCGGTTCTGCTGCGCCATGAGGCGGCGCTGCAGGCGGTTGGCAAGGCGCGCCACAACGCCCTGGAGGTTGGACAACTGCTTGTCCAGATAATTGCGCAGCCGGGTCAGCTCCTCGGTGTCGCAAAGATCTTCGGCGGCAATTTCCTCATCAAACTGATTGGTGTGGACCTTGTAAAAATTATCGTTCGTCAGGGACGAGAAGGGAAGCTGGGGCCGCCAGGGCTCATCACCGTCATCCTGCTCCTCACCTTCCAAGTCATCGGGGGACTCGTCCATGTCCTTCGATTGCTGCTCCATTTCGGAGGCGTCGGTGTCGCCCTCGGACTCCTGCAGCTCCTCGGCGGCGGACTGCTGGCTTTCCTCGTCTTCGCCATCCGTCGTTTCCTGGCGTTCGCCCGCATCGGGTTCGGTGTCGTCCTGATTGTCGGTCTCGTCCGATTGATCGGGATCGTCGCCAAGTTCGTCGGCCATGTCGAGGGCAGCGATGATATCGCGCGAGGCCCTGGCAAATTCCGTCTGGTCGTGAATGGCATTGCCTAGTTTGCTCAAGCGCATTGCCGCCTTTTCCTCGATCCAGGGACGCCAGAGATCAACATACATTTTGGCGTTGGCGGGCGGCGCCTGACCGGTGAGTCGTTCGCGCACCATGAGGGCCACGGCTTCTTCAAGGGGCGTATCCCTGCGGTTGCTGGAGCGGTTGACCACGGCCTTGGCAAAACGGTCCTCCAGGGCGGCATTCAGGTTTTGCGCCATGCCCGGCATGGCATTGGCTCCGAGCGCCTCAATGCGGGCCTGCTCCACGGCTTCAAATACGGCGCGGGCGTTCTTTCCCTCGGGCCGGTACTTGCTGTGAATCTGATCCGAGTGATTGGAAAGCCTGAGGGCGAAGCTGTCGGAAAGCCCGCGGGTGATGGCAATGTCCTTGGGCGTGAACTGACTGGTGACCTGCGGAAGCCTGGCCTTGTTGCCGGAAAGCGCAGGCGTTTCATTGCCGAAGCTCACGGTAAGTTCCGGATCGTCGGCAATGGTTTTCATCGCCGCACTCAGGACGCGCTTGAATTCCTCTGCTTTGCCTTCACGGGCCTCGGCCATTGGCTGGTGTGCCTTCAGGCAATGGCCACATGGGCCGATGACTCGGGCAATTCCTCGCCAAAGCAACGCTGGTAGAACTCAGCCACGATTGGGCGCTCAAGCTCGTCGCACTTGTTCAGGAAGGTCAGCCGGAAGGCAAAACCGATATCACCAAAGATGTCGGTGTTCTGGGCCCAGGTGATGACGGTCCGGGGGCTCATCACGGTTGAGACATCGCCCTGCATGAAGGCGTTGCGGGTGAGATCGGCAATGCGCACCATGTTGGCGATGGTCTTCCTGCCTTTTTCGGTGTCGTAGTTCTTGCACTTGGCCAGAACGATGCCGGTTTCCTCGGCATGGGGCAGATAGTTCAAGGCAGAAACGATCGACCAGCGATCCATCTGGGCCTGGTTGATCTGCTGCGTGCCATGATAGAGGCCGGTCGTATCGCCGAGGCCCACGGTGTTGGCCGTTGAAAAGAGGCGAAACGCCTTGTGTGGGCGAATGACCTTTGACTGGTCAAGCAGGGTAAGCTTGCCGGAGGATTCGAGAATGCGCTGAATGACGAACATCACGTCGGGACGGCCTGCATCATATTCATCGAAAACCAGCGCCACGTTGCGCTGATAAGCCCAGGGCAGAATGCCTTCGCGGAATTCGGTGATCTGCTTGCCTTCCTGCAGCACGATGGCATCCTTGCCGATGAGATCGATGCGGCTGATGTGGCTGTCCAGATTGATGCGGATACAGGGCCAGTTGAGGCGGGCGGCCACCTGCTCGATATGCGTTGACTTGCCCGTGCCGTGGTAGCCGGTGATCATCACGCGGCGGTTAAAGGCAAAGCCGGCGAGGATCGCCAAGGTGGTGTCGCGATTGAAAAGATAGTCCTCATCAAGATCGGGCACGTGTTCGGTTGCCGTCGCATAAGACGGCACGATCATGTTCGATTCAAAGCCAAAGAGCTGGCTTACCGAAGCGGTGGAATTGGGCATGCCGTGGGCGTCACCATTTGCCATAATGTTCATCTGTTCATTCTTCTCTTCCGGACGTGTCGTGGAATGTTCCGGGTTCTAAACGGTTCCAAGGGGTGCTGCAAGTTCTCGACATCCAGCAAACTAGCAGAAACCGCTGGCCCGCAATGTGTCATAGGCATGAATCACCGCTTTCAGGGTGTCCTCGTTCTCGCGCGAGCCAGCGTTGGCATCGGGATGGAGGCGCTTCACCAGAATCTTGTATTGGGACTTGGCCTTTTCGGCAGTGGCGGTTTCGTCCAGCCCCAGGGTATTCAGCGCCTTGATTTCATTCTTGCGCAGGGCGCGGCCCAGTTTGGCGTTGATATTCTCGGCGCTCGGGGTGAACATGGCATATGGATCGCTCACATTCCGGGCCTTGCGCCGCATTCCATTGATATTGGCATAGGAGTTCTGGCCCAGTTTCCAGGTTGGGCGATGGCCGGTTTGGGCATCCTTCTGGAAGCCTGCCACGGCATCATCCTTCATCCCTTCAAAATAGTTGTAGGTTTTGTTGTATTCCTGGACATGTTGGGTGCAGTAGTTGTGGAACTGGCCTTCGGCACCGCGGCCCTTGGGCGCCTTGTGGCGCGACGGCTTCTCGCAACCCGGCCATTCGCACATGGTTGGCGCGGCCGGTTCCTTCTTGTTGGGACCGGTTTTAATGCGGATTTTGTCGAAATATTTTGAATCAAGTTTCATGGGGCATGATTATGGGGATATGAAGCAAAAGTCGCAACCCTGAACCGCACTGGACACAAAATGATTTTAGGATTGGTTGGAAAAACCCTGGAAGCAAAGCTGCAGGCGGCGTTTACACCCGTTTCCCTGGAGGTGATTGATGAATCGTCGCAGCACCAGGGCCATGCGGGGGCGCGGCCCGACGGGGAAAGCCATTTTCGCGTCAGAATAGTCGCGGCAGCGTTCAAAGGCAAATCACGGGTTGAGCAGCACCGGATGATTAACCACGTTTTGACGGCCGAACTGAAAGAGCGGGTGCATGCGCTGGCGATTGAGGCGGCAGCGCCAAAGACCTAGTTTCGGGTATTTTTCAGTCGTTCCTCAAAAGCCTCCAAACTGTCACCTGCTTCGGCACGTTTATGGAAATAGACCCGGCGCGCAAACCAGTTCATTGCCGGGGTTCCAATCATCATGTCATAAAGCCAATTTGGCGGGCCCAGGTTCATTGCTATGCGAAGGGCGCGTTTCTTCGCGAAGGACGGAAGTTCTGTAGTCAAAATCTTTTCCGGTGGAGGCCCATGACGCAGGAGATGGTCGGCAATGAGTTGGCCAGCGCGGCGGCCATAGCGAAATGCCAGCCTGATGCCGCCGCCTGTCAAGGGTGAAACATGGCCCGCAGCATCGCCAATGAGCATAACGTTGGATGCTGCATATGGTTTTACTGGCCCGCCGCAGGGAATAAGGCCGCTGCGCCGTTCCTTGACGATTGCGGAAGAGTATCCGAAGATCGCTTCTGTGTGGTTGAGAAAAGCCTTGAGGTCGGGCTTCGCATCTGCATTGGTTGCAAGGCCAACTTGAAAGAAACCGGGAGCAGGCGCTACCCAAGCGAGATAGCCGCGAGCCAGTCTCGTATCCAGAAAACAATGCAGCAAATCAGGGTCGGCCTTCGGCAAATCCTGATACTCGATTTCGAGACCAGTCAAAAATTTTTCATTGCGTCCGAGACTAAAAAGCTTGGCCACCGTTGAGCGGGCACCATCGGCCCCCACGAGATAGCGGGTTTTAATATTGAATTGGGGCAAGATGATTTTCTCAGCGTCACGCTGGGCAACTTCAACTTTTCTGTCGCAAATGATTTCAGCGCCAGCGTGGCGCGCCTCATCAGCCAACCAGCGTACAAGACCGGCTGAATCTGTTGTAAGAAAATAATAGCCGGGTGCGCGCAAATCGATTGACTTGAGCGAGGGAGAGTAGAGCCTTACGCCGTGAACGACGCGTGAAAATTTTGCAGGCGTATCGACCTCTTCAGCGGCCTCTTTTACCAATATACCTGTGGTGTGAATTCGGGCGCCGGGATCGGGCTTGGATTCAACGACAATGACTTTGAGGCCGCGAAGGGCGGCCGAACGCGCGCAAATGAGGCCAGCGAAACTGGCCCCGACAATAACAAGATCGACCTCGCGGGCAATCATGCTAGCCAAGATTTTCCGGGGTCAGTTTTACTGAGGTGACCTGGTGCTTGCGCTTTTTGAGCACTTCCAGGCGAAAACCGTGGAAATTGAAAGCCTGGCCCACCTCCGGAATCATGCGGGCATCATGGATAACGAGGCCGGCAATGGTAGTGGCTTCCTCGTCGGGCAGGTTCCAGTTCAAGGCGCGGTTGAGATCCCGCAACGGCACGGTGCCTTCGACGACATAGGAACCGTCGGGCTGCGGCTTGATGCCGGAGGCGACGAAATCATGCTCATCCTTGATGTCACCGATAATCTCCTCAATAATGTCCTCAAGGGTAATGAGCCCCTGGACCTCGCCATACTCGTCGACAACGATGGCAAAGTGGGTCTTGCGCCTGAGGAACGCTTTGAGCTGGTCAGCAAGGGGACGTGTATCGGGCACGAACCAGGGCGGATTCATGACATCTTCGATTTTGACCTTGGTGGAGTCCCCGTCATTTTCCTGCAATGCCGCAAAAAGATCCTTGGCATGCAGGATTCCAACAATGTTGTCCTGCTTGTCTTTCCACACGGGAAAGCGCGTGTGTCCTGATTTCAAAACTTGCCTGACGATTTTCTCAGGCGGGTCGGTCGCATCAATGGTCACCATTTTGGTGCGGTGGATCATGGCATCCAGAATTTCCAGATCCTGAAGATCAAGAATGCCACCCAGCATGTTGCGGTCCTGGGTTATGAAGCTTCCCTCCTTGTGATGAAGATCAATGGTGCCACGCAGTTCATCATGGGCGGACAAGACCTCATTCACATTGGACACGTTGGCGCCAAAAACACGGAGAACATTTTTTACGATGTATTCAACAGCAATCACCACCGGGCCGAATGCAGCTACGAGCACGCGCACAATTGGCGCAACCGCCAGCGCTACCCGATCGGGATAGGCAATGGCGTAGGTCTTGGGCATGACCTCGCCAAAGATCAACACCAGTACAGTCATGGCCGCAGACGCAATGATCGCTCCACTGTCACCGAAGGCCTTGACGAGGACGGCTGTGGCAAGGGCCGAGGCCGAGATATTGACGACATTGTTGCCGAGCAGCAGTGCGCCGATGAGCCGCTCACGGCTTTTCGTGAGGGAGAGCGCCACCGAGGCGCGCCAGCTCCCGCGGCGTTCCAACTCGGTGAGGCGGGCCCTTGAGGTTGCCGTAAGGGCCGTTTCAGAACCGGAAAAAAACGCAGACAGGAGAAGCAGGAAAACAATGGCCACTGCCGGAAGGCTGAGATCAAAACTCATTTTCTTTTCAAGTCCTCCGCTAGAAAATCGGCCACCGCAGAATCGGGCACGTTCTTGGCAATGAATGCATCGCCAATCGCGCGGGCCAGAATAAATGTCAGCTCGCCGTTTTGCGCTTTCTTGTCCTGCTTCATGATGTTCACAAGATCGGCAATGGATGGAAGCGGTCCCTCAATATCGTTCACATGAGTTGGAAGGCCGACGGCTTTCAAATGACGGGCAACCCTGTCAGCCGTGCCCGGTTTGCAGTGTTTTAAGCGCTCGGAGAAACGAAAGGCCTGGACCATGCCAATGGCAACACCTTCGCCGTGCAAGAGACGGTTGCTGTAGCCCGTCGCTGATTCAAGGGCATGGCCGAAGGTGTGGCCGAGGTTGAGCAGGGCGCGCGCACCTTGCTCCGTCTCATCTTCGGCAACGATGGCTGCCTTGGCGCTGCAACTCCGGTGAATGGCGTAAGCACGTGCCTGGGCATCGCCGCGCAGCAGGATTTCCGCGTTGGCCTCCAGCCATTCGAAGAATGAAAGATCACCAAGAAGGCCATATTTTGCCACCTCGGCGTAACCCGCGGCCAGTTCGCGGCGCGGCAGTGTTTCAAGCAGGCTGGTATCGGCCAAAACCTTTATCGGCTGAAGAAATGCGCCAATGAGATTTTTGCCGTGGGCGGAGTTGATACCGGTCTTGCCGCCCACGGAAGAATCGACTTGGGCCAGGAGCGTGGTGGGAATTTGGATGAAATCGACGCCACGCCTGAGGATGGCTGCGGCAAAGCCGGTGAGGTCACCAATTACACCGCCGCCGAAAGCTATGATTTTATCCCGCCTTTCAACGCCTGCCGCCAGCAGTTGTTCACACAGGTCAGCCAGTGCAGCGAAGCTCTTGGTTTTTTCGCCCGACGGGCAGAATTATGGCAACCGACCTGATGCCTGCCACCGCCAGCGATGTCTTCCAGGGTTTTGAGATGATGGCGCGCGACGTTTTCATCCGTGACGATGGCGATGAACGGCCGGTTGAGAAGCGGCGCAATGAAACGGCCCGTTTCCTGCAACAGGTTTTCCCCGATGTGAATGTCGTAGGTTCTCCGCCCGAGATTCACGGATACGATATCGCGGCGCCTGCCGTCAGATGCTTGCATTGTTCAGCCGCTCCCAACCCGGCCACTTGGCCAAAACCTTAATGACTTCATTGACCATTTGCGTGTGCTGCACATCGCGGCTTTCAACTATCACGTCAGCTGTTGCATAGATGGGATAGCGCTGGTCCATCAAGTTTTTGCATGACGGCCTCGGGATTTTCGGTCTGCAGCAAGGGACGGTCAGCGCGTTTCATCACACGTTTCATCAGCAGGGACAGATCGGCCTTTAGCCAGACTGAAATGCCGCGGGCTTGAATGCCCTGTCGGGTTTCCTCGTTAATGAAGGCCCCGCCGCCGGTTGACAGAACTTGCGCGCCATTTTCAATCAGGCGTGAAATCACGCGGCGCTCGCCTTCGCGGAAATAGGCTTCACCATGATCCTTGAAAATTTCGGGGATGGTCTTGTCAGCGGCAATCTCAATTTCATGGTCGGCATCGACGAACGGGACTTCAAGCTTTTCAGCCAGCCTGCGGCCAATGCTCGATTTGCCGGCCCCCATCAGGCCGACAAGCACGATCGAATGATTTCCGAGCTTTTCCCGGATATCTTCTATCTCCTTTGAGAGCGAACGCCGCGCCATTATTCCCTTCCCAGTGCTGGCGGAGCTTTTAGAACGGCGGGGTCAGTGCGCCAAGACTTTTGATTTGGTGGCCATTTGCTGGCATCTGGGATAATCTGCCAAGTGATTTGGAGATTTACGCGTGCCTGACAGCCTTCGGTTCCTGCTTGTGGTTCTCATACTGGCCGGCGCTGTTTATGGCGTCGTCTGGGGGTTGGCAAATTTTCCACCCGAGCAGTCGGAAGTCGTGAAATCCTTACCCCATGAAAAACTCAGGCAAAGATAAGATAGCAAAGCCTTCGACCATCGCATCGGCATGTCGACCGGTTTCTGGAGATGATGAGTGCCGAGCGCGGGGCCGCGGAAAATTCCCTGCAGGCCTATGGGCGCGATCTCCAGCATTATGTGGCCTTTCTTGAGGCCAGAGGTGGCGCACTTCTCACCGCATCGAGCGAAGACATCCGGGCCTATTTGGCAAGCCTTGAAGAACACGGCTTTGCCCGCACTACCGCGGCCCGGCGCCTTTCAGCGGTCCGCCAGTTCCACCAGTTCATTCACGGCGAGGGCCTTGTAACGGCCAATCCAGCGGCGATTGTGGAAAGCCCAAAGGCGGGCCGGCCATTGCCCAAGACGCTTTCGGTCCAGGACATTGACCTGTTGCTTGCCGAAGCGCGGGCGCGGGTTTCACGGGCCGAAGGCAAGGGACGTTTCAAGGCGGAACGGCTTTATTGCCTGCTGGAACTTCTGGCGGCCACCGGACTTCGCGTTTCTGAACTTGTCGGGTTAACGGTGCGGGCGGTTACGGCTGATGACGCCTTTCTGGCGATCAAGGGCAAAGGGGGCCGCGAGCGGCTTGTGCCGGTTTCTGACCGGGCCAGAAGCGTTCTTCAGGCCTATCTCAAAACCCTCGCACTGCGGGAGGCGGCTGAGACAAAGTGGCTGTTTCCTTCGCATGGGGCGAGCGGCTGCCTGACACGCCAGCATTTTGCCCTTGAACTGAAAGCCCTGGCGGCGGCGTGTGGCCTCGATCTTGGCAAGATTTCACCCCATGTGCTGCGCCACGCCTTTGCCAGCTATTTGCTGGAATGCGGGGCTGATCTGCGGGCGGTTCAGCAAATGCTGGGGCATGCGGATATTTCGACCACACAAATTTACACCCATGTCCAGGCAGGGCGCCTGCAGGCAGTGGTGGAGATTCACCATCCTTTAGCTAAGAAAAGTTGACTTTATCCCGTCCGGCGGTCACATCTGGCGCACCACAAAAGCCAATTCATTCAATATCCTTTGAGGCCGTATGATCTATCTCGACTTTGAAACGTCGGTTACCGAACTTGAGGGAAAAATCGCCGAGTTGCGGGCCCTCGCCGCCGGAGACGCAACGGTTTCAATCGCAGATGAAGTCAAGGCTTTGGAGAAAAAGGCTTCCAAGAGCCTGGCTGATCTCTATGTAAATTTGACACCCTGGCAAAAAACCCAAGTGGCGCGGCACCCGGACCGGCCCCATGCGCTGGCCTATATCAATGGCCTGATTACCGACTTTGTGCCCATGGCGGGGGACCGGAAATTTGCGGAGGATTTTGCCGTTGTTGGCGGGCTTGGGCGGTTTCGCGGGTCTTCGGTGGTGGTGATTGGCCAGGAAAAAGGGGCCGATACGCAGGCGCGCCTCAAGCATAATTTCGGCATGGCGCGGCCGGAGGGCTATCGCAAGGCAGTGAGGCTCATGGAACTGGCTGAACGTTTTGGCATTCCGGTGATCACCTTTGTCGATACGGCGGGGGCTTATCCGGGGATTGATGCGGAAGAGCGTGGCCAGGCTGAAGCGATTGCGCGATCAACCGACTGTTGCATGGGGCTCGGAGTGCCGCTGGTTTCCCTGATTATCGGCGAGGGTGGTTCCGGGGGGCGCTATTGCCATTGCAACGGGTAATAGCGTGCTGATGATGGAGCATGCGATCTACAGCGTCATTTCGCCGGAAGGGGCCGCCAGTATCCTGTGGCGTGATGCCGGAAGGGCCAAGGATGCGGCGGCGGCCCTGAAAATCACAGCACAGGATCTCAAAAAACTGGGCGTAATTGATGATATCGTTAATGAACCGTTAGGCGGGGCGCACCGCCAGCCGGAACAGGCGGTCGCTGCTGCCGGTGAAATGATCGGGCGGATCCTGGAGGCTTTTGCCGGTGTTTCCCCGGACGTCCTGCGGACGCAGAGGCGCGAGAAATTCCTGGCGATTGGCCGCAGCATCTAATAAATGCGAGATGTTCTCAGGGGATTATTGCGAAAGGGGCTATGGAAAAAGGCCTACAATTACGTCAAACATTGATGTTTCAACGGTTGACGCGAGCGTGCCTAATACAGGTATCAACATAAGTCCCATGGCGCCCGCTATCAAGCCATACTCAATAGCGGTGGCGCCGCTTGTGTCGCGGAAGAAAAGCTTGGCCAGATATTTTGCATTCTTCATCGTGGCAATCCTGCAAGAAACAACAACCGCTATTGTCCCGAACCATAATCCGGACTTGTTTTCAGAATGTTAATCCATTGTCTTCCTTTGTATTAATCTTTGTTAGGGGCAGTCGTTTTGGTGAATTGAGATGAACCAGTCGTTATCAAGACGGGCGTTTTTGGGAGGTTTTTGCGCCGCACCGTTTGGGGCGGGCCTTGCCCGGGCGCAAACGCCCAGAGAGCTCTGGATCGCTTCACGAATTATTGAGGTTAACGGCCGCGCGGCCAAGGTTTTCGGCATCGCGAACGGCGAGGGCGGAAATGGACTTGCCGTGATTGCTTGGGGAACGGTTTCAAGTGCGGGTCAAAAACGGTCTGGATGTCGAAACACTTCTGCACTGGCATGGATTGAATCCGCCTTCCGCCCAGGATGGTGTTCCAATGCTGTCGCAGGCGCCGCTGAAACCTGGTGAATCCTTTGACTATGATTTTGTGAACACGCGCTCTGGCACCCATTGGATGCACTCCCATCTCGGATTGCAGGAACAGCACCTTCTGTCAGCGCCCTTGATGGTGCGGGAAACGGCGGAACCCCTGTTTGATGAACAAGAACATGTGGTGATGCTCCATGATTTCACTTTTCGCGATCCGCTGGAAATTCTAGCGGAGCTAAAAGCCGGCGGCGGAAAGCACGCGGGCCATGTGATGCCCGGCATGGAGGCTGCCGGCATGCTCAATGACATCAAGTTTGATGCCTATCTGGCCAATGACCGGAGCTTGGCTGATCCCGAGGTGGTGCGAGTTGTCGGGGGCACGCAAATCCGCTTGCGGATCATCAATGGCTCTGCCGCCACCAACATGTGGATTGATCTGGGCTCGCTTCGGGGCGAACTCATCGCGGTTGATGGCAATGCAGTCTATCCGGTCAAGGGTTCCTTGTTTCCATTGGCTATCGCGCAACGGGCGGATGTGCGTTTGAAGCTGCCAGAGGGCAACGGCGCATGGCCCATCCTTTTCAGGCCAGAAGGAACTGGGCACCCGCACCGGCATCTATCTCGCAACACAGGGCGCTGAGATTGCCAGGCTTTCAAGCGAGGGTGACGTGGCGCCGGAAGTGGACCTGGCCCAGGAGATGAAACTGCGCTCCGTTGCGGTGCTGCCCTCCGAACCGGTCACGCGGACCGAAATTCTGGCGCTGACGGGCGGCGGCTCCGATTATCTCTGGGGTCTCAACGGCAAGTCTTCCATGCATGACACGATTTTTACGGTTCGTGAGAATGAACGCATTGAAATTGTCATGCAGAACCAGACCGGAATGTCCCATCCCATGCATCTGCATGGGCATTACTTCAAGGTTGTGGCGGTCAACAATATGCCCATCGAAGGGGCATTGCGCGATACGGTTCTGGTTCCACCTTCAACCTCGGTGACCATCAGGTTTGCCGCAGACAATCCCGGGAACTGGGCCTTTCACTGCCATCATCTCTATCACATGAACGCGGGCATGATGGGAGCAATCAGGTATTCTAACGCGGCTTAGAGGATTTAAACGAAAGCCCCGTGACAGTGCTTGTACTTCTTGCCCGATCCGCAGGGGCAGGGTTCGTTGCGCGCAATTTTGCCCCAGGTTTCCGGCCGCTTCGGATCAAGTAGTGGCGGCGGCCGTGGCCGTTGCCTGGCCAAAAATCGGAAAGCCTTCGCCCACATCATCTTGACCTGAGGTGGCATCGATGTGATGGGCTTCCATGAAGGGAAGATCATCCTCATCGGGTAAAAGTTCGCCGGGGGCCTGCGACTGGATCTCAACCCGCATCACCTGGGCGGTGGCGGTTTCGCGCAATTTGGAGATCATTGCCTCAAAGAGGTTGAAGCCTTCGGTCTTGTATTCGTTGAGCGGGTCGCGCTGGCCATAACCGCGCAAATGAATGACCTGGCGCAACTGTTCAACCGTTACGATGTGATCACGCCAGAGCTGATCAAGAGTTTGCAGGACAACCGCCTTTTCAACCTGCTGCATGATGGCCGGGGTGAATTTCTCGCGTTTGGCGAAATAAAGGTCATCTGCCGCTTTCTTCACACGTTCGCGGATTTCCTCGTCGGCGATGCCTTCTTCCTTGGCCCAGTCTTCAATGGGAAAATCAATCGCTACGGCTTCGCGCAGGTGCTGGCGCAGTTCAGCGGTTTGCCATTGTTCAGCATAGGTGTTGTCGGGCATGTATTTTGAAATGAGATCGTCGATAATCTGGTGGCGCATGTCGTCTACGGTTTCGGAGACGTCTTCGCCCTTCATGATGCCAATGCGCTGCTCAAAGATCACCTTGCGCTGGTCGTTCATCACGTTGTCAAATTTCAGGAGGTTCTTGCGGATGTCGAAGTTCCGCGCTTCAACCTTCTGCTGGGCCTTTTCCAACGCCTTGTTGATCCAGGAATGGACAATGGCCTCGCCTTCCTTGAGGCCCAGCTTCTGCAGCATGGAATCCATGCGCTCGGAACCGAAGATGCGCATGAGATCGTCTTCGAGGGAAAGATAGAACCTGGAACGCCCGGGATCGCCCTGACGGCCGGAACGGCCGCGCAACTGGTTGTCGATGCGGCGGCTTTCATGGCGCTCGGTGCCGATGACAAAGAGGCCGCCGGCGCCGATGACTTTCTGCTTGTTGGCTTCGATTTCGGCTGAGATGGCGGCAATGCGCTTGTCCCGCTCAGTACCATCGGGAATATCGGCCAAATCTGTCGCGATGCGCATGTCGAGATTGCCGCCGAGCTTAATGTCGGTACCGCGGCCTGCCATGTTGGTGGCTATCGTCACGGCGCCCGCAATGCCTGCCTGTGCGATGATGGCCGCTTCCTGTTCATGGTAGCGTGCGTTCAACACATTATGCGGCACGTTCATCGACTTGAGCATGGCGGCCAGGGTTTCTGACTTCTCGATTGAGGTTGTGCCCACCAGCACCGGCTGGCCGCGTTCGCGGGCATCCTTGATGGTTTCAATGATGGAGGCATATTTTTCGCGCGCCGTGCGATAGACCTCGTCATCTTCATCCTTGCGGTCGACAGGCACATTGGTCGGGATATCGATAACCTCAAGCTTGTAGATGTCCATGAACTCATCGGCTTCGGTGGAGGCCGTGCCGGTCATGCCCGCCAGTTTCTTGTAAAGCCTGAAATAATTCTGGAAGGTGATTGAGGCGAGGGTAACGTTTTCAGGCTGGATTGCCGTGTGCTCTTTGGCTTCCAGGGCCTGGTGCAAGCCTTCCGAGTAGCGCCGTCCAGGCATCATCCGTCCGGTAAACTCATCGATGATGATGACCTGGTCATCCTTGACAATATAGTCCTTGTCACGC
Source organism: uncultured Alphaproteobacteria bacterium (assembly GCA_963810045.1). Taxonomy (GTDB): domain Bacteria; phylum Pseudomonadota; class Alphaproteobacteria; order Rhizobiales; family Aestuariivirgaceae; genus Aestuariivirga. Next base: position 111,913 of record CAWELV010000019.1, on the reverse strand, counting down.
TGGAACAACTTGTGGGCGCGCAGCGCCTGCTGCACGTGGTGAACGATGGTGACGTTTTCGGCGTCGTAAAGATTGTCGCCTTTCAGCATGCCGGCAGCACCCAACACCTGCTCCAGATGCTCGTTGCCTTTTTCCGTCAGGGTGCAGGAGCGTTGCTTTTCATCGAGTTCGTAATCATCAGAGGTCAGTTCGGGAATGTACTTGTCCAGGGTGTTGTAGAGATCGGACTTGTCGTCGAGCGGGCCGGAAATGATCAAGGGGGTTCTGGCTTCGTCGATGAGGATCGAGTCCACTTCATCGACGATTGCGTAGTTGTGCCCGCGCTGGACCATCTCGTTGAGATGATATTTCATATTGTCGCGAAGATAATCAAAGCCCAACTCGTTGTTGGTGGCATAAGTTACGTCGCAGGCATACATCTCCCGGCGCTCTATGTCCGACAGGCCATGGACAATGACGCCGGTGGTGAGACCCAGAAATTCATAAATCTTGCCCATCCAGGCGGCGTCGCGCTTGGCCAGGTAGTCGTTGACGGTGACGACGTGAACGCCCTTGCCCTCTAGGGCGTTGAGATAAACGGCAAGGGTTGCCACAAGGGTCTTGCCTTCACCGGTTTTCATTTCGGCAATAGCGCCATCGTCCAGAACCATGCCGCCGATCATCTGTACGTCAAAATGGCGCATCCCAAGGGTGCGCTTGGAGGCTTCGCGGACCACGGCAAAGGCCGAAACGAGGAGGTCGTCCAAAGTCTTGCCGGCGGCCAATTCGGCCCGGAAACTTATGGTTTTAGCTTTCAGGTCAGCATCCGAGAGAGCTGCAAATTCGGCTTCCAGCTGGTTCATTTCCTCAACGGGCGCACGATATTTGACGACTTTCCGGTCGTTGGTGGTGCCGAAGAGTTTTGCCGCGATTGAACGCAGTCCGAGCATATGATTGGTTCCTTGTTTCGGGAGGGCCCGCGAAAATTTATGTCAAGAATTGCTGCCTGATAAGGCTTCGGTTCTCAAAGGTCTAGACCTAGTTGCGTGGCAGGATTCCGGGATTGTTCGATCTGAATCCACAATTAGTGGTGGACTCCTGATATTTCAATGTGTTGCAGGGCGGCAACAGGTGTTCAAACTACGGGGGTACCCTCTTGCGCGCTAGGTTCAACAAGACCAATGTGCGCGGCAATTCAGGCTCATTGCCATCACGAGAGACAAGAAAATTCGGCTTATTCTTGCCTCTTTTGGTGGCCATTGAGCATTGCGGCGGGGCTGGCTCCTGCCTGATAAATATAATTTGGACAATGGGTCTCATGCCACGCATTCAAGATTACGTGAAGTTTGCACTGCTAACCGGTTTTCTTGGTGCCGTCATGGCGCTCAGCGCCGGGGCGCAAGAGATAAAGGATGACAAGGTCGTCGCCATCGTCAATGGCCACGAAATCAAGATTTCAGAAGTGCAGATGGCCACCGATGACATCATCGGCCAGTTGCCGGATCTGCCGCCAAAACTGCGCTATCCCTTCGTTGTTGAGTTCCTGATCGAGCGCCACCTGCTGGCGCAATTGGCAGTCAAAGAAGGTGTTGCGGATACGGACGAGTACAAGCGGCGATTGGCCCTCTACCAGGCCAAAGCCCTGCGCGATGCCTATTTTTTCCAGAAAATCCGCCCCCAGGTAACTGAGGAAGAGATCAAGGCCGCCTATGACTCGGAGTCAGCGAAGGTTGCGCAGACGGAGCGGGTGCGGGCGCGGCATATTCTCTTAGGCTCCGAGAAAGAGGCAACCGACATCCTGGCGCGCCTCCAGGCCGGGGAGAAATTTGCCGATCTTGCCAAGAAATACAGCCTCGACGGGTCAAAGGACTACGGCGGCGATCTCGGCTATTTCACCGCACCTGAAATGGTTGCCGAATTCTCCAAGGCGGCGTTTGCCTTGAAGGTTGGCGAAACGTCACAGCCGGTGAAGACCGATTTCGGCTGGCACATTATCAAGATTGAAGACCGCAAGTTGGGCGCGGCGCAGCCTTTTGACCAGGTGAAGTCGGCGATCCGCAATGTACTCCTGCGCAAGAAGGTGCAGGAAACCATGGACGAGCTCCGCAAGACCGCAAAGGTCGAGGTTCTTGATGAGGATCTCAAGAAATATGCCGCCGACGTGGAGAAAAAGCGCAAAGCCATGTTGAACAAGCAGAAAGGCGTTGTGGCCCAGCCACCCGCCGAAGCTGAGGGTGAAACTGGCGGCAAGGGCGATTTGCAAATTCCTGAACAATAATCCAGTCAGGGGCAAAACATGGCGCATAGTGTTTCACCGCTCGCCCCGCGTGTGGTTCCGCATCTTCCTGCCATTGACGGCGTTGATTTGGCCATTGCCGAAACAGGCATGCGCTACAAGAACCGCCCTGATGTGCTGCTGGCAACGCTGGCTCCAGGCACATCTGTTGCGGGCTGTCTTACACTTTCGAAATCTCGTTCGGCGCCGGTTGACTGGTGTGCCAAAAGCTTGAAAATCGGAAAAGCACGGGCCGTGGTGATCAACGCGGGCAATGCCAACGCCTTTACAGGCAAAGCAGGGGTTACCACGGTTACAGCCGTTGCCACGGCAACGGCGCAACAGTTGAAATGCAAGCCAGCGGAAATTTTTCAGGCCTCAACCGGCGTTATCGGCGAGCCGCTTGATCCCGCTCCCATCGTGAATGCAGTTCCGGGGCTTATTGCCGCCGCGCGTGGAGACCGCTGGGCCGATGCGGCACGCGCCATCATGACCACGGATACTTTCGCCAAGGTGGCAACGGCCTCGGTGAAATATGGCGGCAAGACGGTGACCATCAACGGCATCGCCAAGGGCTCCGGGATGATCGCGCCCGACATGGCAACCATGCTGGTTTTCATCTTTACCGATGCCGCAATTCCTGCGCGCGTCCTGCAGGCATTGCTTTCCGGTAGTGTTGCCAAGAGTTTCAATTGCATCACGGTCGATGGGGATACGTCCACATCCGACACGGTGCTGTTGTTTGCCACGGGAAAAGCCGGGCCTGAACCCAAAGCCTTGAAATCCGCAACTGACGCGCGGCTAAAGGGATTCTCCATTGGGCTCCAGGGCCTATGCCTTGATTTGGCGCAGCAGGTAGCGCGTGACGGGGAAGGGGCAGAAAAGCTCATCGAAATTGCCATCACGGGGGCGCAATCAGATAAGGCCGCGCACCGGATAGCGATGTCGATTGCCAATTCACCGTTGGTCAAAACCGCCATTGCCGGCGAAGACGCCAATTGGGGACGCATTGTCATGGCCATCGGCAAGGCCGGCGAAAAAGCCATTCGCGACAAATTGCGCATTCGCATTGGCGGCATCCAGGTTGCAAAAAATGGCATGCGCGATCCCGACTACAAGGAAGCCGACATCATGCCCCACATGAAGGGGCGGGAGATTGCGATTGAAGCGGATGTGGGCGTGGGGCGCGGCAAGGCCAGGGTCTGGACCTGCGATCTCACCCATCGTTATATCGACATCAACGGTTCCTACCGCAGCTGATGCGCATCCTTCTTGTGGCCGCCGTTGCGCTTGTTGACCCGGATGGCCGCGTGCTTATTGCCAAGCGGCCGGAAGGAAAACAGCTGGCGGGCCTGTGGGAATTTCCGGGCGGCAAAGTCGAGCTCGATGAGCGGCCGGAAGCGGCGCTGATCCGCGAGTTGAAAGAAGAACTGGCCATCGATGTGACGGAATCCTGCCTCGCACCGCTGACTTTTGCCAGCCATTCCTACGACGATTTTCACCTGCTTATGCCGCTTTATGTGTGCCGGCGGTGGAAGGGCATGGTGACCTCGCTTGAAGGGCAGGAATTGCAGTGGGTGAAACCGTTGAAGCTCCGCGACTATCCGATGCCGCCGGCTGACACGCCGCTCATCGCCCATCTTATCGACTTGCTTTAATTCAGTTTCGTCTCTGGAACCTTCAGGGCATCGGCCAGGCGGAACTTTGCCGAACCTGGCTTCAAGGGTTTTTGCTGGCTTTCATGGGGAGACCAGGCGGTGGCCCACGCCACTTCGATGGTGGCGCGGATGCGGCCGTCATCATCGGAAAACTTCTGCTGATAGATTGAAATGGCTTCACCCAACAGATTGCGGGTGACAGGCCTTCGTGATCGCCCGGTCATGACATTGGAAAGACCCAGCGACCTGATTTCATGAATGAGGGCGATGGCATCGGGGTAACGCACGATGGTGCGGTCGAGATCCACAACCGGAAGGGCGAGATCGGCGCGCTGCAACAGCCCGCCCATTTCGCGGAGATCAATCATGGGGGCAACGCGGGGCGAGACGCCGCCGGTCACGAGGTCTTCGGCCTCCAACCATGATTGGCGCAGTTCAGTCAGGGTCTGGCCGGCAAACAAACACGCCATGAAAAGCCCATCGGGAACGAGGGCGCGGCGGAGTTGAATGAGAGCTGCCGGGCACATCGTTGACGAGATGAAGATCGAGAATGTCGAATATGGCATCGAAAGCATTGGCCTTCAGCGGCAGAATTTCAGAGGCTGAGGGTTCAAGAATTTCCAGATTTTTGACTTTGCCGGAGGCGCGAATGGCGGCGGCAATGGGTTCAGGGTCAACCGCAATGAGGCAGGCGTGATTGAACTCGCGGGTTATGGGGTCCAATCGTTCGGCCAGTTCGGTGGCTATGGAGGTGGCAAGTATGTCCGGCCGGTTGGGCTTTGTGCGGTTCAGCCGTGCGAGATACAGGTCACGGTCAAAAATATTTTCTGCATGGGACGTCATCGCCGTTTAACCGAGCAGGGCGTCGTGAAGCATCTGCCAGCACTCGCGATTTGGGGCAGAGATGATTCCGCCTTCAAATATCGTTGGCAGATAGGGATTGCCATCCAGCAGGGCGGAATAGCCGCCGGCTTCCGCATGAATCAACACGCCCGCCGCATGGTCCCAGGGCATAAGTTTGTAGTGCAGGGAAAAATCAACCAGCCCTTCGGCTACGATGCGGTATTCGTAAGCCGCACAGCGGTAGCCGAAACTGGCTTTCACTTTGGCAAGATTGGCTGCCACGCGGCGAGCGCAGGGGTTCCGGCATGATGTACCACGAGGTCGTGCCCGTCATGTTGGATAAGCTCGGTTGGCTTGGCCACGCGGATATCGCGGGTGACGCCGCTTTCGGATTTGGCCCAGGCACCCTGGCCTTTTAGGGCAAAGGTGCAGTCACGGCCAACGGGATCATAAATGATGCCGCCTACCGTAACGCCACGTTCGACGACGGCGGCCAGCACGCCAAACAGCGGCAGGCCCCAGGCGAAGTTACTGGTGCCGTCCACCGGATCGATGATGATGGCCAAATCGGCGCCGGCAATTTTTTTCAGGAGGCTCTGGTCTTTTTCAACCGACTCTTCGCCAACAAAGACGGCCTTGGGGAATGCCTTGGTGACGGCTGCCTTGATCGCCGCTTCGGCGGCCTCGTCGGCATCGGTAACCAAATCAAGCGCCGAAGTTTTTTCGCGGATCGCTCCGTCGCCCAAGCTGCGGAAGCGCGGCATGATTTCCTGATCGGCGGCAATTGTCACGATGTCGGCCAGCCGTTCCAAATCTTTTCTTGCAAATGCCATTCTTCTTATGCTCCTGATTGGCCCTGCTTTAGATGAGGTGTTTCCAAAAAGCCATGGACGAAGTATCCGAGCAATCGACGCATTCCTTCAAGGCATGGGGCAGGCGCCTTGGCCGGCGAGTGATCGATTTTTTGGCGCCGCCAAAATGCCTGGTCTGCCACGAAACGGTGCTTGAACCGGCGAGCCTATGCCTTTCCTGCTGGGCAAATCTCAGGTTGATCGATGCGCCAGTTTGCAATGTGCTGGGAATACCCTTTGCCTATGACCAGGGCGAAGGGGCGATAAGCCCGGCGGCACTGGCCGACCCTCCGCCCTGGGACCGGGCGCGGGCGGCCGTGGCCTATGATGAGGCTTCCCGGCGGGTTGTTCACGGGCTGAAATACCGGGACACCATGGAAGCGGGATTGTTGATGGCGCGGCTGATGGCCCGCGCCGGGCAGCCCCTTATCCAGGAGGCGGACGTGGTTATTCCGGTGCCATTGCACCGCTTTCGCCTGTGGAGCAGACGCTTTAACCAGGCGGCCTATTTGTCGCAGCAGATTTCCCGCCAGTTTGGCAAAGCCTATCACACCGATGTGCTCTTGCGGACCAAGGCTTCGCGCTCCCAGGTGGGCCTGAGTTTTGATGAACGGCGGAAAAATGTGGCGAAGGTCTTTCAGGTGATACCGGAAGGGGTTGGCCATATCGCCGGCCGGCGGATTCTGCTCATTGATGATGTGTTAACCACGGGAGCAACGGCTGGCAGTTGTGCCGCCGTTTTGAAGAAGGCAGGCGCTGCGCATGTCGATGTGCTGACCTTCGCCCTTGTTCTGGAGCCGAAGCGGCCTCATATTGGCTAACGGAAAAGACTATGGCCAATATCACGATCTATACGACCCGAACCTGTGGATTTTGTTACGCCGCGAAGTCCCTCTTAACGAAGAAGGGCCTTGAGCTATGACGAAATTGACGTGAGCGCTGATCCCGCCGCAGCGGCAGCGCATGATGCTTCGCACCAATGGGCGGCGCAGCGTGCCGCAGATTTTCATTGGCGAGACCCATGTGGGCGGCAATGAAGAGTTGTATGAGCTTGAGCGCCGCGGCGGGCTTGACCAGCTTTTGATGGCAACGTGAGTTTCAAGGCAGCCCTCATCCAGATGTGTTCTGGCGTCGACATGGCGCGGAACCTGAATGACGCCAGTTCCATGATCAGGGATGCGGCAGCGCGAGGCGCGCAATATGTGCTCACGCCGGAAGTGACCAATATTTTTGAAGTCGGACCGCCAACGCTTGCGCGCCGTTGTGGCCACGGAACAGGACGACGCCAGCGTTGCAGGTTTTTCGCGGCTGGCGCAGGAGCTTGGCATCTGGCTCCATGCGGGCTCGCTGGCTTTGCGGCTGTCGGAAGACAAGCTGGTTAACCGTTCGTTACTGTTTGCGCCCTGATGGAACGGTGGCCGCACGTTACGACAAGATACACCTCTTTGACGTGGATATGCCGAGCGGCGAGCGCATCCGGGAATCGGATTTTTTTGCGCCGGGAAGCGAGGCCGTGGTTGCGGCACTTCCCTGGGGGCCGCTGGGCCTCAGCATCTGCTACGACATGCGTTTTCCCAAACTTTACAATGTGTTGGCCAATGCGGGAGCGATGTTCATGGCGGTGCCCGCAGCCTTTACGGTGCCCACGGGGCAGGCCCATTGGCATGTTCTCCTGCGTTCACGCGCCATTGAAACCGGGAGTTTTGTATTTGCGGCGGCGCAAGGCGGGGCGCATGAAAGCGGCCGGCACACGTTCGGCCACAGTCTTGCTGGTAACGCCTTGGGGAGAGATCATCGCTGAGTTGGGAACGGAGCCCGGGGTTTTGCTGTTTGAGGTTGATGAAGGATTGGTAAACCGGGATCGTGGTAGAATACCCGCGCTTAAGAATGCCCGTGCCTTTAACTTGAAGCCGCCCCAGGGAATAGCTACCTAAGCATCATGATTAGATATGATCTCATCTGTGACAAGGGCCATGAGTTTGATGGCTGGTTCAGGGACAGTGCGGCGTTTGAAAAACAAATCAAGCGGCACCTGGTCTCCTGCACCCATTGCGGTTCCGAAGATGTGAGCAAGCAGCTCATGGCGCCTGGCATTCCGGTGAAGTCCAACCGGAAGGACGGACGCTCCGCAGAAGATGGTGGCAGGCCGGTCTGACCCCCGCACGCAGAAAATGATGCAGATGATGCGCGAGGTGCGCAAGAATGTCGAAGAGAACGCCGAATATGTGGGCGACCGGTTTGCCGATGAGGCGCGCAAGATCCATTACGCCGAAAGCGAAAAGCGCGGCATCTATGGCGAGGCCAAGCCCGAAGATGCCAAGGCCCTGATCGAAGAGGGCATTGAAGTCCATCCGCTGCCGAGATTGCCGGAAGATTCGAATTAAGCCTCCAATTCTTTCCTTCCTACCCGGCCTTCGCCGGATTGATGGATCCATATAGGAATTTAAGGCTTGACAATATATTCCTATCATGTTAATCGTACTTCGTTCATCCCGGAGAGTTTCTGCTCATGACAGTGATCTTGAAGGGGTGGATGGGGCCTCCGGGCTTGGGGAGTAACGTTCCCTCAATTCCGGGAGCTTCAGGTGGGGTCATCCTGCCGCCGCTGTTTGACATTGTGAAATCTACCCCGGAAGCGGAGGGCCGCTTTCTTCAAGGGCGAAGTATTGCCTAACGCCGACGCTAGTTCTTCTGCCCCACCAGCATGTAATTCACATCCATGTCGCGAGACCTGCGCCATTCGTTGGCGAGCGGATGATAGGTGACGCCGGTTTCGCCCTTGATGGCGATGTGATTGTCGGCGAGCCAGGTTTTCAGTTCAGCAGGTGTTATGAATTTTTCCCACTGGTGGGTGCCCTTGGGCAGCCAGCGCAGGACATATTCCGCACCGATGATGGCAAGGCCGAAGGATTTGAGCGTGCGGCTGATGGTGGCCACAAACATCAGGCCTTGGGGATTGAGCATCTCAACGCAGATCTGGGTGAAGCTTTGCGGGTTGGCCACATGCTCGATCACTTCCATGTTGAGGATGACATCGAAACGTTCGCCCGCCGCTGCCAAGTCCTCAGCGGTCGCACAGCGATAATCGATGGCGAGTTCCTGTTCATCGGCATGGACCTTGGCGGTCAGGATGTTTTTTTCTGAGGGGTCGACGCCGAGGATGTCGGCGCCAAGCCTTGCCATGGGTTCGGTCAGAAGTCCGCCGCCGCAGCCGATATCAAGGAAGCGCAGCCCCTTGAAGGGCTTGGGATCATAGGGATCGCGGCCAAAGCGGGCGCAAACCTGTTCCTTGATATAGGCCAGCCGGACCGGGTTAAAGACATGAAGAACCCCGAATTTACCCTTGGGATTCCACCATTCGGCGGCCATTTTGGAGAATTTCTCAACTTCGGCGGGATCAAGGGTCGATTGAGCTGCGGCATTCATTTCAAGCATCCATTTTTATCGTGGCTATTATTGCATAAGCAAGGACCCTCATCTATGAGTACGCCGCGTCGCACCTGAAGAGTTCACTTTTACATCTGATTTGGCTGCAAGCCAGAGTTTCGAGATCAAGAAGGATTTTGGCCGATGGGCCGTTTGGTTATGAAGTTTGGAGGCACTTCGGTTGCGGATATCGGGCGTATCCGCAATGTGGCGCGCCATGTCTTGCGTGAGGTGAAGGCCGGTAACCATGTGGCCGTCATTGTCTCGGCAATGGCTGGAACCACAGACCAATTGGTCGGCTGGTGCAAGGAAGCAGCCCCGGTTCATGACGCCCGGGAATATGACACCATTGTGGCCTCCGGCGAACAGGTAACGGCGGGGCTCCTGGCCATTATCCTGCAGGACATGGGGGTTCCGGCACGCTCCTGGCACGGCTGGCAGATTCCTCTGAAAACTGATGGCGTGCACGCCTCGGCGCGGATTGCCGAAATCGATGCGACGGAAATCAGGAAGCGCATGGAGCAGGGCCAGGTTGCCGTCGTTGCCGGGTTCCAGGGCGTTGGGCCGGACAAGCGCATCACCACCCTGGGACGTGGCGGATCGGATACGTCAGCCGTGGCGATTGCCGCGTCGCTTGATGCGGCCTGCGATATCTATACGGACGTGGACGGGGTTTATACGGCCGACCCGCGGATTGTGACGGGAGCCCGCAAGCTGGACCGGATTTCCTATGAGGAAATGCTGGAGCAGGCTTCATTGGGAGCCAAAGTCCTGCAGCCGCGTTCGGTTGAACTGGCCATGGTATACAAGGTGCCCTTGCAGGTAAGGTCGAGTTTTGAAGCGCCGGACTCGGCCAATCAGAACAAGCCTGATGGCAGCGGGCCTGGAACAATTGTTTGCGAAGAGGACAAGATCTTGGAACAGCATGTCGTAAGCGGAATTGCCTATTCGCGCGATGAAGCGAAAGTTTCCATCCGCAAGGTCAAGGACCAGCCGGGCGTTTCAGCCTCGGTGTTTGGACCCTTGGCGGAAGCCGACATCAGCGTTGACATGATCGTGCAGAATGTTTCAACCGACGGCTCAACCGCCAACATCACCTTCACCGTGGCGCGCAAGGATCTGCGCAAGGCCATCGAGGTTCTGAACGGGGTGAAGGACAAGATTGGATTTCTCGAGCTTACTCATTCGGCCGATGTGGCCAAGGTTTCGGTTGTGGGCATCGGCATGCGCAGCCACGCGGGCGTTGCCGCGAGGATGTTCCGTTCGCTGGCCGACAAGGGCATCAACATCCAGGCGATCACGACATCGGAAATTAAAGTCAGTGTACTGATTGATGAGGCCTATACGGAGCTCGCGGTGCGGGCCCTGCACCAGGCTTACGGACTTGAGACGTGAGACCCATGCAACTCACGCGTCCTAAATACATGGCCCGCTGCCGGCGGAAACGGCATCGCGAGGACACCTGCTGATGGCACACTCCGCCCTTGGCCCGCGTGTCTTGCTTCGGCGGCTCCGCGAGGTTATGGCGGAGCCGGACACGGCACAAAAGCGGCTGGACAAAATTGCAACCCTGATCGCGGCCAATATGGTGGCGGAGGTGTGCTCCATCTATGTGATGCGGCCTGGGCAGGTGCTCGAGCTCTATGCCACGGAGGGCCTGAAACGCGCCGCCGTCCACAAATCCAAGCTGAAAGTTGGCGAGGGCCTTGTCGGTCTCATCGGCGACCAGGCGATTGGCCTCAATTTGGCCGATGCGCAGAACCATCCATCGTTCAAATACCTGCCGGAAACCGGCGAAGAGATTTACCATTCCTTCCTGGGCTCGCCCATCATGCGGGGCGGCACGGTCATTGGGGTCCTGGTTGTGCAAAACCGCACCCGGCGACACTATTCCGATGAGGAAGAGGAGGCGTTGCAGACAACGGCCATGGTTCTGGCCGAGGTCATTGCCTCGGGTGAACTCCGCGAGGTAGCGCGGGAAGTCGCCGCTGACGTTGCCCATATGCGCAGCCATCACCTGCGGGGCGAGTCGCTGGCCGACGGCATTGCGCTTGGCCATGTGGTTTTGCATGAACCGCGCGTCCCTATCCACAATCTCATTGCGGAAAGCATTCCGCTGGAAAAGAAGCGGCTGGAAGAGGCAGTCCAGCAGCTCCACCTGCAAGTCGACCAATTGCTCGATGGCACCGAATCCTTGCGCGGCGCGGATTATTCCGACGTGCTGGAAACCATCCGCATGTTTGCCCGTGACAAGGGCTGGGTGAACCGCCTGGGCGAGGCGGTTGATACGGGCCTCACCGCCGAGGCCGCCGTTGAGCGGGTGCAGAACGACAACCGGGCGCGCATGATGCGCACGCCCGACGCCTACCTGCGCGAACGCATGCATGACCTTGACGATCTCTCCAATCGCCTGATGCGCATTTTGACGGGGGCGGTTGCCACCGCATCACGCAGCGATCTGCCGGCCAATGCGATTATCGTTTCACGCAACATGGGGCCTGCCGAACTTCTGGATTATGACCGCAGCAAAATCCGCGGCGTCATTCTCGAGGAAGGCGGAAAGACCAGTCATGTAGCCATCGTGGCGCGGGCTCTCGGCATTCCCGCCGTGGGACAGGCCACGGGCCTCATTGACCTTGTGGATACGGGAAGTTCAATCGTTATCGATGGCAACACCGGCGAATTGTTCGTCAGGCCATCGCAGGATCTGCAAAAATCCTATGCGGAGAAAGTGCGGTTTTATGCGCGCAAGCAGGCGCAATATGCGGTGCTGCGCGATGTGCCGGCGGTCACCAAGGATGGCGTGAAGATCAATCTCAACATCAATGCGGGATTGATTGTTGACTTGCCGCATCTCCATGATTCGGGCGCCGACGGGGTTGGCCTTTACCGCACCGAGCTGCATTTCATGATGGCCAGCAGGTTCCCGCGCCTCACCTCACAGGTGGGCCACTACAAGGCGATTCTCGATCAGGCGAACGGCAAGCCGGTAGTTTTCCGCACGCTGGATATTGGAGCCGACAAAACCCTGCCCTATTTGCGGCAACCGCGGGAAGACAATCCGGCGCTTGGCTGGCGCTCCATTCGCATGGCGCTGGATCGGCCAGCGCTTTTGCGCCTGCAAGTGCGCTCCCTTTTGATTGCGGGGCAGGGCCACGATCTCAAGATCATGTTCCCGATGATCGCCGATGTGGATGAATACCTGCGGGCCCGGGACATTGTTGAACTGGAAAAGGCCTATCTCCTGGCGCGCGGGCATGAGTTGCCAAAATCGCTGCAACTCGGGGTGATGATCGAGATTCCGGCGCTCATCTGGCAGCTCGACCAGCTTCTGCCGCTTATCGATTTTGCCTCGGTGGGATCCAATGACCTGGTGCAGTTCCTGTTTGCCTCGGATCGCGGCAATCCCAGGCTCGCCGGCCGCTATGATCCCTTGAGCCCGGCAGCGCTCGGCGCCATGCGGCTGATTGTTGAAAAGGCAAAAGCCCATGGCAAGCCCGTCACGCTTTGCGGCGAACTTGGCGGACGGCCGTTGGAAGCGATGGGGCTGCTTGGCATCGGGCTTACCTCGGTATCCATGGTCCCATCGGGCATCGGGCCGGTGAAGGCCATGCTGCTGGAACTGGACCAGGGCAAGCTTTGGTCCTTCATGGCACCGCTCCTGAAGAGTCCGGCCCATTCGATCAGGGGCGATCTCTCTGGAATTCGCCCAGCGCAATGGTGTTCCCGTATAATTTAATGCGGGCGTTAGCTTGCTGATAACCATTCTGCGTCATTCTCTCGAAAAGCAGCGTTAGTAAATAGTTAATGCTTGGTAAGCACGAGAGAGTAAGACCATGGACGACCCACAGCTTGATTTTGGCCGGGACGAAACGGATTACGAAGCCGCAGACATAGGCTTCCGCGAGAAGCCCGATGGCGCAAGCGATCCCGCCGGAGAAGCCGGCTGGTTTTTGCAGCGTGAGCGTGAAAAGCGTGGTGAAACCCTCGAGGATGCCGGCGAAGCCACGGGCATTCATCCCTACCATATTGAGGCCATTGAATTTGGCGACATGACGCGCATGCCCACGCGCATTGAAGCCCTTGAGATGATTTCGGCCTATGCGGAGTATCTGGGATTTGATTCGGAGCCACTGCTGCACCACTACATTGATTTCCTGCCGCGGCCGGCCATTGCGCCGCGCACTAGCCATCCGGCAAATCCAGCACCTCTCTCAAGTGCAAAAATCCTGACCTTTGGAAAAATGCCGAAGCTGATGCCGTTGAATATAAAGTTGTCCAATCTTCCCGGCGGGGCGGGCGGCCTGGTTGCCTCCATTGCGGGAGCTATTTTTCTTTTTGCCGGTGCCAGCTGGATGATGATCCCCTCGGCGGAGATTGCAGTACCAGAGCCGCGGGTCGCGATTGTTGCCGATCCGATGCCGACGGCCTCCACTGGGTCGGAAGCAGCCAATGCCAAGATCACTGAACAAGTGATGCCCGATGATGTTCTGGCCGCGACCGACAATAGTGTTCCGGCATCGAGCGATCAGGCGGATGCGGATTTGGGCGGGCTTGGGGCTTTCATTGCCGAGCAGGTGCCGGAAGAACAGACGGCTGCCATTGCTTCTGCGTCAAAGAATATGGCGCCGGATGTGCCGGTGGTCGACGAAGTTACGCAGACTGCTGAGGGACGCGTATTCGGTTCCAAAAACGAAACGACCCGGCTTGTCCTGAAAGCCAAGGCCCCGGTTTGGGTGCGGGTTGAGGACGCGCAGGGCAATGTGGTGATGACCCAGATGCTGATGAAGGGCGACACCTACCAGGTGCCTGACCGCGAAGGCCTTGTGGTGATTGCCAGGGATGGCGGGCTTTTGAGCTATGTCATCGACGGCAAGGAAAAGGGCATTCTGGGAACGCCCGGCGAAATTCTGGTGGGCCGCTCTCTCAATCTCTCAAGCTTCGAAGGCTGAACCGTAGAGATCACGCGCTAGCACTTGGCGAAGGGGTGTAGCTTCCGCTACAAGCCCCGCCATGAGTGCAATTCAGATCGAAAAACTTGACCGGATCATCCACCGGTTTGCCAATGTCGAGCATGAGCTTTCCTCTGGCCCCGCCGGAGATGTATTCGTCAAGCTTTCCAAGGAATATGCGGAACTTGAGCCCACGGCCAAGGCGGCGCAAAACTTGAAGCAGGCCTATACCGAACGGCGTGACGTGGATGAGATGCTGAAGGCCGGCGGTGAGTTGGCAGCCATGGCCGAAGCCGAGCGCGAGAGCCTCGACAGCAAAATTGGACAGCTTGAACATGCAATCCGCATTCTACTGCTTCCACGCGATGCCGCCGATGAACGCAACGTCATTCTGGAAGTGAGGGCCGGCACAGGCGGCGATGAGGCGGCGATTTTTGCCGGAGACCTGTTTCGCATGTATCAGCGCTATGCGGCTTCGAAGGGTTGGCGGGTTGAAGTCATTTCCGCAAGCGACGGCGAGCATGGGGGCTACCGCGAAGTCATTGCCAATATCTTTGGGGCCGGCGCCTATGCGCGGATGAAGTTTGAATCCGGCGTGCACCGGGTGCAGCGCGTGCCCGATACGGAAACGCAAGGGCGCATTCATACCTCGGCGGCAACAGTTGCCGTGTTGCCGGAAGCAGAAGAAGTGGACATCAAGATTGAAGACAAGGATTTGCGCATTGATGTTTACCGCTCATCGGGTCCCGGTGGACAGTCGGTGAACACAACGGATTCGGCGGTGCGCATCACCCATCTTCCCACCGGGCTTGCGGTTGCCCAGCAGACTGAAAAGTCGCAGCTCAAGAACAAGAACGCGGCCATGAAGCTCTTGCGTTCGCGGCTTTACGACCTGGAACGCAACCGCATCGATTCCGAGCGTTCGGCCCAGCGCAAGGGTCAGGTGGGTTCCGGTGACCGCTCCGAGCGCATCCGCACCTATAATTTTCCGCAAGGGCGGATTACCGACCACCGCATCAATCTTACCCTCTATAAGCTCGACCAGATCATGGAAGGACCGGCGTTGGAAGAATTGATCCTGGCCCTGATGGCGGAACACCAGGCGGAACTGCTGGCCACTGAAACCTCTGATGTCTGACATGCGGCGCGCGCTTTTAAAGCAAGCGGTTGATCGGCTTGCCGCAGGCGGCATTGCAACGGCAGGGCTTGACGCGCGGCTTCTGTTTCAAGCGGCTTCAGGCTTGCGGCATGAGGACATCGTGGCGGAACCGGATTTAATTGTGCCGCCTGATGTGGCGGCACGGTTCTCGTCTTTCACCCAACGCCGCCTCAAATTTGAACCGGTTTCCCGCATCCTGGGAAACCGTGAATTTTATGGCCGGAGCTTCCGGGTGACGCCTGACGTATTGGACCCCCGCGCCGACACGGAAACGCTTATCGAAGCGGTGCTTGCGCTGGCAAAGGACCAGGGGCCGATTCGGATTCTCGATCTTGGCACGGGTTCGGGGGCCATTGCGGTGACCTTGCTGGCCGAATTGCCGGGCGCCACAGTGATTGCCAGTGACCTTTCGGCGGCGGCCCTTCAGGTTGCGAAAGGCAATGCCGAAGCCCTTGGCGTGGCGGGCCGGGCGAGCTTTGTGCAGGCGAACTGGTTTGAGGGAATTGGTGGCCGGTTCGATCTCATCGTTTCAAATCCGCCCTATATTCCGCTCGGAGATATCGCTGGTTTGGCCCCTGATGTGCGCGAATTTGACCCCCCGAGGGCCCTTGATGGCGGGCCGGACGGGCTGGAAGCCTATCGCCGCATTGCAGGCGGGGCTGGGGGCCATTTGGCGCCTAAAGGCCATATTGTTCTGGAGATCGGGGCGGGACAGGAAAACGCGGTTAACAATCTCTTAAAGGGGCAGGGTTTTGCGCAGGAAAGCCGTCATTTTGACCTTTCCAGGCATGTCCGCTGCCTGGTCTTCAGCCGACCCTAAAACTGCGGCTTGTCGGCACAACGCAAAAAAACCATTGGAAATTGCCTTCTTGTGCGCTACATAGGATTCGGTAATTCATTCTGCCCTTGCGATGGCGTTGGGCGGCATGTTGGGAAAAAGACCATAGGTCACAAATTCCACACATCTCGCTTTTTTGCAGTCGGGGATGGTGTTTCCGATAGGGGAAATATCTGCGGCAGAAGTCTGCGACCACAACCATCGTATTAGGATTTTCGACTCTTTGATAAGGGCCGATTTTTGAAATTGTAATGCAAAATCTCAACAACATGGGACGGCAATTTTTGCCGCAGTGATGATTTGAACTTCGATAGTGGACACCGCGCACGTCAGGGCCAGCACAACAAACGCGGCCGTGGCCGCAATAATCGCAGACCGGGCGGTGGCGGCGGAGGCGGCAGTCATAACGGCGGCGGCAATTCTGCTAACCGGGTCTATGAGAGCAATGGGCCGGACGTCAAGGTGCGTGGCACGGCGCAAACAGTTGCCGAGAAATACATGCAGCTTGGCCGCGACGCGCAGTCTTCCGGCGACAATGTAATGGCCGAGAGCTATTTCCAGTTTTCCGAGCATTATTTCCGGGTGATGGCCGCAGCCCAGCCGGTTGGCCAACCGACGACGCAATTGCGCCGACCGGAAGATGAGGATTTTGACGAGGAAAGCGGCGATGCCGCAGAAGGCGAAATCGATACCGCGCAAACCGCAATGGTTTCCGAAGGTGGGCAACCTGGTGCAAGTGAGCAGGCTAACAGCGGCGGCGAGGCGCTTGGCGGAAATTTCCGTCAGCAGCGGGACAACCGCGATGGCAACCGCGAGCGTTTCCGCCCGCGCTGGCAGAACCGGGGCGATCAGCCAAGGGATGGCGACAATGAGCCGCGTCCGGCCGAGCCTCAACCGCAAATGGCCCGGGAAGCAGCTGTTGAGGCGCGCCCCAATAGCAATGAGGAAGAAGCTGGCTCCGGCCAGTGGGAGGCCCCGTCATTTCTCCGCCGTCCGGCGCCCGTTGAGGTGATGGATGAGCCGATTGCGGACAAAAAGGCCCGCAGCCCGCGCCGCCCCAAGGCCGTAAGCAGCGAAGAACGGGAATAAAATTCCGGACTAGACTTGATGGGCGTCCGATCGCTCCCATATTCGCTCTATAGGGCGTTTTTTTGAGGTGCCTATGTGGGCCTCAGGTAAACGTGCCTGGAGGAGAATCGTATGGATTTCGAGAAATACACGGAACGCTCGCGCGGCTTTATCCAGTCGGCGCAGACGCTTGGCCCTGCGTGAAGGGCATCAGAAATTTACCCCCGAACATGTGCTGAAAGTCCTTCTTGACGATGAGGAAGGCTTGGCCGCGGGCCTGATCAAGGCGGCGGGCGGTGACAGCCGCTTGGCCCTGCGGGACACGGAAGCAGCCCTTGCCAAGATGCCGAAGGTGTCGGGCAGCGGAGCGGGACAGGTTTATCTGTCCCCGGAGATGGCGCGGGTGTTTGAAGCGGCCGCAGAAACTTGCCACCAAATCAGGCGACAGTTTTGTGAGCGCGGAAAGGCTGCTGCAGGCTTTGGCAATTGAGACCCAGCGAAGCCTCCAAAATTCTCAAGAGCGGCAGGTGTTACGGCGCAGAAATTGAATCAGGCTATTGACGCGGTGCGCAAGGGCCGCACAGCGGACACGGCGTCAGCCGAGCAGGGCTATGATGCCTTGAAAAAATATGCCCGGGACCTTACCGAGGCGGCGCAGGCGGGCAAGCTTGATCCGGTTATTGGCCGGGATGAGGAAATCCGCCGCACCATCCAGGTGCTGTCACGGCGCACCAAGAACAACCCGGTTCTCATCGGCGAACCTGGCGTGGGTAAAACCGCCATTGCCGAAGGATTGGCGCTGCGCATCATCAAGGGCGATGTGCCGGAGAGCCTGAAGAACAAGAAATTGCTGGCGCTTGACATGGGTTCGCTCATTGCCGGAGCCAAATTCCGCGGCGAATTCGAGGAGCGGCTGAAGGCCGTTCTTTCCGAAGTTACCGCGGCTGAAGGCGGCATCATCCTGTTCATTGACGAAATGCACACGCTGGTGGGCGCAGGCAAGGCCGATGGCGCCATGGATGCTTCCAACTTGCTGAAGCCTGCATTGGCGCGGGGTGAATTGCATTGCGTCGGCGCCACCACGCTTGATGAATACCGCAAGCATGTGGAAAAAGATGCGGCCCTGGCGCGCCGGTTCCAGCCGATTTTTGTCGATGAGCCGTCGGTCGAGGATTCGATTTCCATCCTGCGCGGCATCAAGGAAAAATATGAACTGCATCACGGGGTTCGCATTACCGACTCGGCGATCGTTGCGGCTGCTACACTTTCCAATCGCTACATCACGGACCGGTTTTTGCCGGACAAGGCCATTGACCTGATGGACGAGGCGGCAGCAAGGCTGCGCATGCAGGTTGATTCCAAGCCAGAAGAGCTTGATGAAATTGACCGGCGCATCATGCAATTGCAGATCGAGCGCGAGGCCTTGAAGAAGGAGTCCGACGCGGCGTCAAAGGACCGCCTGCAGAAGCTCGAAAAGGAGCTGGCCGAGCAGGAAGAGAAATCCGCCAGTCATCACGCGCAACTGGCAGGCCGAGAAAGAAAAGCTGGCGGCGGCCTCCAAGCTCAAGGAAGAGCTGGAGAAGGCGCGCCTGCATCTGGATCAGGCCCAGCAGCGCGGCGATTTCGCCAAGGCTGGCGAGCTTGCCTATGCGACCATTCCGGAACTGGAAAAGAAATTGAAGGTGGCGGAAGAGGCGGGCGACTCCGGCATGCTCGAAGAAGCGGTGACCGAAGCCCATGTGGCCCAGGTGGTTTCGCGCTGGACCGGCATTCCGGTTGACAAGATGCTGGAAGGCGAGCGCGAGAAGCTGCTCCAGATGGAAGTGGAGCTGAGCAAACGGGTTGTTGGCCAGGCCGAGGCAGTGGAAGCCGTTTCAACGGCCGTGCGCCGCGCCAGGGCGGGCTTGCAGGATCCCAACCGGCCTATAGGCTCCTTCATGTTCTTGGGCCCCACGGGCGTCGGCAAGACCGAGCTGACCAAGGCGCTGGCGAATTATCTGTTTGATGATGAGCATGCGCTGGTGCGCATCGACATGTCGGAATACATGGAGAAGCATTCGGTCTCGCGCCTCATCGGCGCGCCTCCGGGCTATGTGGGCTATGACGAGGGCGGCGCCTTGACCGAAGCCGTGCGGCGCAGGCCCTATCAGGTTGTGCTGTTCGACGAAGTTGAGAAGGCGCATCCGGATGTGTTCAATGTGCTGCTGCAGGTGCTTGATGATGGCCGCCTGACCGATGGCCAGGGCCGCACGGTTGATTTCAAGAACACGCTGATCATCATGACCTCGAACCTGGGGTCCGAATATCTTGTGGCGCTTGGTGAAAACCAGGACGTGGAAGAAGTGCGCGAGCAGGTGATGGGCGTGGTGCGCGGCGCCTTCCGGCCCGAGTTCCTCAACCGGCTGGACGAGATCATCCTGTTCCACCGCCTGAAGCGGACCCATATGGGTGCCATTGTCGATATCCAGTTGCTGCGGCTTAAGAAGCTGCTGGCTGACCGGAAGATCGAAGTGGTGCTGACCGATGAGGCGCGCAGCTTGCTGGCGGAAAAAGGCTATGATCCGGCCTATGGGGCGCGGCCCTTAAAGCGGGTGATCCAGAAATCCATCCAGGATCCGCTTGCCGAAGAAATCCTGGCGGGCCGGGTGAAGGATGGCGACACGGTGGAAGTGGGCGTTGCCATGGCAAGTTCACCTTCAACGGCCTGGTCATGGGTGACAAGCCGAAGATCAGCAATGTGGTGACGCTGCACTAAATCAATTCTGGCTTGGAGAGTTTTGCTTCGGCTATGAGGAAGGCGCGCGACAAGACGGTGGCAAGCATTACGGTTTGAAAAGCGAAGATCATAAAAAATATGATTTGAGCCAAAAGAACGGCAACGCTGAAACCATTTGCTTCTGACCACATTAACCCGTCCAATTCTAAAATAGCCCTCGCCATGTACCAAAAAATATATGCAACAGCCAACAAGGTGCCGTTGCAAAATATGAGCCGAAGCAAAGTATACGTAAACACTTTGCTGCCCCGCGCTCCAGCTGCGGCAAAGCCTCCGTCCCCACCAATTATTACAGCAGGCAGACAAGTGCCCCATATCGACAGAAGAACAGCTTGTAGCAAGGCGCAACCTAGAATTACGGCTAGCATGGGGCCATGAAGAAATTCCCGCGCGCTGCCATCAAGATTGATTTTGGGACTGAGGTTCGCCTTGGTCCCGGCAAGGTGCGCTTGCTGGAACTCATAGCCGAAACCGGTTCCATTTCGGCAGCGGCGCGGCAGATGGAAATGTCCTATCGCCGGGCCTGGCTGCTGATCGACGAGGTCAACGGCATTTTTGGAAATCCGGTGATTGAGACGGCAACAGGCGGGGCTGGCGGCGGCGGAGCCAGGATCACGCCGCTTGGCGAGGCGGTCGTTGCCGCGTTTCGCGATATTGAACACAATGCCACGGAGCTGGTTCAAACCAAGCTGGCCAAGCTTCTCAGCCAGCGTGGACGCGTGCGCCGTGAAGCTTGAGGCCTATAATTCCTTTTGCGCTGAACTGCCCCATGCAACCCATGTGGTGCAATGGGGCGGAGCTCATGTCTGGAAGGTGGGCGGCAAGGTCTTTGCCGTTGCCGGCTGGAACGATAGCGAGGTGCTGGCGGTCACCTTCAAATGCTCGCAGATGAGCTTCAATTTGTTGAAGGAACAGGATGGCCTGCGGCCTGCGCCTTATCTTGCATCGCGCGGCATGCTGTGGATTCAGCGAACCTCATCTCAAAGCATGAATGATGCGGCGCTGAAAGATTATTTGCGCGAGAGCCATCGTCTTGCGTCGCTCAACCTGCCGAAGAAAATCCAGCGGGCATTGGGCTTGAACTCAGCTTGAGGCAAGCCATCGTTCGTCGATGGAAACGGATTTGAGCAGGCACCACACGGCCTGGCCCGCATCAAGGCCCAATTGATCCATGGCTTTGCGGGTGAGTGCCGCGGCAAGTTCTTCGCCTCCCTCCAATTTGACATGCACGATGGCGGTGGGGCCACCGTCGACATCGCACCTCGCGATGGTGCCTTTCAGCATGGTGCGGGCGGAAATATCCTTGGGCTTGTTCAGCGCCAGGGTGACGTCGGTGGCCTTCACCACAATGCGAACCGGCGCCTTGCCATGGGCTGAGCTTGCCCGTAAGAGAAATATTTCCGGCGGGATGGCTCAGGGTCGTGAGGCCGTATGCTGAATCATAGGAGATTGGCTTGCCGGTGAGGATCGAGGTTTTTTCAAAGCGGCTGGCATGGCTGTCGGGCAGGTTCATCACCGCCTGGGTGCTGCCCTGGGCCACGGCCCTGCCGTCTCGCATGACAACAACGTGTTGTGCCAGGCGCGCCACCTCTTCAATGGCGTGAGAAACAAGGATAACCGGAATGCCGAATTTCTTGTGCAGCTGTTCGATGTAAGGGAATATTTCGCGCTTGCGCTCCATATCCAGGCTGGCAAGCGGTTCGTCCATGAGCATGAGGCGGGGGGCGGAGAGCAGCGCCCGGCCGATGGACACGCGCTGGCGCTCGCCGCCTGAAAGGGTTGAGGGCCGCCGCTCCAACAAGGCGGAAATCCCCAGGAAGTCCACGATGGAGGAAAATTCCATGCCGCCTTGCCGGAAGCCATAGCGCAGATTGTTGCGCACGGAGAGGTGGGGCAGGAGCAGCGCGTCCTGGAAAACATAGCCAATCCGGCGCTTGTGGACGGCCAAATTGATTTTTGCCTTGCTGTCAAAAAGCGATTCACTGCCGATCCGGATGCGGCCGCTATCGGGTTGCTCAAGGCCTGCAATCAAATTGAGGAGGCTGGATTTTCCCGCCCCGGACGCGCCGAATAAGGCGGTAATGCCGTGGCCGAGTTTGACGTCGACATCGAGTGTGAAGTTTGGGCGGGACTGTTTGACGGAAATTTCAATCATGGCTTGCCTGCCATGCGATTGGTGAGGCGTCTTGCAAGAAACTCGGATGCGAGGAGCGCCGCAAGGGCAAGGATGATGGAGAGAAGGATCAGGCGGAGCGCCGCCGCATCGCCATCCGGGCGTTTGCAGAAGGCTGTAGATGGAGAGCGACAGGGTTTGGGTTTGGCCGGGAATATTCGAGACAAAGGTGATCGTTGCGCCGAATTCGCCAAGGGCCTTTACATAGGTGAGTATGGTTCCGGCCAGCATGCCGGGCGCGGCGAGGGGCAGGGTTACGGTTGCAAAGACACGCAGCGGGCTGGCGCCGAGGGTAGCGGCTGCACCCTCCAGCCGTTGGTCAATGCTTTCGATGGAAAGCCTGATGGCGCGGACCATAAGGGGAAGGGCCATGAGGGCTGCGGCCAGGGCAGCGCCGGTCCAGCGAAAGGCAAAGACCAGGCCGAAGGTGTTTTCAAGAAAGGCGCCGATGACGCCGCGTTTGCCAAAGGCCACGAGCAGCAGATAGCCGGTCACCACGGGTGGCAAAACCAGCGGCAGATGGATCAGGCTGTTGAGGATTGATTTCCCCCAGAATTCCTTGCGTGCCAGCAGCCAGGCAAGGCCCAGGCCCACGGGAAAACAGATGAGCGTTGCCAAGAGGGCAACGCGCAAACTGAGAAATATCGTGGTCCATTCTTCGAGGCGAAAGAGTCATTCGAGCAGGGTGAAGCCATTTGCCTTAAAGATCAATTGCGCTTCCCTGGAAAAGAGGAAAGTGAGAAACGGCTGCGCATCCGGGTTGGTCGAGGTGGCGATGATGGCGGCGGGATAAACAATGGGCGGATGGCTGGCTTCGGGGAAGTCGGCAATGACCTGAACCTTTGATTCCGCCACGGCATCGCTGCCATAGACAATGCCAAGCTTGGCTTCACCCCGGGCAACGAGGGCCAGGGCGCTGCGGACATTTTCCTGCATGACAAGATTTGGCTCGACGCTGGCCCAGAGGCCCAAGTTTTCCAGCGCGGCCTTGGCGTATTTTCCAGCGGGGACGGATTTCACGTCACCCACGGCCAGTTTTTCATTGCCAAGAGAAGCGGCAAGGTTTGAGTCCTTGTGCGAGGTTGATTTTCAAGTCCGATCCCGCCGCCGCAACAAGCACAAGAGTGTTGCCAACCAGGTTTTTCCGGGATTCCGGCTTGATCAAATTCTTCTTTGCGACATCATCCATCCAGGCGAGATCGGCGGAGATAAAAATGTCGGCGGGAGCGGCCTCGGCGATTTGCTTGGCAAGCGTGCCGGTGGAGCCATAGGTTGCCACGATCTCTTTTCCCGATTGGGTTTTCCAAAGCCTGGCCACATCATCAAGCGCCGTCTTCATGCTTGCGGCGGCGAAGACATTGACGCTTTCGGCGTGGGCATGAAAAGCCGTGCTCAAAAAGGCGATGGCGATAATGCAAAAATAACGGCTGATACTGAACATCCCTGATCCTCTGGTTTATCGTTATGTTTTATTGGATATAACGATAAGGAAATGAAGTCAAACGCGATGTTGAGATTGCGGTTTACAAGGTGAGGCCTGCCGGCAGGGGAAGGTTAATCCGGGATTTTACACGGGCATGGGTTGCGAGATCGCGGACCCATTCGTAGTAAATGCCCTTGGTATTGGTGAGTATGACGCCGCCTGCCGCCATGCGGCGAAGGCCCGCTTCATGGTGCGGCGGGGGTGATGCGGTTGCGTCCTCAATCGCGGCCACGCGGAACCCCTGGTCAATCAGTCCCAGGGCCGAATGGGCAACGCAGACATCGGTTTCCAGCCCCACCAGCACGAATTCGCTGCGGCCCGTCTTGCGAACGGCTTCGAGAATATCGGATTGGCCGCAGAGGCCGAAGACTTTCTTGTCGTGCACGGCTGGCACCGGCGCGCAGCTGTTTTTCAAGGTCAGGCACCAATGGCCCGTCGCGGGCAATATCCTCAGCCGTGGCAATAACCGGTATTTCAAGGATGCTGGCCACCTGCATGAGCCAGGCTATGCGCTCGACCAGCGGCTTTCTCCAATCCAATGGGAGCTTTGCCAGAAAGTAATCCTGAACATCGATGACGATGAGCGCGCATTTGTCTGCGGAGAACAATGGAGCTCCTGCCACCTTTCGCCCGATCCGCAGTGTTATTGTCCGGCCTGGGCAACCTGGGTGGCCGATGGGGCGTTCTGCATCAGGGCCAGCACGCGCTGTCTTGTAAAGCTTGTACTTCTGCAAGTCCTTGCCGGCCAATTGCTTGCCGCCGGTGGCCTTTACCTTCAACGGATTCATCGGGCGCCCGGCAACGCGAACTTCATAATGCAGATGGGGCCCGGTGGCGCGGCCCGTGGCGCCGACATAGCCGATGATCTGGCCCTGGTTGACTTTCTTTCCGGTGCGAATGCCATCGGCCAGCTTGCTCATGTGGGCATAGAG
>CAWELV010000019.1:0-82500 GCA_963810045.1 uncultured Alphaproteobacteria bacterium | reverse complement strand
GTAACATGCACTGGAGGACCGAACACGTAACCGTGGAAAAGGTTTGTGATGAACTGTGGCTAGGGGTGAAAGGCTAATCAAGGCTGGAGATAGCTGGTTTTCCGCGAAAGATATTTAGGTATCGCGTCGAGCGAATACTCCAGGGGGTAGAGCACTGGATGGGCTAGGGGTTCGTATAGAGCTACCAAACCCAACCAAACTCCAAATACCTGGAAGTAATACTCGGCAGTCACACAGTGGGTGCTAACGTCCATTGTGAAGAGGGAAACAACCCTGATCCGCAGCTAAGGTCCCCAAGTTATGGCTAAGTTAGGAAGGATGTGAAGATCCCAAAACAACCAGGAGGTTGGCTTAGAAGCAGCCATCCTTTAAAGAAAGCGTAACAGCTCACTGGTCTAAATAAGGGTTTTTGCGCCGAAAATGTATCGGGAATTAAGCCATACACCGAAGCTCGGAGTGCGTAGCAATACGCGCGGTAGCGGAACGTTCTGTAAGCCTGCGAAGGCAGACCCGTGAGGGCTGTTGGAGGTATCAGAAGTGCGAATGCTGACATGAGTAACGATAAACAGTGTGAGAGACACTGTCGCCGAAATCCCAAGGGTTCCTGCTTAAAGTTAATCTGAGCAGGGTGAGCCGGGTCCTAAGGTGAGGCCGAAAGGCGTAACCGATGGCAATCAGGTTAATATTCCTGAGCTGGTGGAAGGTGACGGATTTAGTAAGATATGCGAAGTTATTGGATTCTGAGCGTATCGAATAAGTCCCAGGAAATAGCCTCCACATCAACCCGTACCCGAAACCGACACAGGTGGGAAGGTAGAGTATACCAAGGCGCTTGAGAGAACTATGTTGAAGGAACTCGGCAAATTACCCTCGTAACTTCGGGATAAGAGGGCCCCGTCATTGGGCAACCAGCGGCGGGGGGCACAGGCTAGGGGGTAGCGACTGTTTAGCAAAAACACAGGGCTCTGCGAAATCCAAAGATGACGTATAGGGCCTGACGCCTGCCCGGTGCCGGAAGGTTAAGAGGAGAGGTGCAAGCTTTGAATCGAAGCCCCGGTAAACGGCGGCCGTAACTATAACGGTCCTAAGGTAGCGAAATTCCTTGTCGGGTAAGTTCCGACCTGCACGAATGGCGTAACGACTTCCCCACTGTCTCCAACATAGACTCAGTGAAATTGAACTCCCCGTGAAGATGCGGGGTTATTGCGGTCAGACGGAAAGACCCCGTGCACCTTTACTATAGCTTTACACTGGCATTCGTGCTGGCATGTGTAGCATAGCTGGTAGGCTTTGAAGCTTGGGCGCTAGTCCAGGTGGAGCCGAAATGTGAAATACCAGCCTTGTTGACATGGATGTCTAACCGCGGCCCCTTATCGGGGTCCGGGACAGTGTATGGTGGGTAGTTTGACTGGGGCGGTCGCCTCCCAAAGAGTAACGGAGGCGCGCGATGGTAAGCTCAGGCTGGTCGGAAATCAGCTATCGAGTGCAATGGCATAAGCTTGCCTGACTGCGAGACAAACAAGTCGAGCAGAGTCGAAAGACGGTCATAGTGATCCGGTGGTCCCACGTGAGGAGGGCCATCGCTCAACGGATAAAAGGTACGCCGGGGATAACAGGCTGATGATTCCCAAGAGTCCATATCGACGGAATCGTTTGGCACCTCGATGTCGGCTCATCACATCCTGGGGCTGGAGAAGGTCCCAAGGGTTCGGCTGTTCGCCGATTAAAGTGGTACGTGAGCTGGGTTCAAAACGTCGTGAGACAGTTTGGTCCCTATCTGCCGTGATTGTAGGAGAATTGAGAGGATTTGTCCTTAGTACGAGAGGACCGGGATGAACACACCTCCGGTGGACCTGTTATCGCGCCAGCGGTACAGCAGGGTAGCTATGTGTGGACGGGATAACCGCTGAATGCATCTAAGCGGGAAACCCACCTCAAAACAATTTCTCCCTTGAGAACCGAGGAAGACGACCTCGTTGATAGGCCAAGTGTGGAAGCACAGTAATGTGTGAAGCTTATTGGTACTAATCGTTCGACAGGCTTGATCTTCTCATTTGTCGATGCCCATGAGCGGCTCTTTGGCTTTTGGTTGAGACTTAAATCAAATATATTGTGCGCCTTCTGTTTTTCGCCGGCCTGGTGGCTATGGCGGAGTGTCCATACCCGATCCCATCTCGAACTCGGCCGTAAATCGCTCCAGCGCCAATGGTACTTCGTTTTAAAACGCGGAAGAGTAGGTCGCTGCCAGGCCTGCGAAAGACAGAAGCAAAACCCTTCATCATGAAATTCAAACATCAAACCCGCTGACCAGAAATGGCAGCGGGTTTTGTGTTTGTTGTCTGAGACTGCCTCTATCAGTTATGATTTAAAGCGTCAGTGAAGCGGCTGGCATTTGTTCACAAGTTCGCGGGCTGACCTGAAGGATTTCCCCGAAGCGAGCCAGGCGCAAGGCTGGATTTCAGACTGAACCGTGCCCGAACGCGGACTTCGAGCCGGAGAATTGAAACCAGATGGCGAGCGTTTGGCAGTCTGGCGTCCGTGAGATCAGGGTGAAAGAAACGTCTGGTCGCGTCTCGCTTGATCTATGTGGCGACTTTCGCGGAAGGCGAGTGTTCGTCCTGCACGCCTTCCGTAGAAGAAAACCCAGCGCACCTCGATTCGGGATATCGAACTGGCAACAGCCCGCTTCAAGGAACTGAGCAAGGAGTATGAGAAAATGAAAATCGAGTATTTCGACAGCGCTCTCGGATGCCGATCCAGCCCCATCCAAGGCCGAAGCTGCCAAACATGAAGGCGCGCGCTGACCTGATGATTGCCATTCAAGAGACAATTAAAGGCTGGCATACGACACAAGCGGTTTCGGCCAAACGACTTGGCCTGACGCAGCCGCGCCTGAATGATTTACTCCGGGGAAGGATCAATAAATCTCAGCTTGGACGCACTCCTCAATCACGCGTCTCATGCAGGGCTTTCTGTGAAGCTTGAGGTCGTACGTCCGGCGGCATAGTAAATGCCCAAACGGGTTCCGGAAAAAATGGCTTTGCCGCCTGCAGGCAAGAAGAGGGTCCGCCGATGGCTGGTTATCTTTGCCGTTGCCGCGCTCGCCTATGTACTGGTGGCTTATGTGCTGTTGCCGTTGCTCTGGCGTCATTATGAACACCAGCAGGGACTTGCTTCAAAACCGATGAGTACCGAAACGGCGGAGGGCATTCCCGGCGATCCGCTGAATGTGGGCTTGGTGGGCGATGAGGCCGAGCTGCACCGGATCATGCTGGCCGCCGGCTGGCAGCCCGCCGATCCCGTCACCTTGCGCAGCAGCATTGCCATTGCCGGCAGTGTTGTGCTCGACCGGCCCTATGAGGCGGCACCCGTCAGCACTCTTTTCTACGAAGGCCGCCGCCAGGATTTTGCATTTGAAAAAGCCATCGGCGGCAGTGCCGACCGCCGCCATCATGTGCGCCTGTGGCTGGTGCTGGCGAAGGGTGATGAAGGCCGCTCCGTCTGGCTCGGTGCGGCGACGCGCGATCTTGGCGTGGGCCTCAGCCATTACACGGGCCAGATCACCCATCATATCGCGGCAGACATTGATGCGGAGCGCGATGCCTTGCTGGCGGACCTCATGGCCAGCCGCATGGTCACGGCGCTCTACAAGGTTTCGGGCGTGGGGCCCACGCTGTTTGGCCGCAACGGCGAAGGCGATAATTATTTCACCGACGGCGAATTGCGCTTTGCGGTGATCTCACCGGGCGGAACGCTGGTGTCTGCCAATCCGGTGGAACTGGAAAGCCCGGCGCTCTCCGAATTCAAAGACAATCTGTGGTCGGCGGCGCGGAGCCTTGGGCCTACAGGCGAGCCGTATTAGCCTTCTTCCACCGTCCATTCATGTTCGATCTTTGCGGTGTGGCGGAACATGGCGGTGGCGGAGCAATATTTTTCTTCGGAGAGCTTGATGGCGCGTTCGACGGCGGCGGGTTTGAGGTTCTTGCCCTTCAGGCGGTAAATCATCTTCACATGGGTGAAAACTTTCGGCTCTTCCGCGGCGCGATCGCCGTCGAGTTCGATTTCGCAGGACGTTACTTTTTCGCGGCCCTTCTCGAGGATCATCACCACGTCAAAGGCGGTGCAGGCGCCCAATCCAATGAGCAGCATTTCCATGGGCCGGATGCCGATGTTGCGGCCGCCGGCTTCAGGCGCGCCGTCCATCACCACGGCGTGGCCCGAGCCTGACTCGCCCACAAAGGCGCGGCCATCCAGCCATTTTATTTTTGCTTTCATTCCACGCGCTCCTTGCCATTCTTCAGCATAGCAAGCGTTTACAGGCGGGTGCCTTCCGCTTCAATAGCGGTCAGGCGGCCCATAGTTCACACTTTGCAGGCGTCAGGATCAGGCCGAAGGCCACCACCATAAGCACGGCGCAGAGGCCAAAGGCGAAGCTGGTGGATTGGCTGGTGGCCACCCAGCCAAAAATCCAGGGCGCCAGGATGCGGGGCGGGCCCGCGATGAGGGATACGAAGCTCAGGCCGGCGGCGCGATTTGCCGGCACCTGGGCGGCCGCCAGGTTGAACAGGCAGGGACACAGGATCGCCAGGCCAAAGCCGACGCCGGCGAAGGCAATGACATTCATGGCAAAGGAGGGCGACAGGCCGAGGATTATGAATCCAGCGGTGGCCAGCGCAAGCGAGGCCAGCATGAGCGGGATCTCGCCATACCTTGCGCGCAGGCGGTCACCGCGAAACCGGACGATGGCATTGCAGACGCCATAAAACGCGGCGCCCAGCCCGGCGATGGCGGCCAGTTCGGGAGCCTGGTCATTCAGCAATTTCGCCGACCAGAACAGGGTTGAAGTTTCAGCAGCAACCGAGAGCCCGACGGCAAGCCCCATGATGATCAGGGGAAGCTTTGACGGAAGGTTGGATAGGCCGCCGGCTTTTCCGGCGGTAATCACGCGAACCGGCACGGACTGATAGACCATGAGCCAGGCAAGGCCCAACACGGCCACACTCAGCAGACTGGTGGCAAAGGTACTCGCCATCGTGGAGACAAAGCTCGAGGCAATTGCAAACACGGCAACGGCGATGGAAACGCTGCCGTGAAACGCGGTGAAAATCGGCCGGCGCAGATCATGTTCAATGGCGCTGGCTTCGGCGTTCATGGCCATATCCAGAAAGCCGAGGACAGCGCCAAAGGCAATCAGGCTGACAAAGAAAAGCCAGGGCGATGTGGCCACAAGAAGCAAGATGATGTTGAGCGCCAGAAGAGGGAGCACGCCCAGCATGACGATGCGATTTGAAAACCGCCGCCCGATCATGCCGCCAAAGGCCATGGCTGTGACGCCAGCGAGAGACGACAGGGTGAAGCCCAGCCCGAGATTGAAACTGTCGATGCCCGCTGCCGTTATGACCTGGGGAATGGCGCCCGCCCAGCAGCCGACAGCCGCACCAAAGCCTGCGAAAACCATCATGACGGCGGCGCGTGGGGTGAGGAAGTTCATCATTTGCGTGGGTCGTATAGACTAGCCAACGCGGGCTGCGCCACTTGCTTCTGGAGTTTGGCAAAGGTCGAGGACCCTTTGCAGGTCTGCCCCGCGCCGGAATGATGGCTCGCATGATTTTTGGGCAAGGACGGCGGTCACGAAGCGGTGGTGATTGGTTTCCACTGGCGGCGCTTCAACGTTGTGCCAGGTTTGGGTATGCACATCCGGACCCGAACACAGGCGCAAGGTGGTTCCCTCCATGCCGTGATGGAGTTCCAGCGCGCCCCGGGTTCCGAATACGGCCAGTTTCAAGTCATTGGGATAACCGGTCATGAAGCGGCTGGCGTGAATCACGCCCAAGGCCCCATTGGAAAATTCCACATTCATCGTGGCGCTGTCGTTGGCGTCCAGGGGATATTCGCCGATCCGGTCGCCAGGCGACTTGGGAAAGGTCTTGAGGCGAGCCTGAACCGATACAGGCATCATGCCTATGGCATGGGCGGCGAAATCCAGGATGTGAATGCCCACATCGCCGAGCACGCCATTGGAGCCGTGTTTTTCCGAAAGCCGCCACAGCCATTTGGGATCGGTCTGCCAATCGCCCCATTGATTGCTGACCAGCCAGCTCTGGCGATAGGAGGCTTCGACATGACGAACCTCGCCAATGTCGCCTGATGCGATGCGGGCGCGGGCTTCCTGAATTTCCGCCACATTGCGGTAACTCAGGTTCACCATGTTGATGAGGCCCGCCCTGTCGGCGGCGGTTGCCATCTCATCGGCAAGCCTGAAATTTTCGGCGAGCGGCTTTTCACAAAGCACGTGTTTTTTCGCGGCCAGGAGCGCCATCGTCGTCGGATAATGCACGCTGTCGGGCGTTACATTCATGGCGGCATCGAATTGGCCCCAGGCAATGGCGTCCTCAAGCGCGCCAAATTCCTTTGGGATTTTATGTTTTTTGGCAAAGCTTTTGGCGCGCCCCAAGTCCACATCAGCCGCAGCCACAATTGCAGTGCGGGAATCCTTACGCAGCAACTCCACGTGCCGCCCCGCCATGCTGCCGGTGCCGAGAATCAAAATGCGCAGTTTAGGCATCAGCGGTATCCCGGCTTGCCTTCCTCATGAAGGCGGGGACCTTTAACCTGCAAGGGAACCGGCGCCTTGTCGTGGGGCACGTTGGGCGCATCATCGATTGACTTCCCAAGCCGGCGCAGGATTGTAGGCCCAGCGCGTGGCATTCTGGAGCACCTGCAGAATTTGCTTGTTGTGATAGGTGGGGTAAGCCTCATGGCCGGGACGGAAATAGAAAATTTTTCCGGCCCCGCGCTGGAAGGTCACGCCGGAGCGGAACACTTCACCGCCCTCAAACCAGGAGACGAAAACGGTTTCGAGGGGTTCCGGAATGGTGAAGGGCTCGCCATACATTTCCTCGTGTTCGAGTTCGATATATTCGCCGAGGCCTGCGGCAATGGGATGATTGCGGTTGATCACCCAGAGGCGCTCCACCTCGCCGGCCTCGCGCCATTTGAGCGAGCAAGGCGTGCCCATGAGCTTGCGGAAGATTTTGGAGAAATGGCCGGAGTGCAGGACGATCAGCCCCATGCCTTCCCAGACGCGCTTCTGCACCCGCTCGACGATGGCATCGCTGACCTGGCCGTGGCTCATGTGGCCCCACCAGAGCAGGACATCGGTGTTTTTCAGGCGCTCTTCGGTCAGGCCATGTTCGGGCATGTCCAGCGTGGCGGTTTCAAGTGTAATGTCCTTGGCGCCGTCGAAGGCTTTGGAAATGGCGCCGTGAATTCCCTGCGGGTAGAGTTTGGCGACAAGCGCGTTGGTTTTTTCGTGCTGGTTTTCGTTCCAGATGAGGGCGCGGATCGTCATTGGTGGTCTCAGCCCCTGCCGATGAAGGGCATCTTGGTTGCCATCACGGTCATGAACTGCACATTTGAATCCAATGGCAGGGAGGCCATGAAGACGACGGAGCGGGCAACGTCCTGAACATCCATGGTGGGTTCCGGTGCAATCGAACCGTTGGCCTGGGGCATGCCGGCATTCATGTTTGCGGCCATGCCGCTTGCCGCATTGCCGATGTCGATCTGGCCGCAGGCGATGTTGTATTTGCGGCCATCAAGGGAGGTGGACCGGGTCAGCCCGGTGATTGCATGTTTGGTGGAGGTGTAAGGCGCCGAGTTTGGCCGCGGCACATGGGCCGAGATGGAGCCATTGTTGATGATGCGGCCGCCCATGGGAGACTGCGCCTTCATGATCCTGAAGGCTTCCTGGGTGCAAAGGAAGGGCCCGGTGAGATTGGTGTTCACCACGCTCTGCCATTGTTCGAAGGTCAGGTCTTCCAGGTTGATGGTGCCGGGTGCGCCGGTTCCGGCATTGTTGAAGACGACATCAAGCCGGCCAAACTTTTCCTTGGTCCTGGCAAAGAGATTGGCCACGGATTTGGGATCGGCCACGTCCGTTGCCACGGCGAGCGCATCCTTGCCGATTTCCTTGGCGACTGCTTCCAAGGCATCGAGCGCGGCGTCCGGCGAGAACCACGGCATAGCCTGCCTTTGCCAATGCAATGGCGGAGGCCTTGCCGATGCCTGACCCTGCGCCTGTTACCAATGCGACTTTCATGATTTCAATGCTCTCCAGGCTGTAATGAATTCCTTGGCCGACTTTGCCACAGCGGCGGCTGTAGCCCCTTGCTTATAGATATTTGAGCCAATTCCAAAGCCTGCAACGCCCGCGTCAACCCAGCCCTGCATATTTGCTGGCGTGATGCCGCCTACGGCATAGATCTTCACGTGCTTTGGCAGAACGGCGCGCCAGGCCTTGACGGTTGCGGGGCTTGCGGCTTCCGCCGGAAACAATTTGAGATGGGTGGCGCCAGCGCGGATTGCGGCGAAGGCCTCGGTCGGCGTGAAGACACCGGGAACGGGCTCCAGGCCCAGCTCCCTGGCGCGGGCGATCACCGCCTCATTGCAATCCGGCGAAACGCTGATCTGGCCGCCATGGGCCTTCAGCAGATTGACATCCTGGACGCTGAGAACGGTTCCGGCACCGACGACAAGCTTGCCTTTGAAGGCCGTAGCCATTTTCTCGATGGAGGCAAACGGGTCCGGCGAATTCAGTGGAATTTCGGCCACGCGAATGCCTGCCTCAACGAGCGCTTGCCCCACGGCTTCAACCTCTGCCGTTGTAATGCCGCGCAGGATGGCGATGAGGCCGCATTCGGAAATGGCATCGGCAAATGTCATGAGAGCAGCCCCGCAGCAACGGCGATGCGCCGCAAGCCAATGACTGCAACATCGGGCTCGCCATAGCTCACGTTCAATCCGGCGATTTTCATGGCCGTCATGTAATGCTCTCCAAGGGCGGGGGTTGCCAATATCCGATACTGTGCGCCCGCCGGATTTTTCGCAATGGCATGGGCGATTTCGGTGCCGATCACCTGGCCGGAGAGATAGGAGCTCAGGTGATCGGTTGGCATCTCGTTGAAAAGGGCAAGGGTGCGGGTTGAAAAAATATTGTGCAGAAATCCTGCCGGGTCTTTCAGGCCGGCGCGAACGCCCTTTTCGAAGGCTGAAGTATTTCCA
Organism: uncultured Alphaproteobacteria bacterium; assembly: GCA_963810045.1. Classification (GTDB taxonomy): domain Bacteria; phylum Pseudomonadota; class Alphaproteobacteria; order Rhizobiales; family Aestuariivirgaceae; genus Aestuariivirga. The sequence continues at coordinate 73,437 of CAWELV010000019.1, read as the reverse complement.
TTTCTCCGGTCATCAGTTTTCCAAGAATGGAATGGGATTTGAGAAGGGCAAAAACTTCCCCGGTCATGTAGGAGGAGAAGCCCGTGATCGCCCGGTTTTCAACAGTGATCCATTTGCTGTGGGTGCCGGGGGTTACGAAATGTTCGCTCCCACCTTCGCTTGCACCCAGCACCTGGGTTTCCTCACCGCGGATCACATCGGGCGTGCCGTCAGGGCCACGTGTGCTGATACCGGGAACGAAATATAATTTGCGGCCGTGTTTCGAAGTGTGGGGATGAACCGCGGCCGCAATAGACTTCAAACTTGCGGGGCAGGCGACATAGGGCAGTTCCACCCAGCCCTGGCGGCTGGTGATCATGCCCGACGCGATGATGGGCAATTTCTTATCCCATTTGCCGATGTGGCTTTCCAGGGCCGCATCGAAGCCCGCATCCTTCACCGCCAGAATGCCGTTGGGCGCGGTAACCGTTTCCTGAACTGTGCCACCCTTGTTCAGCAAATAGGCGCGAAAGGACGAGGTGCCCCAGTCAAGGGCGATAAAGGCTGAACTCAAAGGGACTTCACTCCGCCGGGCTTGTAGTCCTGCTTCATGAATTTCAGGCGGTTGCGCAGGGGAGCGCCAAAGGCCGGAGCCGAGATTTCAAATTCGTCGCCGTCTTCGGTGACGATGCCATCGGCAATGCTCAGCGTGGCGGTGCCGAAGAAATGGATGTGCACGTCTCCGGGCCTTCTGAAGCCCGCATACTTGAAGTGGTGGTATTCGAGATTGGCCAGGGTGTGGGACATGTTGGCTTCGCCTGTGAGAAATGGTTTCTCCCAAATGGGTTTGCCCTTGCGATTGATGCGGCTCATGCCGGAAATATTGTTTGGTGCCGCGCCTGCAATCATTTCGGGACCGATGGCGCAATGACGCAATTTCGAATGGGCGAGAAAGAGGTAGTTCTGCCGCTCGGTGATGTGGTCGGAATATTCATTGCCAAGGGCAAAGCCCAGGCGCACGGGATTGCCCTTGCCGTCAATCATGTAAAGGCCCGCAAGCTCAGGCTCCTCGCCGCCGTCAAGGGCGAAGGATGGTTTGGGAAGGCCCGCACCCGGCGCCACAAGCCAGGAGCCATCGCCCTTGTAAAACCATTCGGGCTGCACGCCCGCCTGGCCTTTAGCCGGCTTGCCGCCTTCAAGGCCCATCTTGAACATCTTCAGGGAGTCGGTGAGGTCGTCCGACTTGCCCTCGAGCTTTGCATGCATGGAATCGCGGGCCGAGGCGGAGCCCAAGATGGGTGAGGCCGGTGCCGGCGATCATGCAGTGGGCGGGGTCCTCGTGGTCCACCGGCGGAAGGAGGCGGTTTTCTTTGAGCGCCGCGGCATAATTTTCGGTTGAACTCGTGGAGAGGGATTTAGCGGCGCTTAGAAGCTTCACGCCATCTTTCAAGGCGAGCCTGGCTAGGTCCGTTGTGCGGGCAACTTTCTTCAGCAGAATGATTTTTTCAGCGCTTACAAGGCCAACGCGGCGCTTGCCCTTGGAATCAAGAATTTGGACGATGTTCATTATGGGTCCCTGCCTGTTTTTCTATATTGTATGACAAATAATTCGGGATGTCATGGCTTCTTTTGGCCAGGTATCGGCGATTTTATAGCCTGCGGGCCAGGGGTCGCCGGGATCGAGCATCAGGGTGGTTTGGCCGGTGATCCAGGCGGAGCCGGAAATCGTCGGAATGATCGCCGGGTGATTACCCACCACGGTTTCAGCTTCAATTCGCCCAACAAAGCGGCTTTCGATGATGGAGCGGCCGATGAAGGTGTCGCCGGTTTTCATCAGGCCCTTGGCATGGAGCACGGCCATCAGGGCGGAACAGCCCGTGCCGGTGGGCGAGCGGTCGAGCTTGCCGGGCTTCACCACGCAGGCATTGCGGCTGGATAGCGTGCCATCAACGCGCTCCAGAGGCCCGGTCATGAAGCAGAAGGAAAAATGCTTCCAGTCGGGAAGCGTCGGATGGGAAAAACCCAATTGCGCATTGGCCGCCGCGGCAATTTTCCGGCCCATGACGGCGATCTCACGGGCCTCGTCGGGCAGCATTTCAAAGCCAAAGGATTTTGCCTCGGCCAGCACAAAGCTGTCGCCGCCAAAGGCGGTATCCACAAGAATTGTGCCATGGCCTTCGACTTCCAACGGCACCTGCAAGCGGTCGGCAAAGGAGGGAACATTGCGAAGCGTGATGCGGTTGGCCTTGCCATTGTTGCACTGGGCGGTGATTTCAACGAGGCCGGCGGGCGCTTCAAGCTTCAAATGCGTCACGGGCTCAACCATGGGAATGATGCCGGTATCGAGAAGGACCGTTGCCACGCAAATGCAATTGGAGCCTGACATGGGCGGCGTGTCTTCCGGCTCCATGATGATGAATCCCATCTGCGCTTCAGGGTGTTTTGGCGGCACCAGCAAGTTCACGTGGCGAAACACCCCGCCACGGGGCTCATTCAGAACGAAATTGCGGAGCGTCTGGTCGCTTGCGATGAAACGCGATTGCTCCCAGATGGTGCTTCCGGGAGGCGGTGCCACGCCACCCACAATGACATCGCCCACTTCGCCTTCGGCGTGGCAGTTGATGATGTGAATGGATTTTGAGCTGCGCATGGCCGGGCGTTGTAGCTGATGCCGCGGCCCGCGAAAAGGGATGGGCCAATGAAACATTTTCCCTTGAAAAACCGCATTGTGGACGGCAAATAGGGCTGAAATCAAAAGCGGTGCGGAATAGATGAAAAAACTGGAACATCTTGTCGAGAGCGTCATTCTTGCGTCGCGCTGGCTGCTCGTCGTGTTTTATCTGGGATTGGCCATGGCCCTGGCGCTCTATGCCATTTCCTTCGCGCGGAAACTTTATGACTTTACCGCAAAGGTCATGATCGTTGATGAAACGGATGCCATCCTGAAAATTCTCGGGCTGATCGATGCGGCACTGGTTGCCAGCCTCGTGGTAATGGTGATCATTTCTGGCTATGAAAACTTCGTCAGCCGATTTGACAATGCAGACAACGAAGTGTCGTTCCTTGGCAAAATCGATGCGGGCTCGCTGAAGATCAAAGTTGCCTCAACTATCGTTGCCATTTCTTCCATTCATCTTCTGCAGATTTTCCTGAATATCGCGTCCTATTCGGACAACCAGGTGATGTGGCTCACCATTGTTCACATGGCCTTTGTCATCTCGGCGCTGCTGCTTGCCTATATCGACCGGGTGATGTCGCTCACGAAGAAGGACAAGGGCAGCTCCGCCTGAGCTGCCCCGGTTCGCGTCAGACGGCCCTGAGATACCACTCGAAGTCGCGCAGCGTCGGTTCGGCATAGAAGCGGTCGGCTTCCACTTCCTTGATGGTGCAGTAGGTGTCCACGAAGGGCTTGCCGAAATATTCCTTGAGGATTGAAGCCCGCCAGAAGGCGTCGATGGCGTCAAACCAGTTGCCGGGAATGTATTTGGCGCGCTTTTCATAGCCATTGCCCACCACCGGATTTCCGGGATCGGCTTTTTCGGTGATGCCGTAATGCATGCCGGCCAGAATGGCGGCCATCACGAGATAGGGATTTGCATCCGCTCCCGATGGCCGGTGTTCGATATGGCAGGCACTGGCGGCCCCGGCGGGAATGCGGATCGACACGGTGCGGTTATTGATGCCCCAGCTCGCCGAGACCGGCGCATAGGAATTGCGGCGGAAACGGCGATAGGAATTGGCATTGGGAGCGAAAATCAGCATGGATTCCGCCATGGCTGCCTTGAGGCCACCGATGGAATGGAGCAGCAATTCATTCTGCATGGGATCATCGGCGGCAAACAGGTTGTTGCCCTTTTCATCGCCCAGGCTCACATGGATATGCATGCCGGAGCCGGTCCATTGGGCGTAGGGCTTGGCCATGAAGGTTGCGGCCATGCCGTGCTTTTCGGCGGTGGCCTTGATCAGGCGCTTGAGCATGATGCCTTCATCGCAGGCCTTCAGCACATCGGCCCGGTGGCGCAGCACGATTTCCATCTGCCCGGGCGCATATTCCGAGATCAGGGTTTTGGCCGGGAGGCCCTGCGCTTCGCAATAGGCGTAGAGGTCCTTGAAGAAGGGAGCGAAGTCATCGAGGTCCTGCAGGTAGTAGGCCTGGAAGTGTTGCGGGCGATGCTCGTTGATCAGTGATTTGGGAGCGCGGGGTTCACCGGCAATAGCCGAGGCGCGGTCCATCAGGAAGAATTCGACTTCAACGGCGCCAACGGGCGTCATGTTCAATTCGGTCTGGAATCTTTTGACGATGGCTTCCAGCGCATTGCGCGGGTCGGCAAAATGCGGCGTACCATCAAGGTCATGGACGGAGGCCAGATATTGCGCGGTTGGTTCTTCCATCCAGGGAATGCGCACGAGGCTTCCCAGCACGGGCCAGAGCAGCATGTCGCGGTCGCCCTCGTCAAAAACGAGGCCGGTTTCCGGCACGTCCTGCCCGGTGATGTCGAGGACAAGCGCCGAGATGGGCATGAAGCGGCCATCCTTCCAGGCGGGAACCAATTCATCGCGCCTGAGGATCTTGCCGCGGGCAACGCCGCAGATGTCGGTCCAGATCACGTGGATGCTGGTGATATCCGGGTTCGCGTCTAAAAATGCGTGGGCTTCCGCCTCGCGCCTTGGAAATACAATCGACATTTTAGTGTCTCCGAATTAGCTCATCAGTTCCGCCAGGCAGTGATCGAGTCCCTCGATCATTTTGTTGACGTGTGCCTCAGTCGTTGAAGGGCAGATGAGCAGCATGTTGTGAAACGGCGTCATGATGATGCCGCGGTTTAAGAGGTGATGATGCACCGCCTGGTCGATGGGCTGGTGGATCATCTTCGCCGCCTCGCCGCCGTTACGCGGGCGATTTGGGCAGCACATGAATTCAACGCGGGCTCCGGCGCGAACCACATGCCAGGGCGCTGAATGTTTGATGATGACATCCACCAGTCCCTTTTCGAGCTTTTTGGCGAGCGCGATAAGGGGCGCGAAGGCCTCCCTCGTGAAATAGGTTTCGAGAACGGTTTCCATCAGGGCCAACTGGATTTTTGATCCGGCAAGCGTCGTGCCGATGCCGGAGTGGCCGGGTTGGCGGGTTTTCAGATAGTCCCGGATGCGGGTGGTGACAGCTTCGGAAAAGCCATAGACGGCAGCGGGAATGCCGCCGGCAATGGGTTTTCCCAAAACAAATGCATCGGGCTCAAGCCCATGTTCGCCGGTATAGCCGCCGGGGCCCGATGACATGCAATGGGTTTCATCGATGATCAGCAGGGTTCCGGTGCGGCGGGTGATTTCGCGCAGCGCCTTGTGGAAGCCCTCGTCGGGCAGAACCATGCCAACATTGGTCATGATGGGTTCGGCCAGAACACAGGCTACATCGCCGGGTGCAAGGGCCGCTTCAAGTGCCGGAATGTCATTGAACTCGACAACCTTGGTGAGTTGAGTGAGATCATTGGGCTCACCGATAAGGGCGCGGTCGGCTTCCGGCCTGCCATGGTCGAGGTTGACAAAGGTTTCGTCCACGGCCCCATGATAGCAATGGTTGAACACCAGGATTTTCTTGCGGCCGGTAATGGCGCGGCACCAGCGCAGCACCGAGCGGTTGGCGTCTGATGCCGTTGCGGTGATCTGCCAGGCCGGCAATTTGAAACGGTCTTCCAGCAACCTGTCCGACATTGACCGCACGGGTCGAAGGCATCATGGTTGTGAAGCCGTTAGCGCCTTCGCGCAGGAGGGTATCGACCACCGGTTTCGGCGAATGGCCAAACATGGCACCCGTGTCACCCAGGCAGAAATCGATATAGGTGTTGCCGTCGGCGTCGGTCAGGTCGACTCCTTCCGCCTTCTCGACAAACAGCGGGAAGGGGGTTCCCCAGTCCACCATCCAATGCATGGGCACGCCGCGCAGCCAGTTCCTTGCTGCATTATCGGAATGCCCCTTGGACTTTGGGTTGCGCTGGATAAAGAGGGCCTTTTCTCTTGCCAGCATGGCCAAAACCTTGGCTTCCGATATGGCAGTTTTCATGATTTCCTTGGCAAGTGGACGTTGCCCTTGGTTTTAACCGGGCTTTAGGCCCATAAACAACCCCCGTGGATTTTCACATCCGAATCTGTTTTGAATGCAGTGCAGCAATCAGGAGCCTTTAATGAGCCGCGTCGTTTACGTTAACGGTAGCTATGTCCCTGAAGAACAAGGGAAAATTTCGATATTTGACCGCGGCTTCCTGTTTGCGGATGGCATCTATGAGGTAACCGCGGTGGTTAAGGGCAGGCTGGTTGACTATGATGCCCATATGGAGCGGCTGGAGCGGTCTTTGCGCGAAATCCGCCTGGACTGGCCGTGCAGCAAGGAGGAGCTTAAAGCCATGCATCTCGATATGGTTAAGCGCAATAACCTTGATGAAGGCTGGATTTACATGCAGATTACCCGGGGTTCCGCCGACCGGGATTTCAAGTTCCCCAAGGGCGTTAAGCCTACACTCATTGCTTTTACACAGGCCAAGAAATTGGTTGATAATCCGGATGCCGTCAGAGGGGTGAGCGTGATCACGGTTCCAGACATTCGCTGGGCAAGGCGGGACATCAAGTCCGTCATGTTGCTGGCCCCGGTATTGGGCAAACAGGCGGCCTATGAGGCCGGCGCGTTTGAGGCGTGGATGGTTGAGGATGGGAAAGTAACGGAGGGGACGTCATCGAATGCCTATATCGTCAAGGACGGCAAGGTGATAACCCGCGGGCTCTCCAACAGCATCCTGGCGGGCTGTACGCGGCGGGCCCTGTTCCGCCTTGCCAAGGAAAAAGGTGTGACGATTGAAGAGCGCCTCGTTTACCCCTGACGAGGCTTATGCGGCGGATGAAGCCTTTCTGACGAGCGCCTCCAATTTCGTGATGCCGATTGTCGAGATTGACAACAAACGGGTGGGTGGCGGGCAACCAGGGCCTATCACGCGCAAATTGCGGGAAATGTTCCTGGAAGAAGCAATGAATTAATTTTGGTTGGGTTTGTTTGGGACAAAGATGAAATACAAGGTTCGTGTATCGCCGACACTATTGGAAACCATGACACTGGCGGCTATCGAAGCCTATTGTTATGGCAATCTGCGCAAGCAGAAGAATACGGCGGTTGAAACCTTGGGCTATGTCTGGGGCTATCGCAAGCGTGAAAACGGCACGTCGATTTTCTATCTCGATCGGACAAGTGTCAGTATTTCGGCGGAGCGGCAGTATCATAGCGTGACTCCCAATCTTGATGCGGCAAAGCTGAAGAACGAGGTCATGATGCGCTGGTCGCCTCACCTCACATTGATGGGTGATTTCCACAGCCATCCCTATCGCAACCTGACCGAAGTCAACGACGAGGCGGGATATAATTTTTCGCCGGAGGATCTCAAAGAGCTGAAGAGCAATGATTTCGTCTGGGAACAGTCGGGCGACAATCCGGTCATTCTGGTGATCACGGTTTGCCGGCTTGGCCGGGTGCGCGACAGCGTACAGGACAATTTCCGCAACAACACGGCGCGCTTTGCCGTGGGGGACTTCCAGTTCTGGCTGAATGCTGCCGTCGGCTACCTTGACGGCGAAGACAAACGTATAGTCACCGGGAACACCAATTCGGACGTTCATTTGAGTGTTGAAGGCTGGTATTATAACGAGGCTGGCGGGCGCGTGCGCTCGGCTAGCGCTGTGAGGTCTTCCAAGCGGGATTGATCCAGGGCTCCTGGTTCGAGGCCGGCAAGGGCTCGCGGCCGAGGATGTGATCCGAAGCCTTTTCACCGATCATCAGGGTCGGCGCGTTGATATTGCCATTGGTGACCTGCGGCATGATGGAACTGTCGGCCACGCGCAGGCCCTCAATGCCGATGACCTTGCATTCGTGATCGACGACGGCGGTTACGTCTTTTGCCGATCCCATTTTGCAGGAGCCGCAGGGATGATAGGCGCTTTCGCAATGCTGGCGGATGAAGGCATCGATTTCCGCATCGGATTGCACGGCAATTCCGGGCTGGATTTCACGCCCGGCATATTTCTGCATGGTGGGCTGCTGGAACAATTCACGGGTGAGGCGCACGCAGGCGCGGAACTCCTCCCAGTCGTCGGGATGCGACATGTAGTTGAACAGGATCTTGGGCGGCGCCTTGGGATCGCTGCTCCGCACATGGACATGGCCCCGCGACTTGCTGCGCATGGGGCCCACATGGACCTGGAAGCCGTGACCTCTGAAGGCAAGCTTGCCGTCATAGCGCATGGCGGCGGGCAGGAAGTGATACTCAATATCGGGATATTCAATGCCGGCCTTCGAGCGGATGAAACCGCAGGATTCAAAGTGATTGGTGGTTCCCAATCCGGTTTTGAACGACAGCCATTCCAGGCCGATCATGCCCTTGGAGTACAGATTGAGACTTGAATACAGCGTAACGGGCCGCTTCGATTCCATCTGGAAATAGATTTCCAGGTGATCATGCAGGTTCTCGCCTACACCGGGCAGCACATGATTTACCGGAAGGCCGGCGGCTTTCAAAACTTCTGGCGCGCCAATACCGGAGAGCTGCAGGATTTTTGGCGAGTTGATGCTGGAGGCGGCCACAATTACTTCGCGCCGGGCTTTTGCCGTTATTGTCCCACGGCCCACGTCGTACTCAACTCCGGTGGCGCGTTTGCCCTCAAGAATGATGCGGTGAACATAGGCGCGGGTTACGAGTTTGACATTGCCACGGCGCAATGCCGGCCTGAGATAGGCGTTGGCGGCGGACCAGCGGAAACCCTTGTAAACGGTCATTTCCATGGGGCCGAAGCCTTCCTGCTGGTAACCATTGTAATCCGGGGTCACCGGGTAGCCCGCCTCGCGGCCCGCTTCGACGAAGGCCTGGTAGAGCGGATTTAATCTGCGGCCGCGCTTCACATGCATGGGGCCATCGGTCCCGCGCCAGCCCTCTTCGCCGCCATGGGAATTTTCCAGGCGCTTGAAATAGGGCAACACATGGCGGTGGCCCCAGCCCTTGGCGCCCATTTCTTCCCAGGCATCAAAATCCCTGGCGTGGCCCCGCACGTAGACCATGCCATTGATCGAGGACGAGCCGCCCATGACCTTGCCGCGCGGCGTGGCCAGCTTTCGCCCGCCCAAATGGGGTTCAGGCTCGGTTACAAAGCCCCAGTTATAGCTGGTCATGTTCATGGGGTATGAGAGGGCTGAGGGCATCTGGATGAAGGGGCCGCGGTCACTGCCGCCGAACTCCAGAACAAGAACGGTATTCTTGCCGTCTTCCGACAGCCGATGGGCCATGACCGATCCGGCGGATCCGGAGCCAATGATGATAAAGTCGAATTCCTGCATGTTTCCCAGCTAATCCTGCGGCATATGCCTTCCATGTGCACCTTATACACTGCCAATGTTTGACAGGCAGCGACAGTTCTGAAACAACCCGCGGCAGGGGAAGTTGACAGAAAATGGCTATAAATCTGATTGAAGGGGAGGAAGACGCGTTCATTCTGGTGAATGAAGCGGGGGTTTCGCCCTATGTCCTGGTATGTGAGCACGCCAGCAACCGCTTGCCAAAAAAGCTGGAGAATCTCGGTCTTGCGGCCGAGGACCTGCAAAAACACATTGCTTGGGACATAGGCGCCGAGGGGGTGTCGCGGCTGCTCTCGCGCCTCTTGGATGCGCCTTTGGTTTTGCAGCGCTATTCGCGTCTGGCCTATGACTGCAACCGGCCGCCGGACTCGGGAGGAGCCATACCGGAAATGAGCGAAACGACAGTCATTCCCGGAAACAAGGGTTTGAGTGCTTCGGACAAGATGGCCCGCGTCGAGGCAATTTACTGGCCGTTTCACGAGCGGCTGGCCCGCATGCTGGACCAGAGGGCCTGCGAAGGGCGGGCCACAAGCCTGGTCACCATTCATAGTTTTACGAAACTTGTATAAAGGCAAGGAACGTGCCGTTGAGCTTGGCATCCTGTTTGACCGGGATGCACGCATTGCCGACAGGATGATCAAGTCCTTTCCGAAAGTGGACGTGCGACTTAATGAACCCTATGGGCCGAAGGATGGAGTGTTGCACACTCTCAACCTGCATGCGGCGCCGAGGGGGCTCAAATCCGTCATGATCGAAATTCGCAATGACTTCATTGCCAATGAACGCGGACAGAATGAATGGGCGCAGCGCCTGGCGATGCCGCTCATTCACGCGGTAACAAAATAGGGGAGACGAGAATGGCCAATGGCATGCTGACACTGGAAGAGCTGAAAGCGGAGGTAAAGGCCGGCACCATCGATACGGTCGTTGCCGCCATGGTGGATATGCAGGGCCGCCTCATCGGCAAGCGGTTTCACGCGCAGTTCTTCGTGGATGGCGGTTATGAGGAAACCCATGGCTGCAACTATCTGCTTGGCGTTGACATCGCCATGGAACCGGTGCCGGGCTACAAGGCCACAAGCTGGCAAAAGGGCTATGGCGATTTTGTCATCAAGCCCGACATGGCCACCCTTCGCCGCACGCCGTGGCTGCCGGCCACGGCTCTGGTGCTGTGCGATATCCTGGACCACCACACCCATGAAGATGTGCCTCATTCGCCGCGCGCCATCTTGAAGAAGCAGTTGAAGCGCCTCGAAGCGATGAAGATGAAGGCCTACATGGCGTCCGAGCTTGAGTTCTTCCTGTTCGACGATAGTTATGAAGCCGCCCATCACAAGGGCTACCGCCACCTGAAAACCTCAGGCCATTACAGCGAGGATTATCACATCCTGCAAACCACGAAGGAAGAGGGCGTGATGCGCGCCATCCGCAACGGCTTGCATGCGGCGGGCATTCCCGTCGAAAACTCCAAGGGCGAATGGGGCGTTGGCCAGGAGGAAATCAACGTCAAATACTCGGATGCGCTCGATATGGCGGACCGCCACGCCATCATCAAGAACGCCTGCAAGGAAATCGCCTATGGCCAGGGAAAGGCCATAACCTTCATGGCGAAGTGGGACTATGCGGCAGCGGGCAGTTCATCGCATGTGCACCAGTCCCTGTGGAGCGCGGATGGCAAGACGCTCGCTGTTTCAGGACAAGGCGGGCGACCATGGCATGTCGGACCTGATGAAGCATTACCTTGCGGGCCAGTTGGAGCATGCCGGCGAAATCACCTATTTCCTGGCGCCCTACATCAACTCCTACAAGCGCTTCATGGCTGGAACCTTCGCGCCGACCCGCGCCATCTGGAGCTTTGACAACCGCACGGCGGGTTACCGGCTGTGCGGGGCCGATACGAAAGCCATTCGCGTGGAATGCCGGGTTGGTGGCGCTGATCTCAATCCCTATCTGGCTTTTGCAGCACTGCTTGCCGCGGGCCTTGATGGCGTTGAAAAAAAGATGAAGCTGGAGCCGGTTTTTTCCGGTGATGCATACGACACCTCCAAGACGCTGCGTGAAATTCCGAAGACCCTGCGTGATGCCACATCGCTGCTCGATGGCTCAAAATTCATGCGTTCGGCTTTCGGTGACGAGGTGATTGACCATTATATCCACACCGCGAAGTGGGAACAGCACGAATATGACAAGCGCGTCGTCGATCTCGATCTCATGCGCGGCTTTGAGCAGTATTAAATTCTAAGGAAAAAAATGATGACCATTCCAAACCGCAATTTCAGTTATCCCACGGCGCTCAAATATGGCGTACGGCCGCATCAAGGAGCTGGCCGATCTCTGCAAGGCGAATGGCATCATCCGCCCGCTCTTTGTCACCGATCCTGGCCTTGCTGGAATGCCGATGGTGAAAGCCATTGTGGCTGACGTGAAAAACGCCGGCCTGGCGATCGAGGTTTTCTCCGATGTGCGGCCCAATCCGATTGAGGCGAACATCAAGGAGGGCGTGAAAGCCTATCATGCCGGGCGGCATGACGGCGTGATCGCCTTCGGCGGCGGATCAGGCCTTGATATCGGCAAGATGATTGCTCTCATGCATGGGCAAACCATTTCGGTTTTCGATCTGGAAGATATTGGCGACTGGTGGACCAGGGCTGATGCCTCAAAGATTTCGCCGATCATTGCCGTGCCGACAACGGCGGGCACGGGCTCGGAAGTAGGCCGCGCCGGGGTCGTCACTCATCCTGTCACGCACGAGAAGAAAATCATCTTCCATCCGGCGATCATGCCGAAGGTGGCGATCCTCGATCCGGAATTGACGGTTGGCCTGCCGGCGAAATTGACGGCGGCCACGGGCATGGATGCGCTGGCCCATTGCCTGGAAGCCTATTGCGCGCCGTTTTATCATCCGCTGTCAGCCGGTGTTGGGCTTGAGGGCATGCGCCTGGTGAAGGAAAACCTGGCAAAAGCAGTGAAGAAGGGTTCTGACCTTGATGCGCGGGGCAACATGCTGATGGCCTCCACCATGGGGGCCACCGCTTTTCAGCGCGGGCTTGGCGCCATCCATGCGCTGTCGCATCCCTTTGGCGGTTTGTATGACGCCCATCATGGGCTGCTCAACGGCATCGTGATGCCTTACGTGTTGAAAGCCAACCGCAAGAAAATTGAAAAAGACATTGAGCGGGCTGCCGCCTATCTTGGCATCAAGGGCGGGTTTAAGGGGTTCCTCAAATGGATTTTGGCGCTGCGGAAGGAGATTGGCATTCCCTACGCGCTAAAGGACATTGGCATTGACACCAAGCGCCTGGACGAGGTGGCGGCCATGGCGATCAAGGATCCGTCGGCCGGCGGCAATCCCATCCAGTTCACGGAAAAGCAATACAAGGCTTTGGCAAAGAAGTGTGTGACAGGCGATCTTTGACGCAGCCGCAATTCCGACTATATTTTCTACTTTAATAACTGCTTACACGATACTACATATCCTCAATCGACCTATGGGCTGGGCGGCGCAATGTAAGTCCTCTGAGGAGGGTAAAATGTGTGACTACTCACTTGAAGTCTATGGCTCGCGTCCGGCCCGCGAAGGCGAACGCTATGTCACTTCCCGTTTCCCGAGCGGAACGATTGGCCTGACCTCGCCGGAGCATGCTTCGACGGCGGTTTGCCTCAATTGCGATACGGCGCTTGAAATCCGCGGCATTCCGGATGCGATGTGCCGTGAGTTCGGCATCAAGCCTGATGAAGACGCGGTTTTCATCCGGCTTGACGCGGGCACCTACAGGGACGGCATACGTTTCAGCAATGGCGCTGAAGCATCGCTGCAGAAGTTCCCGCCGGGCGTGGGCTTTGCCGTGAAGCAATTGCTCGAGAATATAAAGACACCTGCAGACCGGCACCCTGTGCTTGAGCTGATGGGGCTGGCCTAAAGCCTTGCCTGGAGCGATAACCAGGCGGTGACGAGTGATTTTGAATTAACGGTCGCGGCTGTAAGAGCGTGCGAAACCTGCAAACCCCATTTGCCTTTGGGGACGCGACCGGTTTTTCAAATCAGCCGAACGGCCCGCATTCTTGTTGCCGCGCAAGCGCCGGGCAGGCGGGTGCATGAGACTGGAATTCCGTTCAATGATCCAAGCGGCGACCGTTTGCGTGACTGGATGGGAATTGACCGCGCCGCCTTTTATGATGCGGCAAAAATTGCCCTTCTTCCCATGGGGTTTTGTTATCCTGGAACCGGCAAGTCCGGCGATCTGGCGCCACGGCCGGAATGCGCGGAAAAATGGCGCAAGCAGCTTTTGGATTTTTTGCCGGATATTCAACTGACCCTGGTCATTGGCCAATATGCGCAGGCCTGGCATCTGGGTGAGCGGCAGAAGGACACTCTCACGGAAACTGTGAAGAACTGGAAGGAGTATTGGCCAAAGTACCGTCACCCTGCCTCATCCCAGTCCGCGCAACAATATGTGGCTCAGGAGAAATCCCTGGCTTGAGGAAGAGATTGTGCCGGTACTCAGGGGCCGGGTAGCCCAGCTTCTGGCGTAAACATCCTATGACATTCAGTCGCCGGGCTTTTCCTCGACGAAAACCTCGATTTCGACTTCGCCCGAATTGAGGAAGTCGAGAATGATTTTGAAGCGGTCACCAAGCTTCAGGGGCTGTTTCACGCCAACAAGCCGCAGGTGGGTTGCGGTAGGGCGCATGGGACAGGCTTTCCCGGTTCAAGCTTGATGGAGGACAACGGCGGATCGTCATAGTGGTTGTTTTCCCTGAGCTGGATGTAAGTGCAAACGCTCGAACGCGCGGCAACCAGTTCATCCCGCTCATTTCCCTTTATTGCCATTGGAAAGAAAACCTGGCCGTCGGCAAGCTGCCGGGGCAGCGCCCAGGCGTGGCCAATGGCGATGTTGCCATGCCGGAAGGAATGGGCCTGGGCGATTGTTGGCGCAAAAATGGCGCAAAGCAGGAAGGTTCTTCTTAGAGCATCTGGAAAATCCTAGCGGCTTGGCAGGTTTTCGGGAATGTGACAGTATTGCCCCATGGCGCGTGTGACTTTTACCAGCAATTTGCGCAGGCATGTGGATTGCCCCATCGTTGAGGCCAAGGGCCAGACGGTGCGCGAAGTTTTGAACAGTGTCTTTGAATCCAATGACCGGTTGCGGACCTATATTCTTGATGACCAGGCCGCACTTCGCAAGCACATGACCATTCTGGTTGACGGCAAGCGGGTGAGCGATCTCACGGGCTTGAGCGATGCGGTTCAGCCCAAAAGTGAAGTTTATGTCCTGCAGGCACTTTCCGGAGGTTAGGCGATGAGTAACAGCATTCTGGTTTCAACCCGCAAGGGCCTGTTCACGGTCAAGCGCGGCAGGGGCGGCTGGAGCGTTTCCAACGGCGACTTCGTTGGCGACAATGTGACGCTCACCTTACATGATCCGCGTGACGGCACGGATTATGCGGCGCTCAACCATGGCCATTTCGGCATCAAGCTGCATCGCCGCGACAAGGGCCGCAAGACGTGGAAGGAAATCACCACGCCCGCCTATCCGGCAAAAGCCCGAGGGGCTCATTGATCTTGATGGCTGGGGCAAGCCGGTGAATTGGACCACGCAATTGATCTGGGCGCTTGAAACGGGCGGGCGCGACGAGCCGGGCGTCATCTGGTGCGGCACCATGCCGGGCGGGCTGTTCCGTTCGCGCGACCGGGGAGCGACCTGGGAGATGATCGAAACCCTGTGGCACATGCCGGACCGCAACAAATGGCTTGGGGGCGGTGCGGATATTCCGGGCATTCATTCGATCTGCGTTGATCCCCGCTCGTCAAAAACTGTTCGCGTGGGCGTTTCCTGCGGTGGCGTGTGGGTCACCCATGATGGCGGAGCCACATGGGCGCAATCGGCCCATGGCATGAAGTTTGACCAGGGACCAAAGGAAGAGGCGGAGAACCCCGATACGCAGGATCCGCACATGATGGTGCAATGTAAGGCTGAGCCCGACAAATTCTGGGTGCAGCATCATTGCGGCATTTTCAAATCGACGGACAATGCCAAGAGCTGGACCGAGGTGAAGGCCAAGCCGTCATCCTTCGGCTTTGGCGTGGTGGTTCATCCCGATGATGCGGACACGGCGTGGTTCGTTCCGGGCATCAAGGACGAGAAGCGCATTCCGGTTGATGGCGCATTGGTGGTGACGCGCACCCGCGACGGCGGCAAGACCTTCAAGAGCCTGAAAAAAGGCCTGCCGCAGAAACACGCCTATGATCTCATCTTCCGCCATGGGCTGGCGATTGACGGGCCGGGTGAACGATTGGCGATGGGCTCGACCACCGGCGGTGTCTGGGTCAGCGAGGACCAGGGCGACAGCTGGCAGAGCGTGAGCCATTCCCTGCCGCCGGTTTACGCGGTGAGGTTTGCGTAAAGTTTAAAATTCTCTCCATGGTCGGGCTTGACCTCAGCAGACAACATTATCCGTCCTCCCGCTCGTCGCCTCTCCATGTCGGGCTTGTATCGGCATTTTGATGTATTTTGCGACAACCGGAGGTGCCTGACCGCACCTCCGGTGTTGGCAGGAGGCCGATATCGGACAGGTCATTTTTGACCGAGGTCAAGCATGGCCCTGCCATCTTTGTTTCAACCCGAATAGTTGGTTGGGCTTTGAAGCCCGCATTACAAGCCCGGGAGCTCAAAGATGATAGCACAAAATATTTTTGTCGGCATTGATGTTTCTAAACTGCGTCTGGACGTGCACCTTCGGCCACTCAATGAGAACTTTAGCGTTGATAACAGCAAGCCCGGCCTAAGAGAGCTCAAGTCACGGCTGCGGCGATTACGCATTTTGGCAATCGGCCTGGAGGCGTCAGGCGGATATGAACGTGAAGCCGCCTCTGGACTGGCTCTTGGCGGATACACCGTTCATCTTCTTGACCCGTCACAAGTCCGGAACTTCGCACGGGCCATGAAGATCAAGGCAAAGACAGATCCCATCGACGCGGCCCTGATCGCACGCTATCTCGAGGCAGCAGGAGAATCATTGGTTCAGCACCAGCCCGATGCGGCGCGCGAGGATATCGCGGATTTGGCCATGTACCGGCGCAGGTTGATCGAAGAGAATAACGGCCTCAAGGCCTTGCTTGGCACCGTCCGCAATGCTGCAGTCAGGCAATCGGCGGCACGGCGCATCGCCGCGATCGAACAGGAAGTCCGTGTCCTGCAGCGGGAGATCAAAGCCTGCCTCGGTGCATCCCATCAGTTAAAAACTGCAAGTGATATGCTGTCGGCCGTGCCAGGCGTTGGGCCGGTGCTCGCCTCAACCCTCATTGCTGATTTGCCGGAACTCGGCCACATCGGTGCAAAACGCCTTGCTTCGCTGGTAGGTGTGGCGCCGCATGCCAGGCAATCCGGTCAAAAGAACCGAGGCGGAAAATGCATCGGTGGACGGAAATCCGTTAGGGATGTGCTCTACATGGCAACGCTCAGCGCCATCAAAGCCAAGCTGGTTCATCTCGAGCCATTCTACCGCAGACTGCGGGAAGCCGGAAAACCCTTCAAAAAAGCTCTCATTGCAACCATGCGCAAATTCCTGACAATCCTCAATGCCATCATCGGGATCAATCCGCCTTCAAGTATCGCATCGCTTGATCAACAGTTGCTTGACCCGACCACCCAGACTTAGAGTGATTGCCGTCACGGTGTTGGCGACCGATCACGCCCGCAGCGTTTTCGCTTTGGTTGTTCCTATCTGATCGTGGCCTTTATGAAACCCAGAAGTGGGTGGTCGGGTCAAGCCAGCCCATGGGAAGAAAGTCGGGGAAAGCCACTATGAAGAGAGGGAGGAATGCCATCTGATAGGTCGCCCGACCATGGAGAGAAAAACACTTGTCAGTCTTCGCCGTCTTCTTGCGCGCCGCGCGCACCATCGGCTGCCCGTTGTTCAGCCGCGCTTGGCCAGCAGCTGCGCTGAGCTGATTTCACGCGGCGATGGGCGATCGACGAAATCATCGAGCTTGCAGCTTTCGGCGGTCATCCAGGTGCGGTCGGAACGGCGCTTGGCAATGCTATCGGTTTTCATGGGATGCAGCCTTTACTCATCATCAGGTCATTCCCATTGTACGGCCAAGGGAACCCAGGAACAATAATCCGCCGAGGCCGGCAATCGCAAGGCCGCCACCTATGCGAAGGGCGAAGCCCAGCCAGTCCAGCCATCTGTCATCGCGGGAGGCCAGGCGCATGGCGAGCTTCTTGGAATAGACCGCAATGGCGGCAATGACTGATACGGTGAGAAATGTGCCAATTGCCATGACAAGGGTTGAGGCCACGCCCGCCCAGTAAATTCCCAGGGCATTGGCCAGGATCAGGACCAGAATGGCGCCGGTGCAGGGCCTGATGCCGACCGCGAAGGCCAGCGAAAAGGCCTTGGTGAGGGACCATTGGCCGCGCACCTGTTTTGCCTCGGCCACATGGGCATGGCCGCAATTTTCGTCATGGACATGATCGTGGTGATGATGGTCATGATGTCGTGATCGTGATGATGAGACGGGCTTGGGACGCAATGCGGTCCAGATGAGATAAAGGCCCATGGCGCCGATCATGGCGTAGCTGGCGCTTTCGAGGAAGCCTGCCGACATCCCTTGCCGTACTGCCGGCGCTTGCCACAAGGAGCAGCAAGACACTTACCAGCAGAATGGCCACGAGGGCCTGAATGATGGAACTGAGAAAGGCAATGATGATGCCGCGCTTCAATTCATTTTCCGTGGCGAGCAGCCAGGCGGAAATGACGGTCTTGCCATGGCCCGGACCTGCCGCATGAAAAATGCCGTAGCCGAAACTCAAAAACATCAGGGTCCAGGCGGCCGCGTAGGGACTGCTTGTCTTGATCTGCCTGAGGGTGCCTGACATGGAGCCATAAAATGCCTGCTGTTGCTCCCGCACCCACAGCACGGGATCATCCCAGAACGAAACCATGATGAGCGAGCCATCGGCATTGCGCGGCTGGACCAGCAATTTCTTCTTGTCGATCTTGATTTCGCTTGTGGGTTCGCTTGCGGTTTGCGCCATAGCAGGGGCGATGAAGAATCCGGCAAGCACAAAAATCATCAGCAGATTGCGCAGAAACTGCATCATGCTTTGCATGCGATGGACACGGCCTGGGCAAACAGGGCGCCGAAGTCCTCGCTGACTTCCGGTTTCCAGTCCTTGCCCTTTTCGGAAAGCATGGTGCGGGTCTGCTCCAGCTCGGCATCGGTGGGCACGGGCTTCACCACCAGCTTGCAGGATTCCGGCAGCTTGCCCACGATATCGACGGGGTCATCCTTCACATAATCGATGGCGATATAGAATTCGGGATCGTAAACCTTGAAGGTAAACTCTTGGTGTTTCGGGTCGATGGGTTTTTCCAGGGGAACCTGGAGATGGAGGGTCGAGCTTGTTGTTGCTCCAGATCTGCCCGAAGTCCGTCACCGCGCCAATTTTCTGCTGTTCGCCGTTGGCCCGCATGACGGTGAAATATTCATAGTCTTTCAGCGACGAGATATTCTCTTTGGTGAGGGGGGCCAGCTCGTCCTGGCTGTAAAGGCCGTCGCCATCGACATCCAGGCCATCCAGCGCCATCTGCGTATAGCCGTCGTCAAAGGTCCATTCCAGATCGACACCCTTGATCAGGCCGTCCTCGGTGAACACTACATCGGACTGCATCTCGATCCAGACATGGGGATGCGCCTGGGCCTGCGTGCCCGCGAAACCAGCCATCATTGCAGCCATGACAATATAAAGTGTTGCGGCGCGCCGCCATCCGTGAAATCTCCGCTTCAAGGCCCGCATAGTGAACGTATGCGGCGAAAAAGTGAAATTAAGTTTTGGCAAGGTCCTAAACGGGTGGGCGGCGGAATGCCCCACCGCGCATGGTGCCTTGCACGGCAGGAATGGGAAAATATGGCAACGCAAAAGATCATGGGCGCCAAGGAATGGGCTTTGCTGCTCATCCTTTCGGTTCTCTGGGGTGGATCCTTCTTTTTCATTGGCGTTGCCGTTAAGGAATTGCCGCCGCTCACCATCATGATGCTGCGGGTGAGCATTGCCGCCCTGATCCTGCATGTGGTCATCCGCGCTCATGGGGCAATGGATGCCGCGCGATCCCAAGGTATGGCTGGCCTTTGCCGGCATGGGGCTTCTCAACAATGCCATTCCGCAAACCCTGATTGTCTGGGGGCAAACGCAAATCCCCAGCGGGCTGGCCTCCATCCTGAATGCCACCACGCCGCTGTTTGGCGTGTCTTGTGGCGCATTTCTTTACCAGCGACGAAAAAATGACGGGCAAGAAGCTTGCCGGCGTCATTGTCGGATTTATCGGTGCGGCCGTCATGGTGGGTCCTGAGGCGCTGCAGGGGCTCGGCACCAATGTTTGGGCGCAAGTGGCCATTCTCCTGGCTTCGGCTTTTTATGGCATCTCAGGCGTCTATGGGCGGCGTTTCAAGCAGATGGGGGTTACGCCCATGATGACGGCGACGGGGCAATTGACGGCCTCAACACTGATGCTCACGCCTGTCGCGCTGCTGGTTGATCAGTCCTGGACCTTGACCCAACCCAGCCTTGCGGCATGGGCGGCCATTGCCGGGCTTGCCATTCTTTCAACGGCGCTGGCCTATTTGATTTTCTTCCGCATTCTTGCCTCATCGGGGGCGACCAACCTGATGCTGGTCACTTTTCTGATCCCGGTCAGCGCGGTGCTTCTGGGCTTCCTGTTTCTTGGCGAGCAACTGGAGCCCAGGCATTTCGCCGGCATGGGGCTTATCGCGCTGGGCCTTGCCGCCATTGACGGGCGGCTGCTTGCCTGGCGCGGGCCTAGTTCATAAGGCAATCGCCGGCATCTTTTGCAAGCCTGGTGAGCAATTCGGCATAGGCCTTTGGCCCCGGCGTGATGTCACTAGCCCATGGGATCGAGCACGCCTTGTTTTGCTTTTGAGCCTTCCAGCACAACGGTCACATATTTCGCATCGAACTGCGGCTCGCGAAACACGCATATGGCTTTGGTTTCTTCGAGCTTGCTTCTGATTTCGTTCAAGCGTTTGGCGGAAGGGGCTGAAGCCGAGACATCCGAGATGCTGCCGACAGCGGCGAGGCCAAAACGCTTCTCAAAATATTGATAGGCATCATGGAAAACAACGAAAGGCTTGTCTTGAAGGGGTTTTGTTTCAGCGCTGATTTCGACGTGAGTCTGGTCAAGTGAAGCCACATAGGCCGCGGCATTTGCTTCGTAGGTTTTGGCGTTGTCGGGATCGACCTTGCTCAAGTCGGCAGCGACTGCGTTTGTCATTGCCTTGGCATTTTCAGGATCAAGCCAGACATGGGGATCAAATTTCAGGATCGCCTCGTCGTCGTCATCATGCTCTTCTCCTTCTTCTTCACCTTCGTGTTCTTCGCCCTCATGTTCCTCATGATCCTCGAAAGTGCCACCCTGGCGCACGGGCAGGGTCTTGATTCCGGCGACTTCGGAAAGGGAAATGAATGTCTTGCCGCCTACGGCTTCGCTGCCGCTGATTTGGACCAGCTTGTGTTCCAATCCTGTGCCAATCATGAAAACCACGTCGGCCTTGCCGAGGTCCGAGAGCTGCTGCGGCGACAGGGTCGCGGTGTGTTCGGAATTCTTGCCGGAGAGAAGCAACTCGGGAGTTCCAACATCGCCCATGACCGAGGCGACGATGCTGTGGACCGGCACGATCGAGGCAATGACCTTTGGCGCGGCCAAGGCTGAGGTGGAGAGCAGGAGAGTGGCAAGGCAGGAGACCGCAAGGCGCATGGTTTGTTTCCTTATATGTTATGTTATAACGTATCAGATTTAGTCGACGTGTCAAGCGCGTTGACGCGCAAGTGACAGGGATGCGGCAAGGATTGAGTTGAACTTCGAAGCCCAGCCTGTCACGTAGGGAGCCATGGATCTCACTGTTTCACTTCAGGCAGCGCTGCTGGCGGGCGTCATAAGTTTTCTTAGCCCCTGTGTGCTGCCGCTGGTGCCTTCGTATCTTTGTTTCATTACGGGAGCCACTCTCGATGAGCTGTCCGATGGGGATGGCGCTTCTGTTTCCCAGCAACGCCGCGCCTTTCTTGCGGCGCTTATGTTTGTGCTGGGCTTTTCCACGGTATTTGTAACGCTGGGAGCCAGCGCTTCAGTTGCCGGGCAATTGCTGCGGGAGCATTTGGGCTTGCTTTCGCAAATTGCCGGCGTGTTCATCATTGTGATGGGCCTGCATTTCCTCGGCGTGTTCAAGCTTGCCATTCTCCACCGTGAAGCGCGCTACCACCATCATTCACGGCCGGTGGGCCTGCTTGGCGCCTATGGCATTGGGCTTGGCCTTTGCCTTTGGCTGGACGCCTTGCATCGGTCCGATCCTCGCAACCATTCTGACGATTGCCGCAAGCGAACAGGATGTGGCGCGTGGCGCTGGCCTGCTTGCAATCTATTCGCTTGGCCTTGGCATTCCATTTCTGCTGGCTGCGGCAGGAGTTGGAACATTTCTCGGGTTTTCCGGATACTTCAAACGGCATCTGGTTACGGTCGAGCGCCTGATGGGTGGCACTGCTTGTGCTGACGGGCATCATGTTTCTTACGGGTTCCATGCAAACCATGGCCTATTGGTTTCTGGAACAGTTCCCGTGGCTGGCTACGATCGGCTGAGCTCTATGGGCTGGCCGTGCGGCGTTGCATGGGCGGCGCGGTCCCAGGCCTCAACGCGGTTCAAGCGTTCGACTTGCGACATGAGGCCTTTGGCCTCGACGATTTTTTCAAGCGCCGCAAGCCACTGCTCATAATAGGGCGCATCAGTTGATTTTATTTCAGCGCCCAGGGTTTCGGCCCATTCGCTCCAGGTGAAACAGCCGCGCTCATGCAGCTTCACCACCATGGCGAAGGCCTGCGCCTCCCACGGCTCGTTGAAAACCGGGTCCTTGAGATCAGGCGGGTTCAAGATAGGGCTCCCAGAGATCAAGCATCACCGTAGTCATTATTGGCGTGGTTCCATAATTCCTTTGCGGTGAAGCGCAGGGTGTAAAGCCATTGCGGATTTTCGCCCAGGCCTAGCGCGTTTGAATCGGGGAAAACATGGGCGCCATGGATTTTCACCACCTCGCCCACGTGCCCCCGCACGTAACGCGGCGCACGGGTGTGGGTCATGGGGTTTATGATTTTCACGCGGACTTTCTGGCCGATTGCGAAGGCGGCCGGAGTTGAAATGTCACGGGCATAGCTGCGGCGCGCCGTCAATGCTGCCCAAATGCCTTCCGGGCGCATCGGGCTGGAGCTGTCCGGCGTGT
Source organism: uncultured Alphaproteobacteria bacterium (assembly GCA_963810045.1). Classification (GTDB taxonomy): domain Bacteria; phylum Pseudomonadota; class Alphaproteobacteria; order Rhizobiales; family Aestuariivirgaceae; genus Aestuariivirga. Next base: position 50,787 of record CAWELV010000019.1, on the reverse strand, counting down.
ATTTTTTCAGCAGGGATTCCAGGCCGTGCAGCCAATGCTCGTAGTAGCTCGTCTTGAGATATTTCGCGGGAGTGCATGGATTCGCAAGCTGATCTGTCCTCATCAATGGACCAGTCACCGGGAACCGTCATCATAAGGGCGGCCATGCGGCCTTCCCATTTTTCATGAAACACGGGTTCCGATGCGGGCGCTGCGATGGGGCCAAAGCCCATCCTGCCGCCAAGATCATGGGCGCCGTTCATGGGGCCTCCAGATAGGGTTCGAAGAGATCGGCCTGCAGGTCATCATCATTGTTCACGCCAAAGACATCGCGCGCCTTGAAGCGCACGGCATAGAGATGCTGCGGATTTTCTCCAGCGCCTTGGGCATTTGAATCGGGAAACACATGGGCCTTGTGATAAAGCACAATTTCTCCGGTTTTACCGCGCAGGTATCCGGGCAGGCGCGTGTGCCCAGGGGCATGAAGATTGCGCACCTTCACGCGGTCACCAATTTTGAAGAGCGGTTTTGCTTCTGTAGCCCGAATGTAAGGACTGCCCTTGGCCAGGGCAGGCGCAACGTTTGCGGCTTCAAAGACCGGCAGTTTTTTGGAGACGGCATCGAGAAGCCCGCGTTCGGTCAAAAGCCGTTTCAGGCCTTCCATCCAGATCTCGTAATAGCTGAGCGACCAGTATTGCGCGGGCGGAATTTTTTCGCGGGCGTGGCGCGACATGTCGATGTTCCATTGGCGGGTGCCGCCCATGGCCAGCGAAATCGCAAGAGCCCGCCGCTCCCACGGCGCATGAAACAGTGGCTCATTTGCTTCCGGGCGCAATGGGGCCAAAGCCCATCATGCCGCCCATGTCCTGCGGGCCGTTCACGCTGCTTTGCCCGCAAGCCGCGTGCCGATCATCGAGTCGCGGTTGACGAGGCCCGCCAAGTTCTTCCTCGCTCAGGCCTTCGGTGTTGGCCGGCCGCATGGGGATGACGAGATAGCGGATTTCAGCGGTTGAATCCCACACGCTGACTTTTGTTTTTTCGGGAAGTGTGACGCCAAATTCGGCGAGAACACCGCGCGGATCGATGACGGCGCGCGAGCGATAGGGCGGAGATTTGTACCAGACGGGCGGCAGGCCGAGCACCGGCCACGGATAACAGGAGCAGAGAGTGCAGACCACCATGTTGTGGGTTTCAGGCGTATTGAACAGCGCCACCATGTGCTCGCCCTGGCGGCCGGTGAAGCCCAGGCTTTCGATGGCCGCGGTTGCATCCTCCTTCAGCCATTTTGCATAGGCGGGATCGGTCCAGGCCCTGGCCACCACCTTCGCGCCATTGCGCGGGCCGATTTTGGTTTCATAAGTGTCGATCAGGACGTCGAGTGCTGCCGGATCGACATAGCCCTTTTCAACGAGCAGCGACTCCAGCGCCTTCACCCGCAAGGCGATGGGAGAGAGCTCAGAGTGTTCGTCGTGATCGTGTCCGTCATGTGGCATGTTATTTTTCCAATTGTTGGTCTAGCATAGTGCGGAAATTGCGGGACGGAGAAGGGCAATGGCCGGACTTGAAGGCATAAGGGCCTGCGTTTTTGACGCCTATGGCACGCTGTTTGATGTCAATTCCCCGGTGCAGAAACTGGCGACGGAGATTGGCGACAAGGCCGCCGATCTCGCGCGGCTGTGGCGGCAGAAGCAACTGGAATACACCTGGCTGCGCAGCCTCATGGGGGTGCATGCGGATTTCTGGCATGTGACGGGCGATGCGCTGGATTTTTCCCTTGAGGCCCTGAAGATTGATGATCGTGGGCCTGCGCGATGAATTGATGACGCTTTATCTGAAGCTTGATGCCTATCCGGATGTAGCCGAGGCCCTGAAGGCAGTAAGGGCCAAGAGCAAGCGCATGGCCATCCTCTCCAATGGCAGCCCGTCCATGCTGGACAGCGCGGTGCGCGCCGCCGGATTGGAAAAATCCTTCGACATGGTTTTGTCGGTGGAGGACGTAGGAATTTACAAGCCGAGCCGGCGGGTTTACCGCCACGCCATGCATAAACTGCAAATTCAGGATGCGCCCTCCATCTGCTTTGTCTCGGCCAATAGCTGGGACGCACAGGCGGCGGCGCAGTTTGGGTTTCAGGCCGTTCGGCTTGCCCGCAGTCCGGGGCAGGATGACCGGATTCCGGGGAAGGCTGCGGCGCGGATTGAATCGCTTTCAGAACTTGCGGCGTTGCTTGCCTAAAGTACGCCTCTCATCTTGACCGTCCTCGGACCCGATCCGAGGATCAACCCGGTCATCTTCTCATCTGCCAAGAAGATGCCCGCATCAAGTGCAGGCATGATGAGAAGAGGGGCAATAGCTCACGCACATCGCTGAGTATGGAGGGAATTATGCGATCGGGGATCACAATATTTCGCTAGTGTCTCAATTTGAAATTCTGCTTTTGACCCAAAGCGGACTTCACTTAGCTTCATTGAATTTCGACAAGGCGAAGTTATTCCGCGTGTACTTTCCACCAAATTGGCAGTCCGGGCGTGTTTGCGTCATGCACTGGCCTGTATAGACCAAATTCGACAATTACGCGCCCTGGATTAGCCGACCTTGGGGGCAGTGCGTTTGTAAAAAATTTTAGATGGGCGGCCTTACGGTTATGGACGTTCTAATGACTGTCGACGCAACTGATGTGAAATTGGGAAGCTTGAAGCTTACTAGCCAAATCTACCCAATCTTCCGCGAGCCGTTTCCAGCTTAATTTGGCGTTGGGGTCGAAGGTGCGCTCCGCATTGCCGAGACATTTCTGAGCCTCTGTCCGATACTCATCTGCTTTATCAAAATTCATGATCCACCTCACTCCAAACTAACTTCCCGAAACGCTCTCCATTCCGCAACCTGCACTGACAACGCAGTGATTCACCATAATCACTAATATCTCCGGGACAGACGGCCATCCATTGGAACTTCCGTGATAATGCGATGTGGGACGTTGTTAAAATCGAGGTGTACAAACACATGATTTCTAGCAACAAACAGCGCAAGCGTCGTGGATCAAGACTATTGCTGGTTGGAAGGATTGTCTCGCTCGACGAGGCGACCTTCATCGATGTGAAAATCCGAGAAATTAGCGCAACGGGCGCAATACTTCGAATACCTCCAAATGTGAACGTGCCAGAGAATTTCCATCTTGATGTTGTTTCAGATGGTAAGCGTTACCCAGCAGAAAAGCGTTGGCGCAAAGGCGAACGGCTGGTGGTTAAATTTGTAGGCGAGCGGCGTATCGCTTCGTCGCACAAGGGAAATAAGGCTATTTAACTGTTGCTTCAGGGCGACACCGGCCCGGAAAGTGCCCGCAAATTCGTTATTAAGGTTGTGATTGCGAAAAGTAGTCAATATGCTCCATTCAGCAGTAAGTCCAATAACTGGCAAATAGAATGCCTCTGCATCATTTCTCGGGAAGGCGATGAGGGCTGAGATGAAAGTGTTGTGGTTCCAGTATGTGTCTCCCCATGCGGGACCATAACATTTTCGTTCTGATTCCTACGCTCTGCCATTTTTGTTGGCCGCGTTGTCACGGGTGATGCAGGGGAATTGCTTCGTCGCGCGATATTTTTTTATTAATTCCACTCTCCGTACTGTGAATGCACGCAGGAGTTTTCCCCCTGGTATTCACAAGCCGTCTATTGAATTTGCTGTTGGCTATGCAGCCAGCTTCAGAACCAATTTTAGCAAGCCCGGAAACCGTGCATTGATATCCTCATCGCGTAGAACATTACGATGTTCGACGCCCTGCTTGGCGGTGCGGATCAAACCGGCTTCGCGCAAAATGCGAAAGTGATTCGACAGAGTGGATTTCGCCATTTTGGGGCAAGGAGATGCCTCGGCACAGGACGCGCAATCGCCGCCATTCTTCTGCAAAAACAGCACTATGCCCAGCCGGGCCGGATCGGCCAATGCGCGTAGCACGCCCTCCAGCGTGATGTCTTCTCGAGATGGATGCACGAAACTCACAAAAATAATTTAGCGAAGGTTCTTGTTAATTTCAATAGTTCCATTATATCGAACTATGGAACTATATGCAAGTTCACCCAACGCAAGGAGATTAACTTGGTTAAGAAACTCGAAGGAAAAGTCGCGGTAGTCACTGGTGCATCCAAAGGCATTGGCGCGGCCATCGCCCAGCATCTGGCGGCTGAAGGCGCGCAAGTCGTCGTCAATTACGCTTCCAGCAAGGAAGGCGCTGACAAAACGGTCGCGGCCATCACTGCCAAGGGCGGCAAGGCCATCGCGGTCAAGGGCGATGTCGCAAAAGCCACTGATGTCGAGCATCTCTTCGCGGAAACGCGCAAAGCCTATGGCAAGCTCGACATTCTGGTCAATAATGCCGGCATCTATCAGTTCGCGCCGCTTGAAGGTGTGACCGAGGATTTGTTCCACAAACAATTTAACACCAACGTCCTTGGTCTGCTCCTGGCCACTCGTGAGGCCATTAAGCTGTTCGGCGACAAGGGCGGCAGCGTCATCAATATCAGTTCGGCTGCTACCTCCCTGACACCAGCGAATTCGGCGATTTATACGGGCACCAAGGGGGCAGTCGATGCCATCACCGGCGTGCTGGCCAAAGAACTTGGTGCGCGCAAAATCCGCGTCAACGCCATCAATCCCGGCATGATCGAAACCGAAGGAGTCCAAGCCATGGGCGCTTCGGCAGAGGGCAGCGATCTGCGCAAATGGGTGGAAAGCGCCGCGCCACTCGGCCGTATTGGGCAGGTGGACGACATCGCTCCGACCGCCGTCTATCTCGCCTCCGACAATTCCAAATATATGACCGGCGAAATCTTGACCGTCAGCGGCGGGATGCATTAACTGCAGGAAATTATTCTGTTCTGCTATGTCTCTTCCTGCATGGCAGGAAGAGGCATTTTTGACTTCCAAGCGTATTTTCAAGGATACCTGGAATACAATTAACAGGCGGGTGTGTTTGTTGGGGCAAAATTACAGATTGTTATGGTAGCTTCCGCATTTGACCCAAAGCGGCCCTCAAGACCTGGGTATCGGAACCGCCTCAGACCCAGCCGAAACAGGACATGCAACATTTCCGAGTGCTTGATTGCTCCAGTTTTTGACTCTGCTATTGTGTAATGATCACGGGTTCTAGGCAGATACGCCACACATGAAGGGATCATCGGAACGTGAGTGAGGAAGCAGTACAGCGCCGTCTGGCAGCCATCCTCGTCGCCGATGTCGTGGGCTACTCGCGGCTGATGGAGGCCGATGAGGCGGGAACGCTTGCGGCGCTGAAGATGCGGCGGAAGGAGATTCTCTATCCCCTGGTAAAGACCCATGGCGGGCGCGTTGTGAAGCTCATGGGTGATGGCGTGCTCGTGGAGTTTGCCAGTGCGGTGAATGCAGTCAAGGCGGCGCTGGAACTTCAAGCCAAATTCGCGGCAGCAAACGAAGGTGTCGCCGACGACCGCCGCGTCACGCTCCGCATAGGCATCAACCTCGGTGACGTCATCGGAGAAGGCAGTGACATCTATGGCGATGGTGTGAACATTGCTGCGCGTCTTGAATCATTGGCGGCGCCGGGCGGCATCTGCATCTCCGCCAAGGTGCATGAGGAAGTGCGTGGCAAAATCGACGAAAGCTTTGTTGACCTCGGTGAGCAGCCGCTCAAGAACATAGCAATTCCAGTGCGCGTCTTTGGCGTCGGCGGTGTCGTGACAGTCCTTCCGAAGCTCGCATCCGCCGGACAAGCTAAGCCTTCGATCGCCGTCCTGCCGCTGACCAACATGAGCGGAGATCCGGAGCAAGAGTTCTTTGCCGATGGCATGACCGAAGATATCATTACTGAACTTTCACGCTTCAAGGAACTCTTCGTCATCGCCCGTAACTCGACCTTTGTCTACAAGGGCAGGGCAATCAAAATCCAGGAGGTGGCGCGCGAACTTGGCGTGCAATACGTGGTCGAGGGCAGCGTACGCAAGGCAGGCTCCCACGTGCGTGTGACCGTTCAGCTGATCGACGCTGAAACCGGCCAGCACGTCTGGGCCGAACGCTATGACCGCCAGCTTGAAGACGTTTTTGCCATCCAGGATGAGGTCACGACGACGATCGTTTCGGTGCTGCCGGGCCGCATTGAGGCGGCCAGGCGTGAGCGCTCCAAGAACAAGCCGACCCAGAACATGGCGGCTTATGAATATGTGCTGGCAGGCAAGGTGCTGCATCACCGTTCCGAGCGCGACGCCAACGCCGAGGCGCTAAAGATGCTCAACAGGGCAATCGAGCTTGATCCCGAATATGCCCATGCCCGTGCTTGGCGGGCCTGTGTGCTTGGCCAGGCTTGGGTTTATGGCTGGAGAGAGCGGGAGGCATTGGAAAACGAATTCACCACCGAGGCAAATAGCGCGATGGCGCTCGACGACCAGGATGCCGACGTCCACCGCATTCTGGCGGCCCTCAACATCAGCACGGGAGACTTTTCACAAGCACAGCACCATCAAGAGCGGGCATTGTCGCTCAATCCGAACTACGATTTGCTGGTTTTGCAACAGGGCGAGCTTATGACATGGCTCGGCCGGCCTGAAGAAGGCATCGAATGGATAAGGCGGGCGATGCAGCTCAATCCATTCCATCCAGCGCGATACTGGGGTCATCTCGGTCGCGCCTACTTCACGGCCAAGCGCTACGCCGAAGCCACCGAGGCGCTGCTCCGGTCAGCAAGCCCAGCGCCTGAGAATTTAGCATTCTTGGCCGCGGCTTACGTTGGATTGGGCGAAATCAAAGTCGCAAAGGCCTGCGCAGAGAGGATCATTGCCGCTTCGCCCAGTTTTTCGGTTCGTCAGTTCTTGGTGACAGTGCACTACAAGAATGAAAGTGATGCTGCCCATTTGCACGAAAAATTGGCGCAGGCAGGCTTGCCCGAATGATGAGCGCGCGACCCTTAGCTGCCATTCGTGTTTCCGATGTCGTCGCCCAAACAGATTTGCCATCATTCGAAGCTGGGGCCATGGCGCTTCTTGGCATACAGCGGAAAATTTACCCCTTGACAATCTATTCCTATCGGGTTCATATGTTCCTGTATTGTTCTAATGCCGGATAGGAGATCATTTGGACTGGGACTTGGCCATCAAACGCAACAGCGAAGCGCTCAAGGAGATCATTGCGGGCCTTTTCGCCATGCTGGAGCTGGCCGGCGGCATCACGGTGGCGCGGATTCCACAGCTCCGTCCACAGCGCCGTGCGGCGGGTGCTTTGGCCCGCCGAATCCGCCATGCGGCGCCTGATCGTCATCGCGGCCCGCGGCCTTGTGGTGAAGCTTCCGCCCGCGCGTCCGGTCTCGCGTCCCAAGCCTGTGGGAGCCGATCAGGAAAGGCGGGGGCTCACGTCTCTCCTTCCAGCTCTTCGATCCGCGGAAAAACTTCACTATCAGGCGCCGCCGAAAGTTCACGCGGCTTGAACCGCGCATCCATGTCTTGGAGGATGATCCCACGGGTGGTGTCCCTGTGGGCAGCGCCCCGGCCCGCGCCCCCTCCCGCGAAAACTCCGCCCTCCGATGGCCTCGTCAATGCCGTGCCCCTTACCCGGAGGCTTGAGGCTCTCAAGCTGGCCCTCGAGGACCTGCCGCGCCAGGCCAGGCGGATGGCCCGCTGGCGGGCAAGGCGCGAGACCATGCCAAGTCCGAAGTTCAGATCACCGCTCCGGCCTGGCCCTCCACCCGGCCCCCGCAGGAAGCCCATTCACCTGGTCGATGAGGTGCTCATCGAATGCCATGGGCTTGCCTGGGACGCGCTGAAGCCCGACACGTCCTGAAGTGCTGCCCACGAGCGCGCCGTTTCAAAAAACCGTCCGTATACGGACTAATGTGGTTCGGCTTCCTTCTCTACCCCCCGGAAACGGCATTACCGTTTTCATCCCCGGCGAAGCTTTGCCCGGCGCTCATTGAAAAGTGAATCCTCGCAAGTTTGTCATTCCGGCGAAAGCCGAAATCCCATCAATGTCTGGGAAAAATTCCGGCTTTCGCCGGAATGACAAATTGGTGGAACTCATTGAAACGTGAATCTCTTGTCGAAAAATCAGGCGTAGCGTTGTTTGTTGAACGTCGTGCTGGCGCGGTCCCGTTTGGGCGCGCACCGCGTCACCGAAGGCGGTGAAAAGCTTTACGGAGTCCGGGTTGTTCGCAACCTTGTATTCCGGGTGCCATTGGGTGCCGAAGGCAAAGCTCTTGGCGCCCTTTACCGAGGCGGCTTCGATGATGCCATCGGGAGCCACGGCTTCCGCATTCAGGCCCGGCGCCAGCCGCTTCACACCCTGGCGATGGATGGAGTTCACCATCATTTCGCTTTTGCCAAGGATGCGCTCCAGCATGCCGCCTTTGGTGATCTTGATCGCATGTTTCGGACCGTAGCGCACATCGGTGTCGTCGGATTTTGGCGCGCGGTGATCAAGCCGGCCTTCACCTTTCTGCAATTCCGTTTCGAGGCTGCCGCCGAGGACCACATTCAGTTCCTGAAAGCCCCGGCAAATGCAGAACAGCGGAATGCCGCGGTCAACCACGGCGCGGATGAGCTTGAGGGTCATGGCGTCACGCGCGTGGTCATAGGGTTCATGATCGGCGGTTGGTTCTTCGCCATAATGGGGCGGATGCACGTTCGATATGGCCCCGGTCATCAGGATGCCGTCAAAGGGATCAAGCAAGTGGTCGAGATGGACAGCATCGATCATGGCGGGGATCATCAGCGGCGTGCATTTGGAGACTTCGGCGACGGCGCGGACATATTTGTCGCCCAGCGAATGAAACAGGAAGCCGTGATTTTCGTAGGTATCGGCGGGCAGGCCCACGAGGGGGGAGGCAGATGTCATGTCAACTCAGTCCTTGGAACGCGAGCTTCCAGATTACGCCAAGTACGGCGCAAAGGGCCAGCGTTTTTGGAATGCCGAGATGCAAGCGCAGCAGGGCAAAGGCGGCAATGATGCTGATGGCAAGGGCTGCCAAGTCCAGCGTCGGCCATTCCGGCAGCCATGGCTGAAAGACGCCATCCATCGCGGTTAACCCTGGCGAACAGCACGTGCAGGCCAAACCAGACGGAAAGGTTAAGAATTACGCCCACCACCGCGGCGGTAATTGCAGCCAAAGCGCCGGAAAGGCGGGGCATCCTGCCGATGTGCTCAATGTAGGGGGCGCCGGCGAAAATCCAGAGGAAGCAGGGGGCAAAGGTCATCCAGAGGGTCACTGCCGCGCCCGCAAGGCCGCCCCAGATGCTGCCCATGCCGCGCAAGGCGGCGAGGTAGCCCACGAATTGGGTGACGAGGATGAGTGGCCCCGGCGTTGTTTCGGCGAGCGCCAGGCCATCGATCATTTCAGGGGCGGTGAGCCAGCCGTGCTGCTCCACGGCGGCCTGGGCCATGTAGGCGAGAACCGCATAGGCGCCGCCAAAGGTCACCACGGCGAGTTGCGAAAAGAAGATGCCGATTTTGGTGAGCACATGATGGTGCCCAGTGTCATTGCGAGAAGCGCAAGCGGCACGAGCCAGATGGCCGCCCAGATTGCCGTGGTGGAAAACAATGCGGTGAAACTTGGCCGCGCAGTTGATGGTGAAGTGTCAGCCGCGCTGCTTCGGAAGAAACCAACAAGGCCAGCGGCAATGATGATGAGAGGGAAGGGCACATCAAAACAATAGAGTGCGAGGAAGGCCGCCCCGGCGATGAGCCAATCGACATTGCCTTTGAGCGCGCGGCGCGCCACGCGCAGGAGAGCCTCGATGACAATTGCGAGGACGGCGGCTTTCACGCCGAAGAAAATGGCTTCAATCCAGGGCAGGTTGCCGAAGGCGGCATAGAGCATGGAAAGGGCCAGCACGACGAGCGCGCCGGGCAGCACGAACAGCAGGCCCGCCACCAATCCGCCCTTGACGCCATGCAGGCGCCAGCCCGCATAGGTGGCGAGCTGCATGGCTTCCGGCCCCGGCAACAACATGCAGAAGTTGAGGGCCGAGAGAAATTGCTGCTCGCTGAGCCATTTGCGTTCATCGACGATTTCGCGGTGCATGAGGGCGATCTGGCCCGCCGGCCCGCCAAAGGAGAGGCAGCCGATGCGGGCCCAGACTTTTGTGGCTTCGGCGAACGTCGGCGAAGGGCTCATGGCTTCACCTTGTTGGTGGGCCAATTGTGGGTTTCCTCCGTTGCATCCCGGCACCAGCGATAGAAGGCATCATAGAGCAGCATGCCGGCCTCGAGCTGTTCGAGATCATCGGCATACATGCGGGACAGGCCAAGCGATGCGGCGAGAAGGCCTGCCGCTTCAGGCGCCAAATCGAGCCGGGCCGTATCGGCGGCGCGAACGATGGTGGCCAAACGCAGCAGCGCTTCGGTGCCGAGGCCAAATTCCTCAACCATCACATCGAAAGTGCAAAGTTCGCCACGATGGCTCCAATGGGTGTTCTCAATGTCGAAGGCCGTGGCATTGAAACGGTCGGCAACGGCTGCCACTTCCTGGGGAGCCACAAAAAGAAACACGGCAGCGGGATCAACAAAGCGCCGGATGAGCCAGGGGCAGGCGATGCGGTCAATTTTTGGCCGTGCGCGGGTCACCCAAATGGTGCGGCCCTCGGCATCGCGCTTGGGGATTTTTGCCAGCGGGAACAAGCGGCAGTTTTGCCGTCTCCCAATCCACGAAACCGCCTTCCAGCGCTACGGCATCGGCGCCGAGCTGGCGCAGCCAGGCGGCGGTTCCCTCACTCAGCTTTGGCCCCGTGATGGCAGACGACGATGACGGATTTTCCGGCATAGGCCTTGCCCCATTCGGAAACGGTTTGGTGGCTTCTTTTCAAAGCGCCGGGAATGAGGCGGGGATCGGCTTCAAAGTCTTCCTCGGTGCTGACGTCAATGATGACGGGAGCTGAAGGGGTGCCGATGAGACGTGCGAGTTTTTCGGATTTTATCGAGTTTGGTGCGGACATGATTGCGCCCTCTTAAATGTTAATGGGACGCGATTCTTGGGCATGTCGCCTTGAGGGGAGATCGCTTTCCCCTGCGGTGATCAATAGCGAAAAATTCGCCGAAGTCAAATCTGCCGGGCGATATGGCCGATGACGTTTGCGGCAATCCGCGCGGCGGTGAAGGCGGAGGTGCCGTCCAAATCCTTCTTGGGGACAAATTCGACCATGGCAAAACCGGCAATGCGGGCCTTTGCGGCAACCCCGGCGATGAGGTCGGTGACCTGCACAAAGCTCAGGCCTCCGGGAGAGGGATAGGCAACGGCCGGCATTTGCGAACTGTCCAGCGCATCGCAATCCAGGCAGATCAGGCAATCGGCATCCGGGGAAATGGTTTCAAGGACAGCATTAAGTCCATCATGATGAATTTGCCGGGAGGTAAAAATACGGGCACCCCATTGTTTGGCGTCGCGCACTTCGGCTTCCCTGGCGCTGCCAAGGCCGCGGGCCCCGGCCTGCACGATGCGCCAGACATGGGCCTGTTCCGAGGCCCGCCGCATGGTGCTGGAAAAACCCAGCCTTTCCCCATAGCGTTCCTCGCGCCAGTCGATGTGGGCGTCAATTTGCAGGATGGTGAGCGGCGAGCTTCCGGAAAAGCCGGCAACAAAAGGAATTGGGGTTGAATCATCGCCGCCAAACATGAGAGGCACGGCACCTGCCGCAAGAATTTTGCGGGTTTGCGTTTCAATGAGTTTGCGGTTGCCTTTGCCGTCCTTGCTCTTGGTCGGCAGATTGCCGAGATCGGCAATGCGGCAGGCGCCATCAGCCAGCAGCGGGCCGCCCAAATCAAAATCCCAATGGTCCAGCCATTCACCATCGGCTGCAAGGGCGAGGCGGAAGGCGTCTGGAGCCGTGGCGTGGACGCGATTGTCAATGCGCGGGTAGGGCGTGCCGTGCGGCGCGCCAAAAACCGCGGCATGAAAACCGGTTGGGGTGCGTGAGCGGGTGGATCCGATGAATGGGGGGATGCGGGCGGCTTTTGTCATGGCCGCAAGATGGCGCGAATTGTCCTACGCCGCAACACCCGGCTGCGGTTTTGATGGCGTGAGCGGGCCAAGTGACCCGTGACGGCGGCAATTCAAACCGCGCCGTGGTGCCGACCCCGAATTGGCTTTCCAAAGTCACGTCACCGCCATGGAGGCGGGCAATCTTCCGGGCGATGGACAGGCCAAGGCCAATGCCGGAAAAGCGCCGCGACATGCCATCCTCGGCCTGCACGAAGGGTTCAAAAATGCGGCTCACATCTTCGGACTTTATGCCAATGCCGCCGTCGCGAACAACGATGGCAAGCCGGTCATCGCGCATGCGCACCAATTCAATGTTCACGACACCGCCGGCCAGTGAAAACTTGATGGCATTGGTCAGGAGATTGAGAATGACCTGCTTGGTGCGGGTAATGTCGGCGCGGACTTCAATGCCATCGGTCAGTTTTGCAACGAGTGTCACATCGGCCTTTTCGGCCTGGTCCCGGCACATCTTTACGGCGATTTCGACGAGTTCCGCCGCGTCAATATCCTGTTCAATGAGGGAAATCGTGCCGTTTTCGATGCGGGTTGCATCAAGAATATCGGTGATCAGGGTTTGCAGGTGCTTGCTGCTGTTCAGAATGGTTTTCGCATAATCCAGCCTGACTTCGGTTTCGAGCGTTTCCTCGCTGCGCGATGAGAGAATTTCCGAAAATCCCACAATGGAATTGAGGGGGGTGCGCAGCTCGTGGCTCATGACGGCGAGGAATTGCGATTTTGCGGCACTTGCAGCTTCGGCGGCTTCCTTGGCCTCAATCAGTTTGCGGTCGGTTTCCCATTCCGTCGGTGATGTCACGGCCCACACCGCGATAGCCCCTGAAAACATGCCATCCTCGGAAAAGAGTGGCCGGGCGCTGATTTGCCAATGGGCAGTTTGCCCCGCCTGCTCACTTCAAGTTGCAGTGGCCACGATTGGCTTTCTTTCCTGCATCGTTTGGTAAAGCTCAGTCCAGCCGATTTGCGTCGATCAGCGCCGGCCGCATCCAGAAGCGTCAAGCTCTTAATATTCCTGGGGCGACTTGCCAACAATCTCGCTTAATCTTGCGGAGACGTAGGTGAGAGAACCATTGGCGTCGCATTCGAACAGCCAGTCGCTTGTGCCCAGTTCAAAATCATTGAGCAGCAGCGCGATAATGTCTTTCTGGTGGTGCATTTCCTGCGCATCCACGGCTTTCTGCAATTGGTCGCGGTGCTGATTGAGGACCATGCCTGCGAGAATAAGACCGTAGGCAATTGTGAAAATCGTTGAAGGTGAGGCCGATTGGCCCATCGAGCTTCGATCACCGAAAGTGAAAGTGAACCGGTGATCAGGGCGCAAAAAACAATTGCGGCGGCAGGCACGCGAGACAGCGCGAAAGTTCCCACCGCTGAAGCGGCGAGCGTTCCGCCAACAATCAGGACACGCAAGTCGGCATCGGCGGGTGCAAAAAATGCGGCGGGGAACAGGGCCCAGGACAGGCCAAAGAGGATACCAGTCAGTTCGACCCAGCGAATTTCCGCAACGCTGGCAACCGGGGAACGCCTTCGGGCATGATGATTCCAGAGAATAATCACCAATGCCACGGGCACGATTGAAAGGGCAACCCACCAGGTGGTCATGGCGGTTTGAAACTGGTCCGATATCACCGAGGCAAAAGTGGGCACCACGATGATGTGGGACAGAACAAACAGCGGCAGAGTGCCGTAAAGGGTGTTTATCTGTGAGGCGCGGAAGAGTCCCGGTTCGATGTTCGAGGTCGTCGAGGTTGTGTCAAGGTCGGTGAAAGCAAGATCAGCTGCCCGCTGACCTTCTTTCTGGAGCTGGGAGAAGAATGGACTTCGCCCGGTTTCCACACTATCCATTGCGATATGCGCCTTGCACAATTATCTGTTAAAACACGATATTCAATCAGAGTTTGCAATATGTTAACGCCTTTCGGCATGGTTGATTCCGCCAGTCCATCCAGCTTTGGCCGAGGCCCATGAAAAGCGAGCCCGCTGCAAATTTTGCAGCCTTCCGATCATCCAAAAGTTAACAAAGGTAAAATTGGCGTTTTGCTGATGAATTTGGGAACGCCGGAAGCCACGTCCTATTGGCCGATGCGGCGCTATCTCAAGGAATTCCTGTCGGACCCGCGCGTCATCGAGGTCAACCCGGTTTTGTGGTGGTTCATCCTGAACGGGGTTATCCTGACATTCCGTCCGCAGAAGAGCGGCAAGGCTTACGAAAAGATCTGGAACAAGGCTCTCAATGAATCGCCGTTGAAGACCATTACGCGCGGGCAAAGCGAAAAGCTTCGGGAGGCGCTCAAGGACAGGCCGGAGATCATTGTTGACTGGGCCATGCGCTATGGCCAGCCACCGGTGGCCGCACGCATTGAAGCGCTGAAGTCGCAGGGCTGCGACCGGATCCTGCTTGTGCCGCTCTATCCGCAATACAGCGCTGCCACCACGGCGACGGCACTGGACAAGTGTTTCGATGCCCTGAAGACCATGCGCTGGCAACCCGCTATCCGCAGTCTGCCACCCTATTTCGATCATCCCGCATACATCGATGCGCTGGCAAAAAGCCTGAAGCAGCATATCAAGGAATTGCCGTGGAAGCCGGATTTGATCCTGGCTTCATTTCACGGACTGCCGCAGGAATATCTGACCAAGGGCGATCCCTATTATTGCCACTGCATGAAAACGGCGCGCCTGCTGCGGGACAAGATGAAGCTTTCGCCGGAGCAATTGCAGGTGGTGTTTCAATCGCGCTTTGGCCGGGCCGAATGGCTGCAGCCCTATGCCCAGGGCATGGTTGAAGGCCTGCCTGCCAAGGGCGTCAAAAACCTGGTGATGATCATGCCGGGATTTTCCGCCGATTGCGTCGAGACGCTGGAGGAAGTGGCCATTGGGCTTGATGAAACCTTCAAGCATGCGGGCGGGGTCAATTTCTCCGCCGTGCCCTGCCTGAATGATAGCCCCCTTTCAATTGGCATGCTGGAAATACTTGTGCGGCAGGAGTTGCAAGGCTGGGCTGACTAGGCTGTAGTCGGACCGATGACGATGCTTCAAACCCTGGACACGGACCTGCAGCGCAGCGTGGGCAGGCTTGCACTTGAAATTGCGGCGAACGGCGCGGTGGTACGCAGGCGGGAAGAGGGCTGTGCGAAACTCCGCATGCCGACGCTGGCTGGCGGGCCAGGCCCCGGAAGCAATCATCATCAATACGTCCGGCGGATTGGCTGGCGGTGACCGTCTCGAAATTGATGTGCAGGCGGCAAGTGATCTTTGCCTGACAACGCAGGCTGCCGAGAAGGTTTACCGGTCGCTGAGCGATGAAACGCGCATCTCCACAAGGCTTTCAGGGCAGGGCGACGGCGCGGTTGCTGTGGCTGCCGCAGGAGACCATTCTGTTTGATGGGGCCAGGCTGGCAGAGATCGCTTGAGGTGGATTTGCAGGAAAACGCTGGCTTGCTTGCGGTTGAATCGGTCGTTCTGGGCCGCAAGGCCATGGGCGAAAGCCTGACGGATTTTTCCTTCCATGACCGGTGGCGCATCCGGCGGGGCGGGCGGCTGATTTATGCGGATGACTTGCGCTTCGATCCCGCGCGGGTTCTGGGCGCTGCGGCGCTCAATGGGGCGCGGGCTTTTGCCACGCTGGTTTTTGTGGCGACGGACGCTGGAGCGCTTCCTTGAGCCGTTGCGCGAAATAATTGCTGATCGGGGCGGGGTGAGCGCCTGGGATGGCAAGCTCGTTGCAAGGCTGGTGGGGGTGGATGGCTTCGATTTGAGAAAAACCTTGATTCCGGCCTTGTCGTTGCTTGCTGCGCCAAACGAACTGCCTAAAGTTTGGACGCTATGAGGAATTTATATGCATCTTACGCCCCGGGAAAAGGACAAGCTGCTGATTGCCACGGCGGCCATGGTGGCAAGGCGGCGGCTTGAGCGCGGGGTAAAGCTCAATCATCCGGAGACGATTGCGCTCATCACGGATTTTGTCGTTGAAGGGGCGCGGGATGGGCGCAGCGTTGCCGATCTGATGGAGGCAGGAGCCCGTGTCGTCTCGCGCGCCCAAGTGATGGAAGGCATCGCCGAGATGATCCACGATATTCAGGTCGAAGCCACCTTTCCCGATGGCACCAAGCTTGTCACCGTTCATAGTCCCGTGCGCTGAGGAGAGAGACATGATTCCAGGTGAAATCATCCCGGCTTCCGGCGACATTGAAATCAATGTGGGTGCGATGCGCACGACCATCGAAGTGGCCAATGCGGGCGACCGGCCCATCCAGGTGGGGTCGCATTATCATTTCTTTGAAACCAACGAAGCCCTGCGCTTTGACCGGGCGAAGGCGCGGGGCCAGCGCCTCGATATTCCATCGGGCACGGCGGTGCGGTTTGAGCCGGGGCAACGGCGCGAGGTGACGCTGGTGCCGTTCGGGGGTTTGCGCAAAATCTATGGCTTCCAGCAGAAAATCATGGGGGACATCTGATGGCGACCAAACAGCCGCGCGCCAGCTATGCCGCCATGTTCGGTCCCACGGTGGGCGACAAGGTTAGGCTGGCGGATACGGAGCTCTTCGTTGAAGTCGAGCGCGATTTCACCGCGCATGGCGAGGAAGTGACCTTCGGTGGCGGTAAGGTCATTCGTGACGGCATGGGGCAAAGCCAGGTGACGCGGGCAGCGGGTGCGGTCGATACGGTGATCACCAACGCGCTCATCATCGATCACTGGGGTATTGTGAAGGCGGATGTGGGCCTGAAGGATGGGCGCATTGCTGCCATCGGCAAGGCGGGCAATCCCGACACGCAGGCGGGTGTCAGCATCATCATTGGGCCGGGCACGGAGATTATTGCCGGGGAAGGAAAAATCCTCACGGCCGGCGGCATTGACGCCCATATCCATTTCATCGCACCCCAGCAGATTGACGAGGCGCTGAATTCCGGCATCACCACCATGATTGGTGGCGGCACGGGCCCGGCAACGGGCACAAAGGCCACGACCTGCACGCCAGGCCCCTGGCATCTGGCGCGGATGATTGAAGCGGCGGATGCGTTCCCCATGAACCTTGGCTTCATGGGCAAGGGCAATGCTTCACTTCCCGCCGCCCTTGAGGAGCAAATTCTGGCCGGAGCCTGCGGGCTTAAGCTGCATGAGGATTGGGGCACGACGCCCGCCACCATTGATTGCTGCCTTGCGGTTGCGGACCGCTTTGACGTGCAGGTGGGGCTGCATACGGATACGCTGAATGAGTCTGGGTTTGTGGAAGCCACCATTGCGGCCTTCAAGGGCCGCACCATTCACGCCTTCCACACGGAAGGGGCGGGCGGCGGCCATGCACCGGACATCATTCGCATTGCCAGCCTGCCCAATGTGCTGCCGTCATCGACAAATCCCACGCGGCCTTACACGATCAACACGGTAGCCGAGCATCTCGACATGCTGATGGTGTGCCACCATCTCAATCCGCGCATTCCTGAAGATATCGCCTTTGCGGAAAGCCGCATTCGGAAGGAAACCATTGCGGCGGAGGACATTCTGCATGACCTCGGGGTGTTTTCCATGATGTCCTCGGACAGCCAGGCCATGGGGCGCGTCGGTGAAGTGATCATCCGCACCTGGCAGACGGCGCACAAGATGCGGGTGCAGCGCGGACGCCTCGCCGAAGATAAAAACCAGAATGATAATTTCCGGGTGAAGCGCTATATCGCAAAATATACCATCAATCCAGCCATCGCCCAGGGCATCGCCCATCATGTGGGCTCCATCGAAGCGGGCAAGAAGGCTGATCTGGTTCTCTGGTCGCCCGCGTTCTTCGGCGTGAAGCCTGATCTGGTCCTGCTTGGCGGCTCGATTGCGGCGGCCCCCATGGGCGATCCCAATGCTTCCATCCCAACGCCGCAGCCTGTGCATTACCGCCCGATGTTTGCGAGCTTTGGAAAATCACTGGCGCGCTCGGCGCTCACCTTTGTGTCGGGGGCTTCGCTGGCCAAGGGTTTGGAGAAAAAACTCGGCGTGGACAAGAGCCTGGTTGCGGTTCTCAATACGCGGGGCACCATTTCAAAATCCTCCATGGTGCATAATGGCGAAATGCCAAAGATAGAAGTGAATCCGGAGACCTATGAGGTGCGCGCCGATGGCGAGCTTCTGACCTGTGAACCCGCAACGGTGCTGCCGATGGCGCAGCGCTATTTCCTGTTCTGAGATGCTGCGCGCAACGCAAGTTCGCCCCGCCGGCCCGCAAATGAACGGGCCTTATGAAACCATTACGCTCGATCATACGGCGCGGCATCGCCGCCGCATGGTGATGAAGGCCGATGGCGGGCTTTCGTTCCTGCTTGATCTTGAACAGGCGCAGGCGCTGCGCCATGGCGATGGGCTGGTGCTGGAGGATGGCCGGGTCATTAAAGTATTGGCCTTGCCGGAACCATTGACCGAGGTTCGCGGCCGGGATTCCACTCACTTGACCTCCTTAGCCTACCAGATCGGCAATCGCCATCTTGAAGCGCAGATCGAGAAGGATCGTATTGTGATCCGCCGGGACCATGTGATTTCGGATATGCTCAAGGGTCTCGGCGCCCGCGTTATCGATATTGAGGAAATTTTTGAACCGGAAGCAGGCGCTTATGGCCATCACCACTGAGCCGCAACAGCTCCTGCAATTATTGGCCTTTATGTCGCCAGCCTTTCCGGTGGGTGGTTTTGCCTATTCGCATGGATTGGAACGGGCCATTGATGATGGCACGGTGGCATTGGCCGACGAGGTGCGGGATTGGATTGGGTCCCTGCTGGTTCACGGCAGCGGATGGAATGACGCTGTGTTGTTTTCGGCTGCCTATGGCGCCAGTGATGAAGTCCGATTGGAAATTGATGAATTGGGGCTGGCGCTTGCCGCATCGCGTGAGCGCGCCTTGGAAACTTCCGATCTCGGCCAGTCATTCGCAAAAGCTGTCGCAATATTATCAGCAAGCGAAACAATGAAATTTAAAACTTATCCTGTAGCCGTTGCTGCTGCATGTCAAAAAACCTGTATAGACAAGAATACGGGGTTGCTTGCCTATTTGCAGGCGTTTTCGAATAATCTGATTACAGTGGCAGTGCGACTCGTCCCTCTCGGCCAAACCAATGGGCTTGAAATAATGCGTGACTTGATGCCATTGATTTCTAAGACAATGGAACGCGTGTTGACGGCAAGTCTTGATAATCTCGGCAGTTCAACATTGCTCTCAGACATTGCGTCGATGAAACATGAAACCCAGTATTCGCGGGTATTCCGCTCATGAGTAGGCATGGACCCCTACGCATTGGCATTGGCGGGCCGGTGGGTTCCGGCAAGACGACGCTGATTGAAATGCTGTGCAAGGCGATGCGCGAGAGTTATTCGGTCGCCGTCATCACCAATGATATTTACACGAAGGAAGATGCATTGATCCTCAACCGGGTTCAAGCGTTGCCGGAGGACCGCATCATGGGGGTTGAAACGGGGGGTTGCCCGCACACGGCCATCCGCGAGGATGCCTCGATCAATCTTTCAGCCATTGCGGAGATGACGGCGCGCCACAATGATCTCGACATCATTTTCATCGAATCGGGAGGCGATAATCTTGCGGCGACGTTCTCGCCCGATTTGGCCGACATTACGCTCTATGTGATCAGTGTGTGCCAGGGCGAAAAAATTCCACGCAAAGGCGGTCCCGCGATCAGCCGCTCAGACCTTCTCATCATCAACAAGATGGATCTTGCGCCTCATGTGAATGCGCGGCTCGACGTCATGGAAGAGGACACAAAGAAGGTGCGGAGTGGCAAACCCTATGTCTTCACCGACACGCTTCGCCGTAGGGGACTTTCCGAAGTCATCAGCTTTATCGAGATGGCTGGCGGTCTGGAGAAGGCTGCGCTAGCGGAGATGAATAAAAGCCGGTGATTTTGGCTCAGACATGGGGCTCATCTCTACAGGTTCCATGACTATCTCAGGCCTTTGCTGCTTCCAATCGATAATCTCGAAACGGCCATCGAAATGCTCGACGAGGGCAGTGCAGCTTTCCACCCAGTCACCGTCGTTCAGATAATGTATGCCGTCGATCATCCGGTTGTCCGGGGTATGAATATGCCCGCAAATTACGCCCTGGCAGCCCCGCGCATGAGCCTCGCGCACCACCGCTTCCTCAAACCGTGAAATGAATTCCACCGCCTTCTTGACCTTGTGCTTCATATAGGCGGAAAGCGACCATTTGCCGAAACCGAGCAAGCGGCGCAGGCCATTCACTACGCTATTCATATCCATCAGGCGCTCGTAGGCCACGTCACCCAGCTTTGCGAGCCAGGGCGCGAAGTAAATGACGTTGTCAAACTTATCACCATGGAGAATCAAATAACTGAGGCCGGAGGCACTTCTATACACCGCCTCGCGCATGACAGCGACGTGGCCAAACCGGTGGCCGGTGAAATCACGGAAATTCTCGTCATGATTTCCGGGAATAAAAATAACCTTTGTGCCCTTGCGCGCCTTGCGGAGAATTTTCTGGATCACGTCGTTGTGCAATTGGTCCCAATACCATTTCTGGCGCAGCGACCAGCTGTCGATCATGTCGCCCACGAGATAAAGCCTTTTGCTCTCGGTTTCGCGGAGGAAATCAAGCAGTGCTGCGGCCTGGGCCCGGCGCGTGCCGAGGTGGACGTCGGATATGAAAATCGCCCGGTAATGGCGTATGGTTAACACGTCAGCTTTCATCAACTCACCTGAGCAGCATTGTTTCATCTCTATTTTCCGAGATTGATGAAGGCTGTGTGACAGTGGCGGAATGGCCCTGTGACACGGCTGTCACAAAGCGTGCCTAGGAACGTCGTCAAAATTTGACGAACTGTTCATGAAAGGATTCGCAATGGCATTTGACACGGTCATGGAAGCACCGCGGAGCGGCAATCTGGTGGGCCACGCCGTCCACAGAAACCGGATGCTGAGCCTTGAAGGCGCCTTAGAGCGCATTTTCAGCCTTGCCTTCCGGGGCCTTGTCTATCCGCAAATCTGGGAAGATCCGGTTGTGGACATGGCCGCCATGGAGATCAAGCCCCACCATCACGTGGTGACGATTGCTTCGGGTGGATGCAACGTGCTGAGCTATCTCACGGCCTCGCCGGCGCGCATCACTGCGGTTGATCTCAACCGCACCCATGTGGCGCTGACCCGCCTCAAGCTTGCTGGTCTTGCAGCACTTCCGGGCTGGCAGGAATTTTACCGGTTCTTTGGCGAGGCCGATGACCGCCAAAATACCCGCGACTACAGGCGCTATCTACGCTCCGCGATTGATGGCGAGACGCGCAAATACTGGGAAGGCCGCAGTTGGTCGGGCCGGAAGCGGGTCAAGCATTTCCAGAACAACATTTACCATAAAGGTTTGCTTGGCCGCTTTATCGGCATGGGCCATGTCATGGCAAAGCTTTACGGCTGCGATCTCAAGGGGCTGCTTGCGTGCCGTTCGGTGGAGCAGCAAAGGGAATTCTTCGAGACAGAAATTGCACCCTTGTTCCAAAGACCGCTGGTCAAATGGCTCACGAACCAAAAGATCTCCCTGTACGGACTTGGCATTCCCCCGGCGCAGTATGAAGCGCTGGCTGGCGGCGGGCGCATGGCCGATGTCCTGCACAATCGGCTGGAACGGCTGACTTGCGGATTTCCGCTGAGAGAGAATTATTTTACCTGGCAGGCTTTTGGCCGAAGCTATGCGCCGGGAGCTTCCGGCCCTTTGCCACCCTATCTCAGCGAAGATAATTTTGCCCAACTTCGGGCCAATGGGTCCCGCGTTTCGGTGAACCGGATATCGCTCACTGATGCGCTTGAGGCCATGCCTGCCAAGAGCGTTGACCGGTTTGTGCTGCTCGACGCGCAGGACTGGATGACCGACATTCAACTCAATGCCCTGTGGCGGGCCATATCGCGTGCGGCCACTCCGGAGGCCCGGGTGATTTTCCGGACGGCTGGAACAGATACCATTCTTCCGGGCCGGGTGGACGGTGAGGTTCTGCATCAGTGGCAGTATCGCGAGGCGCGTTCGCGCGAGCTTGGCGACCGTGACCGGTCTTCCATTTACGGCGGCTTTCATATCTATGAACGCACGCATTGAGAGCCTGCCCGGCCATGGTGAAGCCATGGACCGGATGTACCGGTTCCAACGGCATTTCTATGATGCCAGCCGGCGTTATTACCTGCTGGGCCGGGACCAGTTGCTTGACCGATTGGCTCCGCCGCCGGGCGGATCAATCCTGGAAATTGGCTGCGGCACGGGCCGGAACCTGATCGGTGCGGCGCAGCGCTATGGCGATGCGAAGCTGTTTGGCATCGACATCTCGCAGGAGATGCTGAAGACGGCGCTTGGCAGCATGAGCCGCATGGGTTTCGATAAGCGAGTGCGTGTTGCCTGCGCCGATGCAACATCATTCGATCCCATGGCGAGCCTTGGCCAGCGCCAGTTTGACCGCATCTATTTTTCCTACACCCTATCGATGGTTCCCGAATGGCAGATGGCCTTGCGCCATGCCTTCAGCCTGCTATCGGCGGATGGGGAACTTCATATCGTTGACTTTGGCCAGTGCGAAGGCCTGCCGCGGAGCTTTCGCACCTTGCTGTTTCGCTGGCTTGACCTTTTTCATGTGTCGCCGCGGGCAGAGTTAAAAAACGAACTCGCCAAAATGCATGGCGCATCAATTCATTTTGAAGCGCCCTACCGCGGATACGCGTGGCTCGCTACGCTCCAGCAGCGGCAGGCTGCGCCTCAATCACGGGTCCCTTGATGCGTTTTACCGGTTTTGCCTTGGGCACTTTCGGCTTTGCGCCGATCCTGATGCTGCTGGCAAAGGGCAAGCCCTCGCCATTCGCTGTGCCCTGCACGTGGATTTTCTTGCCGGCCATGTAGGCGGAGGTGACGAATGCCGCCAACGTGGCAAAACCGGATGGATTGGCGGAATCCAGCAGATAGGACTTGCTGCCGTTCTTGCCCACAACTTCGAATTGGAAGTGGCTTCCGGCGCCGCTGACATTGATGCTGTCAAGCCGTCCCGAGAATTCCGGCTTGTTCGCGGAATTCGCCTTTTTTGCAGGCTTCTTGTCGTCCATAATTTTCCCCTCTTCGTTTATTTTTCGGCAGCCCGGAAACTTAGTGAATTGTCATACGGCTGTCATTCATATCGATTATTCCCGAAATATGGATGAGTTTGAGACGATCTCGGCACTTCGCGCCCTTGGCGAGCCAACGCGCTGGAAAGTGATGCGCCTGCTGGTGAGCAAGCGTCATGGAATGGCGGCGGGTGATATCGCGGAGGCGCTTCAGGTGCGGCAGAATACGCTGTCGTCGCATATCGCAGCGCTCACGCGGTGCGGACTGGTAGACGGGCACCGGCAGGGCCGACAAATCGTCTACTCGGCCGATTCAAGAAACGCCCGGAGGCTCGCGGCCCATGTCCTGGTCAGTCTCGGCGATGTTTCCGAAAGCACTGCCAGCAAGCTTCTCAGGAAATGAATGCTGAATTTTTGTGCAGTTCGGCGAGAACGCCTAATTAACGGTTGAAGTCAGTCAAGCTTTCGATATCCTCATTATTTTGAACCTTCGCTCCAGCGGTGAGGCGGGGTGAAAGGATGTGATGCAATCGATTCTGGACATTTGCGATCCCTCCAAAAGAAAGGAAGTTCCCGCCGGAGATGTGCTTCTCTCCGAAGGAAACACGTCGGGCCATATCTATGTTCTCGCTGAAGGACGGATCGAGGTGCTTCGCGGCAACACCCAGGTTGCAATCGTCAGCGAACCAGGTTCGGTCTTCGGTGAAATGTCGGTCCTTCTCAATTCACCTCATACGGCTACGGTCCGGGCCCTTTCGCCGGCGACGGTCTATGCCTATGCCGACGCCGCAGGCTTTATGCGGTCTGATCCGCAGATCGCCTTTGTCATCGCCCGTCTGCTTGCCCAGCGACTGAATTCGGCTACGACCTATCTTGTTGATTTGAAGCGCCAGTATGCGGGGCAGGGCAACCACCTTGGCATGGTGAGCGACGTGCTCGCCAGCCTCATTCACCAGCAAGAGGCCGAATTTACGCCGGGCTCTGACCGCTTGCCGGATCCTGCAATGTGACCCAGGCGGGCGGCGTTGCGAGCCTTGGCAGCGGACGCTCAAGCGGTTGGTCAAAACGGATGGACTGAAACCCTGCCGCCGAAAGCCAAACCGCCTCGTCTTTTTCAGTGTCGAAAATGATGTGAGCGGGTGGCGCCCCAAACTGCTGCCCGACATTGAAAACCCATGTATCACCGATCCGGTCCACCCATGAGCCGTCTTTTATGAACGGCGACTGGTGGACATGGCCGGAGAAGACCATGTCGGGCTTGTATTGGGTTATCCATTCGAGAAGCGGGGCATCACCAAAATACCTGCTGCCCGTCCAGCTTGTGGGAGACTTGTCGGATGGCGCATGATGGACCCAGAACCAGCGCCCGGTCCGCTTCAGGGCATCGGCTGCCAGTTGTGCTGCAATCCGGTCGCGGGTGAGGGGACCGTCCCACCAGGGGCAGATGGTGAACAGGGTGTCCTCGAAGACAAAGGACTGGCCATCGGAGGGGACGCCGGCAGCCCCAAAATCGCTGATCCATTTTGCGACCTTTTCGCCTGCCAGATCGCGTGAATCGAGATCATGGTTACCCGAACATGTGATGACTTGCGTCTTGCTGCGCAGAAGCTCGATGTATTTGCGGATGACGACGGTCTGGGCCCGCCCCTCGACCAGCGAACTCAGGTCAAGGTGGTCACCGGCGATGATGACCAGGTCGAATTGCCCGGCAACATTTACAACCCAATCATATTGCGGCAGGGAATAATGCAGGTCGGCAACGACAAGACATCTCATGTCAAAATTCCTTGATCCGTGTTGCGATCTGCATGGGTGCGGCCAAACATAATCACACTTCTCCAGTCACCGTCAAATGCATGGCCGGCGCCGGATTGCGATGCAGGTAATGTCATCGGTCTGCTCTGCTCCTTGCGAGAACGAATCGACGGTCGAGAAAATGCGGGAAACAATTTCGGCCACGGGCCTGTCACGCGAACCGGCAAGTGTTTCGATAAACGCAGCCTCGCCAAACTCTTCCTGGGAGAGATTCATGGCTTCCGTAACGCCATCGGTGAACAGCACCAGGGTATCGGAATGGTTGAGCGTCACGCTGGCCATTGCCGGGGTCCGGTCCGCAAAAAGCGCCAAGGGCAATCCGGTGGCCGGAAAGCTGCGGGTTTCACCTGAGGAAAGAAGTTGGAAAGGGGCGTTGTGACCGCAGTTGCAATACTCGAGAACCCCGGTACGCAGATTCAAAACGGCATAAAAGGCCGTGGCAAACATCGATGATGCGTTGTCCCGGCACAGAATGGAGTTGGCCCGTGCAATTGTTGATGCCACGTCTTTTTCCTCATGGGCGGCGGTGCGCAGGACGGTGACCACCACAGCCATGAACAGGCTTGCCGCTATGCCCTTGCCGCAGATATCGCCAATGGCAATCGCGAGATGGTCGGCATCAAGCATGAAGAAGTCATAGAAGTCGCCGCCCACTTCGCGCGCGGGGCGCATTTCGGCGTGGAGTTCAAGAACTCCTTCGATTGCTGCCAGGTTCGAGGTTTTCGGAAGGAACGACTGCTGGATAATGGCGGCACTTGCCATTTCATCATGCTGGCGCCGCTTGTCCAGAATCTGACTGGCGAAGCGATGGAAGGCGGCGGAAAATTCCGCAAGTTGCGGCGGCGGGTTTTCCAATTGCTCCAGAATTCGCGAATCAAACTCCCGCCTTTCAAGGGCAGCGAGCGCGTTGGTGTAGAGGCTGACGGCGCGGTTCACGGCATCGAGCTGCCGTCCCATTTGGCCAATTATAAACAGCAGCAAGTCCGGAGTTTTCCGGCCAATTTGAAGAAGCTCCGGCCGGCTGATGCGATACACCTTTGAGGATGTTACGGCCTTGACGCTCGCGGTGCGGGGCAGGTCGGCAAGGACGCCAATTTCACCGATAAGTTGCGGGGCGTGAACCGTCGCCAGCGGCACCGACCCAAAGAGTGTTTCAGCATAGACGCTCACGGTTCCCTGATTGAGAAAGAACGCAGCGTCGCTGGC
Source organism: uncultured Alphaproteobacteria bacterium (assembly GCA_963810045.1). GTDB lineage: Bacteria > Pseudomonadota > Alphaproteobacteria > Rhizobiales > Aestuariivirgaceae > Aestuariivirga. The sequence goes on along the minus strand of CAWELV010000019.1, from coordinate 24,710 downwards.
TTCGCCCTGCTGAACCAGAATTTCGCCCGGGTTGAGATAAATCTGGGGGAGTGACTTCAGGACCACTTCCAAAGCTTCAGCATGGAGGTAGTCCGGCCTGGAGGCGCCAAATTCAGCAGTGTCACTCATCGCGGGAGCAAGCTTAGTCGGTCATTTTGTTTATAGCAAAAACTCAACGACAACGCGATTTCCAAGGCCTGCCCGCTCATATGCTATCGAGCTGGCAAAATTCTTGATGAGTTGAATGCCCAAGCCACCAGGCTGGACTTCATTCAATGGCTGGTCGATGCGATGGGCGGGCGCATTCACGACGTCGAACGGTTTTCCGTCGTCCTCAATAATCATGTTAACGCCTTGGGCGCTGGTGCTGATTGTGATTTCCACATTCACAGGGGGCATCGCCACGTGAGACAGATCTCCGCTGCTTTCAGCTACCCCGTGACGAACAATGTTAGTCAGCAATTCCTCAAGACATATTTGCAGCGCAAATACCAGTTGTTCCGGCAACTGCTGGTCGGCCGCTATCGTATCCACCCATTGCGCGGCAGCGGAAATGTCGTCAATGGTGCCGATAAATGCCTTGCGCCATGTGTTGGGATGATCCACGTGCTGCTTTTGAACGGCATTCACTTGCTGAAAATTGCCGTCGCCGCATTCATGTCCCGGACGATCTGGATAACCGTATCCACACCGCTTGTCCGCAGGACTTTTTCCACATTGGGCTGGGGATTGAGAAGCACCATGTCGCCACCCTTGCTGGCCAGCGTCTTGCAACTCATGATCAGGGTGCGGATGCCAAGTGAAGCCAGGAATGTTACCTGGGACAGGTCGATTACGACTTTTTTCTTCTCATCGGCGATGGCGCTGAATTTCTTGTCAATGGCGAGGGCGCCCTGAACATCCATACGCCCGGACAGCAGGACATTTGTAATCCCATTGTCCAAGTCAACGATATCCACATTGATTACATCTTCGGCCACTTTGCATACCACCCTGCGTTGAAACCCCGCAGGAGCTTTTACCCCTGTCAAGTTCAAAAATTGATATTAGAAGGATAACAGATCGAAGATATATGACAATAGCGTGAAGGGCTCATGGAAGGTTTGCTGTAACTGCCTAGTATCTGCCATGGAGCCTTCGGGAAGCGTCGGAATAGCGCATTCCGAAGCATTGATCTCGTCAACAAGTTTCCCTATCCATGGACGCCATGACAAATAATGACGTGCTGCTGCTGATTCTGCTGCTGCAAATCAAGCATTTTATCTGTGATGGCCCCCTGCAAACCAAGGCTATGGTCGACGGCAAGGCGATCTACGGCAACCGCTTGGGCCTGCTGCATGCGGGCATTCATGGACTGGGGACTATTGCCGCCCTGGCCTGGTTTGGGCTTGGGTGGAAGATGGTTCTCGCTCTTGCCGTCGCCGACATGGTGCTCCACTATCATATCGATTTCACCAAGGAAAATATCGTCAAGATCCGCGGCTGGACGATAGCCGTGCGGGAGTTCTGGTGGGCCCTTGCGGCAGACCAGTTCCTGCACCATCTCACCTATCTCGCCATCGCCTCGATCATTGTCAGCTCGGCCTGACAGGTGGTTTGAGTTCGTCAGGTCAGGTTGCTCGCCGCCAGCCGATTATAAAACTTTTGCAGGTCCGACTTAATGGAATTTGCCGCCTTGATTGCCTCGGCTCGGAGCGTTTTTGCGTTCCCTGCTGGAGCGCCAGGCAGAGCCTTCAGGAGTTTTGCGTGAACCGCGTGCAACTGTTGAAATTCAGGAGTTTGGGCCAGTTTTGCGTCGCCCATAAGCAGGAACAGCCTAACGCGTTCGGATTTTCCCTTTAACGCATAGGAGCCGGCGTCGAGCAGGGCGAAATCCTTCAATTGTTCTGCAGTAAATGCGGACACGAGAATATCGAAGGCCAGTTCCTTCGATGCGGCCTCGATCCGGGCCGCTGTGTTCACCGCATCGCCCACCGCCGAATAGTTGAACCGGTTCTCGGCTCCCATGTTGCCGACGCAGGCAATGCCCGTGTTTATGCCAATTCCAATGGAAACGGGCCTCCCGAGGCCCAATAAATCCTGCTCATTCATTTCCCGCAATGTATCCCGCATGGCCAGCGCGCAACGAGCCGCTTTTACAGCGTGGTTGGCAACGTCGACCGGGGCGTTCCAGAACGCCATGATCGAATCGCCGATGAACTTGTCCAGGGTGCCTTCGGTGGCCATGACATGGCGGCTCAGGCCGCTGAGCAGCTTGTTGAGGAAACTGACGAGGCTGGTTGGCGGCAAGCCTTCGCTGATTGTCGTGAAATCGCGGATATCCAGGAACATCAGGGTGATTTCGCGGTCCACGCCACCGAGGAGCATGGCTTCCGGCTGGTTTTCGGCGCGGGCCAACACGGCCGGCGACACATGCTGGCCGAAGGCCTTGCGGATTTGGCGCCGCTCTTGGTCGGTTGTGAGGAAACGAAAGCCCATGACGGCGAATTGCGACAAAAGCGCTGTTGCCACCGGATAGGTTGGATCAATAAGCAGCCCGCCATTGCGGAATGCCAGCCACGAGGCAAGAAGTGCCCCGAGCGAAACCGCGGTGCCCGTGGTGACGGCCATCCATGGAGACACAAGGGCTGTCAGCAACACCACGGCCAGGCCGAGCATTGCGACCGCGATGATTTCAAGCCCGTCAGCCCAGTCGGGCCGGGTAAGGAAATTCTTTGTGAGGATTTGCTCAATGGCCTGGGCATGAAGCGAGACACCCGGCACATTCTGACCCAGCGTGGTGGTGCGGATGTCGAGGAGGCCTGCCGAAGAGGTGCCCACCAACACGATATGGCCTTCAATGAGCGGCTGCAATTTGGCTGCATCAGCTGACAGCACATCGCCGGCGGAAACATAGCGGTCGGCACGTTCGGGGCTTGTGTATATCTGCAATTCGCCCGTGGCCGTCGTCGGCACTTCAATGTCTCCGACCCGCACCATGCCGATGGAGCCCTCGCGCTCAGGGGCATTGGCGATGATGTAGGTGGAGGCGCCCTGGGCGACACGCAGAGCCTCCATGACGAGAGAGGGATAGAGCTGTTTTCCATCGGAGCGAAACAGCGAAATGGTGCGGACAACGGTTGAGTCGGAGGCGGCATTCATGCTGATGTCGCCAAGGCCCGCGGCTGCTTCTTCGAGGGCGGGCAGGGGAGATGTTGCCCCGGCCAGCGGCGGCGGGGCCAGAAGCGGGCTTTCGCCGGTATACGCAAAGCCTGCCTTGACCTTGGGCATGACTTTCGAATCCACGTTGGTGGCAAATCCGAGAACAATGGGCTGCTGGGCAAATTGCGCGGCGAGAACGGCATCGTTATCGCGCAGGCCCGCAACGATGGCCGGATCGACGCCCTCCTGCTGGGCCATGATGTTTTTAGGCGACAAGCGGTCGGGTTCGGCAAAGAGCACGTCGAAGGCCACCACCGCCGCTCCAAGTTCGTTCAGGCGGGAGGACAGTTCTGCAACCAGCGTGCGCGGCCAGGGCCATTGGCCAAGGATCTTGAGTGTGCGTTCGTCAATGTCGACGATGCGGACGGGTGCTGGCTCGTAGGCGCGGGGCGCCAGGCGCTGGAACTGGTCGAAGGCGAATTCACGGACGGAGCGCAGCGTGGCGAAATCCGCCCAGCGCAATTCCGTCAGCAAGGCCACGACAGCCAAGCCAACCAGAATGGCCTTCAATGCAGAGCGCAGTCTCATGAGCCTTGGCTCATTCCCTTTCAGGCCATCAAACAAATTTCGGAGGTTAGTTAGACTTTTTCTTTCGCGCCAGAACTTGTTTGGTTACGGGGGCATTGATGAACAATAATCTTGGGGGATAGAAGTTGGGTTAAATTTTCATCGCCCAGGCGCTGGCAGAATCAGCGCATGATTCTGATTTATGCATCATTTCAATGGCTTAACCATCCTAGAGGTTGGCACAGTTCGCGTTGGTGAGATCGCCGAAATCATCAGGCCTGCCCGTAGGGAAGAGCCGGATTTTAGCTGACAATTTTCAGGTTACGGGTCAGTTGAACTGCCGGACTGCTTGCTTCCGTGTTAATGCGCTTGAGATCAATTCCATCGACAAACTCGGCAACAAATTCCGTAGCGGGGTGATTGACAATCTGGGCGGGTGTCCCGACCTGCTCGATCTTTCCCTTGTTCAAGATGGCCACACGATCAGCCAATTCAAAAGCCTCTTCCTGATCGTGGGTGACGAACAGGGTGGTGTGGCCGGTGCGATCATGCAATTCACGCAGCCAGCGGCGCAGGTCCTTGCGCACCTTGGCATCAAGCGCGCCGAAAGGTTCATCGAGCAATAGCACGCGAGGTTCAATGGCAAGGGCGCGGGCAAGGGCCACGCGCTGGCGCTGGCCGCCGGAGAGCTGGGCGGGGTAACGCGCTTCAAGTCCATCAAGCTGCACCAGGCTGAGAAGCTCCAGCACGCGGGCGCGGATTGCAGCTTTGGCAGGGCGTGAAGCCCGTGGCCTTGCCCGCAAGCCGAAGGCAATGTTTTCCATCACAGTCATGTGCCTGAACAGGGCATATTGCTGAAAAACAAAACCGATGCGGCGCTCGCGCAGCGTCAATTGATTGGAATTTATATCGTCGAAGAAAACTTCTCCTGCGTCAATCTCTTCCAGGCCTGCAATGGCGCGGAGCAGCGTGGTTTTGCCGGAGCCCGAGGGGCCAAGCAGGGCCAACAGCTCTCCGCCTTCGACTTTCAGTGACACATCATTCAGGACGGGAATGCGCCGGAAATTCTTTTCGAGATTTTTCACACTTACGGTGACGAACATGGATTTGCTCCTGCGGGTCTAATTTTTTTGTGCCGCGGCCAATGAGCCAGCGTAGCGCCATTCAAGGGCGGATTTAAGGACAAGGGTAAGAAGGGCCAATCCGGCAAGAAGTGTTGCCACGGCAAAGGCCGCCGCGAAGTTGAATTCATTATATAGAATTTCAATATGCAGCGGCATGGTGTTGGTGAGGCCGCGGATATGGCCGGAAACCACCGACACGGCGCCGAATTCGCCCATGGCGCGGGCATTGCACAGCAATACGCCATAGAGCAGGGCCCATTTGATGTTGGGAAGCGTCACGTGGAAAAAAGTGTATAGGCCGGAAGCTCCAAGGGTGAGGGAGGCCTCTTCCTCACTTGTGCCTTGGGACTGCATCAGGGGAATCAATTCCCGGGCGACGAAAGGAAAAGTCACAAAGACCGTAGCTAAGACAATTCCCGGCACGGCGAAGATGATTTCAAGGTGATTGGTCTTGAGCCAGGGGCCAAGCCAGCTCTGCGCGCCGAAAATCAGGACATAGACCAGGCCTGAAATAACGGGAGAGACCGAGAAGGGCAGATCAATCAGGGTGAGAAGCAGGTTCTTGCCCCGGAAGCTGAACTTGGCGATGGACCAGGCGGCAGCGACGCCGACAACCGCGTTGAAGGGCACGGCGATGGCCGCCACAAGAAGCGTGAGTTTTATCGCAGCCAAGGCATCAGGATCGGCGAGGGCCTGCAGGAATTCCGTGGGGCCGTGGCGGAAGCCTTCGACAATGACAACGATGAGCGGCAGAAACAGAAAGCCGAGGAGGAAAACGACCGCAAGGCCGATAAGGGCAATACGGGCGCTTCGCCCCTCGCTTGCCACGTCGCGCGTGCGGATTAATTGAGCGGTTTCGGTGTCAGACATCGCCAAGCCTCCGGCGGGTCCAGGCCTGAAATAAATTGATGAGCATCAGAAGGGCAAAGGAGATTATCAGCATCAGAAAGGCAATGACGGTTGCCCCCTGATAATCGAACTCTTCGAGCTTGATGACGATGAGCAGCGGGGCAATTTCAGACACCATCGGGATGTTGCCGGCAATGAAGATGACCGAACCGTACTCACCTATGCCGCGGGCGAAAGCGAGGGTGGCGCCGGTGAGGAGTGCGGGATAGATTTGCGGCAACACCACTTGAAACACCGTGCGCAAACGGCTGGCGCCAAGCAAGGCGGAGACTTCCTCAATTTCCCGCTCAACTTCTTCGAGGACGGGTTGCACGGTGCGCACGACAAAGGGAAGGCCGATGAAAACGAGGGCGAGAACCACGCCCACCGGGGTAAAGGCGATCTTGAAGCCGAGTTTTTCCGCAATGGCACCGATCCAGCCATTTGGTGCATAGACGGCGGCCATGGCGATGCCTGCTACAGCGGTTGGGAGGGCAAAGGGCAGATCGACGGCAGCGTCGATGAAACGGCGGCCGGGAAAACGATAACGTACCAGGACCCAGCTCAGCAGCAAGCCGAAGACCGTGTTGATGGCGGCAGCGATAAGGGCCGCGCCAAAAGACAGGCGAAGGGCCGCGAGGGTGCGCGGGTCAGAGGCGATTGCCCAAAAGCCGGCAGGGCCAATGCTGGCGGCGCGCAGCACCAGGGCCGAAAGCGGAATCAAGACGATGAGGCTGAGTGCGGCAACGGTGAAGCCAAGCGCCAACCCGAAACCGGGAATGACGCTTGGTTCACGCAGGCGCGGGAGGAGGAGCGCCATGTTTGTTTAGTTGCTGGGCTTGTAGATCGAGTCGAAGATTCCGCCATCGGCAAAGTGGGTGGCTTGCGCCTTGGCCCAGCCGCCGAATTCATCGTCGATGGTGACCAGGTCAAGCTTCGGGAACCGGGCAAGATCGGCCGGGTCTGCTGATGCTGGATCCGACGGCCGGAAAAAATGCTTGGCGGCAAGCTTCTGTCCTTCAGGCGAATAAAGGAATTGCAGATAGGCTTCGGCGACCTTGGTGTTGCCCTTTGCCTTGGCGTTCTCATCGACCAACGTCACCGGCGGCTCGGCCTTGATCGAAAGCGTTGGGACCACGATTTCAAACATGTCGGCACCGAATTCATTGAGGGCGAGGAAAGCCTCGTTCTCCCAGGCGATCAATACGTCGCCAATTTCGCGCTGGGCAAAGGTTGTGGTGGAGCCGCGCGCACCCGTATCGAGGACGGGAACATTGCGATAGAGGTTGGCCACATATTCCTTTGACTTGGCTTCATCGCCGCCATTGGCCTTCTTGGTCCAAGCCCAGCCGGCGAGATAATTCCAGCGGGCGCCGCCGGAGGTTTTGGGATTGGGTGTAATGACGGCAACGCCATCTTTCACCAGGTCACCCCAGTCCTTGATGGCTTTGGGATTTCCTTTGCGAACCAGGAATACGATCGTTGATGTGTATGGGGAGCTGTTGTGGGGCAGGCGCTTGGCCCAGTCCGCCGGAAGCTTCCTGGAGTTTTTGGCAATTGCGTCGATGTCACCGGCCAGGGCCAAGGTGACTACATCGGCATCAAGGCCATCGATCACGGCGCGGGCCTGCTTGCCGGAGCCGCCATGGGACTGGTTGATGGTGACGGTTTCACCAGTTTTGGCTTTCCAGTCGGCGGCGAAGACTTCGTTGAATTCCTTGTAGAACTCGCGGGTCGGATCATAGGACACATTCAGCAGGGTGGCATCGGCAAAGGCCGGCGGCGTGGCTGAAATGACGGCCGCGAGCGCCAGGGTTGCAATACCGAGGGTGAAGCTGCGGCGAACGATCTTGAGCGACATGGGCATCTCCTTTTGGTTCAACTCAATGACCTAATACTATACGGATTTAGTATAGAATCAATAGTATTGTTCGTTAAAAAGAACAAATCGTATTTTATTAAGGAATTGAACGGCTTAGGCGGTTGTTGGTTCCATTAAACCACCGGGTAACGGCAATTCTGTGGCATCGGACTGGCGCATGATTTGGGCCAGCGAGGTGTTTTCCAGCGCCGCAAGATAGACTGAATAGGCCTGGGCAAAGGCAATGCGGAGCTCGCAATGGGTCTCGTCCCTGCAATCGGCGCAGCGGCGATAGGCGGTGCGGGAAAGGCAGGAAAGCGGGGCTATTGGGCCATCCACGGCGCGCAGCATGGGGCCGATGTAAATCAGGTCGGTGGGTTTCAGGAGCTCATAACCGCCATCGCGGCCCCGGCGGCTGGTAATGTAACCGGCGGCCTTCAGCATCAGCAGGATCTGCTCGAGGAATTTACGCGGGAGTTTTTCCTGCTCGCAGAGTTCACGAATCTGCAAGCCAACGCCTGGCTTGGCGCGGGCGAGGGCCACAACAGCCTTGAAAGCGTATCGGGCACGCTGTGAAATCATGTCTATAGAAATAGTCGTATTATGGGTTGGTTTTCAAGGGCAAAGTCAGAATAGCCAGATTAAAATACCTTCATGGTCAGGCAGCGGCGGCCGTCGACTTCGCGCAACTCAATGGCCTTCATGAATTCGGTGCTGTCATAGTGCATGGCCTTCAGCATTCCCACCACCTGTTCAAATTGATTGCCGTCGGTGAAGGTAGGCTGAAACTGTGTCATCTGGTTGCAGGAAACAATCGGGTAAAGATTAAGATTCCCTCGAATTGCCCTGCCTTCACGGACCAGTTCTAGTTCAGCAATCAGGCTATAGGGTTGAATCCCACGCCGTTCGTATTCTCCTTCGGAATTGAAGATAAAATTACCAAGGCTGTAAATCACCCACACGCCGTCGACCCGGGCGAGTTCATTCATCATGTGCGGGCCGTGCCCAAGTATCATGTCGGCGCCGATGTCGACAAAGCGCTGGGCCAAGCGGGACTGGGCGTGCGTCCGGAAACAATAGTTCAGCCCCCAGTGAGGCGATACCACAACAAAGTAGCCTTCAGCCTTGAGGCTAGAGATTTGCTGGCGAAGCCTGTCGATGTTGATGTTGTTGACGCCGGTTTTTGCGGCTCCAGCGAAGAACCCAAGTTCTTCATGAGACGTATTGTATTCGTAGCCGGAGAGCACTGCGAGTTTGAAGGGGATGCCGTCGACATCAAGCTGTTTCAGGATGGGCTGTTGCGCCTCCTCGCGGTTTTTACCTGCGCCTGAGATGGAAATTTCCGCGGATTTGACGTGGCCCAAAGTTTCCTGAAGGCCATCGGCGAGGTAATCCATGCTATGGTTGTTGCCAAGGAAAACACCGCCGACATTGAGATTCTTCAGGGCATCGATTGTTTCCTGCGGCCGGCCGCGCAAAATGAAGTCTTTCCGACCCTCAAGCTTTGAAGACTTAAGCCCGGTCAAGGCGCATTCGAGATTAACAATGGTAAAGTCGGCGCGCTGCAGCAAAGGGGCCACATTTTTCCCCGAATAGCCGTAGCCAAAGACCTCCAGATAGTTGATGTCAGCATTCTTGGCGCGTTTTTCTTGATATGCTTCGCCAAAATAGGTATCGCCGCCGATAACAATGCGCCTGGCAGGCGTTTTGGTTTCGCCGTTGTTGGAAACTTCAAGACTGGTTGTTGGCCGGGAAAGACGGTCAACCAATCGCCGAAGTGAAATATTGGGAGGGGTGCGTGTTCCTTTCAAAACCACAACATCGCCAGAGCGCAATTCACTTCGGAGGACTCGTTCAAGTTGTTCCAGAGTTTGAAAATGCGGCGCAACCCGGCTGCGGTCGGATATTCGTTCATTGAAAATCCGAATATCACTGCCGATTGTATAGAATCGATCAATCGAAGATAAATCGGCTTCCCGGGCGAGATCCGCCAGGGCATCGGGCATGGTATGTCCCAAGCCGTTGATCTGACCGAGGACCGCAATGCGCCTGCCGTCTTTGGTGGGTTTTTCATGCTCAAGCTGGGCAAGCGAGGAGCGAAGCGTGGGGACACTTGCGCTTACCGTCTCGTCGCGGAGAGATATGTGGCCACCTTGCCAGGGAACTTGCAAACGAATGCCGCGGTGTGAATCCGGTTCGAATTTTGCAAATAGCTCAAGCGCCGGTGCGAGCGGAATTCCCACGTAGTGCGCAGCTGTTGCCGCAGCAACGCTGTTGATTGCCATATGCTCGCCGGGAAGGCCAAGCGTGTACCTGTACTCCTGGCCGTCCACCGCCATCGAGATACGGCTTGCTTCAGCGCCGGTTTCCAAGGACAGGATTCTGACGTCGCATTCCGCGCCACGGCCAAATGTCACAATGCGCACGTCAGCTGCCTTTCTCACCTCGTCCGCCACCACATTGAAATATCTTTCATCGGCATTGAGAATGCAAATTCCGCCCGGCACCAGCTTTCGCGCCACACCTGCAGATAGATGAGCCAACCGGCGGATGGCTTGATCGCCTTTGTATCCCTGGCGCTCCATGCGGTTAATGTGTTCCCACACAACATTCGTTATGAGCGCGATATCCGGGCGGTACAGGCTCACCTGCGATTCAAGATTTCCAACTTCTGAAAATTCGGCAACACAATACATATGGCCAGGAGAAAGATTTGAAAGCGTAAAATTAATGCTTTCCATGCCCGCATTGTAATTGGCGATGGAACGCAGCGTTGGGGCAATGCTTGCAGCCAGCAAATGGATCATGTTCTTGGTGGTCGTCTTACCGACGCTGCCCGTTACCGCAATGAACTTGGCAAAGGACTGCCGCCGCCTGAATTCCGCCAGGCGGCCAATTGCCCGGGAAACGTTGCCTACAATCAGGACTGGAACGTCCGAAGCGAGGTTTCGCGGACGGACGGACGCGATAATGCCGGATGCACCATTTGCCACGGCATCGGAGCAGGCAAGCAAGGCGGCGCGTGCGGAAGTTCCGTTGGGCCTGGAAAAGAGTTCAGGAACGAAGAGAAAGTTATTTAGATCATCTCCGATGGTATCCAAGCGATGCCGAATTGCCTCAACCGGTGCTACAGGAAAACCGCTCCAAATCCCGCCCATAATGTCGGCAATCTCTTTTGGATCGCCGAGCCGGGCGCCCAACACGCGGCTGGCGCGTCAGCCAAGCGGTCCAAAACTGCGGCAATTGTCATGGCTCATACCTCATTGACGATTTCGTCACGATTATTACTGGACGTAAACAAAAGTTCCGATTTTGACCTTTTTAAATAGTGCGAGAATGTCGGCATTGTGCATTCGAAAACAGCCGAAAGACGCATCAGTGCCGATCGTTTCATCCCGGTTCGTTCCGTGAATGCCATAGGTCCCATCGCCCAGAACAAGCACAGCTACGCCCAGCGGATTGTTGGGGCCAGGCTTGATGAGAGCAGGAAGCTTTGGATTGCTTTTGCGGATAAGAGGCGGAGGCGCCCATGCCGGGTTGAGAACTTTCCGCGAGATTTTCGTTGTGCCTGACCATTTTCGCCCGGCCTTGCCAACGGCAATGGAATAGGTGACGACGTGGTTCCTGCCCGCCACATAGAGCAGTTTCCGTTCCTTTGTTTTAATGACAATACTGCCGATAACATAGCCGCTGGATTCGAAGAGTGGCGGCGGCATTGCTGAGGCGGGAAAAACAGATATTCCCAGCAGGAAACATAAAACGAAAAATCTTGTTGCGATCCATTTGGCCATGGTGATGTTACCTAATGAGCCGCTGCCGGCTGTATGGATTGCGCCTTGCGGGAGGTTTGCGTGTCTTGGCGCCTGCTTCGCTCAAACTCCCGGTACTTGAGCAAAGCCATGAGGCCATGCTGGAGATTGTCGATACGGATTTCGTTGTTGTATGATTCAGTGCGGATGGCGCCGATGACCCGCTCCTTGTGGGAGACGTAGTAGGCATCGAGATCATCACGGAATTGAAGCTGCGCGAGGGAGCGGATGCCGCGGTGAATTGCCTGTTGATAGGCAGCGGCGCGCACCGTATCGCCCACATCGCGTGCAAGGACCAGCGCATCGACCAATCCCTCCAGGTAGACGCCCGTGGAGGAGGCGTGGGGCGGGCCATATTTAGGCTTGTTCGGCGAGTAAAAACGACCCCAGTGGTCAAGATCAGCCGAGCCGCCCCATTGTTGGTGGGGCAAGAGCCAATCGTTCATTTCAAAGATGTAGTCCCGAATTCCTTCGTCACCCGTAAGCCTGTAAAGTATCAGCGCGGCCTGGCTGTGCCATGGCACGAATGCCGGATTTGAATTCTTCCGGAAATGGCTGCGATAGAAGTAGAGACTCCTCATCGCCTGGGAAAGCAGGGCCTCGTCGCGGTTTTTCTGCAGGCTGATGGCCCAGAACAAGAGCGCTTCACCGGGGTAAAAATTCTGGTTGTCGTTTCGGTCCGCGGGGTAGACAAAAGTCCGGAACTCGCCGGTGGGCTGCCAAAGCGCGTTGATGGTGCGGCGCAGCTCGGTCAGTTCCACTTTCCAAGTTTCAGCGAACGGGCTTTCGAGTATGGCCAGCGCCGCCAGCGCCAGAGATCCCAACTTGGCACTGCCGTCCCAGGCGATTACGCCCAAGCCGCTTTCAACGCGGTAGAACCGGCGTATATTGAAATTGAGATTCTTGCGTGCCGCCACTTTCATGTCCCGCCGGTCAAGGGCGTGAGCCATGCGGTTGAAGGCAACGCTTGCCATGAGCCGGCGAATTGGATTGTCGGCATCGGAATAGATGCCGGAACTGGGCCAATACTTATATGGCAGTCCGCCTTCAGCGTCCTGATTGGACATGAACCAGCGGGCAATGCCGGAGATAAGCCTCTCAGTGAGCTCCTGCGGGGAATCGTCTGCAGCAATGAGGCGATTGCCACGATAGGTCTCAATTGCGTTGGCAGATTTTCCGCACTGAAGAATGAACTGTCGGCATTCGAGCAGATGGATTTGCCCGCCACTCTCAAAAAATTTCTCTGGCGTGAGATGTTTTTCTTCCAGCAGTGCCGTAAAATACTTGGCAAGCGCCCGGTTCGTTGCGATTGATTGGAGGGGCGACACGCGGTGCTTGCTGCCGCCATGGGCGACCTCAAGACCGAACCGTCCCGTTTTCCTGACCGTAAGGGTTTGCTGCCAGAGGTCGGCCGCCACAGGCACACGGCCTGTGACAACGGTAAGTTGAAAAGCATCAATGGCCGGCGCTTCGTCGCGCAATTCGTAGATGGCGCGGAAAGGTGAAATGTCCTCCAGCCATTCATTGACAATCAGTTTGCCCTTCGAGCGGGCGACGAGTTCAAATGGTGCCAGGAAAGCAAGGTCCTGCTGCTCTGTTAACCGTGTTTTCCGGGGTTGGGCCAAAAACTCCGTCAGGCTCTTCTCGGACAGTTCCAAGGGGCTTTGGTTCAGAACGGAAAGGGAAGTAGTTTTGCGGCTTCCCAGGCCGGAGCTTGCAGGCGCGCGGACGTGCTTTAGTCCCAACATGGCACAGATTCCTTGTGTTCCAGCTAGGATTCGCAAACACCGTTCCAATCGGCGGCACTTGAAAGTACCAACGCCGAATAGTTAAGACGCCGCGTGGAATGCCACGCGGCGTCTGATTTTTGGTCAAAATAACCCGGTTTTAGCCGTGGACTGAGACTACGCCGCCATCTTCATCGTCGCCGTCTCCATCACCGTCTCCGTCACCGGGGATGTTGTCACCGTCGCCGTCACCATCTCCGTCGCCGTCACCATCTCCGTCGCCGTCACCATCTCCGTCGCCGTCGCCAGTCGCCGTCGCCGTCGCCGTCACCCGTCGCCGTCACCATCGCCGTCGCCATCTCCGTCGCCGTCACCATCGCCGTCGCCGTCGCCGTCGCCGTCACCATCGCCGTCGCCGTCGCCGTCGCCGTCACCATCGCCGTCGCCATCGCCGTCACCATCGCCGTCGCCGTCGCCGTCGCCGTCGCCGTCGCCGTCGCCGTCGCCATCGCCGTCGCCATCGCCGTCGCCGTCGCCGTCGCCATCGCCGTCGCCGTCGCCGTCGCCGTCGCCGTCACCATCGCCGTCACCGTCGCCGTCGCCATCGCCGTCACCGTCGCCATCGCCGTCGCCGTCGCCATCGCCGTCGCCGTCGCCATCTCCGTCACCATCGCCGTCGCCGTCGCCGTCGCCGTCGCCGTCTCGCCGTCTCCGTCGCCGTCGCCATCTCCGTCACCGTCGCCATCGCCGTCTCCGTCGCCATCGCCGTCTCCGTCGCCATCTCCATCGCCGTCGCCGTCGCCATCTCCGTCGCCGTCGCCGTCGCCGTCGCCATCTCCGTCACCGTCTCCGTCGCCATCTCCGTCACCATCGCCGTCACCACTTTTTTCCTTGGCGGATACCGCACTCTGTGCGGAGCGATTAGTGCTGTTCTTGGCCTTGCCCTCACCTTTCTTGTGATCGCCGTTGCCTGATTTGCCGTTCTTGCTATCGCCATCGCTATCCTGATCGGCTCCTCCAGGTGTGTTGGTGTCATCCGATTTTTTGGATTCATTTTTGGATTTGTTTGATTTGGATTTGTCTGAGCGGCCACCGATCTTGCCGTCCCTGTCAGCCACCTGGACGAATTTTTCTTTTCCCTGGCCATCCGCCTTTTCAGTGAAGCTGCTCAGTGCAACGCTCGACGTATCAAGCTTCAATTGCGAGCGGGCAGAACCGGTGGAGCTATAGACAGTATTGATGTGCAGCGGATTTGCCGCAATGAGGGTAGAAGCTAGGACAATTCTGCTCCAGAACTGAGACTTCCGATTATCAGGTTCTTTCTTGCTGTTGGCGTTCAGCGGATGCTTGCCGAGATATTTCTGGAAGTGAGAGTTGTTTGACATAACTTTACCTTTCGTTGGTCCATTGGTTCCCGCCAAATATGTCAATGAAAGAGTATCGAGGCTGTCTGGATCAAAGCCAGATCGCGCTACGCGCGATCCGCTTCGTTCTACCTTGTTTCCACGCAGCGCAGTGGCTGAGAGGGCCTCGAAACAAGCAGACATTCCTGGACTGTCAATCATTCGACAGGAATTCAGGCGCATCATGGACAAAATAGAGATGATTTTAAATATAGATTTACCATTGTGGTTAATGGATTTTTTACCAATTCAAACGCCGACAAATATCCGCCTTCGAGCATTTGTTCGGGGCCTCTCATTTTGATAGTGGTGTTCGAAGCGCGGTTCCCTCGCCACTTGCCCTACGCACCTGAAGACTTGCAAGAAATTTCATGAAATGAAATTTCGTGCAAAATTTGCTTGACAGGTCTCTGAAGCGGCAACTAAAGCTATTTGGCAACAAATTTCATGTTGTGAAATAAATTGCAGACCAGTTCGCATATCGGCTGATCTGCTTACGAGGGAGGGAATCAAAAATGACTAAATTTCGAGTTCTACTGTCAGCAGTTGCCATGTCCGCCACTTGCAGGTTTTGGCACCGGCACTGCCTCTGCTGAAAGCAAATTTGCCTGCAAGCCAGGAGAGACCTACGTCATGAATGTGATGGTTTCTGCTCATCCCTATTGGGTGCCGGTATTCGAAGGTTTCAAGCAGGCTGCCAACGCCATGGGCTGTGAGGCCGTGTTTTCTGGAACTCCGGACTATGACATCAGTAAGCAGATTGCCTCATTTGAGCAGGACTTGATCAAGAAACCTGCGGGCGTTCTGCTTCATCCCATGCAGGCCGACCCCTTCATCGAACCGATTAATGCTGCGATCACTTCGGGCATAGCTGTAACCACCTTCGCGGCGGACAGCCCAAGATCGAAACGGACTGCCTATGTGACTTCTGACAACCTCGCCGAGGCAAAGTTTGCCGCCGAGGAAATCGTGAAGCAGGTTGGCGACAGTGCCGAGTATGCTGTTCTTGAAAATCCCGGCCAGTCAAATCATGACCTTCGTGTAACGGCGCTCATTGCCTACATGGAGAAGAATTATCCCAAGATGAAGCTTGTGGGCCGGCAGGCTACGAACCAGGACTCGAACGCAGCCTACCAGGCCGTGACCACCATGCTTCAGGGCAACCCCAATCTGGCGGCCCTCTGGATTCCGGAAGCTGGATCAGCAGAAGGCGCAGCAGCTGCAGTCATCGAAGTCCGGCAAGAAGGTTTTGATCATGCATGCTGACGTAACGCCAACGACGCTTGAGCACATCAAGGCCGGCAAGATCCACATGGCCCTCAATCCAAATCAGGGCGTCCAGGGCTATCTCGGCTTCCTAAATACTTTTCTCGGCGCACACCCGGACCTGATTGATCCGTTCAATGACTACAAGGTCTCCGGCTTCAATCCCATGCAGTTCCCCTACACGGATAACGGCTTTGCCGTCATAACGCAGGCCAATGCTGACAGCTTTGACCTGAACAAGTACATGGAAGGCCGGAAGTAATTGCCATCCTGCACCGCCCCGGTGGCCGCTGGGGCGGTGTCGTTTGAGTGCGCATCATGCCAGAAACTGTCTTGTCTATTCACAATGTCAGAAAGACGTTCGGCGCGGTGCAGGCACTGCGCGGGGCCAGCTTCGACCTTAAGCGCGGCGAAATTCATGCCGTCGTCGGCGAGAATGGCGCCGGCAAGTCCACTTTGATGAACATTATCGATGGCATCCTGCAGCCTGACAGCGGTGAAATACGCATAGACGGAACGCCCGTGCATATCTCCTCGCCCGCTCACGCTCAGCGCCTCGGCATCGGCTTCGTACATCAGGAAATCGCTCTGTGTCCGGATGTGTCCGTCGCCGAGAACATCTTCATGGCGCAAACCAACGTAAGCCGCAGTTTTACGATGAATTATGGCCTGCTGAATGATCAGGGCACGCATGGTATTGTCGCAGCTGACGGACATCAGCCCTAAAACCCTTGTGCGCGAACTTTCAATTTCTCATCAGCAGTTAGTTGAGATCGCAAAGGCCCTCACGCTCGACTGCCGCATCATGATTCTTGACGAGCCCACATCTGCATTGACTGAAAGGGAGGCGCAGGTGCTGTTTGGCATCATGCGCCAGTTATCGGACCGGGGCATTGCCATCATCTACATTTCGCACCGCATGGCGGAGATCTTCGAAAACTGCCACAGGGTTTCTGTTTTCCGGGACGGGCTGCACATCCGCACTGATCGCATCGAAGACGTCACGCGGGAAGATATTGTGCACGCCATGGTTGGCCGCCAAATCGAAAGTCTCTATCCGCCCAAACTCCAGACAGAAGCCGGCGCTGCCGTCTTGCGTGTCGAGGGCCTGACAGATGCGCGCTATCAGGATATCAACTTCGAGATTCGCCAGGGCGAAGTGCTTGGCATTGCTGGATTGATAGGGGCGGGCCGATCCGAAGTCGTGAGAGGTATCTGCTGCCTGGAGGGAAGACCAAAGGGCAGGGTCTTCCTGAATGGACGCGAACTGTCATTGAAGTCCTACTCAGACGCCATTGCTGAGGGAATTGTCTATCTGTCCGAGGATCGCAAAGGGGACGGCGTTTTCCTCGATTTGGCAATTGCGCATAACGTGTCGGCCTTAAATCTTGGAAACGTCGCTTCCCGTTTTGGCCTCATCGATGGGCGGGCAGAACACGACCAAGCCAAGGCCTTTGGAAAACAGCTTAACCTCAAGGCCGCCTCAGTCGGCCACAAGGTGTCGACGCTTTCGGGCGGCAATCAGCAGAAGGTGGCCTTGGCCAAGCTCCTCGCCGTCAAGCCGAAAGTCATCTTCCTGGACGAACCCACCAGGGGTGTGGATGTCGGCGCCAAGTCAGAGATCCACGGGATATTGAGGGATCTGGCGAACCAGGGCGTGGGCGTCCTGGTCATTTCATCGGAATTGCCGGAGATCATTGGCATGTGTGATCGAGTCCTTGTTCTGGCCGAAGGACGCCTTTCGGGGGTGATATTGGCTGCAGACATGACAGAAGCGGCGATCATGCGCCTGGCATCCAACGTCGACCGTTACCAACAGGGTCTCTACTCATAATGCACGCAGCCACCACCAGTCCGTATGCGAGATTTCCTGAAGGCACGAGAGACAGGGCTTATCCTGATCATTCTGATGATCTTCATAGTCATGTCCTTCGTGTCGGAACACTTTCTGACCCCTGAGAATATTTTTTCCATGGTCAAATCCTTCTCGGTTGAAGCGATCGTCGTGATCGGCATGACGATACTGCTCATTTCCGGCGGCATTGATCTTTCGGTGGGCTCAGTAACGGCTTTGGCCATGGTTATCGCGGGCACGCTTTTCCTCGCTGGCGTGGACCCATGGCTTTCCGCCCTGATGGCAATCATCGTGTGCGCCGGCATTGGGGCGTTCATGGGACTGCTCGTCACAAAGATCGGCCTGCACCATTTCATCGTGTCTTTGGCTGTGATGGTGATCGCGCGTGGACTATGCATGCTCGGGACAGGGGGCAGGCCGCTTGGCCTCTACACACTTCCCCCTGAGTTCAAGTGGATTGGCACAGGAACAATAGGGCCAGTCCCCGTCGTAATCGTGATATTTCTTGCTTTCATGCTGGTGTTTGATTTCCTCATGCGCAGAACCACCGCATTCCGGAAGGTCTTCTATACAGGTTCGAATGCCAAAGCTGCGGCCTATTCCGGTGTGCCGACCCAAAAGGTGATCTTCTTCACGACCATGCTGACGTCGACGTTATGCGGTGTTGCCGGAGTGATCTACATGGCCAGGTTTGGATCCGCCCAACCTACCTTTGGCATCGGGATGGAACTGAACGTCATCGCGGCTGCCGTGATTGGCGGGGCCAGCTTATCAGGCGGGTCGGGCTCGATCCTGGGTGCTATTCTAGGTACGGTTCTTCTGGCGGTCGTTTCGTCTTCCCTGACCCTGCTCGATGTTTCGGTTTACTGGCAGGATATCATCCGCGGCTCTATTTTGCTCACAGCCGTGATCTTTGACCATTATCTTGTCAGGCAGAGGGGATGAGGCCGCGATGAATGAATTCAACGATTTTGAAATGCTGCGCCTCGTGCACACGGTAATGGTGTTGCACTTTGTGGAGGGACAAAAGCAGGCTGAAATTGCCGAAAGGCTAAATCTGTCGACATCAAAGGTCAGTAGACTGATCACCCAGGGGCGCAAATTGGGAATGGTCAAGATTTCTGTCGAGTCGCCATTCCAGCGTCTCATGAGCCTAGAGGAAGAATTGACGAAGAGCGGAGCGCTCAAGACTTCGATTGTCACGCCGACCTACCCCGGCAATCCCGATACAACACTCAAGCAGGTCGGGATTGTCGCCGGCATCCACCTCCTCGAAGGCCTGAGAGACGGGGACATCATTGCCATTACCGGCGGCAGGGCCGTTTCTGCGGTCGTCGACAACATCAAACCTGAACGCAAAATCAATGTCACAGTTGTGCCGCTTACCGGTGGCGTTCAGGGGAAGTTCTTTACCGACGTGAACAGCCTCGCCACCAGACTTGCCGACACACTGGGTGGCCACGCCATGGTTGCCCATGCGCCACTCTTTGCGGAAAGCCGGGAACAGCGGGACATGTTGATGCAAATGGGGCCCATCCGCGATGTTTTCGATGTCTCTCGCCGCGCGACCGTTGCCCTGGTCGGTATCGGCTCAATCCTCTCGCCCGGCTCGTCCTACTACGACCTTCATCCGTTGGCGTCGAAAGATCGCGAAAATCTGGTGAAAAAAGGAGTGGTCGGTGAGTTTATGGCCCAGCTCATACACCAGGACGGCACGCGGGCGGACTATGCCCTTAACGACCGCATTGTCGCGGTGGAACCTCATGAGATAGCTCACTGCAAACGCATCATCGGCGTTGCGGCGGGCGAATTCAAGGTTTGCCCCATTCAT
Source organism: uncultured Alphaproteobacteria bacterium (assembly GCA_963810045.1). Taxonomy (GTDB): domain Bacteria; phylum Pseudomonadota; class Alphaproteobacteria; order Rhizobiales; family Aestuariivirgaceae; genus Aestuariivirga. The sequence continues at coordinate 5,238 of CAWELV010000019.1, read as the reverse complement.
GCAGTGATGAGCGGCCACTACGTCACGGCGCTGGTGACGGATGAGGAAACGACGAAAGCAGTTCTGCATTTGAGGAAGGAAATCGTCACGTGAGTGAAATGTTGACGCGAGAGATCGGCAGTTCGGGAGTTCACGCATCGGCTATTGGCCTCGGCACATGGGCAATCGGCGGCTGGATGTGGGGAGGCACGGACGAGGCCGAGGCCATCAGGGCTATTCATGCATCTCTGGACGAAGGCGTCAGCCTTGTTGACACGGCGCCTGCCTATGGAATGGGGCGGGCGGAGAGAGATCGTAGGCCGCGCCATCCGGGGCCGACGGGAAAAAGTGGTGATCGCCACCAAATGCGGGCTGGTGTGGCACCTGCAGAAAGGAAACTACTTTTTTTCGCAGCAAGATCTGCCCGTGCATCGCTACCTTGGCGCCAATTCCATAAGACATGAGTTGGATCAGAGCTTGAAGCGCCTCGGCATCGACTACGTCGATCACTACGTTACACACTGGCAGGATCCGACAACGCCTGTTGCCGAAACAATGGGTCTCCTTCAGGACTTGAAGTCGGAAGGGAAGATCAGATCCATAGGGGCTTCAAATTGTTCGGTCGACGACTTGAAAGCATATATTGCCGTCAGTCAACTCGATGCCATCCAGGAAGAATACTCCATGGTCAAGCGCGGCCTGGAGGACACCTTGCTGCCCCTGTGCCGTTCAAAGGGGATTTCGGTCCTGTCTTACTCTTCGCTCGCCCTTGGACTGCTTTCGGGAAAGATAGGTCCGGAGCGTAAGTTTTCGGGCGATGATCTACGAATAGGCAACCCACGCTTCTCCGTGTCAAACCGGCAGAAAGTGAGCGCCTTCATGGAGGAGATCAGGCCTATCGCCGCCGCCCACAAGGCAACGGAGGGTCAGATCGTGATCGCATGGACCTTGCAGCAGCCTGGCATCACATTCGCACTGTGCGGAGCCCGGAACCCGGGCCAGGCTATCGAGAACGCCGCGGCTGGCAGGCTCAATCTCTCGTCCTCCGAGGTTGAGTTGATGTCGGCCGCGGCATCAAAACATCTTGTTGCGCTGGATTCCTGACTTGATCAGCAGCCAGTTTCAGCAATCCCACTCGTGAACATGCCATGACAGATCCACGCCAGCGACAATTCTCTGCGGTGAGCGAAAACGCCAACTTCGACGTCGTGGTCATCGGTGGCGGCATCAACGGCATCGGTGCCTTCCGCGAGCTTGCTCTGCAAGGCTTGCGCGTGTTGCTCGTGGAGAGAGACGATTTCTGTTCGGGTTGTTCTTCGGCGCTTTCCCGCATGATCCACGGCGGATTGCGGTACCTGGAAAACGGAGAGTTCGATCTCGTACGGGAATCGCTCTTCGAGCGCGACGCGCTCCTGCGCAATGCACCCCATTACCTTCTCCTTGGCTTCGTCGGCCTTGGCTTTGGCTTCGGCCTTTGCCTTTTCAGCCTGCTCCTTCACTTTGGCTTTGGCGTCCTCGACCGCCTTCTCTTCCTCTTCCTCTTTGGCATCGGAATCTCTGTCCTTCGCGTCCTTGTCCGCCTTTTCAACCTTTTCGACGTTGGCGTCCTTGGGTGCCTCGTCGTCGGCCATCAGCCGAACGGCCGGCCCGCAGGCCACCAGGGCGATCGCCAGCCACATCCCGATAAAAAATTCACGCATTGGAAGTCCCCCGTCTTGGAACGCAAAAAGTCAAAAAAGGTGTGCGCGCCCTGCGATGCATGCCGGCGCCATCTGTACCAATATAGCGGGTCGTCGGAGGTCATTCGCCCGGAACGGCCCGGTCTTGCTGAAAAATGCCCTGCCCCGAGGCCGCCAAAGCCCGAAGCGCGTGACGAGGAAGGGAGGGTTTTCCAGGTTGTGCGTGCCCTGGACGCCCTTGCTAGCCGCTACGGGCTCGCCGCGTCGCCGCCCCAAACACAATCCGCCCTGGGCGCACCCGGCCCCTCTTTGCTAACGTTCCGCCGCATTTCCGATCACTCACGCTCGCGGGATTCGCTATGAACCGTGCTCCGTCGCGCTCGCTCCTGAACGCCCTCCGCCAAGGCGCCCTGCTTACACTCAGCCTTATCGTGGCCGCGGCGGGACCGTTAAGCGAGCGCGCCCGCGGCGCCGAGCCCTTCTGGCGCCAGGTCATGCCCCGCAAGCAGCGTCGCGGCCGACCCCAACGCCGACTACACGCTCGCCGAAAACAACGGCCCCTGGCTCATCATGGCCGCGTCGTTCAGCGGCGAGCAGGGTGAGACGGAAGCCCGCGAGCTCGTGGCCGAGCTTCGCCAGAAATTTAACCTCCCGGCGTTCTATTACGCGATGACGTTCCAGCTCGAAGACCAGCGCCCGGGCCGCGGCCTCGACAACTACGGCGCCCCCATCCGCCGCCGCTACCAGCGCGGCAGCCAGGTGCTGGAGCATGCCGTGCTGGTCGGCGAGTTTCCCCACATCGACGACCCCGAAGCTCAGACATCTGCTCGAGCGCGTCAAGACGGTCGAGCCCGACACGCTCAAGGTCGCCGACGGCGAAGCCACCTCGCAAAGCCTGATCGCCTGTCCGCCAGTTCCACCGCTCGCTGAACCAGCGGCTCGGCATGCCGGTGAACGACGGCCCCATGGGTCACGCGTTTCTCACGCGCAATCCGCTGTTGCCGAAGGAGTACTTCGCCCCGGTCGGCGTCGACAACGACGTCGCCAAGTGGAACAAGGGCATCGAGAACTCGCTGCTAGACTGCCCCGGCAAATACACGATCAAGGTCGCCACCTTCCGCGGCCGCACGCTGCTGAAGGCCGCCAACGACGACGTGGCGGACGACCACGACACGCGTCGCGCCAAGGAAACCGACCCGCTGGTGAGGCGGTCGAGAACGCCCACAACCTCACGGTCGCCCTTCGCAGCAAGGGTTGGGAGGCCTACGAATTCCACGATCGCGACGAGAGCTACGTCTGCGTCGGCTCGTTCAACGAAATGCACCGCACGCCCGCCGGCGGCCTCGCCCCGGCGACGCGCGACGCGCAGATCATCATCGACACCTTCGGCGCCTCGACGCCTGCGGTCGGCTTCGAACGGCCCGCGTACCAGGAAATGGGCGTGAAGGCCGAGAACATCACGAAGGTCGAGATGAAAGAGCAGCTCATCAAGCAGCAGTTCGACCAACGCTTCGCGAAAGTCGGCGACGTCGCTGAGGGTTTTCATCCCAAGCGGTTCGTCGGGATTCCCTTCGACATTCAGCCGGTGGCCATCGAGGCGCCGAAGCAGTCGATTAGCTCGGCGTATGTGCGGAAGTAGGCGCTTGTCGTCGAATCTTTGCGGGATTTATATGGCCCAGCTCAAAAGGGCGTCCCAACCCGACCGTCATGCTTGACGTCATAAACGCGATGCGCATCTCCGCTGGCCCCGGGCGTTATGCTGTGCACCTCGATCATGGACCTGACCGCCCGCACCGTTGAAGTCCGGTACTTCAATGAACGTGATCGCGAGTACGAGTTCTAGTCGCGGATAGTCGCCGCAAGCCTACCGACCTTCTGCTTTGATCGGTCGTATCAGCACTGTGACGATGTCTGGCGCGGCCAGCTAGGATCTTGCCCTGACGTTGAATTTGGGGTGTTTACCCTAATTGCTTCCATTTTGATAGATGTTAGGATGCGCCGGTCCTAGTCGACCCTCCCTCTGTTGTCGCTGCTCCGTTCACTTGAGGACGGTCGATTGAAGCGATTCGTTCGATAGCAGATGACGCTTCCCTGCGAAGCATTGGGATCGGCATCCATCACCATTCGCCCTGGGGAGATTGATCTTGGCACGTTCACGCGCTCGCACCACCCGCCGCCGCTCGTCCCAAGCGCGCGCTCGCGCCCTCGTACTCCGTCCATCCCTGTCATCCCCCCGTCGCCGATTGACGCCGACGTCAGCGGCGAATTCACCGGCAAATACATCGTCCTCCTCCGCGACAACGGCGCAAGAGGGGCTCGCGGCAATCAAGGACGCCACTGGTTTATCCGATGTATGCAACTCAGCAGAGTACAGCGAAGCGGCCGTCGAAGATAACCGAGGCGAACAATGCCGCAGGTATTCCCTGGACAAGCTAAGGTCGCCGTCGACCACAAGGACAATGTCGCGAAAGTTGCTCGCCTTCTGAAAGGTAAGGGGTTCGTGCTCAACGAAACGCTCGAAGCGATCGGCGTGCTGACCGGGAGCGCCCCGGCTACGGCCGTCCCCGCGGTCAGGCGTCACTGGCGTTTCGGCGGTTGAAGAAAATAAGACTGATTACCGCGCAATAGATGATATCGCCAGCGCGGAAGCGACCTCGCGAAGTGCCAACCATTAGTCGCCGACGCCAATCCGTCGAGGCGCGCCAGCCCGCCTAGGCATCAAGGGCAGGGGGCTAATCCTTGCGGGGCAACCAGTTTAAAATGGCCCGTTCCACGCATTCTACGTGAACGCCGCCATGCCCAATCGCCGCCTCATCATCGATACTAGAACGTCACCAAGGGCCGCGAGCTGCGCGAACTGCTCGCGACCGTACAACTTCCACGTGCAGACGCTAAAAGACATTGGCGAGCCGCTGGACGTCGTTGAAGACGGCGACACGTTTGCCGCTAATGCTCGGAAGAAGGCGATTGAGCAGGCCCGGCATCTGGGGGCGTGGGTGCTGGCCGATGACAGCGGGTTGGAGGTCGACGCCCTCGGCGGCCGGCCCGGCATTTTCTCCGCTCGATACGCCGGCGAGTCGGCGACCGTCGACAACAACGCTCGGCTGCTTGAAGAGCTGGGCGACTTGCCGATTGCGGGGCGCACCGCTCGCTACTATTGCCACGTGGCGGTCGCCGATCCGCGGGGCGAGGTGAGGGCTGAGGTTCAGGCATTTGCCGCGGGCGGATCGTGTTTGAACCTGTCGGCTCGAATGGGTTTGGTTACGACCCGCTGTTTGAAGTGGTCGAGTACCACAAGACTTTGGCGAGCTCGGCGGCGCGTGAAGGCCGCGATTAGCCATCGGCGTGCGCCTGCGGACGATTCTGCCGCAATTACTCGATCTGGGTCGCCGTGACGATTGGAACGTAAAAGGATCTAACCGCGAATCACGCGAATCGACGCGAATGAATTATACCTAGAATGCTATTCGCGCAGATTCAAAGCACAATTGCGCGGTTAAAAGAATCTTGTTGTTCAACTAGTCTACAATCGGAATGTCGTATTACCCACAACAAAAAAGGAGCCGCTTCGAGTAATGAA
>CAWELV010000018.1:0-30539 GCA_963810045.1 uncultured Alphaproteobacteria bacterium | reverse complement strand
TGGCCGATAGTGTTGATTTAGTCAGCCATGAAGATGCCTCGATGGAGTGATTCCGTTTCTCTTGTGATTTGAGAGGAGGATGAACCGATGATGGGGATGCAGGCAGCGCCGGAGCAACTTTTCTACGATTTTTGCCTTGAGGATCATGTGCCCGGCGATCATATGTTGCGGCGGATAGATGACTTTCTTGATCTGGATGATATTCGGCGGGAGCTAAAGCCGTTTTACTGCACGATAGGCCGTCCTTCGGTTGATCCTGCCTTGATGATCAGAATGCTTGTGATCGGCTATTGCTCCGGCATTCGTTCCGAGCGTCGGCTGTGTGAGGAAGTTCATCTCAATCTGGCTTATCGCTGGTTCTGCCGGTTGGGGCTCGATGGCAAAGTGCCGGATCATTCAACCTTCTCGCTGAACCGCAATGGCCGCTTCCGCCAGAGCAACATTCTGCGTCATCTCTTCGAGACTGTCGTGCAACGCTGTTTGGCGGAAGGCTTGGTCGGTGGCGATGGCTTCGCAGTTGATGCCAGCCTCATTCAAGCCGATGCCAACAAACGACGTTCGGTGCCGGGTGATGAGTGGCGTGTGGATTACATTCGAGGTCATGCCGCGAAGTCGGTCAAAGAGTATCTGGCGACACTGGATGATGCAGCCTTTGGAGCCGCCAGTGAGGTAACGCCGAAGTTCATCTCGCCATCTGATCCGGCAGCCCAGTGGACAGGGGCGTTGAGGGGACCAGCTTTCTTTGCCTATGCCACCAATTATCTGATCGATACCGCGAATGCCATCATCGTCGACGTTGAAGCGTCACGTGCAATCCGGCAGGCAGAAGTGGGTGCTGCCCGCACCATGATTGAGCGGACAGAAGAACGTTTTGCTCTTAAGCCGAAGCGACTGGCAGGCGATACGGCCTATGGTGCGGCACCCATGCTGGCCTGGCTGGTGAAGGAAAAAGGCATCGCACCACATATCCCGGTCTTTGACAAATCAACGCGAGACGATGGTACCTTCTCACGCGCTAACTTCACCTTTGATCAAAAGCGTAATGTCTATGTGTGCCCGCAAGGGAAAACCTTGAAGACGAGCGGGCGCGTCCTGTCAGATAACACTTACCGCTATCTCGCGAGCACATATGATTGCGGCCCATGCCCCCTGAAGCCGCAATGCTGCCCGAACACGCCGCAGCGCAAGATACCCAGAGACATCAACGAAGATGCCCGCGATGTGGCCCGATCTCTTTATGAAACACCTGCCTTCGCGCAATCACGGCGCGAACGCAAGAAGGTGGAGATGCTGTTCGCCCATCTCAAGCGCATCCTCAAACTGGGACGACTTCGACTGCGCGGGCCCTGTGGCGCACGAGATGAGTTCCTCCTTGCAGCAACGGCCCAGAACCTCAGAAAGCTTGCCAAGCTCAGACCAAGACTGCCATCACCACCTCAACCAGCATAAGAAAACCGGAGAAACTAAGCAGGACATGAATCAAAAACATCAGCCTAAATCGGCCTAACAGCCGGAACGTAACGTCTGCTTCTGTCAAAAGCAGACACAAAAGCTTCGTCCAAATACGACTAAATCAACACTATCGGCCCAGAGCAGACGATTTGGCCGATTATTCCATTGGACTGCTTTTGACCCAAATGTATGGACCGGCTGCGTTTTGCAAGAGAGAATTTGCTGGAAATCGGAAGTCGCTGATATGTATCCGGCCTGTTTGATCGGCTCGCGGGCCGTGGCCTTGATGGGAATACGCACGCGCCATTGGTCTCATTAGCGGACAGGTTCACAGGAACCATTTGGGTCATCAGACTTTGGGTGCGTTGTTTGGTCCGTTCCATGCAGTCATCTCAGTTGCGAACTGGTGCGAAATGACGGGTTGTCAGATTGCCGTCACGTCAATGCGGTGTGTGTCAAAGTCCTTTCCATGTCTCAGGATACTCCATGCAATGCGCGCAAGTTTGTTGGCCAAGGCGGCTGCCAGCTTGTTCTTGTGCATCCGTTTTGCTGCCTCTTTCAACCAGGGGCCGAAACTGAACTTCTCCCAGTTTTTGGGTCGCATCAGGATGATATGAGCTGCTTGAACGAACAATGTTCGCAAGTATTTGCTACCGCGTTTCGAGATGCGCCCGAGGATCGGTTTGCCACCCGTGCTGTACTGGCGAGGCACCAGTCCCAGCCAGGCTCCGAAGTCACGCCCACGTTCGAAAGCTTCGCCTGTGCCGATAGCTGCCACCACCGCAGTAGATATCACCGGGCCAATGCCGGGAACGCTCATCAGGCGTTGGCAGTTACCTTCGCACTGGCTGATCATCTCGATGTCGTTGGTGGTTCTTTCGATACGCTCGTCCAGCCAGAGCCAGTCCTCGTAGAGGCCCATTATGATACCGCCCATGCGCGGTGATATCTCGTCCTCGCGGTTCTTCAGGATGGCAAACAGCGAGTTGCGCAACGCATGAGCACCGCTTCGCACGGTGATGCCCTGTTCGATCAGAAAGGCCCGGATCTGGTTGATCGTTGCTGTACGCCTTGATACCAGGCGGGACCGCACCCTGTGGAGGGCCTGCAGGTCCAGCTGATCCTGTGTCTTCTCAACAACAAGGTTCAGGTTCGGACGCAGCGCTGCTTCAGCAATGGCTTCGGCATCATTGTAATCGTTCTTTTGCCCCTTCACGAAAGGCTTGGTGTACTTCGCCGGGATGATCCGTGGTTCAAAACCAAGCTTGCGCAACGTCCGACTGACAAAATGGGCACTCAGACACGCCTCCATCCCAACAATGCAAGGGTGGCAGATTCTCAAAAGTGCTGACCAGCGCCAGACGCTTGATCTTGCGGCGAAGAACAACCTTGCCGTTGCTATCAAAACCAATGAGGTGAAACACATCCTTGCCGATATCAACGCCAATGGAGGAAAACGCTTGTGGTTCAGTTCTTGTCGTATTTGCCATGGGATGCTGCTCCTATTGTTAACAGGTACAGTCTTAGCAGACTAACCTGCTGGCTTTGGGGGAGCAGCCGGTCCATCCCATTAGCGGACATCAGCAGTTGGCTTGGCAGAAGACACCAATTGCTTCGGGCTCTCAGAGTGTTGGAACCCTTATGCTCGCTGTTAAACAACGTTGGCTGCGACTAGGCAGCCATGTTCGCGCCCGGTTTGCGAGCGACAAAAAGGCGTGCCATATTCTTCATTTCGAACCGGCCCTCACGAATGTGTTCGCCGGCACGGGCCCGGAGTTCTTCAAGCACCAGTTTCCGCCGTTGCGGCGTTTGAAGGTCAAGAATCATTCGCGTACGAACCAGGCCTCGTTCTACGATACTCTGCACTCCCTCTACCCCGTCGGCAGACCATTTCACTGTGAAATCCTCTGCGCTGCAACTTTCAAATCCTACCTGAGAAAGCCGCCCACCGGTTTTGGCCAAATCGGCCAAATCGAACATTGGGGGACCAGGAGGAATATTGACGTTCATGTCGGCAGTTCTTTGATAGACTCCCAGTACCATCCCGAGGAAGTCACCACCGGCGTCTGGAGGGAGCCAGATAGTAAAGAGGAAGCGCCCTCCTGGCTTAAGCACGCGGCAAGCCTCTCCAAACACGGTGTCAGGCCGCTCAAAATGCAGGGCACCGAAGCAGCTTATGACGGCGTCGAAGCTTTCATTTTCAAACTTCGTCCTCTCACAATCCGCTTCGACAAAATTGACGGCAGGAAAGCGCCGACGTGCCGAATGGATCATTTCGGGCGCAAAGTCGATGGCCGTTACTTCAGCACCTTTGTCCGTAAGAAGCTGAGCGAGGTGCCCAGTGCCGGACGCCATCTCGAGCACTTTGGTGTTTTTGATCGTGTCTACACTTTCCAGAATGGCGTCAAACGCCTGACAGGTCGCCGGCAATACCAACGCGTCATAGTCTGCCGCGTTGCGATCCCAGCCCTCCAACTCTGCTTGGGCGAATGTCGTCATGCTGTCATTCTCAAGTGTATCCGAGCTTACACCATATCTGCGTGTGGTAGTAGTCTCGTAAAAACCTAATTCATTCATGGTGGAGTTCGGCAACTTCGGTTAACCGGCGACTTGCGGATTCAGTTTTTCAGGGGCGCTCGAGCAAAATCAGGGGAAAGTTACGTCGATGAAGACGAAATCAACATTTCTGAAGCGGTAGGCCGAGCTTGGCTTGGCTGTCAACCAACAGCAAAATGCAATAGATGTCCATTGCTGGCCCATTTCCACTGTAACCGAGAGGGCAGAGGGCGAGGCCCGCGCCCCGCGGCAGGCAATTCGCATGATCAGAGTGAAATCTCGACTGCAACCCACGCGTGAAGGTACAATTGTCCACGACTTTCGTGACGCAGACTTGCGCATTATTAAAGGCTATCAAATTAGGTGGGAATTGGAGGGTGTTTCGGGAAGTCAGTATGGAGTGAGGTGTATCATGAAGTTCGATAAGGCAGAAGAATATCGGACAGAGGCTCAGAAATGTCTCGGCAATGCGGAACGCACCTTCGACCCAAAGGCCAAATTGAGTTGGAAACGGCTCGCGGAAGAGTGGCTAGAAATGGCTAGCAAGCTTCCAGCTTCTCAATTTCACATCAGTCGCGTCGACAGTCATTAGAACGTCCATAACCGTAAGACTGCCCATTCAAAGTTTTTTGCAAACGCATCGCCCGTTCGTCACACTGATGCAAAAGTCACCGCACAAGTGATTGCGAGTGCGTTATGGGTGAAAACAAAACGCTCTGGAAGTATTACTTTGTCGGCAAGCACGACGATCCGTTGCAACAACGGGCAAAGTGACTGCTGACTTCATTGGCGTGAGCATATCCGCAACACACAAACAAGAAACTCCAAATCAAATGAAACGCGGGACGTACCCTGACCGGGAACATCTGCGGCCATGTGCAGATTTGTCGGTATGATGTGGAATGACCGACAGCATGAGTGGGTGGCTGCAAACGTGTTACCTCGCCTTTAACCATGCCGGTATTATTAACCTTAAAATACCGTTTTGGCACAGCGAGATAACTGCTTAAACATTGACTAGAATTTTAGGCTGGTGCACTAAGGCTGCGGGACTAAGGACAGCCTTTAATTGAAGTAATGCGCGGGCACTTGCATGTATCGCGCATGCCATGCAACAGCGTGAGGCAACATCCGCTGACAAAGGACTTAGTCTATAGGCATGAAATACGATGGAAACTGAAATTGTCTGCGTGCACTTAATAAGTGCACCCCGCAGCCACTGTGGAGATTGGACGGCGACGAGTTGGGCAAGGGTGGCACAGCTTAGGAGTAGGGCATGGATATCGATAATATTGTCGTCTTGTCGCCACGTACTGAACCACTGGAAAAAGATGACGCACCCTTTCCCGATAGCACGCCTTCGCGCCAGCACTCCAACCTAGCCGCCAGCGTAGCAGTCATTGATCCGTGTGATCGCTTCAGGCAATGCGTTGCCAGCTGCGTTTCGGCAAGCAGAAGATTCCTGGTGGAGGGATACACTTCCGTAGACGAATTCTTTGCCCACGGGAAATCCGCCACTCCATGCATTGTCATGTTCTGTTCGAGGGTCAGGAACCACCGTGCAACGCTCAGCGAAATTTCCAGGCTGCTCAACAGGAACCCTTCGTGGCGGGTTGTGGTGCTCGCCGACGCGGAAGACCGTGGTCTGCTGGTTGACTTCCTGCGGCTCGGCGCAAGGGGCGTCATTCCGCCGTCGTATCCAGTGAGGGTCGTGATTGAAGTTCTGCAGACTGTGCTGGCAGGAGGCACATTCGCCCCCTTTGAAGGTTTTCCTGCGGGGTCGCCTAACAGTGTCCGGCGGCTGATGCCTGGAAATGGCGGACTGACAAACAGGGAAGATCAGGTCGTTTCATTGCTGCGATCTGGCAAGCCCAACAAGCAGATCGCCTACGAGCTTGGTCTATCCATCGGCACCGTGAAAATTCACCTGCATAATATCATGCAGAAGCTGGGTGCGCATAATCGCATACAGGTGCTGGCCTACCAGGGCCTGATTGCCACGCCCCAGCCATCGGTTAGTTATCCTGCACTTTCCGCTGCGACTGACACAGGATCAATTGCCGACCTGATTCACGGAACAACTGCTGGAGCAGATAATCCTGCATAAAGCCCGAGCCGTTGCCATTGAAATTGTCGCTGTTACCATTGCCATTGAAGCTGTTGCTGTTTCCGTTACCATTAAAACTGCCGGAATTGCCATTGCCATTGAAGTTGCCACCACCGCTGCCGTTGCACGGTTCGACAGCTGGGGGTGGAGCAACCAGATAGGTACCGAGCAGGGTAGCAAGAATTATGGATTTGTTGGGCGTGTGCATTTCTTACTCCAACCAGGCGCTGCGTTACGGGTTGCCATTGAAATTTCCATTCTGGTTTCCAAAATTGCCGTTACCGTTGAAGGAACCGCCATTGTTGTTCCCGTTTCCGTATCCGGTGTTGCCATTGCCGTTATAAGCGCCGGCGTTGTTGTTGCCGTTGAAAGCGCCGATATTGTTGTTGCCATTATAGGGGCCGGTATTGTTGTTGCCGTTGAAAGCGCCGACATTATTGTTGCCGCTGGATGTCCAGTTGTTTGTCCGGCCATTGTACGTGCCAAGATTCCCGGTGCCGCCGTTCAGGGCGCCAATATTTCCGGAGCCTTCGTTCTTGTAGCCAATGTTGCTTTGGTCACCAAATATCTCAGCCCGAATGGCATCGCTAAGCGTATCTGCAAAGCTGGTTGAGGAAAGAAGACCAAGCAAGACCAAGGTTGTTGTAACGGTTTTCATTTTAATACTCCAAACTGCCGGGAAGCCTCTCCGGCGCGACTGTGATTGATACGGTAGTCGAGGTGCCCGGGCCGACAATGTGACAGGCCCGGGCTTCATGCAGCCTTACAGGTTGCTTGATATTATCTCATAATCAGTACAGGCAGGCTGAGCAAAGGCTATGGCCGGAGTTGAAATTGCCGTTATCGTTGCCGTTATAGCTACCATAATTCCAGTTGCCGTTGCCGTTGCCGTTGTAACTGCCATAGTTGCCATTGCCGTTGTAGTTGCCATTGTCGTGGCCATGGTTCCAGTTACCGTTGTAATTGCCGTTACCAGAACCATAATTGCCATTTCCGTTGACATTGCCATTACCGGAACCCATGTTGTAGTTACCATTGTAGTTGCCGTTGCCAGAGCCATAGTTGCCGTTGCCATTGGCATTGCCGTTATAGGACCCGGCGTTGTAATTGCCGTTGCCGTTGCCATTGTAGCTGCCGACATTGCCGTTGCCATTGCCGTTGCCGTTATAGGACCCGGCGTTGTAATTGCCGTTGCCGTTGCCATTGTAGCTGCCGACATTGCCGTTGCCATTGCCGTTGCCGTTGTTGCTGCCGCCGGTAACTGTTGCATGTGCGGATACCGCCATGCCTGCCAACAGGGCTGACACAATCAGAAGATTTTTCATGAACTACCTCCTCAGTGCAAAGACGATCTTCACCGCTTTGAGTGTTCTGGTGTCGCCAATCCCAGAAGCTGCCAAACTCTTTGCATGAACAAATTGAAGCGACGCCCGCTTTGTCGCATGTGAGCGGGAAGTGGGAAATTCAGCCATTAGGGCTATGGCGAATTGCCTATACCTTTCGATAGACAGAGGCTTCATGTGTCAGAAGGGAAATTCGAGCACCATGCCGGCGGAGACGGTCAAGCTGCCGTTCGTGTCGTAGCCAAATTCAGCCAGCGAGCTTGCTTGCCATCCTGCCTCAGCCACATAGCGGGTTTCAAGACCGACAAATCCGCGCACAGTCGTTTCAGCGCCTCCTGCCTCAAAGTTCAATGTTTGCCCCAGTAACATCGCGTCCACCGACTGGCTTTCGACGTAGGAGGCCTCGGCGCCAAGGCGAACCACCTGAGTCAAAATTCCGCGCGGCAGTTCACGGGGCATCATGGACGCGGCAAATTGCCAGCGCATCTCAAGTGCATCAACCCGGCGTCGGGCAACATCAAGGTTCACAGCCGACCCCAGCTCGTCGTACTCTTCTACAAACAACGCAGCGTAGCGCAGGCGCACACTTGGCGTGAGAACAGCCCAGCCCGCCGGGATATCAGTACTGACGTTGAGCAATGGACTGAGCAGCAGGCCGGTGTAGCTCGCCGAAGCATGCGCAATGCCGCCAGCCACAAGGTTGTTGGCAATTCGCCGGTCACTGTAAAAATTTGCAACTGCGCCCATGACGCCGAAGTCCCAGAATACTCCACCCTCCAGGAAACTCGCATAACTGCCGGCAAGATAGGTTTGCATGCCGAGAGTCTGCGAACCAGTATCAGTCTCCATCGCACCAAAGGTACCGCCAGCAAAGAATCCGGCACTGGTGATGTTACCGGCTGGTCGGTCAACACCAATCACCAGGCCGCTGAACAGGTTGTCAAAACCCACAGTAGGAGAATCGACCTTGGCATGGGAGCCGGCAAGCGGACTTAGCCATACAGCCTCGTCATCGCCCGCACGCTTCTGCGCAAAGCGCTGGTCAAGTGCGCCCGTGATTGCGCCTGTCACATCAGACAGCATGTCGGCCTGGGCTGAAAATCCGGTTGGGTCGACGACAGCGACCAAATTGTCCGCCGTTGCCGCATAGGGTGAACCAAACGTTTGCAAGCCAGCCGGATTGGGCAAATTGAATTGCAGTGCCGTATTCATGCCGTTGGCGACACGGACTGTTCCATTCGTGCCGGCAAAATTGATAGCGCCTTGGATCACCGACCCAGGCCCGAGTGCGAGTGTTACGCCATCCGCATCGGGTGAAACATTGATGGCGGCACTGCTGCCGTCCAGGGGACTGATGATGAAGCCGTGGTTTATGACTGTGGAACCGTCGCCTTGGTCGCCGACGATAAGACCGGAGGATGCCAGTCCGGTGGTTTCGATTGTGCCGCGGTTCTCAAGTGAACTGCCCGTACCATCCAGAATGACGCCCATTGCGGCATCGCCGGTTGCACGGAGGGTTCCCATGTTGCGGCCATGTCCATTGGTGCCGGCAATGACAAAACCCGCTGCTGCTGCACCTTCTGTTGTGATGGCGCTATAATTGCCCATGGTGGCATTGTCGCCGAGGGATACGATGGCGTGTGCGGCATCGCCGGTAGTTGCAATGATGCCGAAGTTTTCTATTTCGGCATTGGCGCCTATGGACAAGATTGCCGCGGCCAAGTTTCCATCCTGCAGAAGCAGGCCGTGCTGCTGGATTTCAAGGGACTGGTCGGACGCTTCCATCACAATGGCGTCCAGCCCATCGACATTAGAATTGACCGACCCACCGGACACGATCGTGCCGATGTCGCCCGGGCCAGCCAGCACCAGGTTACCGAAAGCCGCCTGGCCGTTATCTATGATGAAACTCTGGGCAAAGCCCTCATGCGGCAAAAACAGAACCGCCGCAGCAGCAGCTCTGCGAAGCGAAACTTCAAACATACGCATACACACAACCATCTTCTGGCCATGCAACTTGCACGGCGTTACCCCGTCCCTTTAGGAGTAAGCACTAGCTGGTGTCCGGCTTCCGGATGACAGTTGAATTCACCGGAGTTGCCGTGGGCTGGACCGCCGCGATTATCACATCACAGGGTTGGGATCCCCTCAAGGCAATTCAGAAATGTGAGTAAAATTTGAGTTAAATTGTCGGCCATGCGAAGTTTCCTGACCTGGCGGTAAACCGTAGCATGCGGAACCACCGCAACGGGCTTATGAAAAATGAAATAAGTATCGGAACAGGAAATGACGACATTTCGAAATGGAGAGAATTGGCGCGCAGAGTTTAGCGCTTAAGTCAAAGTGTCTGCTTGTGGCCCTTCTGCGACATGGCAACGGTAGCCGACAACGCCCGCTTTCGCCTCGGAAGCAGACATACGTGCATGATCCAGCCATGCCCGTTTATGAGTTTACGCCCTAGTTCGCGGTTACTTCGTGTTACAATTGTCATTGTCGAGGTTGCCTGTCCACTTATACGGTCCTATGGCTGTTTTGCAGGGTTTATTTTTCCAAATTTTCTCCCGGGATGGAAAAGCGGTCGGGTAAAGCGATTTTCCGAGATCTGGAACTTTGGAGGGAATGGCGAGTTGGCAACACTTGCGCGGCGGAGCGTCAAAAACTTAATTTAGACTTAATGGAGCCAGCATGAGCCAATCCATCCCGCGTCCTGATCTTTCGGAACGTCCGTTTGACAGCCATGCCGAACGATGGATGCCGCACCTACCCTCTCGTCTCTACCGCGCATGGACCCAGGAATTTGGCTTGTGGTTCGCCGATCCCGCCAGTGTGCGAATGAATGCCGAGATTGATCAACCATTTTTTTTCCAGACCGAATACCGGATCGAAAACCAGCCGACCGAACGTCACTCACATTACGGCCGATTCCTGCGGCTCATCCCCGACCAACTGGTCGAAATCACCTGGGTGACCGGCAAAGGCGGCACGGAAGGCGCCGAGACTGTTCTCACGGTCGAATTCACGGCGGAGAAAAGCGGCACACACGTGAAGCTCGCACATCGCGGCTTTCCGCATGAACGGGCGCGGGCTCAACATCAGGCCGCTTGGCCGATGGTGCTGGAACAACAGGAAATGAAACTGAAATAGTTTCTGCGCCCACTTATTCACAAGCAGATCGCCATTCAATTCATGTTAGAACGTATTGTAAATTTCATGATCCCAAACAAAAATCCGTCATCCCGACGAAAGTCGGGACCCAGACTTTTCCATGTTCACTGGTTGCAAGTCTGGGTCCCGGCTTCCGCCAGGATGACGGAATAAGGAATGAATTCAGTGCGCTGATAATTGCAAAGATATGTGAATCTGATTGCGGCTTTCGCGGGGTTGACGAAATAAGGAATAAACTTAGCGTAGCGGCCAATTCATATTGATAAGTTTATTTCGTTGTCACCGTCACCAGAGCGGTCACGGGTTTGCCATCCACGAGGATGGGTTGATGGCGATCATCGGCAAGTAAAATCCCGATGACATGGGTGCCGAGTGCTTCCGGGCAATGGCCGAAGCGCGCCTTGATCAAGTCGCCGCCAAAGTCACTGTTCATGCTGTTGTAAGGCCGTCCGGGGATGTTGCAGGAATTCCCATTGGGATCGATCTTCATGTGGACGTGGCCGCATTGCTGGTTCTTCGCGCACTTCAATGCCGGGAAGAGCGTGAAATTGCTCTTTACGACCACGCCGACGGCCTTTTCGGGGTCGCTGCCCAGTTCGATGACAGCGCCGGGCTGGGGCCAGACGATTTCGAGCATCGGGCGGTCCTTTGCAAGGGCCGCCGTGAGCGAGAGTGCTAGGAACGCAACGGTGAGGACTGGACGAAGCATGAAGTCTCCTTTGAATGTGTTTGGTGACGGGTATCTAATCGATGATTAGATCATTAGGCCGTATCAAGCTGGAAGGCAAGCTTAAATAATCGGTGATTAGATCACCCTTTTGTGATAATCTTTTGGCCATGGCCAAGACCCCGCGCAAAAAGAAAGCAAAGAGCTCCAAGCCCTATCATCATGGCAATCTCGTCCAGGCGCTGGTTGCTGTGACTGTCGAGATTATTGAAGAGCGTGGGGTCGAACACGTTTCTGTGCGCGAAGCGGCAAAGCGCGCAGGCGTCTCGCCAGGCGCACCTTTCCAGCATTTCAGCTCGAAAACCGCTCTCTTAACCGCCGTAGCCGAACAAGCCATGGGACGATTGACGCAAGCCGTCGCTGCCGCGCAAGCGAAGGCCGATGCGACTAAACCAATCGCCGTATTGGAAGCGATCGGCCGGGGCTATCTGCAATGGGCGCTCGACAACCCGACGCATTTCGAGGTCATCAACTCCCGCACCCTCATCGATTTTGAGGCATCCGAAAGCCTGCGCACCCAAAACGCCGCAATCCGGCAAAGGATGATTGACCTGCTGACCCAGGCGCGCGAACGGGGCCAGCTTGTTGAAGGATCTCGATTTGAATCATATTGTGCTTACCGCGCGAGCCCTCGTCTATGGCCTGGCGCGCATGGCGATCGATGGCCATTTTCCCCGATGGCATCCCTCTGAGCCGCCTCCGCAGGCCATGCGACATGCTCTTCGCCTGTTCATCGGGCAGATAACCGCGTCTCCGGTAAGGTAAAAGCCGGTCGCCCCCAAGTTCTCCCTCCCCCTTGTGAGGGACTAAGGGTGGGGCCCGCCCCTAACCCCTCCCATAAGGAAGTGAAAAATTATTCCCTTATCCTGAACTACCTACCGACCCCCACCCCTAACCCCTCCCCAAGGGGGAGGGGAATAAGTCATGGGAACTTCTGGCAGTCTGCAGCGTTGGCGTGTTGGAGTTTGGTGAAAGGAGCCCCCCACATGAACGCGCCGTTCACATTGGAAGACATCATTAGCCGCAACATGAACCCCGAGAAATTGTCGACCCTCGAACGCGTATTCAATACAGTTTGCGAGGAAGCGGCAATTCCGGAAAGTGCGGCGAGCGAACGCAGCGAATTGGCCGAGAAGCTGCTTTCAGCCGGTGAAACAGCCATCGGGACAACCGAATCCGAGCCGTTGCTGATGACATACGCGCGCAGGGTCGTGGCCCACTACCGGCATTAGGTCAAATACTCCCGACTAGGCACATATCTTATTGAGTTTCACCCCGGTAGTTATTTCATTTTTTCGTCATCCCGACGTACGTCGGGACCCAGACTTTCCGCTTGTGTGCCGGTTGACAGTCTGGGTCCCGGCTTTCGCCGGGATGACGGAATAGGGAATGAATTCAGTGTGTATCCAAACGGCGTGCCCCGGAATGACGATTATTTTTTTAAACCCGCCTACAATCCAAATGGATAGGTGTCGGGCAGGCCGGCCAGTTCCAGTGTCTCGAATGGCGATACTGCCGAAGTTTCATCAAACCAGATGTATTCATCGAATTGCTCGGGAAGCACTGCCTGGAAATAGTGGCTGGCGAGTTCCGTGTCGGGCCGGTAAATGACGCCGATCGCCCGCTCCAGACGGGATTTCTTTAAAGCGGTTCGCAAATTCTGCGATCCCTCCCGCATCGGCAGGAAAAGCCGCGCCAGTTCCGTATCGTGAAACACTCTCTCGTAGCTGTCTTCGCGGGAAGGCTGTACGGCCCTGATTTCCATCGGGCCATCCCAGTCGGACGCCGCGGCGACATAACCTGTATGCGTGCCAAACCCTATCGAATAGGCACGCTCGCCAAATTCCTTTCGGCAAAGTTCGCCGATATTGGTTTCCCCGCGCGCCGACATCTCGGTTGCCGCCGCATTTCCCACATGGGAATTATGGGCCCAGACGACAGCTTTGCTGTCACGTCCATGAAAGGCGAGCAGGGATTGCAAGGTTTCAAACATATGGCTGTCGCGCAGGTTCCATGAGGCACGCGAGCCATAATACATAATGCGGTAATAGCGTTCGGCGCCTGCGACCACGCGGGCATTATGAACAAGGTCATTATACCGTTCGCCATCCTGTCCCATGTACAGATTCTGCTTGTTGAGGATTTCCCGCAGCATGTGCACGACATCCTTCTCGCAGATTCGATAGGCACCGGTCAGAGCCGCATGGCCATAGGCGGCCGGGTCATTTTGCCAGGGCGTGAGGCAGCCGTAGCGGTGGCGCGCAAGGCCGGCGGTTTCGGGGTCAATGCGATCGAGATAACGCAGGACTTCGCCGATCGAGGTGTAGAGGCTATAGAGATCAAGCCCGTAGAAGGCGGTGCGTTTTTGCGCTGATTTGCCTTCATTGTCGCTGCGCAGCCAGTCGACGAAGCTTCGCACTTCATTGTTGCGCCACATCCACCGCGGAAAACGCGCAAATGCGGTCCATTCACTTGGCGGGTACTCGAAATGACGAACATAATGGTCGATGCGCGCAGCATCCGGCCAGTCAGCTTCGATGGCGACAAAAGTAAAGCCTTTCCGCTTGATGAGTTCCTGGGAAATGCGCGCGCGCATCCGGTAGAATTCGGAAGTCCCATGGGTCGCCTCGCCGAGAAGGACAATTCGCGCATTCCCAATGCGGTTCAACAAGGGCGTGAGGTCGGCATTCTCTATCGATGGAAATTCCGTGCTCGCGGCGGCAACGATTTTTCGCAAGACTGTCTTCCGATTTGCGCCGCATCTCGCGCGGTTCAATCTCGCCTTCCTTCGGCAACCAGCCTTCCTTGCCGATCAAAGGCACAAACCGCACATCGGCGATGTCTTCGGTCTTGTATTTTGTCTCCGAAAGCCGCGTGACACGGACAAGTTCCTGGATGCGCTGGTCCTTGCCAACCGGGATTACCAGCCGGCCGCCAATTCTAAGCTGCTGCTTCAGGGCCTCGGGCACCACCGGCCCGCCCGCTGCCACGACAATTGCATCATAGGGCGCATATTCAGGCCAGCCTTGCGTACCATCGCCATGGCGAACAAGGACATTGTCATAGTGCAGATCGGCAAGGAGGGTGGCGGCCTTTTCGGCGAGCTGGGCAATGCGTTCAACCGTATAGACATGAGCGGCGATGCGCGAAAGAACGGCAGCTGCGTAACCGGAGCCCGTGCCAATCTCAAGGACGGCTTCTCCGCCCTTGAGATCAAGCGCCTCGATCATGAAAGCTACGATATAGGGCTGCGAGATCGTCTGGTTGGCTTCAATTGGAAGCGGCGCGTCATCATAGGCGAATTCCCGAAGCGACTGGGGCAGGAATGCCTCGCGGGGAACCATGCGCATGGCCTCCAGCACACGGGGAGCCCGAACACCGCGCGAGAAGAGTTGCCTCTCTACCATCTCGTGGCGAGATTTCGTGGATGCAATATCATCCATGGTGTCAAGCATAGTGACGCATAACGCCTAAAATTTCATTTGGTTCCATCACTTCACTGCCGGCGCAGACCGAAAAAAACGGGAACCTTGGGAACTACCGAAATGTTGTTGCTTCAAATTAACCCGGGGCCATGCATGGAAAGGTGCAAAAATGAAAAAGGTTTTTTGCGTTATCACATTGATGATCGGGACGATTGGAATGCTGGCTCCGGCAGCGGCCCAAAATCCCCAGTGTGGCCCAAAAATGGCAGTGGCAAGCCAGCTTGCCCAGCAATTTGGCGAAGTCCCCATCGTCTCCGGCATCTCATTGAACAACTCAATGAAATTCTTTGGAAATCCGAGGACCGGCAGCTGGTCGATGATTTTCGTCAGGCCTGACGGGATTGCGTGTGTGCTGGCGGTTGGAGAAGACCTCGAAGTGAGCGGCCTCGCATTCAAGCAGAATACCGGCGCCTCGCCGTCTGTTCCTAATCAATTCCGCCTGGTGAAATAAAGCAGTTTCGCGCACTGCATTGTTCTCCCTCCCCCTTGTGGGGAGGGATTAAGGGTGGGGGTCGCTCCGACTTCACTGGAATTGAAAGAATTCTTCCCTTAACTGAAGTATCTACCGACCCCCACCCCGGCCCTCCCCACAAGGGGGAGGGAGAAAATGCTCTAGGATTCAGCGCGGCCGCGCTATCGGGACTCTGCCAGCGTTGATGCCTCGTTCATTGCAGTCAGGAACTGGGCCACTTCCTGTTCAGTGTTATAGTGGCTGAATGACACACGGACGCAGGATTTGAGGCCGAGGGGCCGGAGGACGTTGCCGCTGTAGTGGTCGTCCATGCGGGCATGGGTGCGAACGCCGCGCGCGTTCAGGAAGGCCACGAGTTCGACTGACTCCATGTGATCGAGCGTGAGCGACACCACACCCTCGCGCCCCGCATTTTCCGTGCCGGCAATGATGGTGACGCCGGGCATTTCGGCGAGACCGCGAAGATTGCCGGTACCGTGCATCATCGCATGGCCAAGCAGCTGCTCATGATCATGAATGGCCTTTGCCGCCGCTTCGATGCGGGCGCGGCGGTCACTGCTTTTGGTGAAGCGGCTGCCGAGCCAGACGAAATATTCAACTACATCGGAGAATGTGGCGTAGCTCCCGGCATCACGGGTGCCAAGTTCCCAGTTGGTTGGCGGGCTGCCGATGACGCCTTCCTTCGGAAGGGCGGTCAGGCGGTCCGAGGCCCAGCCGACGCCGTAACCGTGGCGGGAGAAAACCTTGTAAGGCGAGACGGCGTAACCATCGACACCATAAGCTGCGAGATCGATGTGGCCATGGCTTGCATGCTGGATGCCGTCGACGATGATGAAACATTCCGGCGACTTTTCGCGGATGGCGGCGGCGAGGCCCGCGACATCCACCGAGATGCCGGTGACGGGCGAGGTTTGAATGATGGTTGCAACCCGAACCTCGGATGTAATGTGCTTGCGGTAGGCATCGACGCCCACGGTTCCCGTTACGTCATCATGGGGCACGAGAACATGGGGCCTGCCGGTCACCTCGGCCCAGCGCGTCATGGCGCTTCGCGAGGCGGGATGTTCCAGCGTGCTGCCCAGCATTATGCCGCCGGATTTCGCGCCAAGTGCCGCGGTCCGCACCAGACGGAACAGCACTTCGCTTCCGCTTTCGCCGACGAAGACCTGGCCTGTCGGCGCGTTGAAGAAGGTGCGCATATCAGCCTTGCCCTTGGCGATTGCGGCCACGAGCGCGCGCGAGGCCGGATTGTCGCGGCCCTGGTTGTCGGGATAGCCGGCATAGGCCGCCGATGTTTCAGCCACCGATTTGAGCGTCAGGGCGCCGCCGGCATTTTCAAAAAACACGCGGGGGCCTTCAAACGGACAGGTATCAACATGGGCAAAGCGGGCGCGGATTTCGTCCATCAGTCCGGGTACAGACATGAGCATGGGATTTTCTCTGATCGGAAGTTGATATCAAGAGCGGAGACGCTTGCTATCGGGATCAAAGGGAGGCGTCAAGTTCAGCCCGGGCGATAAATCCTTCCGTCATCCCGGCGAAAGCCGAGACCCAGACTTGCAACCAGTGAACCTGCGGAAAGTCTGAGGTACCCGACGTACGTCGGGATGACGGAAAAATGAAATGTTTACCGGGATGCACGAAGCAAGGTTCAGCCCGGGCGGTAAACCCGTGTCGCTTCCGGATCGCCGGTTTCGGCGGGAAGGGCCATCAGCTCATCCCAGGCGGCTTGCGGAATGGGGTAGCGGGCCCACTCGAGGGTCTGCTTGATGCGTTCCGGCTTGCTGATGCCGCAAATCGTTGAGGCGACACGCGGGTCGCGCATGGAGAACTGCAGGGCCGCGGCGCCGGGTGGAATGCCATGCAGGGCACAGATGCTCTCCACCCTGGTGACCGGCTCCAGCGTTTCGGCCGATGCTTCCTGATAGACATAGCGCTTATGCGAGGCGCTGCCCTTGGCAAAGACGCCGCCGCTATAGGGCGCCGCATTGAGGACGGCGATGCCTCTGGTTTGCGCGTAGTCCATCATCTCTTCGGCATTGCGGTTGACGAGGGTGAAGCGGTTGTGGGTGATCAGCGCATCAAAATCCCAATCGCGGAGGAGGGGCATCATGATGTCGACGCGGCCCGGCGGCGAGCCCCACAGCATCGGCCAGGCCTTCTTCCTTCATGCGGAAGAGTTCGGCGAGCGCGCCCCTCGGGACCGGTCACATCGGAAAGGGACGATGCGTATTCGGGATCATGCACATGGAGAAGCTGTATCCTGTCGACATTGAGCGTCTTGAGGCTCTCTTCCAGCGAGCGGCGGGCCCGCGCGCCATCGAATTTTGTGGTCTCCATGTCGCGGTCGAGCTTGCTGGAGATGACGAAGCCTTCGGGAATCCCGCCACGCTCGCGGATCACTTCGCCGATGCGCTCTTCGCTGCGGCCAAAGCCATAGTTGCGTGAGGTATCGAGAAAATTGACCGGGCTGTCGAAAACGGCGCGCACGGTTTCGCGCGCCCGCTCGGCTTCCACGTGATAGCCATAGGTATCGGGCATGTCGCCAATGGGCCCGAGGCCAAAGCAAAGTCTGGTGACGGAAAGACCAGTCCGGCCCAGGGCGGTTTTTTCAATTGGATTTGGCTGCATCATCGCTCCATCAATTTTGAACCTAACATTCCGGCAGGCGGCACACCATCTTGCTTTGGTACGATGATAATTCAATCTATCGTGAAAGTTGGGTGAAAGCGACATGGTCGAACTTGCCGTTCTTGATTTGGCTCCCGTTTCAGAGGGAAAAACGCCTGCCGATGCATTCAAGAATGCGCGCGACCTTGCCCAGCATGTGGAGCGCTGGGGCTACAAGCGCTATTGGGTTGCCGAGCATCACAACATGGTGGGAATTGCCAGTGCGGCCACCTCGGTGGTGATCGGCTTTATCGCCGGCAGCACAGCCAAGATCAGGGTGGGCGCCGGCGGCATCATGCTGCCAAACCATTCACCGCTGATCATTGCGGAGCAGTTTGGAACGCTTGAATCGCTTTATCCGGGGCGGATTGATCTGGGCCTCGGACGGGCTCCGGGCACGGATCAGTTGACGTGGCGCGCGTTAAGGCGTGAGGCTTCGGCTTCGGAACGCTTCCCGCAGGATGTCCTCGAATTGCAGGCGCTCTTCGGTCCGGTGCTGCCGGGCCAGACCATTCAGGCGGTTCCGGGCGCCGGCCTCAATGTTCCCTTATGGATTCTTGGCTCAAGCCTGTTTGGCTCCCACCTCGCGGCGATGCTGGGCCTGCCTTACGCCTTTGCCTCGCATTTTGCTCCTGACGCCTTGCATGATGCGCTGGATGTTTATCGCACGCGCTTTGAACCATCGGCACAACTGGACAAGCCCTATGCCATGGCGGGTGTGAATGTCATTGTCGCCGAAACCGATGCGGAGGCAACGCGTCTCTTCACTTCGATCCAGCAGCGCTTCACCGACATGTTCCGGAAAGACCGGGGCTATCTGAAGCCTCCCATTGACGATATCGAGACCTATTGGACTCCGACGGAAAAGGTGCAGGCCTCGCGCATGCTGAGTTGCTCTTTCGCCGGATCGCCAAAAACAGTTGAAAGCGCGTTGAGAGAATTCGTCGCCAAGACCGGCGTGGAGGAACTTATGGTCTCTTCGGCGATTTACGATCATAAGGCGCGCCTTCGATCCTATGAGTTGCTGGCGAAACTTGATCTCAACTAAGCGGGAATTTTGAGCGATGAAATACGTAGGGCTTGCAAGCGGTGAAAAAGTTCCGGCCCTTGGCCTGGGAACATGGAACATGGGCGTAGGGGATTCCGACGAGGCGGCGCAACTGCGGGCTCTCCAAACCGGGATAGCGCAAGGAATGACGCTGATCGATACGGCGGAGATGTATGGCGATGGCCGTTCGGAGCAACTGGTCGCCAAGGCCATAGCCGGCCAGCGAGAGAAAGTGTTTGTCGTCTCAAAAGTGCTGCCGCAGAATGCCAGCCGGAAGGGCACGCTCAAGGCCTGCGAGGCCAGCCTCAAGAATTTGAAGACCGATGTTCTTGATCTCTATCTGCTGCATTGGCGCGGCTCATATCCCCTGGCCGAGACATTTGCGGCTTTCGAAGAATTGAAGTCCGCCGGCAAAATCCGGCATTATGGCGTGAGCAATTTTGATGTCGATGATCTGGACGAACTGAAGGAGCTGGTTCCCAAGGCCAGCTGCGCCGCCAACCAGGTGCAGTACAATCTGAGGGACCGCGGCATTGAATTTGATCTCTATCCCAGGTGCCAGAAGGATGGGATTGCGGTCATGGCTTACAGTCCGCTGGGGCAGGGCCGCCTGATCAAAAATCCCGGCCTTGCATCCATTGCGCAAAAACACAAGGTCACGAACGCCTGTATTGCCCTGGCTTTTATCCTGAGGCTGCCGGGGATGATCGCAATACCCAAGAGCAGCCATGAAAAACGGGTGCTGGAGAATGCCGCCGCCGCCGATCTTGTTCTTGATGACGAAGATCTGGCGAGGCTGGATGAGATTTTTCCGCCGCCGCGAAAGAAGCGTTCGCTGGCGATGACATGAGGCGACTTTACATTCTCGACATGAGCAAGGCGGTGCCGAACATGCCCGCCGCAAAAACGCTATGGGAGATAATATTGAGGGCCCGCACCTGCATGGGATTGGGGCGCAGCGATGCGGCCCAGCCGGCGCCCATGCCGGGCTGAAGAATAAACCAGCCCGCACCAATGGTCACCAGGCCGAGGATCCATGCGGGGAGAAAGGTTGGATTTGAAACCCAGCCCGGCCCGGCGAGGAAGATCAAGGCGCCGGCATAGATGATGCCGACCGCATAATGAGAAAACCAGCCAAGTGCGGTTTCGTTGGGTATGGCCTGGGCCGCGGTAATGTCCTTATGGAAAAAAGTGCCTTTGGCGAGATGGGCGAACCAGCGCCCGACCAGGCCCCAATTCGGCAGCGGCAAGGCAAAGACGGCCGAGAGCAGCAGCGCCCACAGGTCCATGGCGGCGGTGCCGCCAATTCCAATAACCACAGAGCGCAAGAAAATCCACCATTGCCAATCCTTCATCGACCGCACGTACCAAATGGGAAGGCGGGCAAGTACCAGTTTTTCGTGTCGTGAGGAAGTGCCATCATCCGGCGTCGGGGGGTGAAATTTGCCTCTCCCATGAATGGGGGTGTAGTGATGATGGCCGAAGTTCTGGTTATGAGACCACACGTTTCGATCATGAAGTGAGTGAGCTGTACTGAATAAAACTTACACCGGCCTTTGACGATTCCGAAGTGTTGTCGCTCGTGCCCTGAATGCGGGATCGATTTGACCAGCTGCTTCCAACCTCCCTAAAAGGGATTTCAAATTTTTTTTATCATTTGATTGCTCCTTCAAATGATCAAAGCCATTTTTAATTTTCAAATGGAGTTTGTTTGGCACCCGTGCACCATCTCTTGTCAAACAAATCCCAGTGACTATTTTGGGCTCATCCGCACCAAAAACTTTTACTTTGTGTGATTTCAGGCCGTGTTTGGATATGATTGATCGCACCTCTGACAAAACAGCTTTCGTTGCTCCCTGTCCGCTTATTGTGATGTCATCTACATAACACGTCATCGTAAGCCCCCTGACAGCTGCCAGAATTTCAATCTCATCAAACATCGATTTAAATGCATAATATGAAATTATGGGGCTGGCGCAGCTGCCTGTAGCCAAGTGCCGGTCGAACGTAAGCAAATTAGCCAACAAACCCGCCACATCAGACCGACATTGAAGCACGTCTCGAAAAAAATTATACACCTTCAATCGCGGTACAGAGTTAAAGAATTTCTTCACATCCACTTTGACTACAGGAACGTTGCTCTTGTGCATTCTTGCATTGGAAAGATATGACCTGCCGCGAACGACTGAGTGCAAATATTCCGGGACTTGTACTCTTGCAAGCAATTTATGAACGCGCAAATGAATAAATTGAAGTTTGGACTTGGGCTCCTGGACCTGACGTTCTTTTCCCTCCTTATTTACACTGAAAAGTTTGTAATTGCCCTCGTCCAAAGCAAGAGCAGCCAATTCCGTCGGAGAAATTTGGAATGTTCCAATTGACAATCGGCGAGCGAGATCAGCAGGGGAATTAATTGCAAAGAGCCAGCAATTCCTTATTGGTAGTATGCCGAATTTCTTTGATTTTTTTGTCAATTTGACAGGTCCGAACTGGCTTCAATCGAGGTGTTGTTCAGCCATTCTAACATCTTTAGTGCCTTATCAGCAGTATACACCCGGGTTTTTTCAAGCGTATCAGGATTTTCCGCACACTCAGCAAACAGCATAATTGATGAAACTGGAATTTTGAAAGCTGAGGAATATCGTTCCAAAATTTCAATGCTGGCTTTCTTTTTTCCGTTTTCTAATTCCGATACGAATGACTTCGAGAGAGCTAGCCTGTTGGCCACCTCCGCTTGAGATAGTCTATGATACTGCCGAATTAACTTCAGCGCTCTATTATACATTACACCTCACCCAAAAATGCCAAAATTTGCGTTGGGAATTTGCTTAAAAGCCACCGAATAAATCTTTCACGATACGTACAATCCTCAGAACCAAATAAAGGTTCCGAAAAACGAACATCAACGTGTATCTGTTAACCAGCCAGCGCTTAAGTCGGCGCCGCCGTTTCCAGAGTACGGTTTTCTTCTGCTCACGTTTGGGGGATTAGTCGAAGCCGACATGATCAATCCTTTCTACCACCGCCATAGCCCGAATGATTTCGGTTTCTCGCAGTGGTGCCTTTGAGAAAAGACATCTCGAACAGAAGGACTTCGAAGCTCCCAGGCGGCCATCGAGCCTTTCGATGGTCGCCTTAACCTGGGCGAGCCGACGTGGTGCGATAGATGCGACCGCGACAGTCCCCAAGAATGGAGGGTTCGCGAGAACCCCTGGAACGAATTACTTCATTCAGTTAAGCGGCGTGAATGTCCTACCAAACGTGCCAAATCAACTAGCAGGCTAGTCGCCAACTGTCAATCAATATTCGCTAATAGCGAACTTAATTTTGGCCAATTCTACATCTTGAGGGGTTTACCTTTGGCTTAACCAAATATGGGCCTTATCAAAGAGTGCTTAAAACCGATACTTTCCCGTCGGATTGTGCGAATCACTATCGCTGATCAACTATAAGTAGAAATTTGAGCCGGGGCGAAAACTCTATTTAGAGTACAGGTTCCGAATCGAATTCTTGCGTTTTTGCCGCGGCGCATTGGTCAGGTTGGGTCACCTTTTTCCTGATCTAATTTTCAACATCGCAATGGATTTGCCCGACAGATATCCCTCATGAAAAGGAGGGCCTGGAGGAGAGAGAAATATCGCGCCCCGCACGGGCGCGCCTTCCAATATTCATCCGTAGACGGAGGAATTGGCGGGATGGATCTTGCGATTCACAGCCATTCGCCGTGCGGTGTTGACAGCGGGAAAACAAATTCTGCAAGTTACGATCCCTTTCGCCCGCGAAAGCCGGCAGCCGAGTTGAAGAACTCTTCTTCAAACGTGGGCCCGTTGTCGGAGGTGAAGACAAAGATCGTGTTGTCGTCGAGGCCCGCTTCGCGCACGGCTTGATGATCTGCCGCACGTGCCTGTCCATCCGCGTGACCATCGCCGCGTAGGCGGCCCGCGGCGTGCGATGCGGCAGTGCAGCCGCCGAGTGTACGGCTCTTCGGGGAATGCGTCCTTGTATTCGGCCAGCGAATCCGCGGGCACCTGCAGCGCCAGGTGCGGAATGATCGTCGGATAATAGAGGAAGAACGGCCGGTCCTTGTTGTCGCTTGACGAACTTCACCGCCTGCTCGGTGATCAGGTCCATGCGTATTGCTGTGCCGGTGAAGCCCGCGTAGCTGGCCGGATCGTTCGGGATCGGCGCCCGCCGGCAGCTTTTTCGTGGCCGATACGGCGGATTGTTCGAGCGGGAACTTGCTGTCGTTGTCCCAGAGGTACGTCGGATAGTGGTTGTGGGCCACGCCGCTGGCAGTTGTAGCCGAACCAGCGGTTGAAGCCCTGCTTCATCGGCCGGCCGTCGCTCTCCGGCCCGCCCAGACCCCATTTGCCGAAGCCGCCGGTCGCATAGCCGAGATCCTGGAACAGCCGCGGCAGCGTCACGGTGCCGGCGGGAATCGGATACTGCCCCTCGGGCGGACGTCTGCGGTTGTTGCGGATGAAGGCATGCCCCGGATGCTTGCCCGTCATCAGCACGCACCGCGACGGGGCACAGACCGCGTTGCCCGAGTAATACTGCGTCAGCCGCATCCCTTCCTTGGCGAGCTGATCGATGTTGGGCGTGCGGATTTTCGTCTGCCCGAAGCAGCCCAGTTCGCCATAGCCCAGGTCGTCGGCGATCAGGAAGACGATGTTCGGCGGGCGGTCGGCCGAGTGGCTTTGGCGTGATTGGGCGAGGAGAACGCTTAGGAGCGCGAGAACGGGGAATAGGAGGCGGTGGTGTGACATGGGAGGTCGGAGGTCGGGAGTCAGGGGTCAGGGGAACCGAGCGTGGTTGAGGCTGGATGCTGCATCATTCAGAAATTTGGAGCGGTGCATGTGAGCGTAAGGTATTGTGCGCGATGGGGATTAGGAAGAAAAGAGGCCGCCAGGCATTATGCAGGTTATGCAGGTCGAGCGATGAACCGGGCAGGTTGTATACAGCTAAGCAAGGCTCGGCGGCGTAAGTCGCCGTTAGGTGTTTGCCGCGTACCGGGAGGCCACTAGTAGGGACCGGGATTTTTTCTATTCGGGACTGCCAGTTCCGAAAGCGGCTAAGGCATTTGCCGGCTGGAAGTTGTTGCGAGGGTAGCGGGATACTCAACGAACGTCTAAGTATGACTTAGTAGGGTTTAGTAGAGGCAAGGAGGCGATTGGGGACGGTGGTAGAGAATTGCAATTGGGGCAGATGGAACACCGTTAAGATCGATAAAAATAACTTCCGTAGTTGCGATTAGCGCGCGTAGCTCTTCAGTGAGCGCTTCGACGGGGCAAGCCCCGTGGTCGCGATCGCGACCGCCGGCCTTGTGCGGCGGGGCGCCGACTCGTCAGCTACAAAATGACGAAATTAGTTCTCTGTCGCTACTTAAGCCATTGCGTAGCGTAGCACCGAAGTGCCAGCGAGCGAGCACACGTATGCAAGTTCGAGGGAGCGACCGGATTGAGAAAAGAGCGGATCGAGCCAGGGCGCAGCAAAAGCGCGAGTTTCGCACATTGTAACATTTGTACATGTGTTCGTCAAGAGAGTTGGACGCGGATTTTTTGGGCAGAGGGAGACCTTCGGTCGGAGAGTTGTGCGGGGTCGGGAGACCCTCGCACAACGGGGGGGCACAACAGCGTGATCACTTGGAGGAGAACAAGGCCATAAACATTACGACAAGGCCAATCGAGAATGGACATAGGAATAAGAAAATCGCGATGGCGCAGCCGAACAGAAACCATTTGTCGCCGCTCCCTTACGCTTGCGTTCCTCGAGCAGTTTGTCGAAATCGAAGCTTTCGACTCTTTTGAAGAAGCCAAAAACACGACTCTGCTTATCCTCCGGATCGAACTGTTGATGAATGGATTCGTCAAGAGAAACTCCCCGGGCATCTTCCGAAGTGGACGATAACATGCGGAGGCAGCACGCGGCCAGCCGTAAGAATCCCGTTTGATTTCCAAAGATGAATAGGAAGCCGGCCGGCTTGCCTTCCACCGTTCGCAGATTTGCCGGATCGGACGCGGCTAAGGATTCGAGCCGATCGGCGATCTCATTGACTTGGCCTTTGTCCATGGACGGTACGCTTCTGGAGACGGTGCGTTTCACGCACCCTGACGGGAGCGCGGCGCGGGCCTTTTCGACCCACGATTCGTAAATCAGCGAGGCTTTTGCTTTCCCATTGTTGAGTGGTGAAGACGCTGAGTCTGCTCGCGGATAGGCCGGGAATGCCTGTGCCCAGGGCCTGCGTGCCGCCTTCGCGATCTTCGGCGATGTAGCCGCGGTCCATTGCGACGCTATTGGCCGCGGCCCAGCGGCTGATGTGCGTCTGGGCATTTGTCTCGATCGTGGCTGCCGTCCAGTTGGGAAAGTCGAGCTTCTGCTTCGAGCCAGAGCGCGACGGCCCGAGTGACGAAAAACGGCCGATGGCTGATGTCTGGGATCAGTCGGTAGTCGAAGACGTCCTTCGCGCTTGCCGGCGAGCGCGGCGGTGCGGCGGCTGCAGGTCGTGGAAGAATGGCTCGTCGTGTGTGATGGGAATGCCGACGACCGTGTCGGCCGTGCCGTTGAAGATGAGCGTCGGCCCGCGGCCGGCGTGCAGGGCATAGATGGCAGCCGGCCGGTCGCCGAGGAAGCTGAGGGCCTGATAGGGCAGGGCCTGGCACATCGGCTTGGAGTGGTCCCAGTATTCGCCGGGGCCGTCGAGGTTGCCGCCGCCGACGAGCACGCAGGCGTGCAACCGCTGTCGACCGCGCCGGCGATGGCAGAGGATGAACGAGCCCAGCGAGTAGCCCATCGCGCCGATTCGGCTGGGATCGACTTCGGGCCGGCTGTGCAAGATAGGAAACGGCCTGCATCACGTCGGTGACCATCGAGCCCGCCCATGCGGCGGCCCATTTCGTGCGGGCTCGAGCTTCTGTCGTGCGCCCGCGTGCCGCGATTTGCGCTCGCTGTTGCGTTCGCCTTCGCCGATCGGGTCGTAGGTGAGCACCGCCGCGCCGGCGCGGGCGTAGAGTATGCCGGAGTAGAAGGCGTACCAACTGTACTTGTCGCCGCCGTGGCCGTTGACGACGATCAGCGCCGGGATTTTGCCGCGTCCGCTCTTTGGGCAGGTAGAGGATCGCCGGCACGCGCAGGCCGAACTGCGTGCGCATAGGTCACTCGCTCGGCGACGACGCCCGGTTCGGGCTCGAATTGCCATGGCTCTGGCGTCGAGCGGCGGCAGCGGCTCGGGGATGAACAGTGTCGGATGCGAATTTGCCCGTCAACGTCCACCGCTGGCGGACAGCTTGCGCCGCAGATCGATGCGCGATGCACGTTGGCCTTGAGCACGATGCAGCTGGCAACGTCGAACAAACGCCATATAGAATTCGCGCAGTAAGCAACAAGATCCCCAGCCAGCAGGGAACCGAGTCCAACGCTCATGGCTTCGCTGCCTACTTCGGTGCAATTGCTTAACCTCGCGCAAGAACAAAGCCCGCGGCGACAACTGCGCCGGGGCTTTATTCGTCTTGACGATCGATTTGTCCGAACCGGCGAGCAATCGAAAATTGCAGCCTGCCGCCTCGGCAGCCTGGCACTGGCTATTTGGTGTGACGTCGATCTTGCTGGCCTTGCCACCTTCGTGGGTGACGGTGACCTTCGCGCCGACCTTGACGTCAGCAGCTCCGCCCTTTTTGCCATCGACGGTGACTTCGGTCTTGTCGTCCCAAGTCACCGTGACGTCTTTGCCGTCCACCGTGACGACAGCCGAATGCTTCGCAGCATCGACGCTCTTCACCACGCCATTCGCCGCGCTGGCAGCATGGACAACACCAGCAAAAGCCAACCAACGCCAGAGCCATGAACCAACGACGATCCATACAACACCTCCTCAAATCATTAGAAGCAAAACATCAGCCGCCAACATGGAGGCTGCAATTCGATCACACACGCTGCATTATCAAGGTGAGTGCGATCGAATTGCCCCTCGATGCACAATCCTGCCGAATGCGATTCGCCCGAATCTCACTCGAGCTCCCTCTCTTGCATCACGCCTGATTCATTCGTACTGATTGAAAACGCCTCTGCAACGATCGACTGCCTCGAAATACCTGCTTGCGATCTTTGAGCTATTTGCCCGCGATTACCTTGGCCAGATCGCCGTCAACAAGTTGGCCGACAGCGTACTTCACAGCACCAGGCAGCGTTGGCTATCAGTCCATCCTTGCCCTTGGCTTTCTTTGCCTTGCCGCCTTTGCCCGCTTTCTTGGCAGACTCCAGCTTCGCGTCCAAGCTCTGCCAGCACGGTTGCCTCCTGCTGCGCGAGCCAGGTTTCGTAGCCTTTGCCGCGGCCGGCCGTGTATTGGTAGGTGTCAAAAATTCTCCGTCTGGCCGAGGGCTCGCGGGTCGCCTTCCTCCTTCAGCATGCTCATCATCCTGTAGCGCAGCTCTTCGAGCTACGTCCTTGAAGGCCAGGTCGTTGGCCAGATTGCGGACGCATTCGGGATCGTCGGTGATGCGGTACAGCTCGTCGGGCAGGCGCTTGCCGAACGACAGCTCGTAGAAGTGGCCGCCGAGCAGCTTGACGACTTCCTTCGTCGGGCCGGGATCGCAGTTGCCGAAATCGGTTTCGGGATTGCCGGCGGGCCAGCGTTCGGGATGGAAGTTGTGGACGTAGAGAAAGTCCTTCGTGCGGATCGCGCGCACGGGATAGCCCAGGTCATTGGAGCGGCCGAGGTCGTGCCGCTCTTTGCCGGCGAGCATGACATCGCGGTTCTCGATCCAGCCGGACTGCTCGGAGCGCAGAATGCCGGCGAGGCTCTTGCCGGTCATCTGCGGATGCGGCGCAGGCCGGCCAGTTCCATGTAGGTCGGCGCGAGATCGCGGACGTTGACGAAGTCCTCGACGACGCGGCCCGGCTTGATGCCGTTGCCCCACCGCATGGCCAGCGGCAGATGAAAGGCATCCTCGTGAATCTGCCCCTTCACGATACGGGAAACGGCATGCCGTGGTCGGAAGTGACGACGACGAGCGTGTTGCTCCAGCTCGCCGGCGTCTTCGAGCACCTTCAGCGCCCGGCCGATCTGCGCGTCGCCACATTCGACTTCGACGGCGTAATCGAGCAGGTCGCGGCGGACGATCTCGCGTGTCGGGCAGAAACGCCGGCACCTTCACGTCCGCCAGCTTCTTGCCCAGCCGCTCGCCGGAGCCGTATTCATAGGCCCGGTGCGGCTCCGTGAAAGCCCATCCAGAAACAGAACGGCTTGTCCTTCGGCCGCTGCTTCAGGAACTCGCCGAAATTGCCGGGATAGTCGTTGCGTGCCGATGCCGCTGGCCGGCGGCTCCTGCGTGAGCCTGTCGAAGCTTGGCCCGGCGGGATTGCGCGTGCGCTTGGCCGCGTGCTTGAAATCGCCCGGCCCCCAGCCTTTGCCGGTCAGGCCGACGAAGTAGCCGGCTTTCTCCAGCAGGTCGGGATAGACCTCGAAACCCGGCGGGAAACAGGCCGTTGTGCGAGACGGCTTCCTTGAGCTGCCAGGTGTTGCGGCCGGTGAGGATGCTCGCGCGGCAGGGGCTGCATTTGGGATTCGACGTGAAGGCGTTCTTGAACAGCACGCCTTCGCGGGCGATGCGGTCGAAGTTGCGGCGTCTTGATCCAGGTGCAGCCGTAGGCGCCGGCGTGCGTGCTGCCGTTCCAGTCGTCGAAGATGATGAAGAGGATGTTGGGGCGGGTGTGCTTGGCGGTGGGGAGGAACTTGCGCTTGAAATTGCGATTGCGATTGCGGCCACCCGCAACGTGCTTGATCGGACGAGAAAGGATTTCATAACGAGTCTCAGGAACCGCTGAACCCACGGATGGTACGAGTCGCCCATAGTCTCAGCACTGGCCGCGGCAAAATCAACTCGGCGAGGCGAGGGTCGGAAAAAAAGAGTTGCCGAAATTGTCGAGCTTTTCGCCAGCCCCCTTGTGGGTGAGTCTTGGCCCACATTTGCCCCAGAACAGCGTGTTTTCGGCTCGTAATGCGGCTTTTAGGGCACGTCAGTTGCAACTGGTCATTTCGCCAGTCGGCGTGCTTACAAAACAAGTCAGCGTTATGAGGGGTGGCAATCATGACCAGTAAGTTCAAATTCAGATTTGATCGATATCGTTGTGCAGCCGTCGCAATGGCTGTATCAATTGCAGCGAGCTTGCCAACGGTCGCTCTGTGCAGCTCGGTGGCGTTAATCTGGGCGGTGGCGGAGGCGGGGGTGTGCGAATTGGCGGCGGCGGAAGGGCGGCGTGGCCCGTTCGAGGCAACGTTTCCGGGCAAGGCCGCGCAGCGGTGCGGGCACCGGTGCGGGCTAATGTGGGTGGAAATGTCGGCGGCAACGTGGTGGCGAACGTGAGCGGCGCGGGACGGGCCGTGGTCAATCCGTCCGTCTCGGGGAGCGACTCGCGCGAGGGTCGGAGCCGGAGCTGCGGTGAATCCATCGGTTTCTGGCGCAGTGGGTGGCGCGGTTTCTGGCGGCAGTGGCGCTGAGTCCGTGCGAACGTTGACTCCTCGGTCACGGGTGCTGCCGCCCTCGAAGTGCAGAGCACTCCGCGTTCCGACGGATGCAGGTGCTGCCGCCGGAGTGAACACTGGAGTGAACACTAATGTCGGAGCAGGTGTGAATCTGGACGCGGCGCGGCGGGCAGCGGCCGCCAACAAGCGGGTCGGCGCCGCCGCTGACGTGAATACTCGACTTAACACTCGACTCGGTGATACGGTTGTCGGCGCAACGCGCGTCTGGGCGCGATGGCCGGCGCGAATGTCGACGGCCGGGCCCGAGCACGGCGCGGCGATAGCGATGGCTTCCGCCGCAGTCTGAATGCCGCCCTGGTGCGGCCGCGGGCGCGGCGACGGGAGATGTGGGTGTCGCTGCTAATCTTGCAGTGCGGAACTCAATTGGCATCAGCCCGCAGCGGGCAGAGGCCTGGGGCGGCTGGGGGAATCGCGTCCGGGGGAACTTCTATGTTGGACGCTCGCCGTATTTCGGCGGAGCAGCGTTCTATAACCAGAACTTCTGGTCGGGACGCAATTTGATCGGGCTTGGATTGAGCGGTGAGGCTATCCACGTGCTGACGTGGCCATTGGCGGCTATCCGACGTGGTGGGGCTATAACCCGTGGCAAGGCTATCGGCCGTGGTCGTATTGGTGGGGCCGGCCCACTTGGAATGGCATGGTCGGCTGGTTCCCCAATTACGGTTGGTCGCAGCCCTATTACTATGACTATGGCGTGGGCGGCAATGTTGTTTACCAGGGTGAAAATGTTGTCGTGAACGGGCAGGCCGTGGGCACGACATCCGACTACTATGCGACGGCTGCCGAGCTGGCAGCGATTGATGTTGCAGCCATCGGACAGACAGCTCCCGAAGATTGGATGGTGCTGGGCACCTTTAGCATGGCCATCAGCCAGGATGAGAGCGACCCGCCGCGCGTGGTGCAACTGGCGGTCAACAAGCAGGGGCTGGTCAGCGGGACGGTGTACAACCGGACGTCTGACAAGCTTTACACA
>CAWELV010000017.1:0-140270 GCA_963810045.1 uncultured Alphaproteobacteria bacterium | reverse complement strand
AATACGGCTACTGCCTGAGAGGCGGTCCCGGCGCCTTTGGCGGCATCCAGATGTTCATGAATATCCTCAACAGCAAGCCCGGCTTCTTCAACGAGGACGGCACCTCGACGTTCAATGAGGAAGGGTCGGTCAAGGCCCTGCAGATGCTGCAGGACATGTACAAGAACGGCTGGGTACCCAAGGACAGCGTGAGCTGGGGCTTCAATGAGATCGTCACCGGCTTCTATACCGGCACCTGCGCGATGCTCGACCAGGATCCCGATGCGCTGATCGGCATCGCCGAGAAGATGAAGGCCGATGACTTCGCCGTGGCGCCGATGCCGGTCGGGCCCAATGGCAAGTCCTATCCGACACTCGGCTATGCCGGGTGGTCGATGTTCGCCGACAGTCCGGCCAAGAAGGAATCCTGGAAGGTCATCAGTTCCTGTCCTCCAACAAGCAGAATCTCGAATGGGCGAAAGTGGTGGGTGTGCTGCCTATCCACAATGGCGCCGACCAGGACGCGCATTTCAAGACCGAGCAATTCAAGGGCTGGTTCGAGGAACTGAGCAACCCCGACAAATATGTGTTCGTGACACCGCCGACGCATCTCGAAAATCTAGGCGTGTTCTACGATTCCATGGTGCCGACCGGCTTCCAGGAAGTTCTGCTCGGCAAGCGGACGCCCAAGGAAGTGGCGGATGAATGGGCGACCTTCCTCACCGCCGAGCAGAAGAAGTGGATGGAAACCAACAAGTAACCTGCCTGACAGGATGTCCGGCAGGGGGTCGGTGCGCGCTGCTCATCGAGCACAGACCCTCCGCTGCTGCCGCACCTTCTAACGTGAAGGACAAGATGACGCAATGCCCATACTTCATGACAGCACTTGCTGACGACAGTATCGGACTGCAAAGGCAAGCGGATCGCCGCCGCCGCTCGAGCCCTGGCTTTATCTGAGTCCGGCTCTCTTCCTCATCCTCACCATACTGATCGTGCCGCTCATCATCGGCATCTGCTATTCCTTCCGCAAATTCTCGGCTTTCCGCTCGGAATATGTGGGGCTGGCCAATATCGCACCATGCTCAGCGATCCGGTGCTGCATGGCGCGCTCATCAACACCTTCTGGTGGACTGTCCTGAGCCTCGCTTTCCAGTTTTTCCTCGGGCTCGGCCTGGCGCTGCTGCTCAACCGGCCTTTTCACGGCCAGAAGCTGGTGCAGGGCCTCGTCTTCCTGCCTTGGGCAGTGCCGATCTTTCTCACCGGCCTTACCTGGGCATGGCTGTTCAACCCGATCATCGGCCCCTTGCCACATGTCTTCCACGCGATCGGTCTGCAATCCGAACCCGTCACGATTCTGGCTGACCCGCAACCGCGATGTGGGGACCGATCATCGCCAATGTCTGGTTCGGCATCCCTTTCTTCGCCATCACGCTTCTGGCCGCACGCAAATCCATTCCTTCGGAACTCTATGAAGCGGCGGCCATCGACGGCGCTTCCGCCTGGCAGCAATTCACCAAGGTGACCTTGCCCTTCCTTGCGCCAACCATCGCCATCACCGTCATGCTGCGCACCGTGTGGATCGCGACCTTCGCCGATCTCATCTATGTGATGACGGCAGGCGGACCCGCCGGCTCGACCAACACGATCGCAACCTATATCTATGTCTCGGCCTTCGGTCGCTCGACAAGGGCTATGCGTCGGCGATCGCCGTCCTCCTGCTTGTGCTTCTCATCATCTATGCGCTGATCGTCATCCAGATGCGGCGCCCGCTGTTGAGGGATACTGACATGCCCGGCCGCAATCCTTCTTGCGGCGGCTGCTCGGCCAACTCGGCCTCTACGCCGCCATTGCCTGCTATGTCGCCTTCGCGCTCCTGCCGATCTACTGGACGATAAAGATTTCGGTGACGCCGCAGGACCTGCTCTACAGCGAAGGCATCCGCCTGTGGCCGAGCCGCATGACGCTGGCCAACTACGAGAGCGTGCTGAAAGCTACGGATTTCCCGCGCTATTTCCTCAACAGCATCCTGGTATCGGTCACCACCGCGCGTCATCGTCACCGCAGTCGCCTCTTTCGCCGGCTATGCACTGTCGCGTTTCCGTTTCCGCGGCAAGGCGGCGTGAGCCTTGTCCTCCTCCTCACCCAGACTTTTCCCTTGGTGATGGTCATTCCGCCGATCTACCGCATCATGGGCCAGCTCGGCCTTACCGACAGCCTCTATGGGCTCATCATCATCTACACCGCCTTCAACATCGCCTTCGCCACCTTCCTGATGCAGTCCTTTTTCGACGGCGTGCCGAAGGACCTCGAGGAGGCGGCGATGATCGACGGCTGCACCCGCTTCGCCGCGCTGCGGAACGTTATCCTGCCGTTGACGCTGCCCGGCATGGGTGCGACCGTCGCTTTCGTCTTCACCGCCGCCTGGAGTGAATTGCTGTTCGGCCTCATGCTGATCAACAGCGAGAGCCAGAAGACCTTCTCGGTCGGTCTTCTCACCTTCATCGGAAAATTCGCGGTCGACTGGGGGCAGATGATGGCGGCCTCGGTGCTCGCCCTCGTGCCCGTGTGCCTGTTCTTCCTCGTCCTGCAACGCTATCTGGTTACCGGTCTCACCGCCGGCGCCGTCAAAGGTTGACCCTATGGCTTCCGTGTCATTGCGCAACGTCCACAAGAAATTCGGCCCGGTCACTGTGCTGCAATCGATCGATCTCGACATCGCGGACGGTGAGTTTGTCGTGCTCGTCGGCCCTTCCGGCTGCGGCAAGTCGACCTTGCTGAGATCCATCGCCGGTCTCGAGACGATCAATGGCGGCGAAATCCGCATCGGCGACCGGATGGTCAACCACGTGGCGCCGAAGGATCGTGACATCGCCATGGTCTTCCAGTCCTACGCGCTCTATCCCCATATGGATGTGGCCGGAACATGGCCTTCAGCCTCGCTTGCGCAGAGTCCCGGCGGCCAGATCAGCGAGCGCGTCGGTGCGGCATCGGGAAACTCGGCCTCGGCAATCTCCTCCAGCGCCTGCCGAAGCAGCTTTCCGGCGGGCAACGCCAGCGCGTCGCCATGGGCCGCGCCATCGTGCGCCAGCCCCAGGTCTTCCTGTTCGACGAGCCGCTGTCCAATCTCGACGCCAAATTGCGCTCGACCATGCGCACCGAGATCAAGGCGCTGCATCAGTCGCTGAAAACAACCCGATCTATGTCACCCACGACCAGATCGAGGCCATGACGATGGCCAACCGCATCGTGGTGATGAATGACGGCATGATTCAGCAAGTGGGGGCGCCACTCGAGCTCTATGATTGTCCGGCCAATATCTTCGTCGCCGGCTTCATCGGCTCGCCAACGATGAATTTTATCGAGGGCACGGTGACACTGAAGGACGGGCCCGGAGTGCGGTTGGCCGACGGAACAATCATCGGCATTCCCGCGGGACTCCACGCGACAGAGGGACAAGAGGTAACAATTGGAATGCGGCCTGAACACCTGCAGCTGTCCGGTGTCGGCATTGCCGGAGAGGTGATGGTCGTGGAACCGCTCGGCATGAACACGCAGGTGACGCTGACCGTCATGGGCGACCGCCTGACTCTGATGGCTATGGACCGGCCGAAAATCGCTCCCGGTGACCCGGTGAAGCTCGCAATTGTGCCGTCAAACGTCCATGTCTTCAGCAAGCTGACTGGTCAAAGGATCGGCTGACGGCGAAGGACAATGCATTGCGACAAATATCTAAGGACTGTGCCGTGACTGATATTCCAGAGACAATGCGAGGGGTTGTTCTGCTTGGGCATGGCGGGCCGGAAATGCTTGAATACCGCAACGATCTTCCGGTGCCGCATCCCGGCAAAGGCGAAGTGCTGGTGCGCGTTGCCGCGGAGGTGTAAATAACACCGATATCAACACGCGCATTGGTTGGTATTCCAGAACTGATGACACAGTGGAAGGCGGCAGTTGGACCGGGGAGGCAATTCGATTTCCGCGAATTCAGGGAATCGACGTTTGCGGAACCATCCTGGCCGTTGGTGAAAGCGTGGATCGCAAGCGCATTGGTGAACGCGTTTTGATTGAACCATGCCTTCGCGAAGCCGGTGGAGTGATCTTGGACGAACCATGGTTCCTGGGTTCGGAATGTGATGGCGGCTTTGCCGAATTCACAATCGTCGCAGCGCGCCATGCCTACCTTGTCAATTCCCCGCTTTCCAGTTCCGAACTTGCATCCTTTCCCTGCGCTTACTCCACGGCTGAGAACATGTTGACGCGAACGAAGGTGGCTCCGGGTGATACGGTCCTCGTCACTGGTGCTTCGGGTGGTGTCGGTTCGGCCGCAATTCAGCTGGCTTGCGCAAGGGGAGCAACAGTCGTTGCGGTAACCAGTCCATCAAAGTCGGGCGCGTTGAAGGAAATTGGTGCCGATAGAACCATCCTCAGAGACCAGGATTATGTTCAATGTCTCGGCAGGAACAGCATCGATGTCGTGGTCGACCTTGTCGGCGGGCCGCGTTGGTCGAGGCTGCTTGATGTGATGCGGCCCGGTGGGCGCTACGCGGTGTCCGGCGCGATAGGCGGGCCGATGGTTGAGCTTGACCTCCGAACGCTCTATTTGAAGGATCTCAGTTTTTTTGGATGCACCATACTTGAGCCGGATGTATTTGGAAATCTCGTGTCCCATATCGAGGCGGGGCGCATAAGGCCGCTGGTCGCTGAAACCTATGGCTTAAGCCAGATTGCTGATGCTCAGGCATCCTTTGAAAGAAAATTGCACACTGGCAAGATTGTGCTTGTGGTGAATGACTGCTGATAGTCCGGAGCTGATGCATTTTCCAAGATGACCACCTTCTGCTTTTGACCCAAAACGGAGCTTGCCAACTCCCAGATACGTTCCAAGGCACTTAGGACTTCGGCACCAAATGCTCTAACGGTTCAGCTCGCGACAAAAAGGCCGTTAAATGAGTGAATTGATCGAGACAATCATCATCGGTGGAGGACAGGCGGGTCTCGCCATAAGCTATTATTTGCGTCAGGCAGGTCGAGAGCACATTGTCATTGAGCGGGCACGCATCGCTGAAAGCTGGCGAACCGAACGTTGGGATTCCCTCATGTTTCAATTTCCCAACTGGTCAATCAAGTTGCCGGGCCACGCTTTTGACCACGACAATCCAGACGGCTTTGCACCAAAGGATACCGTCGTGAAATTCATAGAGGATTATGCCAATTTCATACAAGCTCCGGTGCGTTGTAATGTCGATGTTCGGACTTTGCGACACGATGCTGCAACCCAGCGCTTTGTGATCGATACCAATAGTCATCGACTGGAAGCGATGAACGTCGTCATTGCGACAGGGTCATATCATTTGCCAGTCATACCAGAATATGCCGCGTCGGTCTCTCGCGACGTCTTTCAAATTCACACACGTGATTATCGCAATCCACATCAATTACCGCCGGGAAGAATTTTGGTTGTCGGAAGCGGAGCCTCAGGCGTGCAAATCGCGGAAGAGCTGCAGCAGAGCGGGAGAAGCGTGTATCTCTCAGTTGGTCGTCATGACAAAGTACCACGTCGCTATCGTCAAAAAGACTTATACTGGTGGCTAGACGCAATGGGCATTTGGCGCCTGCCACTGGCGCAGAAACCGGATCTGAAAACCTGGCGCCCGCTCTTTACAGGCATGGCGGGTGGTCATGACATTGATCTTCAGCAATTTGGTGCCAACGGGATGACATTGCTCGGTAGAATGAGGGCTGCCGCCGGCTCAAAACTCTACTTTACCGCTGATCTCAATTATAGTCTGGCAAAGTCGGAAGCTTGGTTTTCATTATTTAGATCAGAGATGGATAACTATGCTCACGAGCGCGGCCTTAAATTTCCTCCAAACTCCAGACCGGACCATTCAGTGCTCGATTCCTCTTCGGGTGGTAATCAGATTGAAACACTTGATTTAAATGATGCCGGCATTAGCTCGATCATATGGGCAGGTGGCTTTCGGTATAATTTTAACTGGATTGAGTTGCCGGTATTTGATGAAGCTGGAGAGCCAATAGCGCGCCGTGGTAACAGCGGTTTTCCCGGACTGTACTTTCTTGGCCTGCGTCGCACTTATGCAGCCGGTTCAAGCCTGCTTAGCGGGAGTGGGCGACGACGCAGCATTCTTGGCAGAGCACATTACTTCCAGAAACTGAGAGCTCAATTTCCATTTATCCTGTGCAATTTCATACTAAATCTTGGCCAGAACATCGGCTTTAATTGGTTGATCAAAGGCCAGCTGTCCAGCAGCCAGTTTGACTGCAGCATTGTTGATTGCGTGGATAACATCGTTCAATCGCGATTGAGCTGTGATCTCGCGAGCCGGGTCCACAGCTATAATCCTTTCCAGAAATCGCTCGGCGTTATCAAAAGTCTCTCGCCGTACATAGTTGATAGATCGAATTTTTCTAAGCTGGCCGCTTGCAACGGCCTTTTTTAGCGCCAGTTGAGCTGCCATTCTTACGTCAGTCTCGTCTTCGACAAGTCGGAGCGCTTCAAAGAAACTTCCGTCCGCTGAAGGCTCGACGACAACGAGGAAACCACGATCATCGAGTACTCTTGAAGCTTCCGATAGGGCCAATTCCATCTCGGGTATTGGGACATGATGTAGCGTATTCACAATGACAACTATATCAAACGACGCATCGCCATAAGGCAGTTTTTCTGCCGTGCCAATGTCAAATTTTGCTTGAGGCACTTGGATTTTCGCTTTTAATACGGCTTCCGGATTAGGATCAATGCCGGTAACGTTGGCACCTGCTTCGACGGCTATTTTTGCAAAGCTCCATCTCCGCTCCCAATATCCAACAACCGGAGGTCAACAAGTGACGGAACAAGTGAGCGGACAACGCTAATTGGACTGTTAGTCATACTCAATCATCCCCGCGGCGATATTACCAGATGCTACCATTACTAATGCAGAATGTCTGCAACCGCCGATTTTG
The DNA here is from genome assembly GCA_963810045.1 of uncultured Alphaproteobacteria bacterium. Taxonomy (GTDB): domain Bacteria; phylum Pseudomonadota; class Alphaproteobacteria; order Rhizobiales; family Aestuariivirgaceae; genus Aestuariivirga. Next base: position 133,325 of record CAWELV010000017.1, on the reverse strand, counting down.
TTGCAGAAAGCATTTGAATTTGGCAGCGAACAGTGATTCCGTTGCTCATAGGAAAACGAGGGTGGGGACGGGCCATGGATGGGTCGGTGCAATCAAGACCAAGGCCAACTGTTCTATTCGTTCGATCTCGACGCGGTGGTACCGGTCGATCATTTGGTGCGCGAGATCGCGGCAGTTCTCCTGACTTGAGCTGGGTCTACAACGAACTGGCGCCGCACTATCCTTCAATTGGCCGACCCTCGATTGATCCGGTGCTGATGATCCGGATGCTCATCATCGGCTATGTCTTTGCCATCCGCTCGGAACGCGCATTGTGCCGTGAGGTGCCAGGTCAACTTGGCCTACCGCTGGTTCTGCGGCCTGAACATCGAGGAACAAGCTGCCCATCACTCGGCGTTCTCTCGAGCCCGCAACGAACGCTTCCATGACAGCGACATCTTCCGGCGGGTGTTCGAGCGTGTCGTTGCGGCTTGTATTGCTGCAAATCTTGTCGGAGGCGGAGAGGTTTTGCCGTGGACGCGAGTCTGATTGCGGCCGATGCCAACAAGCATCGTTCGATCCCCGGTGGCGATTGGAACAGGGACATTGATCCGGAGCAGGCAAGCCGGGCTGTTAAAGAGTATCTGGCAACGCTTGACGATCCTGCCCTACGGTGCGGCAAGCGAGGTGACGCCAAGAGTTCATCTTCGCCGTCCGACCCCGCAGCTCAGTGGACCGGGGCTCTGCGCAATGCTGCATTCTTCGCCTACGCCGACAACTATCTTATCGACGTGAAGTTCGGCATCATCTTGGATGTCGAAGCTTCGCGCGCCATCCGTCAGGCCGAGGTCGGCGCGTCGCGGACAATGATCGAACGAACCGAGGCGTGTTTCGGCATCAAGCCGACATGGCTCGCCGCCGATACGGCTTATGGCTCAGCGCCCAATCTCGACTGGCTGGTGAACGAGAAAGGGATAGCGCCCCACGTTCCTGTCATTGACAAGTCGAAACGCGATGACGGCACATTCTCACGTGAGGAGTTCGTTTATGACAAGGAGCGCGATATCTACACTTGCCCGGCTGACAAGACGCTGAAGACCAGTGGAAGGCTGGTCAATGATGGCGCGACACTGCTCTATATGGCGAGCACGCGCGATTGCGGTCGATGTCCGCTCAAATCCAGATGCTGTCCGGTATCACCACAGCGTAAGGTGCCACGCAATGTGCACGAAGAAGCCCGCGACGCTGCTCGTGCTCTCGCCAGGACGGAGGAGTTTGCCCAGACACGCCGGGATCGCCGAAGAAGGTCGAAATCGCTGTTCGCGCAGCCTGAAGCGCATTCTACCGGCTCGATCGGCTGAGACTGCGGGGCCCACGCGGCGCGCAGTTCGAGTTCACACTCGCGGCCATAGCCCAGAACCTGCAGACGCCTCGGCAAACTGATCGCTCGCCCACCGCCACCAATAAGGGCCACGTGCGGTTTGCGTGAGGGTTCGGTTGCGTCAAGCGCCTCGGTGAGGGCAATTGCCGCCCGCTCCCCACCGAGCCAGCGGCAAGACGGTGCTCGGCTCGGCCACCAGGGAGCCCAAGAGGCGGTGCATTGCTTGCGCGCCGACGACTTCTGCAACAAAATCGGCCCAGGAGACTTTCTTCCTCATTCAGCCAGCCTCCACATTTGACCCATACCGGATATGAACCGGAAAGAGGGTCCAGGTACTTCTGCCAGACACAACAGCCTTCCAGGTAGTGATGGGCAGACGCAGGATTGCGCAGCATGGATTGAGAGCGTAAGCTACCAGCACTATGGGCATTAGAAGGTCCGCGCAGGAACTGATTTGCGCTGATCGATTTTGCGAGTGCAGGGCATGAGCTAATAGCCGGTCCTTGCCGCAGACGCAGCAACTCGCTACGCCGACGACATCGATAGATAGGCCATAGTTCGCGCCCTCGCTTGGTTGCTCATACAAGCCAAGGGAGGAAAATCTATGCATACGAGTTCGCGAGCCATGCCAGCTGTAGTCGGCATACTGTTACTAGTGGCACCTTCATGGGCAGTGGCACAGGAATCGGCCACGGCGGAGGAAGTGATTCAGAAGACGCGCGAAGCCGCCGAATACCTCGCTAAGAACAAGGAGGCTGGAATCGAGGCCTTTAAGACCACGAAGTCGCCATTCGTCTGGAAGAGCGACGGCTACGTATTCGTGTTCGACTGCGCTGCAGGATCGTACGTCGCCCATCCGCACAGACCGCAGGCAACCGGGGTGAAACTTAGCGAGATCATCGACGACGGAGGATCGCGCTTTGGCAAACGATTCTGTGACATGGCGGGACTGACAAAGGGCGGCTGGGTGGAAATTCAGGTAACAAAGCCCGGCGAAAAGATGGTGCTTCGGAAGGTGGCATACGTTAGGTCGGTTGAGGGCACGTCTTATCAGGTCGGGTCCGGAATCTATGACAAGACAGCGAAGATTGAGGACTTGCAGAAGTTGAGTGACGCCAAATACATCGTTGCGCCATAGGTCTTCTGTTCTTCGGTATACCGGTCGTTCCTTTATTTCTGCTGTTAAGCATCAGTCGAGTCGCTAAGTTGCAATGCAAATCATGATGTTCTGGCCCTCGTTGGTGACGGCAGGGTATTGTGCGGCATTCCTACAGTGGCATGTGCGGGCATGCCGCACCATGTTAGGAGGACGAGATGGAGTACCGATGATGGATATGACCCCACACCCGTTTACCCCGCCAGCGCCAGTCCCGCGGGCGCGAGCGAATATTCCTTCGCTCTTCGAGATCGTGCGTACGCTCATGCGCAATCCGCTCGAAATGTGGGGGGCGCCCTCCTACGAGGACAAAGTGATCCACACGCGCTTCCTCAATGAGCGCTCGTTGATCGTCAATGATCCGGGACTCATCCGCCATGTGCTGGTGGATAATGCCAGGAATTACCGGATGGGTACGATCCGCCAGCTCATCCTGCGGCCCATCCTGCGTGACGGGCTTTTGACGGCGGAGGGGGAGGTGTGGAAGCGCTCGCGCAAGGCGATGGCGCCCGTATTCACGCCACGCCATATCGACGGGTTTGCAGGCATCATGCTGGCGCGCACGGAAGCCTATGCTGAACACTACGTGCAGGCTGCGCGCGCTGGCACGACGCGTGATATTTCGCGTGACATGACGGAGCTGACATTCGACATCCTGTCGCAGACACTGTTTTCCGGCGAGATCGTGACGTCCACAGGCGATTTCGCCGCCGATGTTCAGCGGCTTCTGTACACGATGGGCCATGTCGATCCCATTGACCTGCTCAAGGCGCCGCCCTGGGTCCCGCGGATCACGCGCATGAAGGGCATCAGGGTGATGGCGCTGTTCCGCGGCATCGTGGATCAGACGATGGAGAAGCGGCGGCAAAAAATACATTCAGGCGGCGCCGTGCCCGATGATTTCCTGACACTGCTGCTGCGCCAGGAAGGCCCCGACGGGCTTACCCGCGAAGAGATCAAGGACAACATCATCACCTTCATAGGTGCAGGCCACGAGACAACGGCGCGTGCCCTGGGCTGGACCTTATATTGCCTGGCCAATTCCGCGCCTGATCTCGAAATCCTGGAAAAGGAGATTGATGCGTTCTTCGATGGAAGTGTGCCGGAGCCACAACACTGGCTCGACCGGCTTCCCATGACGCGAGCGGCCTTCGAAGAAGCGATGCGCCTCTATCCGCCGGCTCCTTCGATCAACCGCGCGGCGATTGCGGATGACCTTTATGGGGACGTCGAGATCAAGGCGGGGGTAACGGTGCTGGTGATGCCATGGACACTTCACCGGCATCGCAGGTTGTGGGCCCAGCCTGAGGCATTCATTCCCTCGCGTTTCTGGCCGGAGAACAGGGGGGCGATCGACAAGTTCCAGTATCTGCCATTCGGCGCGGGGCCGCGCATCTGCATCGGTGCCAGTTTCGCGCTTCAGGAAGCGGTGATTGCGCTGGCGCTGCTGCTGCACCGCTTCCGCTTCACCTGCACGGCGGAGTGCAAACCCTGGCCCGTGCAGAAGCTTACTGTCCAGCCCGCAGGTGGCCTGCCAATGACAGTGTCGGCGCGGCGGTGAGGCATTTATTGGACGAAAATCAGTGAAGGCGCCATTCGGTTCCGACGTAGGAAAGCTGCGCGGGTGCCACGAGCCCGGCTTGCGCCACCCGGATGGTGGCAAGGGGTCCATCCAGATTATGCGACCAGAAATCCAGGAACTTGATCAGTTTCGGAAACCTTGGCGCCAGGTCGTAGTCCTGCCAGATATAGATCTGCATGATGTCCCGGAAGTCCGGCATGCGGTAGGTGATTTCTGCCGTTGTAAGACGCAATCCCCGCAACTGACTTTCAAAATCTCTCGCGCCCATGTTGGCTCTCCAGTGTCATGAGTGTCTCCGCATCAAGGTCGGAGACCTAAGCGCCATTTAACACGTAAATGATTAAACTGTGTTTAAAATCAATGCGCTAGCAGCGACAGTTGATGATTGCTGCCAGTCTGCTCGGCAAGGTCTGCGAAGTAGACTCCCTACCCAATTGTTGATCGCCCGAACAAAGTGGACAGACCAGTTTTGGTCGCATATTCTATGTTCCTACTTTTCTTTGAAGTGCAGGGAGAAACATGGAGCACTTGGCGGGCAAAATTGCAGTAATCACCGGAGCGGGACGCGGGATCGGGCAGCGCACAGCGGTGCGTCTCGCGCAAATGAAGGTGAAAACCGCCCTCATTTCACGCACAGAAACACAGCTTCGTGAGACCGCTGATCTCGTCTTGCAGGCTGGAGGCACGCCCCTGGTTGTTGCAGCTGATCTGAGCAATCCGAAGTCGATCGATGCGATCAAGGCCAGCGTCATTGACGAACTCGGACATCCCTCGATCCTCATCAACGCCGCCGGCATCTTTGGACCGATCGAACTCGTCTGGAAGACCGATCCAAATGAATGGATCAAGACTCAGATGGTCAACGTCGTCGGCGCATATCTCATGTGCCACGCATTCATCGGAGATATGATGGCACGGGGTTGGGGCCGTGTCGTCAACGTGACCTCGGCAGCGACACTGCACGAACCCGGTCCAATTAACAGTGCGTATGGGACGAGCAAAGCCGCCCTCAATCAGTTCACCCGACATCTCGCGGCGGAGATTGCAGGCAGCGGTGTTACCGCAAACGTCATTCATCCCGGCGACGTGAAGACAGATATGTGGGCAACGGTCCGCGACGCAGCAAAAAGCTTAGGTCCGGAGGCCGACCGTTACCGCGAATGGGCGCACTGGGTAGCCGAGACAGGTGGCGACGATCCCGAAAAGTCCAGCGATCTCATCATAGCGCTCCTTGAGGAGAAGTCTGCGTCGATAAACGGGCGCTTTCTTTGGATAAAAGATGGCCTACAGACCCCTATTCCGAGTTGGGGTAAATTTGTGCCCGACGAAGTCTGGCGCTGACTTTAAATCTGGTGACGCTATTAGCGGATACGGAGCGGAACGATATGGTAAAAAAGACGAACGTGGCATTCCTGCCAATAGAGGGGGATGAGCAATCCGGCGCCAAGAAGGGTGTTGCGCAGTCGGTCGTCAATCGCGTCCTTGACCTCATCCGGACGGGCATGCTCCGCGCTGGCGACAGGCTTCCGTCGGAGCGCAACCTTATTGAGATTCTCGACATTAGCCGGCCAAGCCTCCGCGAGGCCCTCCGCGCTCTTTCAATTCTCGGAGTTGTCGACACCCGTCACGGCGGCGGCGCCTACGTAACCGATCTCGAAGCGCGAACACTGCTCGCGCCTCTCGATTTCTTTCTTGCCTTGTCGGAAGCGAACTTGACTGACGCTTTCGACAGTCGTCGCCTCGTTGAACTCGAGATCGTTCGGAAGGCGGCACAGAAAGCCACCGCCGACGACATCGACGATCTCAAGGGAATGCTGCTGGCTCATGAAAAGGTATTGACCGATCCCGTGGCCTTCCGAATGCTCGATAGCCGCTTTCACGCTCGCCTTTCGGCCACCGCCGGCAATGTGGTTCTCGAACGGATCGCCTATGGTCTCTACAACATGGGTCTCGACGTTCGCCGCCGCGCCACCCAGGACCTTTCGCTCATTCACCGAAGTCTTGGCGAGCACACCACAATAGTCCGCTCCATCGAAGCGCATGATCCTGATCAAGGCGGTCGCTGCAATGAGCCTCCATCTCGACCACATAGAGTCAAGCACGCGCCGTGTCATCGAAGAGGATCGCGCCGCTCAAGACGTTTCGTCGCCGGGAAGGTCAGCAAAGCGTACTGGCGTGGTCCGTCTTCGACGCTAAGAGACCTGGCAAGCGCGCATAGGAACTTGACTTGAAGTACCAGGAGAGCGTACAAAAGTGGTCTGTCCACTTTCGTCACGATGGACAAGCGAGACGCCTTTAAAATATGGGAGGAATAATCAATGCGTCCAATCACAAGAAGAACAGTCCTAAAATCAGCCGCCGCCGGCACTCTGATGGTCCTCGGCCCACTGGGGACTCGGGCAGCCAATAACCCGCCACAGATTGGAATCGTGGGCAAGATACGTATTCCGTGGTTCGACAACGTCGAAAAAGGCGTGCTCAAAGCTGGTCAGGAACTTGGCGTAAATGCCACGATGATAATCCCGACTGAAGCTGACGCGGCCCAGCAAGTCCGGGCAGTTGAAGATCTCATTGCCAAAAAAGTCGATGTCATCGGGGTCATACCGAATGACGGCGCGGCGTTGGAACCGGTCTTCAAGCGCGCTCAGGACGCTGGAATCAAAGTCATTGTTCACGAACAGCCAGGCCAGAAGAACGCTGACTGGGATATCGAGCTTATTCAGGATAAGCAGTTCGGCGAGGCCCACCTCGAAGCCTTCGCGCAGGCGATCGGGGGCGAGGGAAAATACGTGGTCTATGTCGGCGGCCTCACGGTCACGCTGCACAACGTCTGGGCCGACGCCGCAGTCGCACTCCAAAAGGCAAAATATCCGAAGATGCAGCAGGTTGGTGATCGCTACGGCGTCTCCAACAGCGTGGAGGATAGCCAAAAAACTGCGGCTGACGTGATGCGCGCCAATCCCGACCTCAAGGGCTTCCTCATCTTCGGTGCCAACGGGCCCATCGGAGCTGGTCAGGCCGTCTCCGACGCCGACAAGATCGGAAAGGTCATCGTCGTCGGTCCGTTCATTCCGAGCCAAGGCCAGAAACTGATGAAATCGGGGGCGATTACCCGGGGATTCCTGTGGAATCCGATCGACGCCGGCTACGCCATGGTTCAACTGGGGAATCTTCTCGCCACCGGCAAGACTCCGGTCGATGGCATGGATATCCCAGGGCTCGGTCCCGTCCAATTGGGACCGGAAGAAAGGACGATCCGGGCAAACAAGATGCTCGACATCAACCCGGAAACGATCGACGAATTGGCAAAGCTGATCTAGTAATGGGGTTGAGCCCTTGAGATGATCGGCCAGCGCCTGTGGAAGCACTAGTAGCTATCGTCGGCAGTCAAGGAAATCGTGTTCTGGCTCACGTCTCAGCCGGAACGCGGTTTCCGGACTTGTGTTCCGCGTCCGAACTCGCCAACCAGACAGAGCAAATGACAGAACCGATCCCGCCAAATCGCCCGTTTTTTAGGCTCGAAAATATCGGCAAGCGTTTCGGTGGCACAGTCGCCCTCGACGGAGTCGACTGGTCGGTAAATCCCGGCGAAGTTCACTGCCTGGTCGGAGAGAACGGTTCTGGCAAATCCACGCTCATCAAAATCGTAGCTGGCGTCCATCGGCCCGACGCCGGGGGCCGCATAGTCATCGATGGCACGACCTTCGATCACCTGACGCCGTATCAGTCAAAAAAGCTGGGCATCCAGGTCATTTATCAGGACCTCTCGCTGTTCCCCAACCTCAGCGTATGGGAAAACATCGCCATCGACCAGGAGCTCGGCGCGCCGTTCTCGGCCGTACGCCGCAAGGCCATGCGAACTACCGCCACGGAAGTCTTGGCGCGCCTTGACGCCCATCTGCCACTGAACGCCATCGTCGGTCAGCTCTCCGTTGCCGAACGGCAAATAGTAGCGATCTGCCGTGGTCTTGCTGCCAACGCGAAGCTTTTGTTTATGGACGAACCGACATCGTCTCTGACGCATCATGAGGTCGTGCGCCTGCTAGAAATTGTCCGCCGCCTGAAGGAACTGGGAGTGGCGGTTGTTTTCGTCAGCCACCGGCTGGAAGAAGTCGTGGCGCTTGCCGAACGCGTTACGGTGCTTCGCGACGGACGCAAGGTCGGCACACTTCCGGCAGCTGAGGTCGACGATCATCGGCTGGCCGAATTGATGACTGGCAGCCGCATAAACCATACCGTTAAGGCACGAACACTGGTGGGCCGTGACCCGGTCCTCGAGGTGAGGGGTGGGGGCCGGAGTGGCGAATTCAGCGATGTTTCGTTCGTTTTGCACTCCGGTGAGGTGCTCGGCATTATTGGGTTGATGGGCTCCGGGAGAACCGAGCTTGCCCTCGCTCTCTTCGGAATGACGCAACTCGACCATGGCGAGATACTGGCTTGACGGCAAACCGCTCCAACTCCGCTCCAACCAGGACGCAATCCGGTCTGGCATCGCCTATGTTTCTGAGGACCGGCTGCTGCTCGGCCTGAACCTTCGGCAGTCAATTGCCGACAACACTGCGATCACCATGCTCGACCGGCTTGCAAACAGCTTTGGACTTATCGCGCCGCACCGGCGGAGCGGACTCGCCGCCGAGTGGATAACGCGACTCGGGCATCAAGGCATCAAACACCGGCGCCGCCGTTCAGACCTTATCGGGCGGCAATCAGCAGCGCGTCGTTCTGGCCAAGTGGCTGGCCACCAATCCAAAAATCCTCATTCTCGATACCCCAACGGCAGGCGTCGACATTCGCAACAAACAGGGCATCTACGACATTATCCGCAAGCTCGCCGACGAGGGCGTTGCCATCGTCCTGATTTCCGACGAGATACCGGAAGCCTACTTCAACTCCGATCGTATTCTGCATATGCGTGAGGGTCGGATGCTCAATGAATACGTGCCCGGAGTGACCAGCGAGACATTACTGGCGGAGGCAGTCTTTGCGTAAGGCGATCGCCGCAATATTCAAACGCACGGAGACGTCGCTTGCCGCCGTGATCGTCATTGTGTCGCTGTTTTTCTCGTTTTCCTCGCCTTACTTTTTGACCCTTTCCAACGCCTCTGATCTGATCGAGGCCTATTCCGTTACCACAATCCTGGCGGCGGGCGTCTTCGTTGTGCTGGTATCCGGGGGCATTGATATCTCCTTTGCTGCAGTCGCCTCGGTGACGCAGTACATCGCCGCGATGGTTGCCACGAATTACGGCGTACCGGCGCTTCCTGCCATAGCACTTGCCTGCGCATTGGGCGCACTTCTTGGTTGCGTTAATGCGCTTCTGACCTACTACCTCAATGTTGTGTCGATCATCGTGACGATCGCCACGTCAAGCATTTTCTATGCGCTCCTGATCTATTTCACCGGCGGCAGCGAAATCTACAATCTTCCCGACTGGTGGACGGACCGCGTCGTGTTTTTTCGTTTCGAGACGGCAACCGGGGACTTCGCACGCATCACCCTTCCCATGTTGATCATGGTCGCGGTTATTATAGTGACGCACTTTTTGATGTCGCGAACCCACGCCGGCCGTCAGATTTATGCCCTTGGCGGCAATCCGGAGGCAGCGAGCCGGGTTGGAATCCGCATTCTTCGCCTCCAGCTCCTTGTTTACGGATATCTCGGTTTCCTCGCCGGCCTTGCAGGTTTCGTACAGGCGCACCGCGTTCACCAGGTGGTCCCGACAGCGATGTTCGGCACCGAACTCAGCGTGCTGGCAGTCGCAATTCTTGGTGGCGCTAGTCTTGTCGGCGGACTCGGCTCGATGAGCGGCGTCGTACTCGGCGTCCTTCTCCTTGCCATTTTGCAAAACGGACTGAACCTTCTTGGCGTCTCGCCGTATTTCTTTGACGTCGTCATAGGTCTCGCAATCCTCATTTCAATCAGCGTGACCGCGCTCACCGAACGACGCGCGCGTAGTCGGCGGCGCATCGTTGGCGTGGCGACATGAGCCGTTCCGAGCAGCCATTGCCGCAGCGCACCGACTCCGTCACGGCATCGCTTGATCGTGTAATTGCGGCGATCCGAGAGAGCACCGGGACCAATCTCGTCGGCTTGTTGCTGCTGCTTCTGGGATTGTTCGCAACCTTTAGCATTCTTCTGCCGGGCACCTTCCTGCAGCCGGGAACCATGCAATCGATGATGTTCCAGTTGCCGGAACTCGGGCTCCTGTCGCTGGCGATGGCAATACCGCTGGTTTCCGGCGGCCTCAACCTTGCGATCATCGCCACCGCCAACCAGGCCGCGCTGCTAATGGCGTGGATCTTGACGACGCAGATGCCGCCAGATTCGGCAGGAGGCGAAATCTGGCTGTGGATCGCTATCGCCCTCGTCGCTGGCTTTCTGCTCTGCGTAGTCATCGGCCTGATTACGGGTTTCATCGTTGCGGTAATCGGCGTTCATCCGATCCTGGTAACGCTGGGCACCCAAACGTTGATCACCGGTGTTAGCATTTGGCTCACGCGCGGTCAGACGCTTTCAGGATTCCCCGACGCCCTTATCCATGTGTCGAACGAGACCATCGCCGGCATCCCGATATCGTTTGGCATCTTCGCTGTTGTCGCATTTGGGGTGCACATTCTCCTGACCCGTACGGTGCTCGGCATTCGCATCCACATGATTGGCTCCAACCTCGAGTCGACGCGCTTCTCCGGCGTCGATACGCGGCGGGTTCAAATCTGGGTGTATGTGCTGTCGAGCCTGCTCTGTTGGCTGGCGGCGATCGTGATGATGGCCCGCTTCAACTCCGCAGGCGCCGATATCGCTCAGTCATATCTGCTCATCACCATACTTGCCGCAATTCTCGGCGGCATTGATCCGTACGGGGGGTTCGGTCGGGTCACCGGCCTCATCGTGGCGCTATTGATCCTCCAGACGATTTCCAGTGGATTCAACCTCCTCGGATTCAGCCAACACCTGACGCTTGCCCTGTGGGGCTTCACGCTTATCGCTGTCATGGCGGCAAAAAGGCTCACCGGTGTCCTTGTCACCCGCTATCGCTCGCGATCAAAAATTATTCACCGGTGAATAGGGGCAAAGATTTGCCGTGATAGCAGGCCATTGATAAGCCCCACGGAACATTCGCGAAGTGCAACGCGCATCGCATTGAGGGGCCCAGATTGCGTGTGGCCAGCGCCCGCACCGCCACCGTCATGGTCTGGGTGCCCGCTCTTGACACCCCCCGGCATGAGGCATACGCTTTCGAGCCAAGAATCCTTTGAAGTTGGGCGCCTTGCGCTACAATAGACGTCCTCGAATGAGAAGGCTCCGGTTGGAGCCCTAGTTGTCAGGGAGGAATAAACACATGAACATGGAACTTTCGCGGCGCCAATTCCTGAAGGGAGCCGGTGCGGGTGTGGCGGGCACGACGCTCGGCGCGTTCGGTTTCGGCGAGGTTGAGATGGCCTATGCCGAAGCGATCAGGCCGTTCAAGCTTGTCGGCACCACCGAGACGCGCAACACTTGTCCCTATTGTTCCGTCGCATGCGGCGTCATTATGTATTCCAAGGGCGACATCACAAAGGGCGAGAAGGCCGAGATCACCCACATTGAGGGCGATGTCGATCATCCGACCAATCGCGGCACGCTGTGCCCGAAAGGTGCGGCCCTCCTCGACTTCGTCCGCTCGGAGACACGGCTAACCAAGCCGAAGATCCGCAAGCCGGGCGCCGACAAATTCGAGGATATCTCCTGGGAGGAAGCGCTCGACCGCGTCGCCCGCTTCATGAAGGATGACCGCGACAAGAATTTCGTCGCCCAAAATGCCGACGGCGTGACAGTGAACCGGTGGACGACCACCGGCTTTCTCGCCGCCTCGGCAACGACCAACGAAACGGCGTTCCTGACCTACAAGACGGTCCGCAGCGCCGGCATGCTGGTGTTCGACAACCAAGCGCGGGTTTGACACGGCCCGACGGTGTCCAGTTTGGGCCCAACTTTTGGCCGTGGCGCGATGACAAATTCCTGGACCGATATCCGGAACACGGATCTTGTGGTCATCATGGGTGGCAATGCGGCAGAGGCGCACCCTTGCGGATTCAAATGGGTCACGGAAGCGAAAGCCAACCGTGGCGCCAGGCTCATCGTTGTCGATCCGCGTTTCACGCGTTCGGCTTCGGCGGCCGATCTCTATGCGCCGATCCGGCAGGGGACCGACATCGCCTTCCTCCTGGGTGTCATCAACTACTGCATTCTGAACGACAAGGTGCATTGGGACTACGTGAAGGCGTTCACCAATTCAACCTACCTCGTGAAGGACGGTTTCACTTACAAGGATGGCCTGTTCAGCGGTTATGACGAGGCCAAGCGCGACTACACCAACAAGGCGGACTGGGATTATGCGTTGGGCCCGGACGGTTTCGTGGTTACCGACGCGACGCTTGCCAATCCGCATTGCGTGTGGAATCTGCTGAAGCAGCACGTTTCCGTGTACACGCCCGAAATGGTCGAGCGCATCTGCGGCACGCCCAAGGACAAGTTCCTCAAGGTGGCCGAGTGGATCGCGGAAACATCCTCGCCCACGAAAACAATGACGTCGATGTATGCGCTCGGATGGACCCAGCACTCCAAGGGGTCGCAGAACATCCGCGCCATGGCAATGCTGCAACTGATCCTCGGCAATATCGGCGTGCGTGGCGGTGGCATGAACGCGCTCCGCGGTCACTCCAATATCCAGGGATTGACCGACCTCGGGCTGATGTCGAATCTTGTCCCGGGCTATCTGACATTGCCTAACCAGAAGGAAGTGGACTTCGCCACCTACATGTCGACGCGCGGCTTCAAGCCGCTCGTGCCAGACCAGATGAGTTACTGGCAGAACTACAAGAAGTTCTTCGTGAGCTTCCTCAAGTCCATGTGGGGCGATGCGGCGACGCCGGCGAACGACTTCGGCTACAACTGGCTGCCGAAGCTCGATGTTCCCGCTTACGACATTCTCAGGGCCTTCGAGCTCATGCACGAAGGCAAGATGAACGGCTATTTCTGCCAGGGCTTCAATCCGCTGCTGTCGGCACCCAACCGCAAGAAGGCCACGGAAGCGCTGTCGAAGCTCAAGTTCCTGGTGACCATGGATCCACTTGAGACTGAGACCTCCCGCTTCTGGGAGAACCACGGCGAGTACAACGAGGTCGATTCGGCCCAGATCCAGACCGAAGTCATCCAGCTCCCTTCGACCTGCTTTGCCGAAGACGAGGGTTCGCTCACGAATTCCGGCCGCTGGATACAGTGGCACTGGGCCGGTGGCACGCCGCCCGGTGAAGCCAGGGTCGACACCTGGATCATGGCACAGATCCTTCTGCGGCTGAAGGCGCTCTACCAGAAAGAGGGTGGACCGGTCCCCGAACCTATCGTCAATTTGCGCTGGCCCTATGCCGATCCGGGCAACCCGAAGCCCGAGGAGATCGCCAAGGAAATCAACGGCTACGCCATCACGACGCTGACGGATCCAGCCGATCCGGCCAAAGTGCTGGTCGAGGCGGGCAAGCAGGTGGTGAGCTTCGCGCAACTCCGCGACGACGGCTCGACCTCGTGCGGCTGCTGGATCTATTCCGGCTGCTTCAACGAAAACGGCAACAACATGGCCCGCCGGGACACGACCGATCCCGACGATGCCGGCTTCTATTCCAAATGGTCGTTTTCGTGGCCGGTCAACCGCCGCATCCTGTACAACCGGGCTTCGGCGGACCTCAGTGGCCAGCCATGGGATCCGGCCCGCAAAGTGATCGCCTGGAACGGCACCAAGTGGGAAGGCTACGACGTGCCGGATATCGCCCCGACGGCGAAGCCGGAGGTAGTTGGCCCCTTTATCATGAATCCCGAGGGCTCCGCCCGCTTGTTCACCAGGGGCATGATGCGCGACGGGCCGTTCCCGGTGCACTACGAACCGTTCGAGTCGCCGATCGACAACCCGATCGCCCCCAGCATCAAGGGCAATCCTGTCGCTCGCGTGTTCAAGAATGATATGGCGCAGTTCGGCGATTCCAAGACCTTCCCTTACGCGGCAACGTCCTACCGGCTGACCGAGCACTTCCACTTCTGGACCAAGCACGTCCAACCCAACGCAGTCATGCAGCCGGAATTCTTCGTGGAGATATCGGAAGAGTTGGCGAAGGAGAAAGGTGTCACCCCAGGCGGTTGGGTCAGGGTCTGGTCGAACCGCGGTTCGGTGAAGGCGAAGGCCGTCGTCACCAAGCGCATCCGGCCGCTCACCTGCGACGGCAAGACGGTGCACATCGTCGGCATTCCGCTGCACTGGGGCTTCACCGGTGCCGCCAAGAAGGGCTTCGGCCCGAATACGCTGACACCTTTTGTCGGCGACGCCAACATCGAGACGCCGGAATACAAGGCGTTCCTGGTCGACATCGAGGCCCTTCCCGGGCCGGCAACGACATAGGGAGGCAATCATGACCATCATGCCAAATCCTCCCACCCAGAACGTCACGCAAGTGATGCCGGAGAGCGATCTTCTCCGCCGCTCGGCGTCCACCATAACGCCGCCGGCGGCGCGCCAGACCGAGGTGGCGAAACTGATCGACACCTCGAAGTGCATCGGCTGCAAGGCCTGCCAGGTGGCGTGCCTTGAATGGAACGATATGCGCGAAGACGTGGGCGTGAATCATGGGGTCTATGACAACCCCATTGACCTCACACCCGCCAGCTTCACCGTCATGCGTTTCAGCGAGTGGATCAATCCCGAGACCGAAAATCTCGAATGGCTGATCCGCAAGGACGGCTGCATGCATTGCGAGGATCCGGGCTGCCTGAAAGCCTGCCCGGCACCCGGCGCCATCGTGCAGTACACGAACGGCATCGTCGACTTCGTGCACGAGAACTGCATCGGCTGCGGCTATTGCATCAAGGGCTGCCCATTCAACATCCCGCGCATCTCCAAGGTCGACCACAAGGCCTACAAGTGCACGCTCTGTTCGGACCGGGTCGCCGTTGGCCAAGGACCGGCCTGCGCCAAGGCCTGTCCGACGCACGCCATCGTGTTCGGCACCAAGGAGGAGATGAAGGCGCACGCCGAGAAACGCATCGAGGACCTGAAGTCGCGCGGCTTCGCCAATGCCGGGCTCTACGATCCGCCTGGCGTCGGTGGCACCCATGTGATGTATGTGCTGCACCACGCCGACAAGCCGGAGATTTATGCGGGCCTGCCCAACAATCCCAGAATCAGCCCGGTCGTGGAAATGTGGAAAGGCGTCACCAAATATGCGGGCCTGACCGCAATTGCAGCCTTCGCCGCGGTCGGCTTCCTCCATCATCTGGTTAACGGGCCCAACCGGGTATCCCGTGAAGAAGAAGAAAAGGCCAAGGATCTGACTGAAGGAAGATCGTCATGACTGCGCAAAATCTGGAACCTGGCAGTCCGGTGCACCCGGGCGATCCGGTTACCGTGGACCGCTACACACCGGCGGCGCGCATCAACCACTGGATCACGGCGGCGAGCCTGGTGCTCCTCGCCATTTCCGGTTTGGCGCTTTTTCATCCGAAATTATACTTTCTGGCCGCCCTGTTCGGCGGCGGATCGAATGTGCGAGTACTCCATCCATGGATCGGCGTTGTCTTGTTCTTCGGATTCCTCGGATTGTTCCTGCGCTTCTGGAAAGCCAATTTGTGGAAACGCGAAGACGGAACTTGGATGGCGCGCCTGCGCGACGTGCTTGCCGCCCATGATGAAAACCTGCCCGAAGTCGGTAAATACAATGCCGGCCAGAAAATCGTCTTCTGGATGATGTCGGTGCTGATCATTGTCCTGATTTTGACCGGACTTGTGTTATGGGATCAGTATTTCTTCGATTACACGACGATCGGCCAGAAGCGCATCGCGGTGCTCATTCATGCGCTCGCCGCGATCGTGATCATCTGCAACTGGATCGTCCATGTCTACGCGGCGATCTGGGTGCGCGGCACGATCCCGGCCATGGTGCGCGGCACCGTCACCGGTGGCTGGGCCTGGCGCCATCATCGCAAATGGCTTAGGGAATTGGTTGGCGGTAAGAGCGGAGGTCGAGGCACGGGAGCGAAGCCCGCCAAGTAGGCCGTGCTTTCTTTTTGCCACGTGGCCCGTGTGGTTCGTGAGGTAGAGTGATGGTGAAGGTTGGCACGCCGACGCATGAGCCGGTCCCTATCGGGGATGTGGCAACCCCGCCGTTTGTAAGGCTGCCCGACCCGGCAGGCTTGTTTGCGTTGCGCGCGCAGCGCTTCCGGAAACTCGCAGAAGATCACGATCTCAAGCCTTACCTGTTATTTCTCGCCGGTCTTTGCGATGCGCAGCACCGGCTTCAAGACGGTCTTCCTCCGCCCGATCTGCCCGAAGCCGCTGCGCTGGCCCAGGCCCGCGAATATGGCATGCCGCCACTTGATCGCGGCCGCTTCCTCGCCGATCCCGTCTTTGAATTGACCCTCGAGCGCTTCCTGTCGCTCGCCCGCGATGTTTTTATGCCGGCAGCCGCGGCATCGGCACTTGCACTGGTGAACGCAGCCAATTTGCCGGATCGTTACGAAATGGCCCGGGCCGTCCTCGCCAACACGATTCCGGATGGGCAGGTTGCCGAGCATGTCTGCGTCGCCGCCGCCTTGCAGGTGCATTTCGCACGGCTGGCGGCGGGCCTCGATGCCGCCTCGCTGGTTCCCGTCGGCGATGGCGCGTGCCCGGTTTGCGGTGGGCCGCCGGCAACTTCCATGGTCGTAGGCTGGCTCGGCGCCCATGGCGCGCGCTACTGCGGCTGCGGCCTGTGCGGCACGCTTTGGAACTATGTGCGCATCAAATGCGCGCTCTGCAGCTCGACCAAGGGCATCTCCTACAAAGAAATCGATGGCGCATCGGCAAGCATCAAGGCGGAAACATGCAGCATTTGCAACGGCTATCTGAAGGTCCTGCATCAACACAAGGACCCTTCCCTCGATATCATCGCCGACGATATCGCGAGCCTCGCTCTCGATCTCTTGATGCGCGAGTCCGGTTTCCGGCGCGGCGGCGTCAACCCCTATTTGATTGGCTATTAGGAGCGGCAGCATGTCCGACACCAGAAACGCCAGTCTGCGACGCCTTCCTTCAGTCGATGAGGTGCTGCGCACCGGCCTTGCGGAAGCAGCAATCGGTCGATTTGGCCGCAAGTCGGTGGTCGCCAGCATTCGCGCATGCGATTTCGGCAGCGCGCCAAAGCGAACCGCACCGGAACAGTGATGCAAGCAGCATCGCCAGTACAGCGCTGACGAAGCTTGAAGCTCAGGCCGTGTCAGGACTGCGGCCGGTCTTCAACCTGACGGGAACGATCCTGCATACCAATCTTGGCCGCGCCATCCTTGCCGAAGAAGCAGCCGAAGCGGCGCTGGCTGCCATGCGCGAGGCCGTGGCGCTTGAATTCAATCTCGCGTCCGGACGGCGCGGCGAACGTGACGACCATTTGCGCGATCTTGTTATCGAGTTGACAGGCGCCGAGGATGCAACCGCCGTCAACAACAATGCGGCGGCGATCCTGCTCGTGCTGAACACCCTGGCAAAAGGGCGCGAAGCGATCGTCTCGCGCGGCGAACTCATTGAAATCGGCGGCGCCTTTCGCCTGCCCGAAGTCATGAGCCGGGCCGGCGTCAGGCTCGTCGAAATTGGCACGACCAACCGAACTCATATCAAGGACTATAGAGACGCACTCGCTCCCAAGACCGGCCTGATCCTCAAGGTTCACACTTCAAATTACCGCATCCAGGGCTTCACGATGGAGGTTTCCACCCGTGAAATCGCCGGGCTCGCCCGTGAGCATGGCATACCGCTGGTTCATGATCTGGGATCAGGCACACTGGCCGACCTGGCAAAATTTGGATTGAAACACGAACCGACTGTGGCCGAGGCCGTAGCCGACGGCGCCGATCTCGTGACGTTTTCCGGCGATAAGCTGTTGGGCGGACCACAGGCGGGATTGATCGTCGGCCGCAAGGACTTGATCTCAAGGATCAACCGCAATCCGATGAAGCGGGCACTGCGCCTCGACAAGATTAGGCTTGCCGCCCTCGAAGCAACGCTCAAGCTTTACCGCAATCCAGACCACTTGGCCGAGCGCTTGCCGGCCATCCGGCTGATTGCGCGCTCGCAGAAAGACATCCATGCCCTTGCCCGCCGGCTCGTTACGATTGTCGCTGTCAAACTTGGCGACAAATTCAAGATCGAGGCCATAGCATGCATGAGCGAGATCGGCTCGGGCGCTTCCCCGCTTGAAACCATTCCGAGCGCCGGTCTGGCCATCCATCCCGCGCATGCGCGTGGAAAAGGCCGCGCGCTGGCAAACCTGGCCTCAGGGCTCCGCCAGCTCCCCATTCCGGTGATTGGACATATCGCCGAAGACTCACTCATTCTCGACCTGCGCTGCCTCGAGGATGAGCAAGGCTTCATCGCCAATCTGGCCACATTCGACACCGCGAGGCCTGGCGATGAACTGGCTTGACCGAATTCACCAGGCGCAGCCGCCTGCCGGCGGTCACTCCGTCGCAGAACAGATGGCGGCTGCCTATGACGCGGCTGCACGGGGCGACTACAAGACGGCGCTCGAGATCTGGGGGCCGCTTTCCCACGCCGGTATCGCCCGGGCACAGAACAATGTCGGCGCCTGTTTTGCCGAGGGCCTCGGCGTCGAGCGTGACGCGACATTGGCTGCGCGCTGGCTCGCGCTTTCCGCCGAAGCCGCCGATTCGGTCGGCCAACGCAATCTTGCTGCGCTTTATTTCAGAGGCGAAGGCGTCGAGCAGGATTATTCGCGCGCCGCTGAACTCTACCGTGCTGCTGCCGAAGCAGGCGACGGCCCAGCCCAGGATATGCTGAGCTGGATGCTGCTCGAGGGCGAACTCGTCGTCCCGGATCACGGCGATGCACTGCGTTGGGCCAAAGCCGCCGCAGAAAAGGGGATCGCCGCTGCGATGACCCGGCTGGGCATGATCTACCACAATGCATTGGGGGTCGAACGCGACCCGCAACAGGCGGCCCATTGGTGGCAGCGAGGAGCGGAACGCGGCGATGCCGATGGCCAGGCGATGCTTGGTGCTGCCTATCATCTGGGCAGCGGCGTTACCCGCGATCCGATAGCTGCATTCGCCTGGCTTCTGCGTGCCCGGGCCGGAGGGAGCGGGCTCGCCCGCCCCTATTTCGCGGCGGTGCGATCCACGCTGTCTGCCGACCAGCTGACCGAGGCGGAACGCCGCGCTGGAATGCCTTTGCCGGAACCCGGACCATGATCATCGGGACAGCCGGACATATCGATCATGGCAAGACGTCGCTGGTGCGGGCGCTTACCGGCGTTGATACCGATCGCCTCAAGGAGGAGAAAGTGCGCGGCATTTCCATCGATCTCGGTTTCGCCTATTTACCCTCACCGTATGGACCGGTGCTTGGGTTTGTCGACGTGCCGGGTCACGAGCGCTTCGTTCACAACATGCTCGCGGGCGCGACTGGGATCGATTTCGTGCTGTTCGCCATCGCTGCCGATGACGGAGTCATGCAGCAAACGGTGGAGCACCTCGCTATCGTCGAACTTCTCGGCATTGAACGTGGCATCGTCGCACTGACGAAATCTGACCTTGCCGGCGAATTTCAGCGTGACGACGTCAAGGCTGACATCACCCGGCTGCTCGCGCCGACGCGGCTCGCCGGTTCCGAGATCATCCCTGTGTCGGTGCTGACCGGCGAAGGAATCCCGGAGTTGCGCGATAAACTCTTCCAGGCCGGCAAAGCGCACGGCCAGCGCGGCGCCAGCGGGCGGTTCCGACTGGCGGTCGACCGCTGTTTCACCCTTACGGGCGCGGGAACGGTGGTAACCGGAACTGTTCTGTCTGGCGCCATCTCGGTGGGCGACCGGGTCGTCATCAGTCCAAGCGGGCTGGCGGCCCGGGTACGCTCAATCCATGCCCAGAACCGTGCAGTGGAACAAGGCAGGGCCGGCGAGCGCTGCGCCCTCAATCTTGCCGGCGAAGGAATCGGCAGGGATGCGATCGAACGCGGGGATACCGTACTTGATCCTGGTCTGCATGCACCGACCGCGCGCATCGATGCGGAACTTCGGCTGCTTTCCACTGAGCGCAAGCCTGTTGGTCAATGGATGCCGGTCCGGTTGCACCATACGGCGGCGGAAATTGGCGCCCGTATCGTACTGCTTGCCGACGAGGCGATACCGCCCGGTGGCAAGGCCCGAGTACAACTGGTGCTGGACAAGCCGATTGCCGCCGCAGTCGGCGATCGCTTCGTGGTTCGCGACACCTCCGCGCAGCGTACGATCGGAGGCGGCTCCTTCCTCGACTTGCGGGCGCCCGCCCGCAAGCGGCGCACCCCTGAACGCCTGGCTCAACTCGACGCATATGCGATCGCCGATAGCCAGAAAGCGCTTGCCGCTCTGCTCAGCTCGCCACCGCATTACGTCGACCTTATTGCTTTTGCGCGCGACCGGGCGCTGGCCGAATCTGAAATTGAGGCGATTGCCGGGCATCTGGCGATCAAGCAGATAGCAACGCCAACCACCAGATTCGCGCTCTCCGCCCCCGGCTGGTTGCGGTTCAGGCAGAGCCTGATTGCCACTCTCGCCGCTTTTCACATCGGCAATCCAGATCTTCCGGGGCTGGGCATCGAACGCCTGCGGCTGCAGATCGAACCGCGGCTTATAGTGCCGGCATTCCTTTCAGCGCTGCACGATCTGGCGCGTGCCCACGAAGTTGCACTCGACGGTGCCTGGGTGCGTTTGCCGGGTCATCAAGTCAAGTTGACTCCGCAGGACGAAGACATCTGGTATGAGATTCAGCCGCTGCTTTCGGCCGCAGGCCGCTTCCGCCCGCCACGCGTGCGCGACATTTGCGCCATACTCTCAATCGCGGAAAGCGAGGTGCGGCGGCTCATGAAGTTGCTCGGCCGCATGGGAAGGCTTGACGAAGTGACGCATGATCATTTTTTCCTGCGCGAAACCATGGCCGAAATCGTGGCAATCATCGTTGACATTGTCGAACAGGCGCCGGGCGTGGGGTTCAACGCAGCGCAACTTCGTGACCGGCTCGACAATGGCCGCAAAGTCGCGATCGAAATTCTCGAATTCCTGGACCGCCATGGCGTCACCCTCAGGCACGGCGATCTCCGCCGCATCAACAAACATCGAATTGACCTGTTTGGCCGCCCGCCCGACAAAGCAGCCAAACCTGAGCAAGACGATCACGGAAGAGAATCGTCCCTGGTGGGGCGTCCGGACTTCAAATCCGGGAGAGGCTGCGAGTCGGCCTTTGGTGGGTTCGACTCCCATTCTCTTCCGCCACATTTCCAAGGTGCTCGCCGATGACTCAAATCATTTCGTTCATCGGCACGCTTCACGCCGCGGCGGACAGCGCCGCGGTAACCGAAGCGACATTTCGCCGTGAGGCCGGCGAACGAATCGCGGCGCTTGAATGCGAACGCGTTTTCGCCTTCCGCAGGCTCAACCTGATGCGGGCCGTTGCCGATGGCGTGGCTGCGGCCGAGGATGAAGAAATTGCAGCCGCCACAGGCATAGGCATCCTGCGCTCGCGGCTCGACTGGGCCGACGGCAGCGAAGCCCAGCTGGCAATTCTCTCGCGGTTCGCACCCGTGGCCCGCGCCCTCTTTGCCAGTCTGGCAGAATGCGCAAAACCCGGCACCTCGGTCGTCTCGGGCGCCGCCCAGGCACTGGCCGAATTCGAGGCCTGGTATGAGCACGCCTATCGCACACCGTTCTGGGTTCTGCTCGAACAACACATGGAGGAGACTCCCCGTGTCGACTTCTAAAAGCGGCGGCAAGCTGAACGACTTCGACCACTGGCTCGCCGCCGAATTTGCCGCGCGCGGCGCTTTTACCATGCTGGTGATCCTCGTTGACATTGGCGAGCCCAAGGTGATGCCACTCAGCTCGACCTACCTCAATGTGATCGGAACCGAAGTTGATTGGAGCGAACTCACCATCCTGCTTGCCGGTTCTGGCGTCGATTGGAATGGTGCGGCATTTTTCCCGATGACGTCTCCCGCCGGTGGGCCATTGAACAATTCTGCCGCGCGACTGCAGCTGCGCCAGCTCGAAACGCAGATCGATGACGACCGCCTCGTGCTGAATGAAGGCCATTTCTTCGACAAATGGGGGCGCCGCATGATGATCGAAGAGTTCGCCGGGCAGTAACCACCGCTCAGAGGCTGAGCCTAAATGATATCAGCCGGTGATCCGGACATTCGGCCCGCCATGCTCGACCTGCCCGATGATCTGGGCCGAGGGATAACCGGCCTCGACAATCTGGCGCAAGATCATGCCCGAACGCTCCGGATCGCATGCAATGAGAAGTCCCCCCGAGGTCTGTGGATCAGTGAGTAGGTTTCGCTGCCATTCCTCAAGATCGGCCGGCAGGATCACCGACTCGCCATAGCTCGCCCAGTTGCGTTTCGAAGCCCCGGTCACAAAGCCCTGTCTGGCGAACCGTTCAGCCTCGCTGAGGAA
The DNA here is from genome assembly GCA_963810045.1 of uncultured Alphaproteobacteria bacterium. Taxonomy (GTDB): domain Bacteria; phylum Pseudomonadota; class Alphaproteobacteria; order Rhizobiales; family Aestuariivirgaceae; genus Aestuariivirga. The sequence goes on along the minus strand of CAWELV010000017.1, from coordinate 110,733 downwards.
CGGCACGTCCGGCAGGCGGATGGTGAGGGAGAGCGAAGCGCCACGCGCCATTTCAAGCCCATGCCCGAGCAGCCCGAAGCCGGTCACATCGGTCATCGCATGAACTGCCTTGTCCTTCGCCAGATCCGCCCCGATACGGTTCAACAGGGTTGTCGAGGCAATCATCTCCGCGTAGCCGGTGCCTGAGAGCTCGCCTTTCTTGAGCGCAGCCGAGTAAACCCCGACGCCGATCCCCTTGGTGAGGATGATTGCATCGCCCACCTTCATATCGGCATTGCGTCTGATCTGCTCTGGCCGGCAAACGCCGATCACCGCGAGCCCGTAGATCGGCTCGGGCGAGTCGATGGAATGGCCCCCCGCGACCGGGATTCCCGCTGATGTGCAAACCGACTCGCCGCCCCTGAGAATGCCGCGCACCATGTCCATCGGTATCTTGTCGAGCGGCATTCCGAGGATGGCAAGCGCCATGATCGGCTTGGCCCCCATCGCATAAACATCGGAAATCGCATTGGTCGCGGCGATCCTTCCGAAGTCGTTGGGGTCGTCGACGACCGGCATGAAGAAATCCGTTGTCGCGACAATGCAAAGATTTTCGTCGACTTGCCACACCGCGGCATCGTCGCTGGTTTCGGTGCCGACGAGAAGCTGGCGGTAGGGTGCCGCGGCGGGCTGGCCTGCCAAAAGCTGTTGCAACACGGCGGGCGCCAGTTTGCATCCGCAACCGCCACCATGAGCAAGACTTGATAACCGGACGAGCGGCGCATTCATCGGAATCTCCTGGAAGTGCCGCGCCGCGGTAGAAGCTGCCACTCCCACGCACTGCATCGGGAGGCAACCTGCGGGCACGAAACTACCCGTTACTGCTCCTCCTGCCAATACCCAAGACGACAGCTACGCTACCGTTCTTGAGACGAGAAGGTACGATAGCCACGGCGGGGGCAAAGGTTCAATTATTAGACCAGGTTTTCACGTACCAGCACATTCCCTCATGGCTCGAGGTGGCCGCGGCTTCGCGGACCTCGAAGCACCGTGAGCCTGCAGCTAGATGTAAGCCCCCACCCACTCTCCATAGTCGGCCTTGATTTTTAGACCGGAGACATAGCTTACAGTTGTTCGGAGACATGATTGACAGTGTGCTGATTTCTGAGGAGGTCAGCCATGCCATGGAGCGACGGAGGCAAATTCCCTTACAAAAGCCAGATCGCCGCCAATCCCAGGAACGCGAAAAACCCCACCACATCGGTCACCGTGGTGACGAACGTGCCCGATGCGATGGCCGGGTCGATGTCGAAATGGTCGAGCGCCAGGGGCACCAGGATTCCGGCCAGCGCCGCCGCCAGCAGGTTGATCACCATGGCCGCGGCGATGACCAGCCCCAGCATGTCCGAGCCAAACCACCACCAGGCAAACACCCCGATGATGGCGGCAAAGAGCACGCCGTTGATCAGCCCCACGGAACATTCGCGAAGCGCCACGCGCATCGCATTGAGCGGGCCCAGGTTGCGCGTGGCCAGCGCCCGCACCGCCACCGTCATGGTCTGGGTGCCCGCATTGCCGCCCATCGAAGCCACGATCGGCATGAGAATGGCCAGCGCCACCATCTGCTCGATCGTGCCGTCAAACCACGAGATCACCCAGGAGGCGAGAATGGCCGTGAGCAGGTTGACGAACAGCCAGGAAAAGCGCGAGCGCGTCGTCTGCCAGACCGTGTCGGTGATGGTTTCCTCGGAGCCCACGCCGCCAAGGCGCAGGATGTCCTCCTCCGCCTCCTCCTGGATCACATCCACGATGTCATCCACCATCAGCGTGCCAACAAGCCGGCCCGCATCGTCAACCACCGCGGCGGAAACCAGATTATACTGCTCGAACTTGTAGGCGATGTCTTCCTGCTGCTCCGAGAACGGTGAACACCGTCTGTTCGTCGTCCATCACATTCGGAAACCTTGGCGATGCGCTTGGACCTGCAGCACCCGCGCCAGGGGCATGACGCCCTTCAGGTGAAAGCCGGGATCAACCACGTAGATCTCAACGAAATCATCGGGGATATCCGTAGCGCTCCGGATGTGGTCGATGGTCTGCCCCACCGACCAGAACTCCGGCACCGCCACAAACTCCGTCTGCATCAGGCGGCCGGCCGAATATTCGGGATAATCCAGCGCCCGGTTCAGCGCCGCGCGGTCTTCCTTGGAAACCTTGGAGAGGATTTCCTCCTGCTCCTCTTTTTCCATGTCTTCAATGAGATAGAGCGCATCGTCGGTGTCGAGCTTCTTGATGGCCGAGGCGATCACCTCATTGGGCAGCGCCTCCATCAGCGCGTCGCGCGTGTCCTCGTCAAGCTCGGCCAGCGCTTCCACGTCAAAGCTGCGGCCCAAGCGCGGCAATCAGTTTGACGCGGTTGTCCTGCTCGAGGTTTTGAATGAGATCGGCAAGGTCGGCCGCATGCAGTTCGCGGGTGGCGGCGCGAACCGCTTTCTGGTCGCCGCTTTCCAGGGCCTTTTCAACGCGGGCCAGGAAGTCGGGCGCAATCGAGCCCCACTCATCCCCTACCCGCATATCGCCCTGCACGTCCGTCATCTTGCCTGCCCCAGAGCGTTGCGCTCTAACTGTCTCATTCTCTCAACACTATTCCCGGGGCCAAGGCAACCAATGCGAACCGAAAATCTGGCAAAGCTTGCCGTCGCCCTCTCCGGCATTGCCTGGGGCCTGTTCTGGATTCCGCTGCGCGGCCTGAATGGCGCAGGCATCGATGCCTTCTGGTCCTTCATCATCTTCAACGCCACTGCCCGGCCATCATTCTCCTGCCGCTCTTCCTTGCGCGGTGGCGCCAGCAGCGCGCCGGCGGCTTCTGGCTTTTCGCCATTGGCCTCGCATGGCGCTCACCCAGTTTTTCTATTCCCTCTCGTTTCTCCACACGGAAATCGTCCGCGCCATGATCCTGTTTTATTTCAATCCGGTCTGGGCAACGATCATGGCCCGCATCTTCCTTGGCGAAGCCATAACCCCCATCCGCTGGCTCGCCATCGCCGTTGCCTTCTCCGGCATGTTCATCATTCTCGGCATCGACCAGGGCTTTCCCTGGCCCGAGAACTGGGGCGATTGGGCAGCCGTCGTGGGAGGCGTTGCCTGGGCCTCGTCCATCGTGCTGCTCCGCCATCACAGCGACCAGAAACCCCTTGACCTCTTTCTCCAGAATTTCATGTGCACGGGAGCGCTGCTGCTTATTCTGCTGGCCTTCACCGGAACCGGCAATGCCCCGCCGCTTGGCTTGGTCGTGAACCAGCTCTGGTGGCTCCTGCCCTTTATCTTCCTCATCGCCATGCCGGGCGTCTACATGTCCATGTGGGCCGTGCCCCTGCTCGCCCCAGCCATTGTCGGCGTTCTCTACATGACCGAAATCAGCGCCGCCGCCATCAGCTCCGCCCTCTGGTCCGGCGAACCTTTCGGCATAAGGGAGATCTTGGGCATCGCCCTGATCACCGTCGCCGCCGTCCTCGAAAGCGTCCGCGACCTCTGGCGCGATAGGCGGGCACTCCAACCCTGATCCCAACCCACCTCGTCATTCCGGCGAACGCCGGAATCCGGCAACAGCACAATACATTGCCAGCCAAGATGCATTCACTTGAAACTTGCACGGGATTCCGGCGTTCGCCGGAATGACGAAGCGGGGTGGAAATTAACTCGCCAGTTTTAGGCAGCCGCCATCTTTAACGACCCGCTTTATCGATGCCGGATGCTTCAACAACATGTGCGCGGGCCGAATGGGTCGCGGTGAAAAATTCCCGCCACAGTTCGGGCACACGCCCTTCAACACCGTCTCCGCACACTCCGCACAAAACGTGCATTCATAGGTGCAAATCCGCGCGTCCCTACTGTCCGGCGGCAGGTCCCGGTCACAGCACTCACAATTGGGCCGAAGTTCCAGCATTTTGATTTCCCACACGCTCTGTTAACTAAAAGCACATCTGGGGAAATTGGTGCGGTCGAGAGGACTCGAACCTCCACGAGTTTCCCCGTTACCACCTCAAGGTAGTGCGTCTACCAATTCCGCCACGACCGCACGTCATTTGCGAATGCGCTGGGGAATAACAGGGCGTTTGCCCGAAAGCAACCCCTGCTTAGGCCCCTGTTAAGCAGCCCGTAGGGTTAACAAATCGAAACCAGTTTAACCTGCATTTTCATAGACTTATACCGTCATTCTGAACGCGGCGGAAATGCGGCATGTGTATGTTGGCCCCATAAATATAAATGGAATGGGGCATCAAATGAACATCAAGACCGCTGTGGGGGCGGCACTTTTAGGAATCTTCTGGAGTTCGTCCATGGCATTCGCTTTCGACACCGCTTCAAAGGCTCCTTTTGGCCAATCCAGGGAAAATTTCGCCCGTGAATTCGGCAAGACCTTGCCGCCTGTGGGCTTTGTACAGTTCTGCGTCAGCAATCCTGCTGACTGCAAAGGCAAAGGCGGCAAGAAATTCAAGCTTGCCATGTCACCGGAGCGCTGGAACCTGATCTTCCAGGTCAACGCCTATGTGAACGGCAAGATCGCACCGGTCAGCGACCAGGATCTCTATGGCGAGCCCGAGCGCTGGGCCTATCCCACCGATGCGGGCGACTGCGAAGATTATCTGCTGCTGAAAAAGCGCTCTCTGGAAGAACTTGGCCTTCCGCCAGAGGCTCTGCTGATCACCGTTGTTCTCGACGAGAAAAACGAAGGCCACGCGGTGCTCACCGTCACCACCGATGGCGGCGACTTCATTCTCGATAACCGGCGGAGCGACGTGCTGCGCTGGAGTGACACGAATTACACCTTTCTCAAGCGCCAGTCGCACAGCGATCCCGTGCAATGGGTGGCCCTTGTGAAACAACCGACATCAAACAGTGGTTTTGTCTCCGGAGGCACCAAGCACTGAGGTGAACCGCAAATAACGAGCTAGGCCCGGTCGGCGTCCCCCCAATCCCCCAACCGCCGGGCTTAAGGAGCCGGTACAGTCCCACCCTGTGCCGGCTCCGCCTTTTTGGAGAGCCTTGCGAAGATCAGGCGGCCTTGTTCTTGTAATAGACGTCGAGGAACACGGCGAGCATGAGCACGGCGCCCTTGATCACCAACTGCCAGTCGATGCCAACCCCCATGATCGACATGCCGTTGTTCATGACGCCAATGATGAAGGCGCCGATCACCGCACCGATGATCTTGCCGACACCGCCCGTCATCGCGGCCCCGCCGATGAAGCAGGCGGCGATTACTTCCAGCTCGAAGCCAGCACCGGCCTTTGGCGTCGCCACATTCAGCCGGGCCGCGAACACCAGGCCCGCAAGGGCGGCCAGCGCCCCCATGATGACGAAGATCATGAAGGTCATTCTCTCGGTATTGATGCCGGAGAACTTCGCCGCCTTTTCATTGCCGCCCATGGCATAGATGCGGCGGCCCAAAGTTGTGCGTGTGGTCAGGAAAACGAACAGCGCAATCAGTGCGAACATGACGATCAGCACATTGGGCAGGCCCTTGTAGCGCGCCATCAGGAAGGTGAAGCCGAGGAAAGCCGCCGGCGATCAGAAGGTTGCGGCCCATGAAGATGATGTCCGGCTCTTCGGCAAGCCCATGCGCCTGCTGGTCCCGGCTCTCCTTGAAATTGAAATAGATGATGAGCGCTGTCACCACCGCGCCGATTAACATGGCCAGGAGGTTGAAAGGCGATCCAAACATCGGTACGCCGAAAATGTCTGGCACGTAGCCCGAGCTCAGAGAAGCTGGAACTGCCCTGCGGAAACGGCCCGACCGAGGCGCCGCCCAGCACGGTGAGCGCCAGGCCCTTGAAGATCAGCATGCCGGCCAGCGTCACGATAAAGGCCGGGATGTTGTGATAGGCGACGAAATAACCCTGCACGCCGCCGATGGCCGCACCGAGCGCGAGGCAGGCCAGCATCGTGACAAACGGATCAAGCTTCCACGGCACCATCATCACGGCCGCCACCGCCCCGATGAAGCCCGAAACCGAGCCCACTGAAAGGTCGATATGGCCCGCCACGATGATCAGCAGCATGCCCAGCGCCATGATCACGATGTAGCTGTTCTGCAGGATGATATTGGTCATGTTCACCGGCATGAACAGCGTTCCGCTGGTGGTGAACTGGAAGAACACCATGATGGCCAGCAGCGACAGGAGCAGCGCATAGTCGCGGATATTGGCCTTGACGAAACGCAGGATGTCGGACCTCGGTCATGCCGTTGCGGTGATCTCAGTCATGTCACTTTTCCCATGAATTCATGATGGCGCGCATGATCTTCTCCTGCGAGGCCTCTTTGGCCGGCATTTCGGCCACAAAGCGCCCTTTGTTCATTACGTAAATGCGGTCGGAAATACCGAGAAGCTCCGGCATCTCCGAAGAAATGACGATGACCGCCTTGCCCTGTTCGGCCAGCGCATTGATGATCCCATAGATTTCGTATTTTGCGCCGACATCGATGCCGCGCGTCGGCTCGTCGAGAATGAGCACGTCGGGCCCGGAAAACAACCATTTCGACAGCACCACTTTCTGCTGGTTGCCGCCCGAGAGGTTGACCGTCGTCTGAAAGACGCCGGAACAACGGATGCCGAGGTCCTTGCGGTATTTGTTGGCGACCTTGAGTTCCTTCGAGCTCGTCGATCACGGATTCGACGATACGCCCTCGAGATTGGCGAGCGTCACATTGTGCTTGATATGATCGATCAGGATGAGGCCATAGGTCTTGCGGTCCTCGGTGACATAGGCGAGGCCCGCTTCCATCGCCTTGGGAATGGTCGAGACATCGGCCGGCTTGCCGTGGATCAAAACTTCGCCGGTGATTTTCTGGCCATAGGCACCGCCGAAGAGCGACATGGCAAATTCCGTCCGCCCCGCTCCCATGAGCCCCGCGATGCCGACGACCTCGCCTTTGCGGACCTTGATTGGTCCACCCCCTTGATCATCTGCTTGTCCGCATGAAGCGGGTGATAGACACTCCAGTTCTTGACCTCGAAGATGGTTTCGCCGATCTTGGCATCGCGCGGCGGGAAACGGTCGGTCAGCTCGCGGCCGACCATGGCCTTGATGATGCGGTCTTCGCTCACTTTGGCGGTGTAGGTGTCAAGCGTATCGACTGTCTTGCCGTCGCGCAGGACGGTGATGCGGTCGGCGACCTTCAATACCTCGTTGAGCTTGTGGGTGATCAGGATCGAGGAAATGCCTTGCGCCTTGAATTCCTTGAGGAGCGCCAGCAGCGCGTTTGAATCCGTTTCATTGAGGCTGGATGTCGGCTCATCGAGGATGAGCAGCTTCACTTTCTTGTTCAGCGCCTTGGCGATTTCGACAAGCTGCTGCTTGCCTGTCCCGATATTGGTGATGAGCGTGTTGGGGTGTTCCTTGAGGCCGACTTTCTTCAGCAGTTCCTTGGTGCGGGCGAAGGCCTCGAACCAGTTGATGATCCCGTTCTTCGCGGTCTCGTGGCCGAGGAAGATATTTTCCGCAATCGAGAGGAGCGGCACCAGGGCAAGTTCCTGATGGATGATGATGATGCCGGTATTCTCGGAATCGGCGATGGTGCCAAACTTGCGCTCCTGGCCCTCGAAATGAATGGCGCCGTCATAGGTTCCGGCGGGATAGACCCCGGAGAGGACCTTCATCAGAGTCGACTTGCCGGCGCCGTTCTCGCCGACCACGGCATGGATTTCAGCCGGCAGCACCGAAAGATTGACGTCCGTCAGCGCTTTCACGCCCGGAAACGTCTTGGTGATGTCTCGCATTTCAAGGATTGGCTGCATGGCCGATCCCACTCTCCCTTTTACCGCCAGGCAGGTTTGCCCTGCTCTTCAGATTGATAGATACGCGAAAAGCAAGGGGCCCCGCAAGTCAACTCACGGGGCCCGCCGTTCATGAACGCTGTTACTGCAGGTCTTCGGCCTTGATAGTAGCCGGAGTCGACCAGCAGCTTTTGAATGTCGTCCTTGCCCACGGCATGGGGCGTCAAGAGGTAGGACGGCACGATCTTCACTTCGTTGTTGTAGGTCTTGGTGTCATTGATCTCGGGCTCCTTGCCCTGCAGAACCGTGTCCACCATCTTGGCGGTCACCTGCGGCGAGTTCGCGCGTGTCCTTGAACACGGTCGAATACTGCTCGCCGGCCATCATCCCTTGACCGAAGGCACTTCGGCGTCCTGGCCGGTGACGATCGGCATTTCCGGGCCCGGCGCATAACCGACGCCCTTGAGCGAGGAGATGATGCCGCGTGACAGGCCGTCATAGGGAGCCAGCACGCCGTGCACCTTCTTGTCGGTGTAGTTGGCCGACAGCAGGTTATCCATGCGGGCCTGGGCCACGGCGCCGTCCCAGCGCAGCGTACCGACCTTGTCCATGCCCATCTGGCCGGAGGCAATGGCGATCTCGCCCGCATCGATCAGGGGCTGCAGAACCGACATGGCGCCGTCATAGAAATAGAAGGCGTTGGTGTCGTCCGGCGAGCCGCCGAAGAGCTCGACATTCCAGGGCTTCACGCCGGCAAAGCGTTCCTTCAGACCCTTGACCAGCGAATTGCGCCTGCAGCACGCCGACGCCGAAATTGTCGAAGGTCGTGTAATAGTCGACATCGCGCTGTCTTGGTGATCAGCCGGTCATAGGCGAACACCTTGGTGCCGGCTTCATGGGCCTTCTTCAGGATGTCCGACAGGGTTGAGCCGTCGATCGCGGCGATGATCAGAACCTTGGCTCCCTTGGTCACCATGTTCTCGATCTGGGCGAGCTGGTTCGGAATGTCGTCCTCGCCATATTGGAGATCGGTCTCGTAGCCGAGAGCGGTGAATTCCTTCACCATGGACTCGCCATCGGAAATCCAGCGGGTTGATGACTTGGTCGGCATGGAAATGCCGATGAGGCCCTTGCCCTGGGCCATCGCCTGGCCAGTGAGCCAGAAGCGAGCCTGCGGCCACCGAAGTGACCAAGAAATTTCTACGAGTAAACATATTTTCCTCCCATTATGCAGCCTTGCTGCGGTATAGATTTTCCGGGCAGTTTCACCCAGAAGCGCTATTGTTAGGATATTGGATGGCGCCACGCAATCCTTATTTGTATGATAATTTGGCCTGAAGAAAGACAGAAATGAACCCCGGAAAACTGAGCCAAAAAGTCTCTCCCGGCAAATCCGCTGGCAGCAATTTGCACCGAAAGTTGGCGCAAAGTATTGGAAATCAGATACTTAGCGGTGTCTATGCGCCGGGGGCCATTTTACCAAACGAAGCCGATTGGTGCCGCATCTACGGTGCAAGCCGCACAACGGTGCGCGAAGCCGTAAAAACGCTCACGGCAAAAGGCCTGCTTAAATCCCGCACAAAAATTGGCTCGCGCGTTGAACCCCGCGAGAACTGGAACATCCTCGATCGCGATGTTCTGGCCTGGCACATGGCTTCCATGAACCCGCGGGAATTTTTTGCTTCCGTGCAGGAAGTGCGGAAAATCCTCGAGCCGGAAGTAGCAGCGCTTGCCGCCCAAAACCGCACCCCGCAGCAGTTGCGCGCCATCACCGAGGCATTCGAGGATATGCGCAAAGCCAGGCCCGGCCGGAATTCCGTTGGCCCCGATGTGAGGTTCCACCTGGCGCTTCTGGCGGCCGCCAACAATGTGTTGCTCACGCCCTTTGGAATTATGATTGAGGCAGCCCTTACCAACATGTTCGAATTCACCTCCACCCACAATCCCGAACCCGACATGTTCATTCCGAAACACGAGGGCATCTTAAAAGCCGTCGCGCGGGGAAATGCGAAGGCCGCGCGCAAGGCCGCGCTGAACCTGTTGACTGATACCGATCAAACAATTGCCCAGCTCCCCGCAAAAACAAAAAAGCCGAGGAAGACCAATGCCTAAACCGTCCGGCATGCCCTTCGCATAGCGCTGCCAGTTCCGCACATAGCTGGCAGCCGCAGCGCTCAGCCGGGCGATTGCTTCTGCATCGAGCTCGCGCACCACTTTGCCGGGCGACCCCATCACCAGGGAATTGTCAGGAATGACTTTGCGTTCGGAAATAAACGAGTGCGCGCCGATCAGGCAGTTCCTGCCGATCACCGCATTGTTGAGAATGATCGATCCGATGCCCACTAGAGTATTTTCACCAATCGTGCAGCCGTGGAGCATGGCTTTATGGCCAATGGTACAGTTTCTCCCGATGGTGAGCGGCGAGCCCATATCCGTATGCAGCACACAGCCATCCTGAATGTTGCTGCCTTCCCCCACCGAAATCAGCTCGTTGTCACCGCGCAAAACCGCATTGAACCAGACACTGGCGTTTCGCGCCAATCGCACCCGGCCAATGACATCGGCGCTGGCTGCAACCCAATAGGCCCCCTCCTCCGGCAGTTCAGGTGCAATGCCGTCGAGGCTGTGAAGTGCCATAGAGGATTTCCAGTTCAGCTGACGCCAAAGAATTGCGTCAGGATAAATACACCTTGCAAAAAGCTCCAGCCCAAACTTATGACGACCAACAGCATAGCCACACTGACGCTGCCGACATAACGCCAGGCCGCAAGCATAAGTAAAAGTGGCGCAGAGAGGACAATTACTAAGGCGTGAAGTGGCGCCACAGCGCTCGGCTCAAGCAACAGGCCAAACCGTGGCTCATCCGTCAGAGTCAATGTCCACAGGCTTGCCGTAATCCCCGAAGTAACGATGCCTACGGCAACGGCAAACAGATAGCCCAAATGAACCATATCCATGCTTAACTCCCCTGGCCTGTATCATTCAGGCACATCCGACACTTCCCTGGGGAACACGAAGCAAGTGATGGACCACTCGAAATGCCCGACCTATAGTTTCGCCGCATGGTCAGTCATCACCTTAACTATCTTCTGCAGCGCCGGCGCGAACGCTCCCTCGGGATGGTCCTCCTGTTCCTACTCATGATGTTTTTCGGCCTGGCAGGCGTGGTGCTGGCAATCTACTTCGTGCCCAATCCGTCCCTGCTTTTTGGCCGGCCTGAAATTGGCGCACCTTCCACGGCAGTTGTTGTTACCTCGCTGGAGGACACCGAATTTACCCTGCCTGAAACAATCGTGGCAAAAATCGACAAGCCGATTCTGGGCAATGCCACGCGTATTGATCTCCGCCTGCCCTGGCCCTTCGATCGCCAGCAACTCAACATTGTCCATGCTCTGCCAACGGATTTGCAAAATTGGGTGCTGATTACTCTTGAACCCCGCCTTGGCCGCACCGGACTTGAGGAGCGCATGAACCCGATCTACAGCGTCTATCTTGATCCAGCCGAAGGCGAGGAAGCGGGACTCGTCCTCCGGAAATTCAAGCCCGATTCGCCCTATACGGATTCCGAACTTCTCGTCGCTCCCACGGGCGAAGTGATCAGGTGTGACAGGAAACCGTCCGTGCTGGGACCGATCATTTGCGAACGCCTCTGGCCCCTTACCAACGGTGTCATGGCGCGGGTGCGCTTCTCGCGTCAAAGGCTGGCGGAATGGAAAGACATCGATGAGACCGCGCAAATTCTACTGAAAGAATTCGCGCGCTAGTTATTCCAGGTCAATATCCAGAATGGCCATGGAGAAGTGATAAGACAGCTCGCCGTCTTCTTCGTCTTTCGAAATCACGCCGATAAACTCATCGCCAATATAGACTTCGCATGAGTCGTCCTTTTGCGGGCGTTTGCGCACCGTAATATTTGGTGTGCCAAAGGTGTTGCGGAAATATTTGGTCAGCTTGGCAAGTTCGTCGGGCTTCAAAGTGGCAGGCTCCTAAGCGTGGAATGACGGTGGTCTAACCTTATTCCAACAGATCCGCAACGCCTTGAACCTGGTGATCCATGGCCCGCGCTGGCTCCTCGCAACCGGCAAAGCCGACGATCTTGGCCGGAACGCCGGCAACGGTGCGGTTTGGCGGAACATCATGAAGCACAACCGAGCAGGCGGCAACCCGCGAGCAATGGCCGATTTCAATGTTGCCCAGAATCTTGGCGCCAGCGCCGATCAACACGCCGTGCCTGATTTTCGGATGGCGGTCCCCGCTTTCCTTGCCGGTGCCGCCCAGCGTCACGCCCTGCAGGATGGAGACATTATCTTCCACCACGGAGGTTTCGCCGATCACGATGTCATGGCCATGATCGATCATGATGCCCTTGCCGATTTTCGCCGCCGGATTGATGTCAACGCTGGAAATCATCGAAGACCGGCTTTGCAGGTAGCTGGCAAAGTCCATGCGCCCCATATGCAAAAGCCGGTGCGCCATGCGGTGGGTTTGCAAGGCCTGAAAGCCCTTGAAATAAAGCAGCGGATCGACATAGCGGTGGCAGGCGGGATCGCGTTCGAACGTGGCAATAATGTCAGCCCGTGCCGCAAAGCCAATTTCCGGCTCTTCGTCCATGGCATCTTCGAAGGCCTGCACCACGAGTTCGGCGCTCAAATCCACATTGCCCAGGCGCTGGGCCAGGCGATGCACCAGGGCCCTTTCAAAGGTATTATGATTGAGAACAGCTGAGAAAATGAAACCGCCGAGAACCGGCTCCTTGCGGGCAATTTCTTCCGCTTCCCGCCGCATGCGGTCCCAAACGGGATCAATAGCCTGGACGGCTTGCGGCTTGGTGGATTGGCGCATGGTTCATTCTCCTCGTTCCGCATATATAGCAGATCTGGTTATAAATGGGGAGTGCTCCGGTTAATTGTCAATTCCCAGTAAATGTTCGCCCAAAAAGGTTAAAACGGCATCCTTGTAGATTTTGTCTCCAACCGTACTCATATGATTGCGCTTGGGCACTGTGACCCCGCTTGCCCCCGGGATTGCTGCCAGGAGGGGGCCAATGTCGCCTGCAACATCGTCATTTTCGCCTATAACCACCAGAACCGGGGTTTTGATGGTCGCCAGCATCTCTTCCGTGATTTTCACCCGCGATGTTTTAATGCAGGCTGCCAGGGCCTTCAAATCACCCCGGGTTTGTTCCGCAAATATCCGAAAACTGCGGGCCATAACGTCCGTCACGTCCAAAAGCGATGAGGCTTCAAGCCCCCGCGCAATCTCCGCCCCGCCGCCAACCCCCGTAATCATGCGCGAACCCAGACCGGCGAAAATCGCGGCACCCACGCGCGACGGATGGTTTATGGCAAGGAAAGCCGCAATCCGGGCCCCCATGGAATAGCCCATGACGTGGGCGCGCGGTATTTCGAGATGATCCAGCAGCCGCCGCGCATCCTCAGCCATTTCCGGCGAAGAATAGAGGTCGGGATTGTAAAGCTTCTCGCTTTCACCGTGGCCGCGATTATCCACCGTGATGACGCGGTAGCCCCCCTCCACCAATGTTTTTACCCACCCCGTATTGGCCCAATTAACCCGGCCATTGGAGGCAAATCCATGGATGAGAAGCACGGGCTCGCCCTTCCCCTCATCGTCAAAGGCGATTTCCACACTGTCTGAATTGAATTTGTGCATGCCTAGCAAGATATGCTATTTGGCTCCCCTCACAAGGTATTTCGAGGATCCCATGGCAGCTTCCAACACCCCGCATTTTCAGAATGACATGGGCCTAGCCAGGATCGAGATCGGGGCAAGAGAATTCATGTGCGTTGGCGCCAAGCCCCCTTTCGATCACCCCCATGTATTTCTTAACATGGGCGGGGCTGAAGAAATTGTCTGCCCCTATTGCTCAACCCTGTTCAAGTACAATGCCAAACTCAAGCCGGGCGAGGCCAAGCCCGAAGCCGCGGTGTGGCACGACGAGGCCGCATAGCCCGCCGCTTCACCATCAGGCGATACCGCGACGGCGATGAAGCGCAGGTCGTTGAGCTTGCGCGCGAGCTGCAGGCATTTGAGTCTCCGCTGTACCAGTGGGGGAAACCGCCTGAAGATATTGGCCCCTGGTATTTGGAAGAGACCAAGAAATGGTGCGCCAAGAATGACGGTGTAATTCTTGTGGCGGAACACGCCAAAGCACTGCTGGGATACGCAACCATTCTGACCAAATGCGAATCCGACGGAACGAGCGACGAGATTGCCTACACATACGCTCACGTCGCCGATCTGGTCGTTACAGAATCGGCGCGGCGGCAAGGAATTGGAGAAGCGCTCCTGTCAGCCTGCGAGAAGGAGGCCCGCTCCAGGGGCCGCAAGATTTTTCGCATTGGCGTTCTCGCCCGGAATACCGGGGCGATTGCAGCCTATAGTAATTTTGGATTTGCTCCCTATCACCAGACGTTGGAAAAAATTCTTGAATGAAATCCTCCCTTTCCCTTGCAGAAGCCCGAAGGCTCGCGCTCGCCGCGCAGGGCTTCACCTTTCCAAAGCGCAAGGGCAAGGCAAACTGGACAAAAATCAGCAACATAATCAACCAGATCAACCTTCTGCAAATCGACAGCGTCAATGTCCTGGTGCGTTCGCATTATCTGCCGGTGTTTTCAAGGCTGGGCCACTATGACCATGCCACGCTGGATGCCCGCAGCTTCGGCAACAGGAAGCGCACCATGTTTGAATGCTGGTCCCATGAGGCGAGCCTTGTTCCATTGGATCTTCACCCCCTCATGCGCTGGCGCATGAACCGCGCGCTGAATGGCAATGGCACCTACGGCTCGATGAACCGCTTTGCCCGCGATGAAAGTGACTACGTGAAAAGCGTGCTCGAATTCGTCAGGCGCAACGGCCCCACAGCCGTCAGCGATTTTCCCGACAGCGGCAAGGGCGCCGGCGGCTGGTGGGGCTGGAGCAAGGGCAAGATGGCGCTTGAAACCCTCTTCGACCAGGGCCTCGTCACAACTGCGGCACGCCCTTCCTTCGAACGCATTTACGACCTTACCGAAAACGTCATTCCAGCGGACGTCTTGCAAAGGCCAACCCCATCGGAATCGGAAACCTTTCGCAAACTCATGGAGCTTTCCGCTCTGGCCCTTGGCGTGGGCACTGAGTTTGACCTGCGCGACTATTTCCGCCTTCCCGTGGCTGAAACCAAAGTGGCGCTTGCTGAACTCCTCGAAGCGGGAACGCTCATTCCTGTTGCTGTGCAGGATTGGAAGCACCAGGCTTACATCCACCGGGATACCAAACTCCCGCGCAAGGCTGGAGGCACAGCCCTGGTTTCGCCTTTCGATCCCCTGGTATGGGAACGCGCCCGCGCCGAACGGTTATTTAACTTCCATTACCGCATTGAGATTTACACGCCCGCCGAGAAGCGAAAATACGGCTATTACGTTCTGCCTTTCCTGATGGGCGACCGCTTTGCCGCCCGTGTTTGCCTGAAGGCTGACCGCCAGGCGGGTGTTTTGCGCGCCAACACCGCCCATCTCGAACCCCACGCCGACGCCAAAGAAACAGCCGAGGCGCTGAGCAATGAATTGTTGCTCATGGCAGAATGGTTGGGTCTGAAAAGCGTCGAAGCCGGAGCCAGGGGAAATCTCGCCCGCCATTTGAAGGCGGCCCTGTGATCCATATTGAAACTGATCGCCTCATTCTCCGGCTCGTGCCGCTTGCAGGGCTTGCCAGCACGGCGGCCGGAAACGTCAAGGCCACCCAGGGTCTTATCGGCGAAAAACTGCCGGAGGAGTGGTTCGATGATGCCTGGGTATACAAACTGCGCTATGACCAGTGGCTCGCAGACCCCACCTACGCGCCCTGGTCCATCCGCGCCATCGCCTCAAGGGAAACCGGCGACATTGTCGGCAGCATGAACTGCCATCACAAGCCCATGCCATTCCTGCTCAAGGGCAAGGAACACCTGGCAACCGAGATGGGTTATACCATTTTCGAAGCCTACCGCAGGCAAGGCATCGCCTTCGAAGCCATTACCGCTTTCATCGCCTGGGCCAAAACCCAGGGACTTGAAGGCGTCATTCTTTCAATTCAGCCAAGCAATGCGCCCTCCCTGGCGCTTGCCTTGAAACTGGGCGCAACCCAAATCGGCTCGCAAATCGATGAGCGGGATGGGCCGGAAGATATCTATTATTTCGATTGCTGAAAGACGTCCTCTCCCGTGAAACGGCTATCGCATGCACATATTTTGAGTTTCACTCCATTTTTCGTCATCCCGACGGACGTCGGGACCCAGGTGCCGGCTGTAAGCCGGTTGAAAGCTGCCCGGCATTTCGCCGGGATGCTGTACGGAATGAATTCAGGGCGTTGATAGCTGCACCAGCGCTTCGCAGGAGAAGACCTTTATCTAATTCCCGCCGTGCTGAATCGGACGCGCGATTGCGGGCAGCAAACCGCCCTTCACCAGGTCATGCGTTACCTCTTCAATCGCGCCGTGCAGCGTATCAACGAGGAAATCCGCTTCGCCCATGCTCAGGGTGAGCGGTGGCGACATGATATCGAGATGGCCCAGGGGCCGCACCAGAAGCCCGCGCTCCTCGCACAGGCTTGAAATGCGCTTTGAAATATTGATCTCGTCGGGCAGATGCGCCTTCGTCACCTTGTCCGCCACATATTCCACGCACATCATCAGGCGCTTGCCCCGCACGTTGCCGACAAGGCGCAAACTCTCCAGTTCCTTCAGGCGCTTTTCAAAGTGGTCGCCCACCACCTTCACATGGTCAAGCAGGCCTTCACGCTCAATGATCTCGATGTTCTTCAGGCCCACCGCACAGCACACGGGATGGCCCGAATAGGTGAAGCCATGGGCAAACCAGACATTCGGGCCGGGCTGGCTGATGAACTCATAAACCGCGTCGGAAAAAATCGTGGCGCCCAGCGGCAAATACCCCGACGTCAGACCCTTGGCCGAGACGATGATATCGGGCTCGACGCCAAATACATCATAACTTGCAAACCAATGGCCCAATCGGCCAAAGGCTGTCACCACTTCATCGGCGATGAACAGAATGCCGTTCTCCTTGGCCACTTCCCACATGCGCTTGAAATAGCCTGGCGGAGGTGTGACCACGCCGCCCGAACCCTGAATGGGCTCCGCAATGAACGCCGCGATGTTCTTCGCACCCACTTCAAGAATTTTTGCCTTGAATTCCTCCACCAGGAAATCCGTGAACTGGTCTTCCGTCATGCCCTCGGGCCGCCGATAGGGATAGGGCGCCGAGAGATGATGGATGAAATCCGAGAGATAGTGAAAATTCTCCGTGCGGTCGCCATCGCGCTTGCCAATGGAAATCGTCAGATAAGTCGAACCATGATAGGAATTTGCCGCGAGATGATGTGCTTGCGCGAGGGTTCGCCGCGCCGCGCATGATAGAAATGGGCGAGCCTGATCGCCGTGTCGTTTGAGCACGAACCGGACGTCGAAAAGGCCACGTGATTGAGCGATCCCGGCGCCAGTTCCGCCAGCTTGGCGGCAAGCTCGGCTGCCGGCGCGTTGCTCATGTCCACAAAGGCATTGGCATAGGGCAGCAGCAGCGCCTGCTCCGCCATGGCTTCGGCCATTTCCTTGCGGCCATAGCCCACATTCACGCACCACATGCCGCCAAGCCCGTCGAGGTAGCGCTTGCCGTTCACATCGGTGATGTGGGTGCCTTCGCCTTCCACAATGAGCAGGGAGCCTTCCTTCTTGAAACTGTCAAAATGCGTCCAGGGATGCAGGAAGTGATCGTGATCCTTCTGCCACAGGTCTTTCGCATTGAAGCGGTTGCTGGCCGGATTAAGCATGGAGGTCTCCCTATTGAATGTGCGTTCAATACATATTAGCCCGCGGGTTCAGGCCGAAGCCACCAGCAAATGCCGATAGCGCTTGATGAAGCTTTCAAGGGCTCCCAAAAGCCGCTGCGTGTCGGGTGCGCCAACCACCAGCGAAAGCGCCATGAAGCCACGCTCGGCGATGTAAATGCCCTGATCCAGGAGATAGAAATAGAGAAGCCTTTTCAAGCGCTTGTCTGCCTTCTCCGCATCTTCTGGTTTAACCACGGATCCGGCGATGGGATGCAGCGTAATCATTGACCCTACCCCCGTTGCCTGCAGGGCGCCTGATAGCCCATGCAGAGGTCATTGATGGCATGGCGCAGCTTCTCGCCCCGCTCATTGAGGGCAACGCAAGCTTCAGCCGTAAAAATCTCCGTGAGCCCCGCATGGCCCGCCGTCATGGTCAGGGTATTGTTGTTGAAGGTGCCGGCATGGGGCAGCGCATTTGGCCGTGACGGATCAAACTGCTCCATGATGGCCCGCCTGCCGCCAAAGGCCCCGAAGCTCATGCCGCCGCCGATATATTTGCCGAGAGTCTTGAGATCGGGCTGAATGCCGTATTGCGCCGACAGGCCCTTGGGATGCAGCCGCGACGACATCACCTCGTCGAAGATCAGAACGATGCCGCGCTTGGCCGTCTCCTCCCGCAGCATCGCCAGGAATTCCGGCGTTGCCGGAAGGCACCCGCCACCGCCCAGCATCGGCTCCAGAATGACAGCAGCCAGATCATCCGCATGCTGAACAATAAGCGCGCGGGTCTTCTCAATGTCATTGAAGCGCGCCAGTACACAGTCAAACGGCGCATTCACCGGCGAGGCGCCATGGCTGAAATAGAGCGTGCCGCCATGATAGCCGCCCTCCATCGGCATGATCTTTTTGCGCTTCGTGAAACAGCGCGCCGCCGCCAGCGCCATCATGTTGGCTTCCGTGCCGGAATTGGTGAAGCGAATGAGATCAAGATCAAAGCGCTGGGTCACCGCTTCGGCAAAAATCACTTCGCGGGTGTGATGCGCCCCCAGATTGAGCCCCTGCGCCAAGGCATCAGCTGACCGCCTTGTGGATGCGCGGATTGGAGTGCCCATAAATGCCTGCCGAATATTCCCCCACCAGATCAAGATAGGAATGCCCGTCCACATCCCAGATCGTAGCGCCCTCCGCCCGCTCGGCCCGAATGGGAAAGGGCGCCGAATACAGAACCGTGCGCGTATTGCCACCCGGCATCACCGCCTTCGCCCGCTCATGCAGCGCCGCCGTTTTTGGGCGCTTGGCCACAAAATTGGCGATTGCTTCAGCGAGGGCGTCATCAATCGTCGTCACAGCGTGGCTCCACTACATGATCAAATTGGATCATACCTTATCGAAAGCTCTTGACCCGAATCTGCGCTTCAATCAGCGCCGCCACGCGTTCCTGGAGGTCCCAGAGATAGCCGTCATGGATGCCGGCCGCATCAAGCGACAGCACTGTTTGATGCAAATACTCGGCGCAGCTCCCCCAATGCCCGCAAGCCTTGGAAAGCGTCTGCGCAATTTCGTCAGCTGCAAGTCCGCCGACATAATTCGGGCTTGCCGGATTGGCGGTGAAGGCAATTGCCTTCGCAGGCTTCCCTTCAACGGCAACGTCGATCCAGCGCGGAAAATTGCTCGGTGGCTTGTTCGTCATCTCGCGCCGCCACAACACCGAAAGATCTTCCCATTCGCGTGGCGGCTGCCACCTGCTGAACCAGGCCCTCGCACTGGCCGCCGCGGTCAATCTGCATCATCAGCCCCGGCTGTTCCACCGTGCCGCGAAACCGCACAATCCGCAGGCAAAATGCCCGCTGCCATCCCAAGGCAATGGCGCGTGCGGTTGCCACCGGCTGAAACACCGGCTTCCAGATCAGCGAACCGTAACAGAAAACATTGATTGGGCCCTCCGGCCTGTCCTTCAGGAACGCGCTTAGATGCGCGTCGTAGTCCTCTTCGGAAAACACCACTGAAGATGCCGAGGGCCCCGTATCGGGCACCTCCCGATAGGCGCGGCGGACGTGATCTTCGGTAAGGCGCAAGCGCTTGCTCATTTTGCCTTCATGATCGCATCAAGTTTAAGACAGCCTACACTAGTCGAATTCACAGCACCGCGTAAAATTGATTCAACCTGCACGCGCAGCATGCGCCCTGCCAAAAAAACAGGCACGCTTCTCAATGTGCAACGGATTTCATGCGAGTTCGATTGACAACCCATGAACCGCTCATCATCATATTTTTTCATTTTGCAGGAGGAGAGCGCCATGGCCCGCAGTCCGAGTAACGCCTTAAAAGAAGAAACCTTCGAAGGCATGGGCGGACTCAAGATTTTTCTCCGGTCGTGGAAGCCCGCTTCGAAGCCGCGCGGCGTGGTCGTCATCTGCCACGGCGTAAATTCCCATGGCGGCCAGTACATAGGCGTGGCCGAACAGTTTGCGGCAAGTGGTTTTGCCACTTACGCGCTGGATCTGCGCGGCCGCGGAAAGTCAGAAGGTGCGCGCTTCTATGTCAGCAACATTTCGGAATATGTCAGCGACCTGGCAGGCACCATAAAACTGGCAAAATCGCGCAACCCGGGCCTCCCGGTTTTCCTGCTGGGCCACAGTGCCGGCGGGGTTGTGTCCTGCAGTTACGCGCTGGACTATCAGGCCGAGCTCGCAGGGCTGATCTGCGAAAGTTTTGCCTTCAAGGTGCCGGCCCCTGATTTCGCCCTTGCCATCATCAAGGGGCTAAGCGCCATTGCGCCACGCCTGCCCGTCCTGAAACTCAAAAACAAAGACTTCTCGCGCGATCCAAAAGCCGTTGCAGGCATTGAACAGCGATCCGCTCATCGCCAATGAAGTTCAGCCGGCGCTGACCGTAGCCGCGCTGGTCCGCGCCGACGAGCGACTCAAGAAGGAATTTCCGCGCATCACCTTGCCCGTGTTCATTCTCCACGGCACAGCCGACAAGGCAACGGTGCCAAGCGGCAGCCAGTTCTTCTATGATACGGTGGGTTCGAAGGACAAGGAGCTAAGGCTCTACGAAGGCCACTTCCACGATCTTCTCAATGATATCGGCAAAGAAAAGGTAATGGCGGACATTAAAGAGTGGATCGAAAAGCGCCTTTAGATATCCCGGCTCAGCCGATGTTGGCTTTCAACTTCAGCCAGGTCGTTCGCACGCTTTCCTTAACCTCCCCCCACTCCCTGGCGGCTACATCCCAGTTGACGATTGCCCGCGATGTGTCGGCAGTCGCGCCACTGGCGACGGTCGATGTCACCATGGAATCGTGAACATAAACAACGCCTATCGTCAGCAAGCAGCCGAGAATCATTCCGATAAAAGTTCGCATGGTGATCGTCCTCCTTGGCCCACTAACGCATTTGGGGCGGTTAGGTTCCATTGGCGGGCGACTTGAGCGATAACCCGCCGCTTGCAGCTTCAGAAGTTGACAAGCCCAGAAGCGCTGGCAGCGCAAGACATGGCCCGAGAGCGCCCCCCTTCCCCAATTATATTGACTTGCTGCTCATTTCTTGTCATTCGCGAGCAGCTATTACTTAGGGAATAAAAACGGACAATTTTGCAGGTCTTTTCTGGCCTGGGATTTTGGAGCACCACGATGACTCTGAGGCTGATTGGAGCAGGTTTTGGCCGGACGGGCACATCCTCAGCCAAATTGGCGTAAGAGATGCTCGTTACTGTAAGCGTGGGCTTCCGAGAAATGGTGCCAGGGGAACGGAATCAGATTCTGGTGCCAACAAAAAGGACCCAGTAAAGGCCCTTCTTAATTTAGATAGCAGTAAATTAGAAAAGACTTCGAAGTGCCAGGTCAGCCCTGCTTGAATGGCATGAAAGGTGACATCATAGTCGCCATTAAAACCGGGAAACGACGTAGCCCAATTAAAGTTCTCCTCGCCCAGATCGGTATAGCGATACTCTACCCGTGCGCTAAGAGCGTCGGTGAATGCATACTCCAGACCACCACCTACCGTGAAGCCGAGATAAGTCTCGTTGTCCTCTTCTCGAATTGCACCGGCGAAGTTGAATGCCCCTAGTTCAACATCAGCAGCGGATAAACCGCCCGTGGCGTAGATGAGGGCACGATTCATAGCAAAACCAAGACGGGCTCGCAGACTACCAGTGAACTGAACATCGGTGGTAAACTCATCGCCATTGGCAAAGGTGAAATCTCCGTCAATATCTGCAATATTAACATCACCTTCAATCCAGAAAACGAGTGCATCGCTCTGCCAATTCCAGCCCGCGTGCAAACCACCGATGAAACCTTCGATGTCAGCAGCCCCGTCTGAATCCGCAACCGCAAGGCCGGTAGCATCGTCAAGGTGGTGGTATCAGAATCGCCCCAGCCATAACCCGCTTGCAAGCCAATGTAGGGTCCCGTCCAATCATAGACAGAATCAACGGGCACGGCTAGATCCGCCGCCGACGCTGAACCAGCAAAAGCCAAGAGTTCCGACAAAGCCGTCGCTGCGATAAGAAATTTCTTCATGACTGGTCCCCTACTGACGTCATTTTTCTGATTACATGCTGTTTACTAATGTCCGGGCGCCCCGCGCACATAAAGCCCGCGTTCGTTCTCATGCATCTCAAGCCAGGTGCCCACGGGTTCGGCCGGATCATGCTGGAACAGCATGCGGATATTTCCCGCTCCGCGGATTTTCAAACTCGCGAATCAGGGATATCGATTTGACAGAACCAAAATGAGCACCTCAAATGTGTTCACCATGTCCCTGAACATGTGTCCACCATGTATCCAGGCTAAACACTCGACACGGCCATCTTCTTTGGCGGGTCAATATGATGCCCGCGTCAAGCGCAGGCAAGATGAAAATTTCGGTTTTGTCGAGTTAAGAATCAATTTAGCGCCCCATACCCAACCGCTTCGCGTTTTTCGGCTGGCGTCAATCGGTGCGGCAAAGAAAAAGGGCCCACGGTGGGGCCCTTTTCGCAAACAAAGTCTATGCTATCAGAACTGCCAGTTCAAATCCGGCCGTGTAATCAAACGCAAACCCGCCGCAGGGTTGGTCAACCTACCAATTGTACGAGACGCCTAACATGACAGTGTGGGTCGTCAGGTCCACATCGGTAGGTCCGCAGGGTCGAGCACGTGAGGTCAGCCTTACCGTAATCAGCATAACGATATTCCAAGCGTGCATGGAAAGTTTCAGTTATAGCGCCTTCCAGTCCCGCTCCAACGGTCCAGCCCCATACCGTATCACTTTCATCTGAGAAGCCGGGATCATACTGGCCGGTAATTTCAGTTACTGTTCCACCGCCCAATCCATAAAACATAAAATTATCCATTGGCAAACCAACGTGGATCACCGCTGAAGCATCCCACTCCTGGTCAGTGACGAACTCTTCGCCGACGACTGCCACAGTTGGATCTGAACCATCTACATCGCGCCAGTTTCCGCCGATCTCAACGCCCCAAACCATACCGTACATGGCCTGCATGTTGTAGCCAGCATAGCCGCCGAGTACCAGCCCATCTACGTCGCCATCAGGCGGCTCGGGAGCATAAGCTGGAATGTCATAGTCAACATCGCCCCACGACCAGCCCCCTTGCAGGCCGACATAGGGGCCAGACCAGTCATAGCCTGGGTCGACTGGCGCCAAGACGTCCGCCGCCAAAACTGCCTGGCTCGAAAAGCTCATGGCTGCAGTACTTACGGCAACTAATAGATACTTCCGCATTGGACTTTCCCCTCAATCTCGCTTGAACAACTGATTCTAGAGTAGAAACCTAGTGGCTTGTTTTGGTTAGCGCAACGTTGCAGGGCATTTTTGGAATAATTTCAACAGTACGTGCTATTTTTACCACATCGCTCTTTCCAGCATTTTCCCCTATCCTTTTTGATAAATGATGACGTAATTGATTTGTGGCATTTTTGCATCGTTTCTTAACTTCTTGTCCATCTTCATAAGCAATCGGCCAATGCAGGCCGTTATTTTTGCTTATCGGCGGGGTGACGTCTGATTCGATGGGGCCGCTTCAAGGCTATCCGCCGCAACAATGACAGTCATTCGATTGAGACCGTCGGCGTGAAACTCCGCACCATGCTTCTGTGATCGGCCCTGAACAAGCTGGTAGACAAAGCGCGGAATTGGGGGCCTCAGCGCTTCTTCAATAGAGGCTCGATTGTTTCAGCGATGCCGCGCGCGAGTTCGGCAGCGGTCTTTTTATCGTTGAGGGATTGCAGGATTTCGCGGCGCTTTGGGGTGGCAACTCTGACAGGTGTTGATCGGTTTATGGTAAGTCGCGAAGCAGAAATAGCAATAATCTGCCGTTCATCCCATTTTGACCCATGACCGACTTACGCCAGTATTACTGAATGACGGGTTTTTGAAAAAAGAAACAGTGACGACACTAAATGTCTGAACTTTCAACCATTGCCATTTGGATAAGTCGGACTGGTTCTACTCAATCCGGCCAAGGACGGTGGGCATTCTGAACTTTGGTTCGGCGACCTTGATGACAAAGAACGCACCGAAAAAATTCTCGGAATGTTACACAAATACCGCTAGGCTCGCGCAACCTCGCTATCACCCGCCTGGCTCAGAACACTCCGCTCACGCTTCGGGCTTTCTAGGACTGCAATCCCCCGGGCCGGACCCACTGGGCTCACAAGCTGTTCGCAGACAAGATTGACCCCGAGCGCCGATCGCGGCTTCCCGATCCTGAGAACTACCAGGTGAGCCAGATCATCCCAAGACAACGCCGAAAATCTGCTAGCAAAGTTTTTAGAAATCTTGGACGCCCAACCAGCGCGTATGCGGCAGCGCTTCTGGCTTGGCGAGTTTTCCAGCGAAACAGATTCGCCACTCTGGACTATTGAGCTTCTTGACCAGCGCCGCATTCTCGATGGCAGGGTTGTGGACTATCAGCGCATTGTCATTTCCGTCGATCCTTCTGGCTGCTCTGGCCCGGAAGATGAGCGCTCTGATGAGGTCGGAATTATCGTCATTGCGCTGGGCACCGATCAACGCGCCTATGTGCTTGAGGATTTGTCAGGCCGCTTTGGGCCGCGTGAGTGGGGTTCACTTGTCGCTGCAGCTTTCGAAAGGCATGGAGCCGATCTCGTCGTGGCTGAAACTAATTTTGGCGGCGCTTTGGTGGGCGAGGTTCTGAGAGGTGCCAAGGCCGGTATTCCCTTCAAGGAAGTCAGGGCCAGCCGTGGCAAGGCAGTGAGCTGAACCTATCGCCACGCTGTTTGAAAAAGGCAAGGTCTATTTGTAATATCATTTATTTTGCGATGTCAATATCTGATATTAAAAAAGGCCCGGGCAGACCAAGAAAAGACAGTGAAGCTGTCTTGGTCAGAATGTCGGCCGAGATGCTCAAAGCACTTGATCTTCGTATCAAGCGAAGTCGCGAAAATATCGGCCGTCCCGAAGCCATCCGCCGCTTGGTCGAGCTGGGGTTGAAGGGGAGGCGATGAGCCCTCTTCCAACATGGGTTCAGTACAGACGTTAGCTCTATATTTCCTTTCCGATCAGGCGGTCGATGGAAAAGGGTCCGCCACCTCGCAGGCAAATCATCACATAAACCGTGAGCCAAATGATGGTCCCAGGCTTTATTTGATTGGGTATATCTACGACCGCGACAATAACGAAAAGCTGGAATGCAAGGAGCGCGGCAAACGGACGTGTTAGCAAGCCGACGGCTACAGCAATTCCACCGATTAGCTCCAGCCAACTCGTGAAGTACGCTAGCGGAACAGCAGGTTCCAGACCATGTCGCTGCAACACGTCAATTTGCCCCATTATTCCATCCCCAAGGACCTTCTTCCAGCCATAGATCGCCATGAATGCGCCGGAGAAAAATCTGGCCGTGGAATAACCGAGAGGCTCCAAACCAACGTAGAGGGACTGTAGAGCCGGAATGATTAGGCGATTGCGTTCACTTTCAGGGCTTTGAGAACGTGCTTCCATCTGTCTCATCCCTTATCCGTCATTTACCAACAACTGCCTACTTCGGTTGAAGCTGCGACCTTCCACGTTCCAGTCGTTGGAGTATGGGACGCCGTATGGCCTCATGCAAGAGTTCCGCCAAGAGGCGATACGACGCGAAGGTCGCCCCAAAAGCTACGTTGGGCTTGCCTCAATCATCACATTCTGGATTGTTTGCGCTGCAAGGCTGTTATGGCTTTCTGGCCAACTCTGTTAAGCACTAACCGACGATGAACCAGCACAGCCGCAACGCCGATGATTGCCAGTGAGGCGAGTAAGAGCAGGGTGTTGATCAGGAACTGTTTCAATCGCCCGGCGTTCCTGGCTCGCCGATATGGACGATAATGTTGCGAATGTAGTCTTCGACGGTGTCTTCATCGAGATCCATATCCGCTAGTGTAAATCCTGCCACGGCTGCCTCCGCGAGAAGTTTCGCGGCCAGCAAGGTGTGCAGCGGACCAGAGTATCAATGGCATGCAGCTCCATATCAACTACGCAGGCGGCTGGTTTCGGTGTGTCGCGCCCAGATGGATGAATTAAAAGTAGCTAAGTAAGCGTTAGGCGTTTTCAATCGCCTGGCGTTCCCGGCTCGGCCAAATATACTACTTCATCTTTCATCCCAGCTTTTTATCGCGGCTGATGAAGGCCGTACCGTCATCCTACTATGGGAGAGGTGAATTGGCCAATAATCATCTAAATTATCATCGGGCGAGTCTTCATCGAGAAGCCAGTTTTGAAAATCCTGCCAGAGGGTTTTGAGTTTTTTACGCATGAACACACCGTCGCCGGAGTGACTATACCAATTTTGATCGAAAATTCAAAATTGAATAATGCTCAGCCAATTCCACCCAAAACGGACAGAGTGCGGACTTCA
This sequence comes from uncultured Alphaproteobacteria bacterium, assembly GCA_963810045.1. Classification (GTDB taxonomy): domain Bacteria; phylum Pseudomonadota; class Alphaproteobacteria; order Rhizobiales; family Aestuariivirgaceae; genus Aestuariivirga. Next base: position 84,294 of record CAWELV010000017.1, on the reverse strand, counting down.
TAAGTAAAACTAACTGTGACTTCAGCGCAACAGTAGCGCTAAATCCTTGATATATTTGGTGCGGGCGGCCGGACTCGAACCGGCACGGAATTTCTTCCAACGGATTTTAAGTCCGTTGCGGCTACCATTACGCCACGCCCGCCAAACCAATCGTCTCAGGCCTTCGCGCCATCCTGTAAAGGTGGCGTGAATTGCAGGCCCATGTCCCAGGGAAGGTAGATCCAGGTATCCTGGCTTACCTCGGTTACAAAACTGTCAACCAGGGGCCGCCCCAGGGGTTTGGCATAGACCGTTGCAAAATGCGCCTTCGGCAGAATTTCCCGCACCACGCGTGCCGTGGCGCCTGTATCCACCAGATCGTCGATTATCAGGACCCCTGCCCCCTTGTCTGTGCCCACGATTTTCTCGCTCACGGTCTTCAAAATGCTGATGGCGCCCTGCTTGTCATAGTCATAGGACGCCACGCAGATCGTCTCGATGACCCGTATGCCAAGTTCACGGGCCACGACCGCTGCCGGCACCAGGCCGCCCCGGGTAACGGCCACCACGGCCTCAAATGGCCCCGCCGTCGACAGGCGCCATGCCAGGGCGCGGGCATCCCGGTGGAACTGGTCCCAGGAGACAGGAAAGCTTTTTTGCCATTTTTCGTCCATTTCGTACTCAAATCCCCGAAATACTGGAGAATCCTTATGCCCGCTTGGCTAATTTGGCGCAATCCATCACTTGCCCGTCAACCCTTGCTTCACACTTTCTGGGCAGGATTGGCAAAAAACCGGGTCCCGGAGCCTCATGAATGATTAAGCCTGCAAATCCCATTTCGCAGCTGATGAATGCCTTTGAGCTTGCAAACATCGAAGCCTTGGCGGTTTTGCTTCCCGAAGCCACCGTTACCGAGCTGACGACGGCCGCCATCCGCAAATGGAATTGCGCGCGCAGCGACATTGTGGGCCGCCAGCTGGTGAAATATGGCACGGGAACAATTTCGGCCCGCTACCTCGCAGCGAGCCAGGGCGAACTGTATCCCGACGTGGAGGTGACCTATGCACCGCCCCTGGCCGTGCAGAAAGCCTCCGCCTTCAAGCAGCAGAAGTGGAGCGATGGCACGCGTGATTTCATGATCCTTATTGGCCAGCATGCCAATGAAGAACAGGCAAACCATGCCATTAAAAATGAGCAACGCCTGAATCTTGCCCTGCGGTCCGGCAGTTACGCGGTGTGGGATCATGATTTTATCACTGGCGATACTTATAATTCGCCTGAGATGTATGAGATCCTCGGCTTGAAGCCGGAAAGTTCCGATCTGAGCTTTGAAAAATTCAATGCCCGCATCCATCCCGAAGACACCGACAAGAACTTGATGGACATGATCAAGAAGGCGCCGTTTGGCACGGAGCTTTTTCAGTCACGCTTCAGAATCCGCATGCACAACAATGAATATGTCTGGGTCGAGTCGGTGGCTTGCGTGGTCAGGGACCCGGCAAGTGGGCGCGCGATAAAATGTGTTGGCCTCTGCCGCAATGTGAGTGACCAGATGGCGACCTTGGAACGCATGCGCAGTTCCGAGCGCAACCTCAAGCGTACCCAGGAAGCGGCAAGGCTTGGCAGTTTCTCCCTGCGGATCGAAACCAACGTCTCCCGCCTTTCAACCGAAATGGCGAGCCTCATTGGCATGCAGGAGGCCATCGTCCATCCCAATCTTGCAACTTTCATGGACATGATCGAGGCGGGCGACAAGGAAAAATTTGCTGAAGGCATTGAGCTTGCCAAGCTCGGCCAGCACATAACCGACCTGGAAATTTCCGTGCGGCTCAAGTCCGGTGAAATCGAATTCTTCCAATGCACCATTGAACCGGAGCGCAATTCATCCGGCCAGGTCGAAACGCTGTTTGGTTCCTGCCAATGCGTAACCGAACGCAAGGCCCTGGAGCGCAAATACCTGCAGGCCCAGAAGATGGAAGCTGTCGGCCAGTTGACGGGCGGTGTGGCCCATGACTTCAACAACCTCCTGATGGTCGTGATGGGAAATCTCCAGCTTGTGGAGCAATTGGTGAAAAACGACGAGCGCGCCAGCAAGCGCATTCGCGCCGCCTTGGAGGCCGCCGACAAGGGCTCCGACCTCACCAAGCGCATGCTGGCCTTCTCCCGCCTGCAAACTCTGCAGAGCAAGGAAATTTCGGCAAATGACCTCATTTTCAAAATGACAGACATGCTGAAACACGCGGTCAGCGCCACGGTTGAACTCAGGATCATCCCCCAAGACGGGCTCTGGCTCATCAAGGCCGATCAGACCATGCTCGAAACGGCCATCCTCAATCTTGCAATCAATGCCCGGGACGCCATGAAACCAAAAGGCGGCAACCTGATTATCGAGACGGCAAACCGCCATTTGGATCACGCCTACTGCGCCGAGCATGAAGATGTCACGCATTGGCGATTACGTGGAAATCGCCGTTACCGATACAGGCGCAGGCATTTCGCCGGAAAATATTGAAAAGGTCTTCCAGCCATTTTTTACCACCAAAGGCCCCGAAGCGGGCTCTGGGCTTGGCCTTTCAATGATCTATGGTTTCGTGAAGCAATCCGCCGGCCATATCAAAATCTATTCGGAAGTGGGTCACGGAACAACGGTAAAAATCTATCTCCCCTGCTTCAAGCCCATCACGGCGGTTAACACGATCATCAGGCCTTCGGAACTGCAATCGCATCTCGCCCGCGAATTAGGCGTGAACGCGGAAGACGTTGCAAACGGCCAGCAAACCGTCGAAGTCCCGCCCAAGAAGCAGGTCGTGCTTGTCGTGGAAGACAACAATGCCGTGCGCGATATCGCCGCCGCCATGATTGAAGAAATGGGCTATGAATCCATTGTTGCCTCAAACGGACCTGACGGCCTGGAAATCATCAAGGCGCGCGACGATCTTGCACTGGTTCTATCCGACGTGATCATGGCCGGTGGCATGAATGGGCCGGAGCTTGCAGCCAAGGCTCTCAAATTGCGCCCTGGACTGAAGGTGCTCTTTATGTCGGGCTATGCTCCGGGTTCCGTCCGCCAGATGCAGGACCTGCCTGATACGATCGATTTTGTGAACAAGCCCTTCACCCGCAATGATCTCACCGAAAAAGTGCGCCGCGCCCTTGCAGCTTAGGACCAGCCCCTGGCCTTTCCCTCCCGGGTCATGGTTTCGGCCAACGCCCTGACTTCCGCTTCGGCTTTTTCAAGCGACGCTGGAACGCGTGACCGGATGACCAGATTGGTTGCAAATCCTCCCACCCCTTCAAAGGGATAGGAGCCAATGAAGACATCGGCGTAGCGGGCCTGGATTTCACCCAGTGGCTGGGCCACGTCACCCTCGCCGCCCTGCAGGGCCACGGTGCGCGATTGCATGGGCACGCCCCTGTTCAGTGTCGGGCCAATCGCCTCCATCATGGCCTGCATGATTTTGGGAACCCCCGCCATGACGAAAACATTTCCAATCCGGAATCCCGGTGCCTTGGAAACCGCATTTTCAATCAGCGTTGCCCCTTCCGGCGTCCGCGCCATGCGCAGGCGCGCCTCATTTGGCTCCCGGCCAATCTCCTTGAAATAGTTCAACAGGATTTCCAGCGCCCGCGGGTGGTGCCCGATGGGCACTTGAAATGCCTTGGCCACCGCATCGGCCGTGATGTCATCATGGGTGGGGCCAATTCCCCCCGTGGTGAACACATAAGTGTAACGCGCCCGCAGGGCATTTAAGGCGGCAACAATATCGCTTTCATCGTCGGCAACGCAGCGCGCTTCCTTGAGGTCAATGCCAAGGTTCACGAGATAGTCCGCAATAAATCCCAGGTTCCTGTCCTTGGTTCGGCCGGACAGGATTTCATCGCCAATCAATAATACGGCAGCGGTCGGAACAGATGTCATTGTTACCTCAGTCGATATCTAGACATCTGCCACCGCTTCGGTCCACTGTCAAAACCATGAAATTCAAAAGTCCCCTCGTCCGCGGAAAGCTGGTCAGACGTTACAAAAGATTTTTGACCGATGTTTTGCTGGATACGGGCGAAACCATAACCGCCGCCTGCGCCAATACGGGCTCAATGCTGGGACTGACTGAGCCGGGTAATTCCGTTTGGCTGTCCCGTTCCGAGAGCCCCGCCCGGAAATATCCGCACAGCTGGGAACTTGTGGACATTCCCGATATTGGCTTGGTCGGCATCAATACCGCCCAGCCCAACCACATCGTGACGGAAGCCATTGTCGCTGGAAAAGTGGCTGAGTTGATGGGCTACGCCAATCTGAGAAATGAAGTAAAATACGGTGTGAACAGCCGCATCGATATTCTCCTGGAGGACGCAAACCGCCCGCCCTGCTACGTCGAAATCAAGAATGTCCATTTCTTCAGGAAGCCGGGACTCGCCGAATTTCCCGATTGCGTCACTGCGCGGGGCTCAAAACACCTTGTTGAACTGTCAAACATGGTAAGGACCGGCGCGCGGGCGGTGATGGTCTATCTCATTCAATGCCGCAATCCATCACGCTTTGCCCTTGCCGATGACAAGGATCGTACCTATTTCAATGAATTCAGAAAGGCGCGGATTGCTGGCGTGGAGGCTTTGGCCTTGACTTGCCATGTCTCGACAAGCGAAATAACGGTCGACCGGGCCATTCCGGTCCTGGAAATCTAAATGAACGACGTTCAAGAAACCATTTCATCCCGTTCCACTCGTATCAAATTGCACAAGCCTGAGGACTTTGAGGGCATGCGCAAGGCGGGAAGGCTTACGGCTGAAGCATTGGATATGATCACTCCCCTGGTGAAGCCCGGCATCACCACCGATGCGTTGGATCGTTTCATTGTGGAGTTTGCCCGCGACAACAAGGCCATTCCCGCACCGCTGAACTATCGCGGCTATACCAAGTCAATTTGCACCTCGATCAATCATGTGGTTTGCCACGGCATTCCCAATGACACCCCCATGCGCGAAGGTGATATCGTCAACATTGACGTGACCCTCATTGTCGATGGCTGGTTTGGTGATTCGAGCCGCATGTACCCCGTGGGCGAAGTCAGCCGCAAGGCCGAGCGTCTCAACGAGGTTACCTACGAAAGCCTTATGCGCGGCATTGCCATGGTGAAGCCCGGTGCGCACCTCGGAGACATCGGCTATGCAATCCAGACCTTCGCCGAAGCCGAACGCTGTTCCGTCGTGCGTGATTTCTGCGGCCACGGCCTTGGCCGCGTCTTCCATGACCATCCCAACGTCTTGCATTATGGCCGCATGGGCGAAGGCATTGAACTCAAGGAAGGTATGTTCTTCACTATCGAGCCCATGATCAATTTAGGAAGGGCCCATGTGAAGGTTTTGAGTGACGGCTGGACTGCTGTCACCCGTGACCGTTCGCTCTCCGCCCAGTTTGAGCACACCATTGGCGTGACACGGGAAGGCTGTGAGATTTTCACGCTGTCTCCCCGCGGCCTCCATTGCCCACCGTACAAGGTGTGACGAATGCCGAAGGGTTTTGGCGAGGAATCGACGAAACCCCACTTCCTCGGCCATCGTGAGCGCCTGCGGGAGCGTTTCCGCGAAGCAGGCCCTGATGCTCTGCCCGACTATGAACTCCTCGAAATGATCCTCTTCAGGGCGATTACCCGCGGCGATACAAAACCTCTGGCCAAATCCCTTATCGCCAAATTCGGCAGCTTCGCGGAAGTCATCAGCGCCGCTCCGGAGCGGCTAAAAGAAGTGGATGGCGTTGGCGACGCCATCACCACGGAACTGAAGCTCATCCGCGCCGCGGCGCTGCGCCTGATGAAGGGCGAGATTGTCAACCGCCCGCTGCTCTCATCGTGGAGCGCCATCCTCCAATACTGCCACGCTTCCATGGCCTTCCACGACAAGGAGCAGTTTCGCATCCTGTTTCTGGACAAGAAGAATCAGCTAATCGCCGACGAGGTGCAGCAGGAAGGCACCGTTGATCACACTCCAGTCTATACCCGCGAGGTGATGAAGCGGGCCCTTGAACTCTCCGCTTCCGCCATCATTCTCGCCCACAATCATCCCTCGGGCGACCCCACCCCCTCTTTCGCCGACATCGACATGACCCGGAAGATCATTGACGCCGGAATGAAGCTCGGCATCACGGTGCATGACCATGTGATTTTCGGGCGCAGCGGCCACACCAGCTTCAGGAGTTCAAAGCTGATCTGATATCCTGCAAGGCCTGAGGTGTATCCACATCGACCAGCACGGCCTGAGTTTTGACTTCAACTTCCACCACCTCGTCGGAGAGCGCGTCCAAAAGAAGTCTGGCCCCTTGGTCGCCTTCAATCTGGTCAATCGTGATAAAATGCTGTCGCCCCCACAACACCGGATTGCCGCGCTTGCCCTCGAACGTGGGCACGCAAATCGTGCGATGCTCTGCAACATTGAATGCAGCCACCAGCCGGTCAATTGTCTGTGCGTCAATCAGGGGCATGTCACCAAGGCACACCAGCACGGCATCCGTCTCTGCCGGTACAGCGGCAAGTCCGCGTTTTAAGGACGTCGACAGTCCTTCGGCGAAATTCGTGTTGTGAACCAATGTTACGTCAAGCGGCGCAAGCGCCGATTGGACCCGCTCAGGCTCGTTTCCCGTCACCACGATGATATCATGAACGCTTGAGGCCTTCAGGGCTTCCACGCTGTGGCGCAGCAAGGGCTTGCCATTGAGATCGGCCAGAAGCTTGTTGCTGCCCATGCGCGATGATTTTCCGGCGGCCAGAACGACGGCTGTAATTCTAGGCGCATGCTGGGGAAGGGGTTTCCGGTCACGCGGAGACGGCCTGCTTGAAATCTCGGCCAGCAATCCTCCAGCTCCCATGTCCATGATATCGCCGGCTGAAAGCCTGATGTCGGCCAGTACCCGTTCCAGCGCCCAATCAAAGCCATTCACCTTGGGCGACCTTGCGCAGCTCGGAACGCCCAGCACCGGCACGCCATGCAAATCTCCTAGCATCATCAGATTGCCAGGATCCACCGGCATGCCAAGATGAATGACGGTTCCGCCTGCAGCCGAAAGCCCCGCAGGGATCACATCTTCCCGGTCCACAATCGCCGATGTGCCAAACAGCAGGATGGGATTGCAGAACAGCGCCTGCAATTCTTTCACGGATTTCCGAACTGCTTCAATGGAATGGTCACATACTTTGACATGTGTCAGATCGCTGCCCAGCGCCTTTACCCGGCCACGCATCGCCGTTTCGGATTTTTCAATGAGCGACTGCTTGCTGCCGGCCACTTTGGTGATCACCAGGCCAACACGCTTCTCGGCCAAAGCCTGAACCCGGATCACCGAGGCATCGCCGATCTCCAGCAAGGCCTTGTTGAGATTTTCCTTTGCCACCGCAAAGGGAATAATCTTGACCGTCGCAACCATCTGTCCTTTGTCGACAACGCTATAATTGCTGAGCGTCGCTAGCGTCACGCTTTCATGCACGCGGTTTATCGCGTTGACGCGGGAACCATCGACAACAACAAGCCCGCGCTGCCGCGCATAGATATTTGCCCGTCCGGTAAATGGCTCCTGGGCCATGGCCCCAGGACCCACAATCTTTCCGGCAATCGCCCGGGCCGCCTCATCCTCGGGAACGTCATCAGCATCCAACCGCGCCACGAATATTTTTGAAATGCCCGAGGCGGCAAGCAACTTCAAATCATCCGCCCCGAGTTTCCGGCCTTTCTTGAATACCCCTTCGGCGTGCCGGACCGAATGCGCCAGAATGCAGCCCAATGTGTCTTGCAGCGGCAATTCGGCAAATTTCATGTCAGTTGCCCAGGCGCAAGGAGCGGGTCATTTCGGCCATAATGGAAATAGCAATTTCGGCAGCGCCCTTGGCGCCGATGGGCAGGCCGATAGGCCCATGAATCCGCGCAATCTGCTGGTCGGAAAATCCCATCTTCTGCAATCGTTCTACGCGGCTTGCCTGGGTTTTCTTGGAGCCCAGGGCGCCGATATAAAAACATTCGGACTTCAAGGCGGCGGAAAGGGCCGGATCATCAATCTTGGGATCATGGGTAAGCGCCAAAAAAGCCGAACGCGCGTCAAGCCCGAGGTTTGGCAATACCTCGTCGGGCCATTGGGTATAGAGCGCAATGCCTGGAAACCGCGCCCCCGTTGCAAAGGCCCCGCGTGGATCAATCACGCTGACATCATAGCCCGCCTGTCTCGGCCATCGGGATCACACTCTGCGCAATATGCACGGCCCCGATGATCACCAGCCGCAAGGGCGGATTATGGACGTGTACAAACTCTCCGCCATGAAGGCCCGATTGATCAAAGCGAAAGGCTTCCTCAAGCACGGCGCCAAGCGGATCACTCCCAAGGTTTTCCTTGGCCACCAGTCGTTGTTCGCCGTTGGCTATGCTTGTGACCACAGCAACCGCCCTGCGCTCCCGGTTTGCCTCAAGCACGGCTTTCAAAAGTGCTCGTTTCACGGCCCCAGAGGCTCCACAAACACCCGTATCTTGCCGCCGCAGGCAAGGCCCACCTGCCAGGCTGTTTCATCGGCCACACCAAAGGCCAAAACTTTCGGCTGGCCCGAGGCAATGGCGTCGAGCGCTTCACTCACCACGGCACCTTCGACGCAGCCGCCCGACACGGACCCGGCAAAATTGCCATCGCCGTCAATGGCCAATTGGCTGCCCACAGGTTGCGGGGCCGATCCCCAGGTTTCAATCACTGTCGCAAGGGCAACTTTCCGGCCCTCCGCCAGCCAGGCGGAGGCTTGCTCAAGTACTTCATTGGTAGCCAAATTCCGCTCCTGTCTCAAACCTCAGGTGAAACCACACAGGACATGCTCGCGTATATGTGTCAAGATGCTCATATAGCGGGAGGCCCATCATGCTTCGTTCTATTCCAGCTGTCGTGCTTTGGGTTTTCATATCGGCGGCATCTTTCGCTGAGTCCATAAATGCGGCTGACCGGGCCGAATTTCAACGCATTATCACAGCCCAAATCAGTGCCTTCCGGGCCGACGATGGCCCAACGGCTTACAGCTTTGCAGCACCCGGTGTCCGGAACATTTTCCCCACGCCCGAAATTTTCATGTCCATGGTAAAGCGGGGCTACAGCCCCGTCTACCGTCCGCAATCCTTCAATTTCACCGAAGCCCTGATCGACCCCATGGGCAGGCCTGCCCAAAAAATGCTCGTTGTTGGCCCTGACGGCAAAACCTACGAGGCGCTCTATTCCATGGAAAAACAGCCGGACGGAACCTGGCGCATCTCCGGCTGTACCTTGCTCGAAATCCCAGGCCTGGATGCCTGATCTCCCGTTAGTCACCGCTCTTGAGACATGCCATGGTTAGGCCATGTCATCTGATTCATTGAAAGCTTCACGCCTTGCCCTCTGGGCTCCAGTCCTGGGTGGAAGCATTATTTTGCTCATCGCCGTCGTTCTCCTGGCGATGGGCCGTGAACCCATTTGCAAGTGTGGCTACGTCAAGCTCTGGCATGGCGTGGTGATGAGTTCGGAAAACTCCCAGCATCTCAGCGACTGGTACACGCCCTCCCACATCATCCATGGCTTCCTTTTCTACGCCCTGTTCTGGCTGGTCGGGAAGGAATGGCCTGTCACCTTGCGCCTTTGCCTTGCCCTCATGATTGAAGGCGCCTGGGAAATTTTCGAGAACACGGACTTCATCATCAACCGTTATCGCGAAGCCACGATCTCTCTGGACTATTATGGTGACAGCGTCATCAATTCGGTGAGCGACGTCGTTGCCATGGCCGTTGGGTTTTACGCCGCGTCGCGCCTGCCCGTCTGGTTTACCATCGTTCTGGCGCTAGCCATGGAGCTGTTCGTCGGCGCGGTTATCCGAGACAATCTCGCGCTGAACATCATCATGCTCATCCACCCATTCGATGTCATCAAGCAGTGGCAGGCAGGAGTTTAGCCCACTTCACGCAAGTAATCGAATTGAAGGCATCGGCAAGTGGTATTTTTGCTGGCTTCCAAATTAATTCAGTAGTTCCGCCATCTTTGGGCGGCTCTGTACATAGCGCCTGTGGGTTTCAACATAGATTTCTTCAAATAGCTGATCAATCGCATCCGCTGCCATGAAGCCTTTAGAGAACCCCGGCGACACCGGATCAAAGGCAAGTTCAGAAGCGCTAATTATATGCGCAAGCAGGCTACGTGGGTCTTCGTTGCCAACAGCGACGCGGATGGTCGTGCGTGTGATACCCGCGTCGGCAAGCGCTGCGTCAGACATTTCAGAATGACTGGTAAGGGCTGGGCACAGTACAACGCTGTTGGTCTGTCCGAGACTCACTTGCAATCCAAATACCGGTTCAAGCAGATCGAAAAATGCCTTGAAGGCCTCCCGTGGCAAAGGTTTCTTCCCCGGCTTCGCTTCAAAGTCGATGGTGAACAATGGCGCAGGAAGGCCGAGAAACATGTTCGCCTCACGAAGGGCTGCATTGGGATGGCCCGGCACAGCAGAGCAATTCACGTTGATACCGGGATGCGCAGCAAGGGCTCTGGCAAACACCGTGGTGGTGATACACTTTGCCAGCATACGAAGCTCAAGCGTGCGCATGCCATTGATTACTTCATAAGCCTTGTCTGCATCGAGGAAGGCGCCCTTGATGTAGTACACGTTCCAGAACAAGGTTTCGTCCCAGTTGACGGTGCGGGTCTTGCCATCTGGGCTGGACATCTCAGCTTTGCTGCCCTTGGGCAGGAACATCAGTTCATTGCGGGCGATAACCACTCCTGCCGTTGTTGCCCCATAGCCTGCAAGGTCTTTCGTATAGGAATGGATCACGAAGTCGGGCCGCTCGGCGGGATTCTCACGGCGCAGGACCGGATGCAGAAACGGCGTACCCACAGTTAAATCGCAGATAACTGTGAGGCCCGCTTTATGGGCGGCGCGGCAGATCGCAACGACATCAAGGACATGACCATGGGGATTGCACGGGCTTTCGAGATAAACATAAACGTGCCTTCCCGCTGCAAGGCGGTCAGCATATTTCAACTTCACCGTCTCGAACACCTCGGAAAATTCTTCGACCGTGTAACCATCAAACCAGTTAACGGCGATGTCGAGATTGCTGCTCTTGCCATACCAGTCATGGAGCAGTTGATAGCAACCGCCATAGATGTTGCGGTTGGCCAGCACGATATCCTGATACCCGAGGAGATGGGCCAATGTAGAATCGACGGCGGCCATACCAGAGTTGAAGTTCCAGGCGAAATATTGATGTGCAAGCGGTCCCGCCTCAACATCGACAATGTGATTGGCAAGGCTCACAGAGGTGGGGTTCAACAGGCGAGAATAGATTTCGTGCAACAGCTCCTTCCCCTTAAAAGCATCCTCGACCCATTCGACGCAGGCGTAGAGATAGGTGGCAGTGCGGGTAATGACGGGTGTGGCCGAGAAGATCGCGGTCACGTTATCGAAGATTGGATAGGGCCCGCGGGCAGCGCCGGGACCGTTGCGCCCCGCGAGCGACTGGTAAGTGCGGCGCATCGGTGACTGTAGATTGTCAAGCACTTTGGCAAGCTGGAAACAAGCAAAACGCTTGGCGTTAAACCATGCGATACGATCCTTGCGGTCCAACCCCGAAAGTGCGGCACCAGTCAGGGCAACAAGTTCGTGAGCGGCGGCATTGGCTTGGTAAAGACTGTGAGTCAGCCGCGCAAGCGTTTGGCCATAGGCCGAGGCAGGATCAATGGCAAAATGGCGCAACTGCTCATCGACCAGGTCTTCAATCGAAACTGCAGCTGTCGTGTTCCTTAATGGGCTGAGCTGACGGGCATTGAGGTTGCTGGGCATGGCGGTGTTCCTCTTCGAATGGATGGCCTCATTGTGACACAATTGAACTGGCAAGTTCCGCCATTATAGCCATTTTATTTGCGGTTTTTGGCGGAATCTGCCAAAAATATGTGAATGCTGGACAGTATAGATTATAAAATCATCCGCGCCCTTCAAGCTAACGGTCGTATGACCATTCAAGAACTGGCAAGCGCGGTAAGTCTTTCAGCTTCGCCTTGCCTGCGCCGGGTCCGCATTCTTGAAGAACAGGGGGTACTCAAGGGATATGCAGCAGTAGTTGACGAGGCACACTATGGTCTCCCCGTAACGGTGTTCATACGCATAAGGCTGGAGCGCCATTCAGAAGAGAAGGTAGGCCGCTTTGAACGCTCCGTCCGTGCTATAGGTGAAATCCTCGAGTGCCATCTGCTTGCAGGCGATTTCGACTACCTGCTTCGTGTGCTGGTGCCCGATCTTAAATCCTACGAGGAATTCATCCGCGAGCGCATTCACACCATCCCCGGAATCGCAGCAATCGAAACGAGCTTCGCCTACGGAACTATAAAGCGAACGTTGGTATTCCCTGATCCGCCCCACAAATCCGTCGCTTAAATTTCAATCAGTTCAGCTCAAGCAATCCTTGCTGGCTATAGCGCCCCGCACCAGCGCGGATAGGAATGAGCGTCACGCAGACTTGTGAGCCAATCATATGACAGCGTCGCCAATTCCATAAGCGGCATCGTGAGCGTGCCACTCGATGTCATCAAGGCGGACGCTGACTCATTTCACGCAGGTGACACGGCTGAAGCCTTTGGCACCCTTCTTTATTGTCTCGCCGGTGCCAATTTGGATCGTGGGCTTTACCCCGCTGACATACTTGAAATCCTTCGCCGTGCTGAATCCCTGTTGCACGCACCAGGCCTCGGCCGCTTTTTTCCCGCAACCGCTTTGCCCGTTGAGGCACCAGTTCAGGCGAACCCCCTCGTGCATTGGATTCTTGAACATTTCGTCCGCGGTTTTCGCAACTACCGGCGCCGGTGTGGGTGCTTCTGCCTCGGTTGCTTCTGGCTCGGTTGCTTCTGCCGCAGCGGGCAGTGGCGAAGCCGGCAATTCGACCGCGACACAAGTAATGGAGGCAAAACCGTCGCAATAGCTCTGGTCGCAGACCTCGCCGGTTGCGATTAGTTTGGTCGGCGATGAAGCCCCGATATCAGGCGCCTGTTTGATGTCTACGGAATGATCATAGGCATTGCTCTTGCACCAGGCGGTCGCCGCGTCCGCACCACAACCGGTGCCCCAGTTCACACACCAATCCAGGCGATTGGTGCCGATCATGGGATTTTCGAATGTCTTGGTTTCAGCTTCAACAAGGCCAGACGAAAGGCAAAGCGCCGACAGCGCAAAAATAGCACGCAGATAATTCCCGCATCAGGGCTCTCCAATTCTTGGGAAGCACCGTCTGCCTCAAACAACCATCAGGACGCAAGCTTTTAATGGCCAAAGGCACGACCTGCCGGCTTTTTCGGATCGACAGGTTCGATCAAATAATAAACCCACTGCGAAGCATGGGTCTCGCCGTAAACAAGCACTTGGCAGATGTCACCATCAAGCGACGTAACCGGGCCTTCACGCCCGTCAGGAATCATCACCGTATGCCCGACCTTGCACCAATTGCTCGGTGTGGGCGGAGCCGCAGGTGGTATTGCGGTCGGTGCCGCAATAGCGGTCGCAACAAACACAGTCGCCAAGAGTGTTTTCATCTCGCTGTCCCAGTTCGCCGATCCCTGAAAATCGGCGATTTTTTTTAAAAATGCAACCCCGCCGGCGAATCAATCGCGTCTTCGCCATTTGGACGGCGGCTTGCCATATTTTACCTTAAAGCTTCGCGAAAATTGTGACAGTGAAGAAAAGCCTGTGGCAACAGCAACTTCGCGAACACTCAACGCGGAGTAGTTGATGAGCCGCTCGGCCCGTTCCAGGCGCAGGTCGAGATAAAATCCCATCGGCCGTTTTTTTAATGTTGCAGCAAATAATCTTTCGAGTTGCCGGACAGAAACTCCAGCCCGAATCGCCAGCTCCTCGACATTGCGGGGTTCCTCCAGTTGCTCTTCCATGAGGGCGATGCAGGAGAGTATGCGGGCATCGGTGGTGCCATAACGGGCCGCTGCTGGAATACGCACCTCATGTGGCTGCTCAGCGAACCTGGAATGAACCAGCAGATCGGCAACGGTCACGGCAATTTCATGCCCTAGCAATTGCCTGATCCATTCCAGCATCATATCAATGGCCGAAGAACCGCCGGCACAAGTCAAGCGGTCACTGTCAACTTCAAAAAGCGCCTGTGTGGCAATCACGCGCGGAAAGCTTTCACGAAAACCCGGCAAAGTTTCCCAATGGCACGTGGCGCGGTAGCCATCCAGCGCCCCTGCTCGCGCCAAAACAAAGGACCCTGTATCGATGCCAGCAAGCAATACTTTTTGCGCGCTGAGCTTTCGGATCGCCGCCAATACGGGTCTTGTTGCGCCCTGTTCAGGCTCATAGCTCGCGCATATCACAACCATGGCAGGGCGGCTCAAATCGACGAGGCTGCCCGAAACCGAAACTGGAATATCATTGGAGGCAGAAACCGGTTCACCCCGCGCTGAGACAAATCGCCAGGAAAATTTCTGATCAGCAAAGCGATTCGCCACGCGCAGGGTTTCAAGAGCTCCATAGAGCGAAATCATTGAAAAGCGGGGAACCAGGTGGAAGACAACGTCAATTGAGGACATGGCGATAAATGCTAACTTAATGGCGAAAAAAGTCAAACTCGGGAATTTGATGGGCCTAACGTCAGTTCAAACGAAAGTTATTGCCTTGGGAGGGTGTCGTTATGGCCGATCCGGCAAGCCGCGAACTGGCGCGTGATCCTCAGGATTTGGAGCGGCTGCTGGTTTCCCGGCAGAGGGCGGGAGACGTCGATGGCATGTTGGCCCTGTTTGACCCCGATGCTGTCATTGACAGCGGTGAGGGACCATTGACCATAGGCCGGGATGCAATCCGGGTATTCTACGCCGAGCTTGTGGCGACGGGCCGCAAATTTGAATACGGAGATCAGCGTCCAGCAATTATCAGTGGGGACTTGGCGCTCACCTCAACCCGACTTCCCGATGGCAGTGTGACCTCCGAAGTTGCCCGGCGGCAAAGCGACGGGACATGGCTATGGGTCATCGACAAGTACTCCGTTGCTTAGCATGAGAATCCATTAGTCATTGCGAGTAGCGAAAAATCCAAACTAATCATTTCCCAAACGGAGAACCCCATGAACCCCAAGATCATCATTACCTGCGCCGTCACCGGCGCTGGCGACACGGTGGGCAAAAGCCCGAATGTGCCGGTAACCCCGGAGCAAATCGCCAATTCCGCCCTGGAAGCGGCCTCTGCCGGAGCAGCCGTGGTGCATTGCCATGTCCGCGATCCGAAGACCGGAAAAGGCGCCCGCGGTGTCCATCTCTACAAGGAAGTCATGGAGCGCATCCGCGCCAAGAACAAGGATGTGATCATCAACCTCACCGCCGGCATGGGCGGCGACCTTGATGTGGGCCCCGGCGAAACGCCGATGAAGTGGGGCGCAGGCACCGATCTCGTCGGTCCCGTTGAACGCCTGCTGCATATTGCCGAACTGCGCCCCGAACTCTGCACGCTCGATTGCGGCTCGCTGAATTTCGGCGATGGCAACACCATGGTCGTGCAGACGCCTGCCCAACTGCGCGAACAGGCCCGCCTCATCAAATCCTATGGCGTGAAGCCCGAGATGGAAATTTTCGATTCCGGAAATCTCTGGTTTGCCAAGCAGCTTTGCCTTGAAGGCCTGATCGACAGCCCGCCCCTGTTCCAGCTCTGCCTCGGAATCCCATGGGGTGCGCCCTACGATACGGAAACCATGGCCTATCAGAAGGCCCAACTTCCCAAGGACGCAATCTGGGCTGCTTTCGGCATTGGCCGCAATGAATTCCCGGCCGTTGCCCAGGCCGTGCTTCTCGGCGGTCATGTGCGGGTTGGCCTTGAGGACAATCTCTGGCTCGAAAAAGGTGTCCATGCCACAAACGGCAAGCTGGTTGAGAAGGCTGTAAAAGTCATCGAAATCCTCGGCACCAAGATTGCCACTCCCGATGAAGCCCGCGCCATTCTGCAACTCAAGCCAAGAGCCTGACCATGTCCAAAATCAAAACTGTCGGCATCGCCGGAACCGGATTGATCGGAGCAGGCTGGGCCGCGCGCCTGCTCATCCGTGGCTTCGATGTTATCGCCTATGACGTGCATCCCGCCGCCGAAGCAAAGCTCCGCGCCGCCATTGATGTGGCCTGGCCTTCAATGTCCAAGCTGCTGGGCTCGCCCGGTAAAAAAGGCAAGCTCAGTTTTACCACTGATCTCAAGGAGATGGCCTCGAAGGCTGACTTCGTTCATGAAGCGGCCCCGGAGCGCGAAGATCTCAAGGTGAAACTCTTTCGCGATATCGACGCTATCGCCCGCCCCGAGGTGATCATTTCATCGTCCTCTTCTGGTTTCCTGCCAACTGTGTTGCAGTCCCAATGCCAGCACCCCGAACGGGTGATCATCGGCCACCCTTTCAATCCGGTCTATCTCCTGCCCCTCGTTGAAACCGTTCCGGGCGCAAAAACCTCAAGCGAAGCCATGGACCGCGCCGGCATCTATTTCGAATCCATCGGCATGCAGGTGCTGCGCCTCAAGAAGGAAATCGAAGGCTATATCTGCGACCGCCTGCAGGAAGCCCTGTGGCGCGAGGCCCTTCACATCCTCAACAAGGAAATCGGCACCACCGGCGATATCGACGACTCAATCGTCTATTCCGCCGGCATGCGCTGGGCCTTCATGGGGTCCTTCCTGACCTATCACGTGGCTGGCGGCCCCGGCGGCATGCGCCATTTCATTTCAGCAGTTTGACCCCACGCTCGAACTGCCCTGGACCGATTTGAAATTCCCCAAGTGGAACGACACGCTCGAAAAAAACCTGATCGAAGGCTGCGAAGCGCAAAGCGCTGGTCAGACCGTGGCGCAGATCGAAGCCAAGCGCAATGACGTGCTGGTCGACATGATGCGCCTGTTCAAGCATCACAAGGTGGGCGCCGGACTGGTGCTTGCCCGTGACGAAGCCAGGCAGGGAACCAAGGCCAGGCGCTGGAAAAAATCCGACAAGCTTGATGGCCCGGTGAAGCTTCACAAGGGCGAAGTCCTCTCCGCCTGGCTCGATTACAATGGCCACATGACCGATGCGGCCTATCTCATCGCTTTCGGCGATGGGCTCGATGCCTTCTTCCGCTACATCGGCGACGATGAAGCCTACAGGGCTACCGGCAACACCTTCTTCACCGCCGAAACCCATATCAACTACTACAAGGAAATGAAACTCGGCGAGACCTTCTCCATCGAAACCCAGGTGCTGGGCTGCGATGAAAAGCGCATGCATCTCTTCCACCGCATGTATCATGGCAAGACCAGGGAACTTGTCGCCACCAACGAGATCATGCAGTTGCATGTCAACCAGAAGGCCGGAAAAGTTGTCCCCATGCGCAGCGACCTGTACGATGCCCTCTCCGCCATTGGAAAAGCCCACAAGAAGCTGAAGAAGCCCAAGGAAATGGGCAGCGTCATGAAGGTAAAGAGGAAATAGCATGAAACAGCGCGTCATGATCACGGCCGCCGCCGCAGGGATTGGCCGCGCCGTTGCCAAAGCCTTTTATGATGAAGGCGCCAAGGTCCACATCTGCGATGTGAACGAAGCAGCACTTGCCGCCTTCCGCGAGGAATTCCCGGAGATCGCCGCAACCCATGTGAATGTGGCCAATGAAGCCGAGGTCGACGCCTGGTTCGATGAAGCCCTGGAAGATCTCGGCGGACTTGATGTGCTGGTGAACAACGCCGGCATCAAGGGACCAACGGCTCCCATCGACGACGTGGAATATGCCGACTGGAAGGAATGCCTCGCCATTTGCCTCGACTCGCATTTCCTTTGCGCCAGGCGAGCCGCCCCAGTCATGAAAGCTCAGGGCTCCGGCAACATCATCAATCTTTCCTCCACTGCCGGCCTATATGGTTTCGGCAACCGCACGCCCTATGCGTCTGCCAAATGGGCGGTGATCGGCCTTACCAAATCGCTCGCAATTGAACTCGGCCCCCATGGCGTGCGCTGCAACGCCATCTGCCCCGGCGCAGTCCGCGGTGACCGCATCAACCGCGTTATCCAGGGCGAGGCCGATGTTCGCGGTGTTGCCTTCGACATCATCGCCAAGGAAATGACCTGGTCCCAGTCCATTCCGCGCTTCGTCGAGCCGGAAGAGATTGCCGACATGTGCCTGTTCCTCTCAAGCCCCGCCGCCAAGATGGTCAACGGCCAGGCCATCGCCGTCGATGGCCATCTCGAAACCATGCACATCAGGTAAACCCATGGATTTCAAGCTCTCCGAAGAACAGGACATGATCATCAAGACGACGCGGGATTTCGTCGTCGAACGAACTCTATCCCCATGAAGTCGAGATCGAAAATACCGGCGTATTGCGCCCGGAGCTGCGCGAAGAAATCAAGGCCAAGGCCATCGCTGCCGGCCTCTATGCCGCCAACATGCCGGCCGAAGCTGGCGGTGCCGGCCTCGATACGCTGACCTGGGTTCTCTATGAAAAGGAACTGGGCCGCGCCAACTACGCGCTTCATTGGAACTGCGTCGCTCGGCCCTCCAATATCCTGATGGCCTGCGTCGGCGAGCAGCGCGAAAAATATCTATTCCCTGCCGTCCAGGGGAAAATGGTGGATTGCCTCGCCATGACCGAACCCGGCGTAGGCTCCGATGTGCGCGGCATGAAATGCTTTGCCAAACAGGAGGGCGATGATTTCATCATCAACGGCACCAAGCATTTCATCAGCCATGCCGATGAGGCCACCTTCACCATCCTCTTTGCCGCAACGGGCGAAGAGGATACGCCGCGCGGCAAGAAGAAACTGATCACCGCCTTCCTTGTGGACAAGGGCACCAAGGGCTTCACCGTGCGTGACGGCTACAAGAATGTTTCTCACCGCGGCTACAACAACTGCATTCTCGAGTTCAATGATTGCCGCCTGCACAAGTCACAAATCCTCGGCGAACTCCACAAGGGCTTCGAGGTCGCAAACGAATGGCTGGGCGCAACCCGACTGCAAGTCGCTGCGACCTGTATTGGCCGTGCCGAACGCGCCATGGAACATGCCAAGCAATATGCGGTGGACCGCCACCAGTTCGGCCAGCAGATCGGCAAGTTCCAGGGCGTTTCCTTCAAGCTCGCCGACATGGCCATGGAACTGAAGGCCGCCGAACTGCTCACCCTCGAGGCCGCCTGGAAATTCGACCAGAAAACCGTGACCGACATGGACATGGCCATGGCCAAATTGAAAGCCACCGAAGTGCTGGCCTTCATTGCCGATGAAGCCATACAGATTCATGGCGGCATGGGCCTGATGTCCGATCTCCCCCTGGAGCGCATCTGGCGCGACGCAAGGGTTGAGCGCATCTGGGAAGGCACCTCGGAAATCCAGCGCCACATCATCTCCCGTGCCCTCCTTAGGCCGTTAGGAGGATGACAAAAAATTACATCAATATTTGCCCTCTGCGGAAGACCCCCTCCGGCCGCCGCTTTGCGGCGTCCACTTTCTCCCACAAGGGGAGAAGGCTAAGTAGAGTCTTGAATGACCCGTAACCTCACTCCCCTGCTCAACCCCAAATCCATCGTCTTCATCGGCGGCGGCGAATGCGATGTCGCAATCCGCCGTACACGGGAACTGGGCTTTGCCGGAAAAATCTGGGCCGTTCACCCCAAGCGCGAACAACTTGGCGGCATTGCCTGTATCAGGTCGGTTGCCGATATCGACGGCGCGCCCGATGCTGCCTTCGTTGCCATCAAACGCGAACCCACAATCGAAATCGTCCGTGAACTGCGGAAAAAGGGCTGTGGCGGGGCGGTGATCTACGCCAGCGGATTCGCCGAAACAGGCGATGCCCATCTCCAGAAGGAACTGCTCGAGGCAGCAGATGGCATGCCGCTTATGGGCCCCAATTGCTACGGCTTCGTGAACTGCCTCGCCCGCGTCGCCCCCTGGCCCGACGAACATGGCATAGAAATCATCGACAAGGGCGTTGCCATCATCACCCAGTCGGGCAACATCGCCTGCAACTTCACCTTCACCCGCCGCGCCTTGCCGCTCGCCTGCATCTTTGCCATCGGCAACCAGGCCGATATGGACATGGCGCAAATGCTGGAAGCCCTCGCGCGCGACGAGCGCATCACGGCCATCGGCCTCCATATTGAAGGCCTCACCGACGTGGCAGCCTTTGCCCGTGCCGCCGAGGTTGCCCGCAAGCTCAAAAAGCCGGTGATCGCGCTGAAAACCGGCCGCTCGGAGCAAGGCGCAAAAGTGGCCATGAGCCACACATCATCGCTGGCCGGCGCCGACACCCTCTATGATGCGCTGTTCGAGCGTTACGGCATCGCCCGCATGAAGTCGGTGACTTCCTTTGTGGAAACCTTGAAGTTTCTCCACCACGGCGGGCCCTTGCAGGACAGCCGCATTGTTTCCATGAGCTGTTCGGGGGGCGAAGCGGCCCTCATTGCCGATATGGCGCTGGAGCGGAAAGTAAGCTTCCCGCCCTTTGACCCGAAAACAAAGGCGGAAGTGAAAGCCACCCTCAATGAATATGTCTCGATCGACAATCCGCTCGACTATCACACCTTCATCTGGGACCAGTTCGACAATTTGACGGCAACCTATTCAGCCGTGCTGCGTGGCGGCTTTGATGCAGGCGTGCTGATCCTGGATGCGCCAACCAATCCGGGAAGCAATTCCGCCGCTTGGATCCTCGCGGCAAAGGCCTATGCCAATGCGGCCAAAATCGCCGGCGCGCGCGCCGTTGTCACCGCCTCGCTTCCCGAATGCATGCTCCCCGAGGTTGCCGCCGATCTGGCGTCCAAGGGCGTTGCCCCCATGATGGGCCTTGATGACACGCTGGCCGCTTTTGAGGCCGCCGCCTTCATCGGCAGGAACTGGGCCCGCAACGAAGCGCTGCCTGCGCTGGCGGCACCTGCCGTAACAGGCAAAGGCGAAATCACCCTGAGCGAACATGATGCCAAGATTCTCCTGAAAAATTTCGGCCTTCCCGTGCCCGAAGGCCGCGTTTGCAAGACAAACGAGGCCGCAAGCAGTTGCAAAGCAGCTTGGCTTCCCCGTCACCATCAAAACATCATCTTCCGCCATTGCCCACAAAACCGAAGCGGGCGGCGTGGCCCTGAACATCAAAACCGCTGAAGAGGCCGAAGCCGTTGCCCAGAAAATGGCAAAGCTGGCGCCCGATGTACTCGTCGAACGCATGGTGACGGGCGCCGTTGCCGAACTCATCATCGGCCTCAAGAACGATCCGCAATTTGGCCTGGCCCTGGTGATCGGCGCCGGCGGCATTCTCACCGAACTCCTGAAAGACAGCGTCACGCTGCTGCTGCCAACCTCGCGCGAGGAAATCACCCGCGCCCTGAAATCACTGAAAGTGTGGAAACTGGTCGAAGGCTTCCGTGGCAAATCAGGCGATCAGCAGGCCGTCATCGCCGCAGTCCTCGCCGTGGCGGATTTCGCCAAGGCCCATCGCACCACAATCGAAGAACTCGACGTAAACCCCCTGCTCGTTTTGCCCAATGGCGCTATTGCCGTTGATGCCCTCATCCGTATGCGGAGAGACTGACATGACCTCACCCATCATCACCGAACGCCACGGCGCCGTGCTCGAAGTCACCATCAACCGCCCCAAGGCCAATGCCATTGATGCCGCAACCAGCCGCATCATGGGCGATGTCTTCGCAAAGTTCAGGGATGATCCGGAATTGCGCGTGGCCATCCTCACCGCCGCCGGCGACAAATTCTTCTGCCCCGGCTGGGATCTCAAGGCCGCCGCCGAAGGCGAAGCGCCCGATGCCGATTATGGCGTAGGCGGTTTCGGCGGCCTGCAGGAACTGCCAGGCCTCAACAAGCCGGTCATCGCCGCCGTGAATGGCCTGGCCTTTGGCGGCGGTTTTGAAATCATGATCTCGGCCGACATCATCATCGCTGCCGAACATGCGACCTTCGCGCTGCCCGAAATCAATTCCGGCACCCTGGCGGATGCCGCCACCATCAAGCTGCCGCGCCGCATTCCCTATCACGTGGCAACCGAAATGCTTTTCACCGGCAGGCGGTTCACTGCCGCCGAAGCCAAGCACTGGGGCATCATCAATGAAATCGTTCCCGCCGCAGACCTGATGACACGCGCCCGCGCCGTGGCGGCCATGCTGGCGGAAGGCCCGCCGCTGGTCTTTGCCGCCATCAAGGAAACCCTGCGCGAAACCATGCACCTTCCCGTGCAGGAAGCCTTCAATCTGGTCACCAAGCGCAAGCTGGCAACCGTCGACAAGCTCTATTCCAGCGAGGACCAGTTGGAAGGCGCCAAGGCCTTTGCCGAAAAGCGCAAGCCTGTTTGGAAGGGCCGCTGATTACATCAGCCAGTGGCGGCCGCTGTCGCGGATACGGTGCATTTTCTGCGTAAATGGCGCTGGCAGCCGGCTCAAACCGAACCATGCCCGCAACGAAAAGCCCGCCACTTGCCCACAACGCCAACTGGTGCGATACGGGATAGCTTGTTTGAGTGGCGGGGCAGCTGGAGCGTGACATGATATTCATCTTTCATTAATTTTTATTGATGATCTAAATATAAACCATTGTATTTATTCGACACAAACGACTAGTTTTCACCTCATCTACAAATTCTATTTGAAGATGTGCATGCTCGAGCTGTTTCCCGGCCTCCGTTCCCTCCGCGCCTTTGATGCCGCCGCCCGGCATTTGAGCTTTACCCGCGCGGCTTCCGACATGGGCGTCACCCCCGCCGCCATCAGCCATCAGATCAAGGAGCTGGAAGAGCAGATCGGCGTTTCGCTCTTCGCCCGCACCAGCCGCAGCATGCGGCTCACCCGCGAAGGTGAAATTCTGCTCGCCGCCGCAACGGAATCGCTCGATTCCCTCAACCGCGCCCTGCAGAAAATCCGCAAACTCAAAAACACCAAGCAGTTGAAGGTCTCAGCCTCGCCTTCGATCGGCGCCAAATGGCTGGTGCCGCGCCTTGATCGTTTCCTTGCAGTGGTGCCCGGCGCGGACGTGCGCATTGACGTGTCTGCCGCCGTTCTCGATTTTGACCGGGACGACATCGACATTGCCATCCGCTTCGGCAACGGAAAATATCCGGGCCTTGCGCGCCGATCTCCTGTTCCAGGAAAGGTCTTTCCCGTGTGCAGCCCAAGGCTCATCACCAAGGACAAACCGCTCGAACACCCCGCGCGATCTCCTGCAGCATCACCAGCTCATTCATCTGGATTGGGAAGCCCAGGGCCTGCCCTGGCCCAACTGGCGCATGTGGATGCTGGCGGCCGGCATAAGAGATTTCGACGATTCCGCCGGCCTGCACTTCAGCCAAACCTCCCTTGCCGTGCAGGCGGCCATCAATGGCCAGGGCGTGGCGCTGGGTGACTCAAATCTTGTGGCGGACGACCTTGCGGCAGGCCGGCTGGTGAAACCCTTCGAACTCTCACTGCGGGCCCCGCCGCAATTTGCCTACCACGTCATCTCGCCCATCGAAACGGCAGATACGCCCATGGTGAAAGCCTTCCGCGAATGGACCCTCAGGGAAGCGGGCGTTACGGACCAAACCCCGTGACGCGCCGCGGACTGTTGAAATGGCTTGGCGGCATCGCCCTTGCCGGCGCTTCAGTCGGCACCTATGCGCTGGCCATTGAACCCGGCTTTCTGCTGCGAACCCAATACTACGCCCTCACCCCGCCGAACTGGACTCCTGGCCTTAAGCTTCGCCTCGTGCTGATTGCCGATCCCCATTTGGGCGAACCCTACATGAGCCTCGCGCGCTGGAATCGCATTCTTGATCTGGCAAATTCCCTCGAAGGCGATCTGAACCTGCTGCTGGGGGACTATTCGGCGACCCATCGCTTTATCACCGCACGCGTCGATGTCGCCGACACGGCGCGCGCTGCAAAGAAGCTCAAATCACCGCTGGGAACCTATGCCATCATTGGTAACCATGACTGGTGGGAAGATTCAGCCACCCAAAGCCTAGGTCACGGGCCTACCCTCGCCCAGCGCGCCTTTGAAGATGCCGGCATTCCGGTTCTCGAAAACAAAGTGGCGCGGCTTACAAAGGATAATCTCCCCTTCTGGCTCTCCGGCACCGCAAGCATTGTTGCCATAAAGACAAGATCGCGCGGCCATTTCGATAGGCCGTGACGATCTCACCGGCACCCTTGCACAAATCACCGATGATGCACCCATCATCCATATGGCCCATGAGCCTGACCTGTTTACCCAAATGCCGCCCCGTGTGTCGCTCACCCTCAGCGGCCACACCCATGGCGGCCAGGTACGCCTCATGGGTTGGTCACCAATCGTGCCGTCCGAGTTCGGCAATCGCTTTGCCTATGGCCACATTATCGAAGATGGCCGCCATCTCATTGTGTCGGGAGGGCTGGGTTGCTCCATCCTGCCTATCCGTCTGGGCGTACCACCGGAAATTACCGTTGTGGATCTTACGGGCTAAGCGCCGGGTGGCTGTCGAATGTCCCCAGGGGCATTTGTTCATAGTCAATCACCGCACCCGTCATCATTTGCGCCGGCGGTGAAACCAGAAAGGCGCAAAGCCCCGCCACATCATCAGCCGTGATCAAGCGGCCAAACGGCATGCGGGCACCGATTTCCTCGGCCCAATTCTTTGGCAGCTTGTGAAAAGTCGTTTGCAGCTCATGTTCGCCATCGGTCAGCGTCCAGCCCAAATTTACGCAGAACACCCGAATGCCATCGCGCTTGAAGGTGTTTGCGGCACTTCGCGATAAGGTCATCAGCGCCGATTTTGAAGCCGAGTAGGTGGTTAAATTCGGTGGGCCCCCATAGGCCAGCATGCTGGCAATATTGATGATCACGCCGGACTTGGCAGGCACCATGTGTTTGGCCGCTTCCTGCATCATGAACAGCGGGGCTTTCACATTCGACGTCAAACAGGCGGTCAAAGGCTTCCGGCGTCGTGTCCGCGATGCCGCAACGCTCCGTGTTCCCGGCAGCATTTACCAATACATCAAGCCGCCCAAAGCTCTTGACCGCCTTGGCCACGGCGCCCGCCGGCGTCCCTGCCTCACGCAAGTCGCCCGCATAGATTTCAGCGCCCTTGCCGATCTGCTTTTGCATCGCAGCCAGCTTTTCCGCATTGCGGTCAACCAGCAGCACGCCGGAAAATCCTTCGCCCAGGAATTTGCGCGCCACCGCCGCACCAATGCCTTGCGCACCGCCTGTGATCAAAGCCGTTCTCATTTCTACCTCATGACAAAAGGATCAGCCATCGGCTGCATCCGATGTATTGATCCAGATTGATTTCGTGCGCGTATAGTCGCGGATGGCGTCCAGGCCGCTTTCGCGCCCATGGCCCGTGTAGCCATTGCCCCCAAAAGGCACAATGGGCGAAACCGCACGATAGGTATTCACCCACACCACGCCCGCCCTGATTTTTTTCGTCAGGCGGTGGGCCCGGCCCAGGTTCTGCGTGAAAATGCCTGCAGCAAAGGCATAGTTCGTGCCGTTGGCCAAGGCCACGGCTTCATCTTCCGTTTTGAACTTGAGAACCGAGAGCACGGGTCCAAAAAATTCCTCACGCACGCAGGGCAGTTCCGCGGAAGGCGCAAGAAGAATAGTGGGTTCAAAATAATAGCCTGCGCCATTTTTGGCCTTGCCGCCCGTTACCAGTACTGCCCCTGCCGCAACGCTTTCAGCAATCAGTTTTTCTGCCCGCTGCATTTGCTTCAAAGTTGCGAGCGGCCCCATTTCCGTTGCCATGTCAAGCGGCGCACCGATCTTGATTTCCCCTGCCCGCTTCGCCAGCCGCGCCACAAATTCATCGTGGATGAGCTCATGAATGAGCAGGCGCGATCCAGCCACGCAGGATTGCCCCGTGGCGCCCCAGATGCCCGCAATCACGCCATTCAAGGCCGAGTCCAGGTTGGCATCGTCAAAGACAATGACGGGAGACTTGCCGCCGAGCTCCAGCGTGGTCACGGCAAAATTTTCAGCCGTATTACGCACCACGTGACGCGCCGTATCAGGCCCGCCGGTGAAGGCAACCCGCGCCACGAGCGGATGTGACGTCAGAACCTGCCCGCAATCCGCGCCAAACCCGGTGATGATATTGACAACGCCCGCGGGAAAGCCTGCCTCATGAATAAGCTTGGCAAAATGCAAGAGCGGTGCTGGCCCATCTTCCGAAGCCTTGATCACCACCGTATTGCCGGCTGCCAAAGCCGGACCCAGCTTTGTGGCAGTCAGAAACATCTGCGAATTCCACGGCACGATGGCCGCCACAACGCCCAAAGGTTCGCGCCGGGTTGAAACCTCCATATCCGGCTTGTCGATGGGCAGCGTTGCGCCTTCAATCTTGTCGGCCAGCCCTGCGAAGTAGCGGTAGTATTCCGCCACATAGCCGGTGACCGCCTTCGTCTCACGGATCACCTTGCCCGTGTCGCGCGTTTCGAGCTCGGCAATGATGGAGGCGTCCCGCGCCACAAGCTCTGCCAATTTGTAAAGCAGCTTGCCCCGTGCCGTTGCCGTCATTGCAGGCCACGGCCCGCCATTGAAAGCCGCATGGGCCGCACGCACCGCGCGGTCCGTGTCAGCCGCACTGGCCTTGGGCATCAAAGCCCAGGTTTTTCCCGTGGAAGGATCAATGCTTTCAAATGTGGCGGAGCCCTCCGCGTTGCAAAACGCGCCATCAATATAAAGTTGAAAGGCCTCAGCCACCCGCTGCCTCTTTCTCCGCAAGGGCCTTCAACTTGGCCAAGCCCTTTTCATAGTCGGGTCCGATAAAGCGGTCCATCAGCAGGCCAAACCAGCGGTCCATCAGGCCATCAAGTTTCATCTTGAAACCCCATGTCGCCGAGGTCCCTGCGCCTTCCGGCCTCAAGTCCCAATAGGCTTGGGATTTTCCCATCGCGCCAAAATCAAGGTCAACCGCAACATGGGAATTGGGAACATGCTCCGTGATCATCTGTGATCCGGCGCCAACATTGGGATCATTGGAGGCCCAGCGCATTTTTGCCCCTACCCCTGATTCAGGGCCTTCAAATGTGTAAACGGTTTTGGGATCAAGCTCGGCCCAGGGCGACCATTCATTGAAACGCTTGTATCCGCCCACCAGAGCAAAAACCTTTTCCGGCGGCGCCTTGATCACCGTTTGCCGCTGCACTGTGACCTCATTTGGCAGGAGATAACCGCCGCCAACAAAAATCACGACAAGAGCCGCGAGAATCCAGACAATCGCTTTCAGCAATTTCTTCATGGACTTCCCTTCTTCAAAAAACCAACGCAGCACGGAATTGACCTCATCAGGCATTTCCACCGGCATCATATGCCGCCCTCCGGCAATGATAGAACACTCAGCCGCCGGAATCATCACCGCCAGTTTTCGTGCCATGTCAGGCGTTGACCCCGTGTCCAGTTCACCCGTCATGACCAGGGTAGGCCGATTGAATTCGGCAAGCGCTCCCACCAGATCCCGGTCCGCCACAGCAAAGCATTCATAGGCGGAGAGAAATGAATCCGCATCATTGCCACGCAATATCGCTTCATACTGATTCATGACCTCGGGATGAGTTTTGGAAAATTCGGGAGAAAACCAGCGCGAAAGTGCTGTTGGGATAGTGGCTTGCGGCCCATCGCGTCTGACCACTTCGAGGCGCGCAAAAACGCTGGCCCGTTCCGCTTCGCTGCGGTCATAAACCGTGCTCATCAACACCAACTTGTCAATCATGCGCGAATGCTGGGCCGCATAGGCCTGCGCAATCAATCCGCCGAATGAAAACCCCACAAGCGCAAACTTTTCCAACGCCAAATTGCGAACGACATCATCAAGCTGGCTCACCCAATCGGTAAGCGGCGCGTTCGCCGCCGCTGCGGCACTTCTTCCGTGCCCCAAAAGATCATAGGTGATGACTTGAAAGTCGGATTCCAGGGCCTTCGCCTGTCCCGCCCAAATCGACTGGTTCAGGCCGACCCCATGCAGCAAAACAACCGGAGGTCCGCTGCCGGATATTTCAAGCGCGGTGCCGGAAAGCGAAAGTTGCTTCACGCTTTCTTCTCAGCCGCCATTTCTTCCGTGTCCATGTAGCGGTTGCCAATGCGCGGGAAGGCCCGGCCCGTCGTGGCAGCCCCAATGGCAACCAGAATTTCATCCGGCCCCGGCGCATCGGGCACGGCAAATTCAAGCGTCAAGTAATGCGAACGGTTCCCTTCATCGATTTTGTGCATCATCGGGATTTGAATGGATGAGCCGGCAACGCCCCGCTTGTTGGTGAATGACAGATAGGATTTACCGCCAACTGCTTCGCGAAACTTGTTGCCAAACCGCAGGGTGTGAATAAGCCCTGAGGCATGTTCAATTTCGCCGTTAAGTCCAACAATGGCGGCCTTGCCATAAGCTTCAATCCTGTTGCCGCCACCAAGCTGTTCGAGAAGCAGCGGCACAAGCAAATCACCCAGTATGGGTGCCATGGTCAGGATTTCAGGCCGGAGGTTTTGAACAAAGCCGCGCCCCACCCAGGGATTCTGGATCACCGCGGCAACGCCTGCCATTTCAACCGGCTGGTCCGGAGCCCGCCCGCCTTCAATGTATGTGATTTCGATAAACGTCACGGTCTTGCGAATGCTGGGCTTCATGAATTCACTCCGCCGCCTGGTGCAGGCCAACCCGGCCCTTGAAACGTGGCATCACTTCATCGGTGAACAGTTTTACCGAACGCATGGCAACTTCATGATCAACGCCGGGAAAATGCGACCAGACCAGAAGGGTTTGCAAATTCAGCACCTCGATCAATTCCTCAATGCGGGCCGAAATTTCATCGGGCGTTCCAAACAGCAAATTGCGCTCGTCGAGAAAATCTACCGACAGCAGATCAAGCTTGTTTTCCGTTTTTGGCAATTCCTCGCCGAGATGCCGGTGGTTATCAAGCCCGCGCCAGTGGCACACCCAGCGCAAATAATCCACAATTCCCGGTCCGCCCAGGCGCTTTGCCTCCGCTTTGCTTTCGGCGCAGAACATGTCGCGCACCAGGCTGACGCCTTCGCCAAGCTTTACCTCGCGCTGTTCCTTTGCCGCCTTCTTGTCGCGGTACAGTTCAAACCTGGGCTTCAGCGCATCGGTGGGCGGAATCCACATCATGGCGCCCATGCCGTTCTCCGCCGCGTATTGAATGGCTAAATGGCCATCCACCACCTGATGAATTGGCGGGGTTGGCTGCTGCAGGGTGCGGGGTACGACTGTAAGCTTGTGCAGCTCAAGGGTTTCCATGTTCTGATAGTCGGCGCTCTTGGGCGACATGCCGTGATCCCACACAAAACCGCGATCGGGAAAATTGAAAAATTCCCCGTGAAACTCGAAATACTGGTTCGACCAGGCCCGGCGGACAACTTCCAGGGCTTCGGCAAATATCCGGAAATTCTGCGCCGGATTGCGGGTGTCCGCCATCTTGTTGAGCTGCAGCGCTTCGCGGCCATAAATGCCGCGGCCAACGCCTACTTCAATGCGTCCGCCCGACATGTGGTCGAGCATCGCGATGTCTTCCGCAAAGCGCAGGGGATGCCAGAAGGTGATGATGTTTGCCGCTTGCCCAATGCGAATGCGTTTGGTGTGGGCCGCGGTCCAGGTGGACATCAAAACTGGATTGGGAACCACCTCAAAGCCTTCATAGGAGAAATGATGCTCCGTGTACCAGACCGAATCCCAGCCTTCGCGGTCCAGGTATTGCGCCAGATCAATCTGCTCGCGCATGACCGTGCCATAGGGCTTGTTCTGGCGGTTAACAGTGTTGGAAAAGTATCCGAATTTCATTTTGTGTGGCTCCTTCTGATTAGGCTTCAGAGTTCATGGCACACACCGATTTCGCTGACTGCCTGCCGACTTCAGCTTGAATAATTCTATCAGATCAGGACGAATTTGTCACCGCTTGGCATGGCTGGAAAGAGGAAAAATAGTAGGAAGAAGGCAGAAATGAATTCATGCTCCCAGCAAGCCTACCCAACCGATTGCTCATGAAAAGGCAGTTAATTCACGATCGTGATCCGTGTAGATCTTGAGCCATATTTCTGAACGAGATTGTAGAGTCGCGCGGCATGGGAAGGATGAAGCCGTACACAGCCATGTGAAACGGGCCGCCCTAGCGATCTTACATAATAGCTGCCGTGGATGGCATAGCCACCTTTGAAAAATACCGAATTCGGCATCGGAGAATTATCGTATTTCCGCGAGTAATAAACCTTGGCCGTCCGTTGAACGCGGAATGTGCCACGCGGCGTATAATACCCCGAACGCGCCGTTGAAACTTTCCAACGCCCGTAAGGCCAGCCATTGACCTTGACCGACATGGATTGCGACGAAATATCGATAACAACATTCACCGCCGGCCCATCGGCGACGAACCATCTGGCTTCAACGGGAGAAGCAAAAAGCAGAGTTATAGCAAATACATAGCCTATGAAATGGAGGAATCGAATTACCATCGTGTTAGCCCCTGATCATGTGCCCCGGACAATAGAAACACCGGATTTTCACAAGGCGCAAGACGGCGGCCATTCACATGCAGGTGAATTAGAGCATGTCCCGCCAAAAGCCTGCCCGGGCCCGATCCGGGGTGTGAAGCGGTTTGGCGGTCGGGACATGCTCCAACATATTGATCTGGCGCGAGTCCTTTTCGGCGGGATGATTCCATCCCGCCGGGACGCGCGCTAGTCGAAAAGAAACTCGCGTCCTACCTTCACCCGGCGCACCCCGTTATAGGCAATGATGTCAGCGGTGGCATAGGTTTCGGTGAGTGTTGCAGGCAGGAAGCTGCCGGTGCCGACAAGATTTAGCGGCGCCTTTGCGGCCCCCATGACCTGGCACTTCTGCGGATCAAACCCGGAGGAGGCAAC
This sequence comes from uncultured Alphaproteobacteria bacterium, assembly GCA_963810045.1. Classification (GTDB taxonomy): domain Bacteria; phylum Pseudomonadota; class Alphaproteobacteria; order Rhizobiales; family Aestuariivirgaceae; genus Aestuariivirga. The sequence goes on along the minus strand of CAWELV010000017.1, from coordinate 53,469 downwards.
GATTTGCGCCTGTTTGAACCCGGCATTGTCCAGGGCCCTGCGTACATGGATGATGGAAGCCACTGAAACACCCTTGCCGAACAGAATGCGGCGCACCTTGTCGACGAGAATGTTGTTGGGATCAAGCTGGAAGGCCCTGCCGCCCAAGACCTGTTCCACGATATTGTATTCACCCGCAACCCCCAGCCAGTGTCCCACCGTGTCGACGGACTTTTCATAATCCAGGCCTTCGGCAAACCGCCCGCCATGGGTGTCAAGGCGCACGCCAAATACCTTATCCTTGTCCTGCAGTTTCGCCTCTTCATAAAACCAGCGCGCGCACCGTAAGGAATCGGTGACTTCCTCTCCCGTGTAGTCAACGAGTGCGATCAGCGTCTTGGCCTCAGGAATGGTCTTGGCAAAAAGTTGCATGGCCGTCAGCACATCGCCTTGCGTATAACCGACAAGCGCGTGGGGCATGGTTCCCATGCCGGAGGCGGCGCCAAACAGGGGTGCGGTCAAATCCTGTGACGAGCCCACAAAGCCTTTCACGTTGCTATCGGCATGTTTGGCCGCCGCGCTGCCAACCGCCGCCCCATAGGAGGCGAGGATGTTCATTTCGGCCCCGCTGCCATGGCGTGCATGCATGTCCATGAAGGCCGCATAGGGAATGGCCCGGCACATTTCATAGGCGTTGTTGGCCGATACGCAGGGAAATCCGATCTTCTGCAACACCAGCGTTTCAACTTCCGAAAGCTTGGCCATGGAGCCGGTGATTTCGAGCATTTTGCTTTCGGACGGAACAATATCGCCTTCTTCGTAAAACCGCTTCACCCGAGCCGTTGGCACCAGCCGCTGCACCATGCGGATGGTAGGCTCAAGGGCCGCCACCACGCGCCTGCGCATGAAAACGGCAAACGTCACATCCATATCGCCGTGGGCCGCAACAATGCGCGCCGTATTGGTAAAATACTTGTCCGTCTGGCTGCCGATGGGACCAGCCGCCAGCGCAATATCCACGAGCTTGTCGAGGATAATTTCGTAACCTGGAATTAAGGAAGTTCGCTTGTCCATCATCGCCTCATTGTCACAAGAAAGGCCCCAGACGTCAAACGCCCTTTACCGCCTTCATGAGATTTTCAGCGCCCGCTTGCAATAGGTCCACATCAACCGCCCCTGCCATGAATGTATAGCCCATTGCTGCATAGGCCTTGATGATGTCAGCCGTGCCTGCGAAGGCACCAGCAATGAGATTGTTTTTCTGCGCCGCGGCGGCAATCCGCTTCATCGCATCAAGCGTGTGCTTGGCCGTCCTGTCGATGCCGGCACCCTTTGACAGGGCGATGGAAAGGTCGCTCGGCCCCACAAACAGCCCATCAAGGCCCGGCACCGCGGCGATATCTTCCACCGCGTCAAGGGCAGCCTGTGTTTCGATCATCGCAAACACCTGGGTGATGGTATTGGCCTTCTTGAGATAGTCAGCTGGAGCCATGCCATAGGTTTGAAATGCGGTATAACCACCCCAACTCCGGCCGCCCAACGGCGGATATTTGGCTGACCGTACCGCGGCCTCAGCCTGCGCCTTGCTGTTCACCATGGGAACGATGACGGCGGCAGCACCCGCATCAAGAGACTGGCCAATAAGCCCCGGCTCATTCCACAACACGCGCACAATGGCAGGCCTTCCCGCATTGCTGATGGCAGCAATCATATCCACCGCATCGGAAAAGCCGATCAGGCCATGCTGCAGGTCAAGGCAGACGCCTTCCAGTGGTAGTCGCGCCAATTGCCCGGCCAAGTGCGAACTCGGCATTGTCATCCACGACAACAGAAACGGCTCACTCCTGTTGGCGAGCCGTGCCTTCAGGTCAAAACTTTGCGTAGCCAATTATTAGCCCGCCTTTATCTGTTCAAGGGCAACGGCCAGCAATTCATCCATGTGGCGGCGAATCTGGTGATCAGACTGCTCAACCTTCTTGGCATCGAAGTCTTTCCTGACCTTGCGGAACAAATCCTCGGTGCCAGCTTCTTCAAAATCGGCAACTACCATCGATTTGGCGTAGGCCTCGGCCTCAGTCCCGGAAAGGCCTAATTTTTCGGCAGCCCACTGGCCCAACAGCTTGGCGCGCCGGGCATTGGCCCGAAAAAGCATCTCTTCGTCATGGGCAAATTTCGATTCAAAGCCCTTTTGGCGTTTATCCATGGTCATGTCGGTCTCCCGTTCCGCTTATCCCAGTGAGATAGCTAGTCGCATGGCCCAAATCAACCATTCAAAACCATTGTGCAATGCAATAAGTTCAAGTAGAAGCCCGGGCAATTGGCGCAAGTCGTCGCCATATTGTCGAAACATGTGAACTATACGTACCGCCCGCTGGTTTTGTGCTAAAAGGGTGGATAAGGGTTTTGATGAGGATATTGCACATGACCAGCAGAAGAACCCGCATTTACGAAGGCAAGGCCAAGATTCTCTATGAGGGGCCTGAGCCTGGCACGGTGATCGTGCATTTCAAGGACGATGCAACCGCCTTCAACGCCCAGAAAAAGGCGGTGATTGAGGGCAAGGGCGTTCTCAACCAGCGCATTTCCGAGTTTATCTTCACGAGGCTTAATGACCTTGGCATTCCCACCCATTTCCTGCGCTCTCTCAATGTGCGCGAGCAGCTCGTGCGCGAAGTCGAAATTATTCCCCTCGAAGTCGTGGTGCGCAATGTAGCCGCTGGTTCGCTCGCTACACGGCTGGGTCTCGAAGAGGGCACCGCCCTTCCCCGCTCCATCATCGAGTTTTGCTACAAGAATGATGCGCTTGGCGATCCCATGGTGTCCGAAGAGCATATCACCGCCTTCGGCTGGGCCGCGCCCCAGGAAATTGACGACATCATGCACATGTCGATTCGCATCAATGATTTCCTCACCGGGCTTTTCCTGGGGATTGGCATCAAGCTGATCGATTTCAAGATCGAGTTCGGCAGGCTTTACGAGAACGATATGATGCGCATTGTGCTGGCCGATGAGATAAGTCCCGATTCGTGCCGTCTCTGGGATACCAAGACCAATGACAAAATGGACAAGGATCGTTTCCGCCGCGACATGGGCGGCCTAGTTGAAGCCTATCAGGAAGTGGCCAAGCGTTTGGGGATAATCAGCGAAAACGAAAAACCGGAACGCGCCAAGCCCAAGCTTGTGAAGAGTGATTGATTCTCTTGTCATTGCCGGGCTTGTCCCGGCAATCCATCGTGCAACATTTCGATGGTCGAACGTGTTGAAAAATGGGTCGCCGGAATAAATCCGGCGATGACAGGCTGAGTGGATTGAGCATGAAAGCAAAAGTAAAGGTAACCCTGAAAAAAGGTGTGTTGGACCCGCAAGGCAAAGCCATCGAAGGAGCCTTAAGCCATCTCGGCTTTGCCGGCGTTGAACATGTACGCCAGGGCAAATATTTCGAAATCGATGTCGCTGAAACCGACAAGTCCAAAGCCATGTCCGAGGTCAAGGCCATGTGCGAAAAGCTCATCGCCAATACGGTGATCGAGAATTATGACATAGAGCTCGCATGAAATCAGCCGTCGTCGTTTTCCCCGGCATCAATCGTGAAACTGATATGATGCGCGCCCTAGAGGCTACCACTGGCAACAAGCCCTTGTCCGTCTGGCACGCCGATCCGGAACTGCCCAAAGTCGATCTCGTCGTTATTCCCGGCGGCTTTTCCTATGGCGACTATCTCCGCTGCGGCGCCATTGCCGCGCGCTCGCCTATCATGACGGACATCCGGGCGAAGGCCGCAAAAGGACTCAGGGTTCTGGGCGTTTGCAACGGCTTCCAGATCGTTACCGAAGCAGGCCTCCTGCCCGGTGCCCTCGTGCGTAACTCCCATCTTCACTTCGTCTGCCGCGAAGTGAAACTGGCTGTCGAAAACAATTCCACCTTCTTCACCAACCGCCTGAAAAAGGGCGCCGTCGTCTCCTGCCCGGTGGCCCATGGCGAAGGCAACTATATCTGCGATGACGAGACCCTGAAGGCCTTGGAAGGTGAAGGCCGCATTGTCTTCCGCTACACGCAGGGCACCAATCCCAATGGCGCCATGAGCGACATTGCCGGCATCGTGAACAAGGCGGGCAACGTCATCGGCATGATGCCCCATCCGGAAAACATGATCGAGCCGCTCCACGGCAAAACCGACTGCCGCCCGTTGTTTGAGAGCCTTCTGGCCGCCTGAATTTCTCCGTGATAGGTTCCTTTCGCACGGAGGAACATCATGTCGGACTATTATGATCTAGGTCCCTATACACGCCCGATCACCACTACCTCCAAGGAAACCCAGCTCTGGTTCGATCGCGGCCTGCTCTGGTGTTATGGGTACAACCATGACGAGGCCGTGCGCTGCTTCCGGAAGGCCGCCAAATGCGATCCCAACTGCGCCATGGCTCATTGGGGCATCGCCTATGCGGCGGGCCCCAATTATAACAAGCAATGGGTGGCCTTTGATCCCGTTGACCTGAAAAACTCTCTCAATCTTGCCTGCTCCGCTACGAAGCAAGCATTGAAACTTCTCGAGCAGGCAACCCCGGTTGAACAGGCCCTGATACGCCCCCTCGCAAAACGCTATCCGTTGAACGAGCCGGGCAATGTCACGCCAATCTGGAACGATGACTATGCCGCCGCCATGCGCGAAGTCTACCGTGCCCACAAGGACGATCTGGACGTAACTGCCCTTTTCGCCGAAGCGATCATGAACCGCACGCCATGGCAACTCTGGGATATCAAGTCTGGAAAGGCCGCCGAAGGGGCCGATACGGCAGAGGCGATCACCGTTTTAGAACGCGCTATGCTCTCGCCGAGCGGCATGACGCATCCCGGCGTCCTCCACATGTATCTCCACCTCATGGAAATGTCGCCCTATCCCGAACGCGCTCTGCGTGCCGGAGATGCGCTGCGCAGCCTCGTTCCCGATGCGGGCCATCTGGTTCACATGCCAACCCACATCGATGTACTCTGTGGCAACTACAAGGACGTGATTGACGGCAATAGACACGCCACCATTGCCGATCGGAAATTCCTGGCTCGCGAAGGCGCAATTAATTTTTATTCCCTCTACCGCTGCCACAATTATCATTTCAAAGTTTATGGTGCCATGTTCCTTGGCCAGTATGGCCCGGCCCTCGAAGCAGCAGAGGAAATGGCCCTCTCCATTTCAGAAGACATGTTGCGCGTGGAATCGCCTCCCATGGCCGATTGGCTGGAAGCCTTTGTCTCGATAAAACTCCACGTCTACATCCGCTTTGGAAAATGGCAGGAAATCATCGACACCCCCCTTCCTGCCGACCAAAAACTCTACAGTGTGACAACTGCAATGTTGCACTACGCCAAGGCCGTGGCCTACGCCGCCAGTTTCAACGTGCCATCAGCCGAAAAGGAGGCCCGCCTGTTTGAAGAGGCCCTGGCCCGTGTGCCGGAATCCCGCTCCCTGTTCAACAACACCAGCCTCGATATTCTCGCTGTTGCCGCAGAGATGATGAAAGGCGAAATTGAATACCGGAAATTCAATTTCGAGAAGGCCTTCTCCCACCTTCACAGGTCGGTGGAACTCTACGATACCATGCGTTACGACGAGCCTTGGGGATTCATGCAGCCCACGCGCCATGCTCTGGGTGCTTTGTTGCTGGAGCAAAACCAGGTTGAAGAGGCTGAAGCCATATACCGCGCCGATCTGGGGCTTGACGGCACGCTTGCCCGCGCCTGCCAGCACCCCGACAACATCTGGAGTCTCCACGGCTTCCATGAATGTCTCGTGCGACTGGGCAAACCAGCCGAAGCCACCTTCATCAAGCAGCGCCTCGATCTGGCAGCGGCGCGGGCCGATGTGCCCGTAAAGTCATCCTGCTTCTGCCGGGCAAATGCCGCGTGATTCGGAGAAATTTGACTAAACTTTCGCCCGTCCGCGAAGCATTCATTCACCAACATCGCAGTTAACCGTAGATTAATGCCGCCAATTGTCGCTCTACTCTGAATGTAACAGCAGCCTTAACGAAACATGCGCGGGGTCAAAATGTTCAAATCACTCTTCGGAAAAAAGCAGCCAACCTTCGAGCAGGAATTGGCCCTCAAGGAAGCCAACATGGCGCTTCGTGTGCGCATGGACCAATTGGTCCGCGTAGGTGCCGCCGAGACCTTCGGCCAGGCCAAGGTTACGGACAAGTTCGGCCACCGTGTTTTTGAAGGCCAGGCCGCGGCGTAACCGGGGATATCAGCCAAATACCGTTGTGAATCCCTTTGTGGGCGGCTAAACCGCCCGCAACATGACAAAAGCCCCTGCCCCCAAGATTACCCCCGACATCGTTAAACAGCATGGCCTCAAGCCACGACGAATATGCGCGCTTCCTGAAACTGCTGGGCCGCGAACCCACCATGACGGAACTGGGCATTTGCTCGGCCATGTGGAACGAGCACTGCTCCTACAAATCTTCCAAGAAATGGCTGAAGACGCTGCCCACCAAGGGTCCCCGGGTTATCCAGGGCCCCGGCGAAAATGCCGGTGTCGTGGATATCGGCGATGGCCAGGCCGTGGTCTTCAAAATGGAAAGCCACAACCATCCCTCCTATATCGAACCCTATCAGGGCTCGGCCACCGGCGTTGGCGGCATCCTGCGTGACGTGTTCACCATGGGAGCCCGCCCGATCGCTTGCCTCAATGCCCTGCGCTTTGGCGCGCCCGAACACCCCAAAACCCGCCACCTCGTTTCCGGTGTCGTTGCCGGCATCGGCGGCTATGGCAATTCCTTCGGCGTGCCAACCGTCGGCGGCGAGGTAAATTTCCATGCGCGCTACAATGGCAACATCCTGGTCAATGCCATGGCCGTTGGCCTCGCCGATGCTGACAAGATTTTCTATTCCAGGGCCAAGGGCGTTGGCCTGCCCGTGGTCTATCTCGGCGCAAAAACGGGGCGGGATGGCATTCACGGCGCCACCATGGCGTCGGCCGAATTTGCCGACAACGCCGAGGAGAAGCGCCCTACCGTTCAGGTGGGCGACCCCTTCACCGAAAAATGCCTGCTCGAAGCCTGCCTGGAACTGATGGCATCAGGGGCCGTCATCGCCATTCAGGACATGGGGGCCGCGGGCCTCACTTCGTCAGCCGTTGAAATGGGCGCCAAGGGCGATCTCGGCATTGAGCTCAATCTCGACATGGTGCCTTGCCGCGAAGACCACATGACGGCCTATGAAATGATGCTGTCGGAAAGCCAGGAGCGCATGCTCATGGTGCTGCGGCCCGAACTGGAAAAACAGGCCGAAGCCATTTTCCATAAATGGGGCTTGGATTTTGCGATTGTTGGCAAAACCACCGATACCCTGCGCTTCGTCATCAAGCACGAAGGCGAAGTGAAAGCCGATCTGCCGATCAAGCAGATGGGCGACGAAGCCCCGGAATATGACCGGCCGTGGATCCAGCCAAAAAAGCTGGCAGTTTTGAATGACGTTCCTGCACCCAATGATTTGAAGGCCGCAATTCTTAAAATCATCGGTTCGCCTGACATGTGCTCAAGGCGTTGGGTCTGGGAACAGTATGACCACCTGATCGGCTCCAACTCCGCCCAAATACCCGGCGGCGATGCGGGCGTGGTGCGCGTTGGCCCCAACAAGGCGATTGCGCTCACCACCGATGTCACGCCCCGCTATGTCGAAGCCGATCCCTTCGAGGGCGGCAAGCAGGCCGTGGCCGAAAGCTGGCGCAACCTCACTTGCGTTGGCGCTGAACCCATCGCCATCACCGACAACCTGAATTTCGGCAATCCCGGAAAGGCCGGAGATCATGGGCCAACTCGTTTTTGCCATCAAAGGCATCGACGCCGCCTGCCGCGCCCTGGATTACCCCGTCGTTTCAGGAAACGTCTCGCTCTACAACGAAACCAACGGCCAGGCGATACTGCCCACCCCCGCCATCGGCGGCGTCGGCCTGCTCACCGACCTCAGCAAGATGACCACGCTGGCATTCAAGGCCGCTGACGAAGCCATCCTGTTGCTGGGCGGCCACGGCTCCCATCTCGGCCAATCCATCTATCTCCGGGAGATCCTGGGCCGCGAAGAAGGCGCTCCCCCGCCCGTCGATCTGGCCAAGGAGAAGCTCCATGGCGACTTCGTGCGAAACCTCATCAATCATGGCCAAGTCACTGGAGTACATGACATTTCCGACGGCGGCCTGGTCGCCACAGTCATCGAAATGGCCCTCGCCTCCGGACTTGGGGCCAAGCTGGACACCATGAACCATGAAGCCCTCTTCGGCGAGGACCAGGCCCGCTACGTCTTCACCTGCAAGCCTGCCGAAGCCGCTAAAATCATCACCCAGGCCCATGTCAAAGGCATCGATGTCATCCGCGTTGGAACAGTGACGGCAGAACCCACGTTGAAGATCGGCAGCGAAGCGCAAATCGCCGTCACCGACTTGAATTCAGCCCATGAAGGCTGGTTCCCCGCATTCATGGCTGGCTAGTTAAACCCACGCATTACTGCGAATTCTCCCCCTTGGGCTTGATTCGAGGATCAACCCGGCCACCCAGACTATACGTCTCAGGGCGGGGACTGGGCCAGTTGATCCACTTTGATTAAGGGTTGGGAGGCACCAAACTCCACGTGCCGCTGGATTTCCGCCCGTTTCCTGGCGACAGCCGCCCCGGCACCGGCAGTATCTGCAAATATCGCGAGATTGTCGAAGTCTTCCTCCACTGCTGGCATCATCGCGGTGTCGCTATAGGTGTATCGCGCAGGATCAGACCGGACCTTTCGCATGATGCGACGGGCCTCAAATGAGAGACGACCATAGCGCCAGAGCTTCCCGGCCACTTCGGCGGCAAGCTTGAGGTGAAAGACACCAGGCCATTCCACCGGCATGCTCGGCCGGCGGTCCGCGCGGTATTTGAGCCGCACCACGCCACCCTCGAGCGGATGAATGCCTTCGATTTCATAAACCGCCCTGAACTCCACCATATATTGAACGACTTTTCTTGGATCGCGGTTCTTGAACGCTGCATGGCGGCGGGCGACGGTTTCGATGTGGTCGCTGGTGTAGTAGCTTCTCCAGGCGGCATCATAGGCCTCTTCCCACTCATTGTCGCTCATCCGGCCATGATGGGTTACGCGGTGATGCAGGTTATACTTGTTGAGGTCACCGTCCATCCATTCGCCCTTCCGCTGCAAATTCCGGTGGTCCTCTGAGCCAGGAAGAGGCGTGAGAAAAAACAATTCCAGCAAATCGAGCGGAAGCTCCCGTTTGATGATTTCCACGTCCCGCAGGATCGACTCTTTGGTGTCTGCAGGAAATCCCGTGATGTAGCCGGCCCACGTATAGACACCCTGCTCACGCCAGCTTTGCAGCATGACGCGATAGTCGGTGATTTTGTTCTGCCGTTTGTTGGCGGCTATCAGATTGTCTGGATTGATGTTTTCGAGCCCGATGAAGGCCCGCCGCACACCCGCCTTCGCTGCCTTCTCTATGAAGTTCGGGATCCTGTGGCATTGCGTATCGACTTGTATGATCAAATTGACTTTCAGATTTTCCTCTTGCTGCAGCTTGATCAATCTGTCGAAAAAACTCTCCCAATTCTTGTTGCGTGCCAAGTTGTCATCAGTGATGAAAAATCGAGTTATTCCTTGGGCGTTATTTTCGCGAACAATTGCTTCCAGGTCGTCTGGGGTTCGAAACCGGCTTTTGCGGCCTTGAACATTGATGATAGTGCAGAATGAGCATTGGTAGGGACAGCCACGACCGAGATCGAAGCTGGAGCGGCTGCCAACGCTGAGCCGTAATTCGGATGCCGGCAAGGTAGGCCATGGTTGTCCGTCGAGTTGCGGCAGATCGTTGATGTAATTGTAGATTGGTTTCAGGCTGCCACGCCAGGCGTCGCGTAAGACTTCCTCAAGACGATCTTCTTCGGCCTCTCCCACGTATAGCGAAATCCCCAATTCCTGCGCTGCCACGATCTCCGGCGGAAGTTCAGGCAGCATCGATACACACCCCGATACGTGGAAACCGCCGAGCATGACTGGAAGGCCCGCCTCAAGAAACGGCTTCGCTATATCTACGGCACGGGGAAATTGGTTCGATTGCACGCCAACAAGGCACACCAGTGCCTTTCCGCCAACCTGCCTGATGCCGGCAATGATTTGCTGCGGACGGATCCGGCGATTGGTCTCATCATAGGTTTGAAGGATGATTTCGACATCCTCTCCCAACACCTTGCGTCGCGCACAATCGCGGCCCAGGCCATACAGCGCTGCCAGTGTATTTGACGGAATTATCGAGCGATACCACGTAATTGGATAGCCATCGATGTCATAACGCGATGGCTTGATCATGATCAGAGTAAGTGTCTTTGACCGATTTTCACCCGCCACAGAAGCCTCCCCTAGGGGTCGCAACACCCAAGATTCCTTGCTTTTCCTGTTGATTTACGCTAGCTGCATTTTCGCGAATTTACAAGCGCTTTCCCCCGAACGGCAATCGGAGCATCCCCAGTTGGCCTAAAGTTTCGCCAACGCTTTTCCGGAAAGTCTGACAGCTTTCCGGACGTGGGCGGATGCGGGGCTTTGAGCCAAACCACTCAATACCTGCTATTTTCTAGCGTTTACAGGCTTGAAGCGAGGGCGGGCGGGGCTTTGCCACGCCAACTCGCCACTGGTAATTTGCAAACTCCCGCACTATCTCTGACGCACAAATTGAAAGGCACCACCGATGGCCATGGCCGCCGCTGAAATTGAACGCTTCATCAAGGAAGCCCTGCCCGATGCAAGCGTCGAAATCCGCGATCTCGCCGGCGATGGCAACCACTATGCCGCCACCGTGATGTCAGCAGCCTTCAAGGGCAAGTCTCGCGTCCAGCAGCATCAAATGGTATATGCTTCCCTCAAAGGCCGCATGGGCGGCGAGTTGCATGCCTTGGCATTAACGACAAGTGTTTTGGAGAATTGACATGACTGACATTTCAAAATGGATCGACAATGAAGTGAAGACCAACGACGTGGTGCTCTTCATGAAAGGCACGCCCGACATGCCCATGTGCGGCTTCTCCGGCAAAGCCACGCAGATTCTCAATCACATGGGCGTTCCCTTCAAGGGCATCAATGTGCTGGATTCCGATGAGATCCGCCAGGGCATCAAGGAATACACCAATTGGCCAACCGTGCCGCAGCTCTACGTCAAGGGCGAATTCATCGGCGGCAGCGACATCATGATGGAAATGTTCCAATCCGGTGAATTGAAGCAGTTGATGACTGAGAAGGCGGTTGCCTGATCCCGGCAATGAATGCGGTAACGGCAAGGGAGGGATGCGGCTGCATCAATTGACGCATGTCCCTTCCTGAAGCATCCTGCCCCGATGCTCACTCTCTTTTACGCCCTCAATACCTGTGCGCTCGCCTCCCACATCGCGCTGGAAGAGTCAGGCGCTGCCTATGAGGCCAAGCGCCTCAACTTTGCCGAAAATGAACAGCGCAAGCCGGAATACCTGAAGATCAATCCCAAGAGCCGGGTTCCCGCCCTCGTGACCGAACAGGGCATCCTGACCGAAACTCCGGCCATTCTGGTTTACATTGCGCAAAGCTTCCCGAAGGCCAATCTGGCGCCCGTGAATGATCCGTTCCGCCTTGGGCAAATCCAGGCCTTCAACAGCTATCTCTGCTCGACTGTGCACGTGGCCCACGCTCACCGCATGCGCGGCTACCGCTGGTCCGATGACGAGCCGGCAAGAGAAACCATGAAAAAGAAGGTCCCGCAAAACGTCGGCGAGTGTTTTGACCTCATTGAACGCGAATATTTCCAGGGGCCCTGGGTCATGGGCGCGGACTATACGATTGCCGATCCCTATCTCTTTACCATCGCCAGATGGCTCGAAGCCGACAGTGTGGATCCCAAGCGCTTTCCGAAAGTGCTGGACCACCGCAACCGCATGGCCGAACGTCCCGCTGTGAAAAAAGTTCTGGCGCGTGAAACCGCTTAACAATTATCTCCCGCTTCTGGCGCTCGGCTTCACGGTTCTTGTCTGGGGCGTGGCGCCGGCAATTATCCGTTCATTCTCGCTTGCCGCAGGCGCTGCCGATGCGCTGGTGATTCGCTCAGTTGCCACCGGAATCTGCTGCCTTGTCCTTCTGCCCTTCTTCGGTGGATTTACCGTAGCGCGGCACGACATTCCGCGCCTCTGCCTGATTTCGCTGATCGGCATGTTCGGTTACTTCTCCGGATCCGTGTTCGGCTTTGCCTATGTTTCCGCCGCGGTGGGCGGCATTGTCATTTCCACCCAGCCGCTGCTGATCGCTCTCCTCGCCGGCCTTATTGGTGCGGAGCGTGTCACGGTGCCAACCATTATCGGACTTATCGTCTCCTTCATCGGCTCGCTTTATCTTTTCAGCGGCGATGTACAACAGGGCCTCAGCCAGTCCAGCATGATCATCGGAGGCCTGCTGATTTTCATGAGCGGTGCATTCTGGTCCGTCTATGTGATCTACAGCAAAAGCCTCATCCAGGCCTACGGCTCGGCAAAAATTTCGCTGCTGTCGCTGACGCTTGCGACATTGCCCGCCTTGGCATTCATCTCGCCGAGCACCTGGTCAACCACCTTGGGACTCGATCAATACTCAATTCTCTCGCTTTTCTACCTCACGATTATCGGCACCGTTTTGACCCTTGGCACATGGAACTATGCGGTTGGCCTGCTGCGCCCCACGGCGGTTGGCGCTTCGCTCTATCTGATTCCGATTTTTGCGATCTGCGGCGGGAACCCTGTTGCTCGGTGAACTCATTACGGCCACCACACTGATTGCGGGTGCTATCATTCTGCTTGGTGTTGCAATTGCGCAATTTGGCCCTGCTCTTTTAAAATACCGCCCGCAAAGCAGCACTTGAGTTAATAGGAAACAACACCTATATGGCGCCCATGGACACGATCGAAAAACAAATCCCTGGTATTTCACCCCCGCACTCGTCATCGTTGCGGGCTGCCTCGTTGCCATGGTGAACTTTGGCGTCCGCTCCAGCTTTGGACTTTTCACCGCGCCAATTTCCGAGGCAACGTCTGGCCCCGTGAGATATTCTCCTTCGCCATTGCCCTGCAAAATCTTCTCTGGGGCATAGCTACGCCCATCGCCGGGGCCCTGGCCGACCGCTATGGCTCAGCTCGTGTGCTCATTTTGGGTGCAATTCTCTACGCCCTCGGAACCCTTGGCATGGCCTATGCCGAAGCGCCGCTCATGTTTCATATGGCCGGCGGACTGATCTTTGCCCTGCCCTTGATGGTGCAGAACACCACAGGCAGCAAAGCCACCACCGGCGAAACTGAACTCACCATGCGCCAGGCAATCTCAAGTGCCTTCGGCCACAGCTCCTATCTCTTGCTCACCGCAGGGTTTTTCGTCTGCGGCTTTCAGCTTGCCTTCGTCACCGTGCACCTGCCGCCCTATCTGGCCGAGCACGGCATCAGCAAAGAATTTGCCAGCATTGCCATGGGAGCCATCGGTCTGTTCAATGTGGCGGGTTCCTACACCGCAGGCATTCTTGGCGGCAAGTTCCAGAAGCGCATCCCCTTGAGCCTCATCTACATCTTGCGCTCGATCGCTGTCACTGTTTTCATCCTGACGCCCATTACGCCGGTTTCGACCATCCTTTTGACCGCCTCGTTGGGCTTCCTCTGGCTTTCAACCGTGCCCCTCACCATGGGGCTCGTGACGGTTATGTTCGGCACCCGCTATATGGCAACTCTCTATGGTTTTGTTTTCTTGAGCCACCAGATCGGTTCCTTCTTCGGCGTCTGGCTGGGCGGCAGGCTCTACGATCAGTTTGGCTCCTATGATCCCGTCTGGTGGATGGGCGTGGCGCTCGGCGTCTTCGCGGCTATCGTGCACCTGCCCATCCGCGAAACCAAAGCGCCTAGCTTCGCGGCAGTCTAAATGCGCTGGCCCGGCCATCGCCTCGCCATCAGCCTGTTTTTCGGCGTGGTTGTTGTATGGATTGCCGTCATGGCCGTCCTCATGCGGCAAGCTTCCCTGCCGCACGAGGCTTCAGGCCCGATGCTCGCGGTCTTTCAGCCCGGCACCTCGCCCGATGACATCTTCGCCAAATTGACCATTGCAGGGGCCCGGCCCGTTCGCGAAACCGCCTTCGGCTTCATCTGGGTGGTGGCGGGTGATGAACCGGGGCTCGCCGGACGTCTTGCCAGCCAAGGGGCCATTGGGGCCTACCGCGAGCTGCCGCTCAATCCCTCCATTGCCGGTTGCTTTGCCCTCGCTGACGCCAAGATCGCCGAATACATGGGGCCATGAACTGGCCTGCATCCCTTGTTTTGGCCGGATTTTGCCGTTAGCAATTTCGGCCTGAGGAGATTTGAGTTATGAACATCCAGATCAGCTCCCTTGATGCGGCAGCCCAGCTGAAGGCCAATGTTTCCGTGCCCTTCAACCAGGCCCGCGCCATGCCTAAGATTGTTTATACCTCGGAGGAATTCGCCGCCCAGGAAGTGGCGCAAATTTTCAGCAAGGAATGGTTCTGTGTCGGCCGCGCCACGGCGCTCTGCCAACCCCGGCGACTATGTGACTCTCGAGCTCGCAGGACAGCCCATCATGGTGATCCGCGACCGGGAAGGCACACTGCGCGCCCAGTCCAATGTCTGTCTCCACCGCATGTCCATTCTGCTCAAGGGCACCGGAAACGTGAAAGGCATCGTCTGCCCCTATCATGGCTGGAGCTACAACACCGATGGATCGCTGCGCGCCGCACCAGCGATGAAGCACAATGAGGGCTTCTGCAAGGAAGACTACCGCCTGCCGCAAATCCGCTGCGAAGAATGGCTGGGCTGGGTGATGATAACACTGAATCCGGATGCCATCTCACCAACGTGAAAAGCTCGCCGACGTGGAAGGCCTCATCGCCGACTACCGGATGGAAAGTTACATCGAGAATTTCAACGAGCAATTCATCTGGAATACCAACTGGAAAGTCCTGGCCGAGAATTTCATGGAGAGTTACCACCTCCCCGTCTGCCATGCCAAAACCATCGGCGGATTGTCGAAGCTCGATGAAATGATTTGCCCGCCGGGCTTGCCTACCTTCAACTATCACACCATCCTGAAGGACGACACGTTGAAGATCGCGCTCGCCCATCCCTCCAATACGCGCATGGAAGGCGACCGCCGCCGGACAACCTATCTGCTGGCTATCTACCCCAGCCTGCTCATCACCCTGACACCGGGATACTTCTGGTATCTCTCGCTCCATCCCCATGGCGCCGGACAGGTGCGCGTTATTTTTGGCGGCGGCCTCTCGCCGGAATTTGCCAATGATCCGGATGCCCAGGGCCACTTCAGGCAACTCAAGGCTTTGCTCGATGACGTCAACGTCGAGGACAAGGGCTGCACCGAACGGGTCTATCGCGGCCTGTGTTCAGATATGGCCAAGCCCGGCCACCTTTCGCATCTGGAGCGGCCAAACTTCGACTTCGCCACCTATATCGCCTCGATGCTCAAATAAAAACGGCGGAGAAATCCCCGCCGTTTCAAACTCAACAATCACCAAACAATTAGCGCGAATAATATTCCACCACGAAGTGCGGTTCCATCTGAACCGGATAGGGCACGTCGGCCAGAGCCGGCACACGCACCAGCTTCGCCGTCATCGCCTTGTGGTCGACTTCCACATAATCCGGCACATCGCGCTCGGCCAACTGAACGGCTTCAAGCACAACAGCGAGCTCCTTGGACTTTGCCGTGAGCTCCAGGGCGTCACCGGCCTTGATGCGCATGGAAGCGATAGTCACGCGGCGGCCATTCACCTTCACATGGCCGTGGCTTACGAACTGGCGCGCGGCAAACATGGTGGGCACGAACTTGGCGCGGTAGACGATGGCGTCGAGGCGGCGCTCCAGAAGCCCGATCAGGTTTTCCGAGGTATCGCCCTTCATGCGCGAAGCCTCTTCGTAAACCTTGGAGAACTGGCGCTCGGAAATATTGCCGTAATAGCCCTTGAGCTTCTGCTTGGCCTTGAGCTGGATGCCGAAGTCCGACATCTTGCCCTTGCGGCGCTGGCCGTGCTGGCCGGGGCCATATTCACGCTTGTTCACCGGGCTCTTCGGGCGGCCCCAGATGTTTTCGCCCATGCGACGGTCGATTTTATGTTTAGCGGACTGACGCTTTGTCATTTACGGTTCTCCATAACCATTTAAGTTGGAACCTACCCTCCTCTTCCGGTCTCCCGGCCGACAGAACCTTTAAGGTTCACGGGCAAGCAAAACGGGGCTTCTGGCCCCGTCAGTGGGAGGGCTTCTAGCTTAGCAGGTCCCGCCTGTCAAACCGGCAAATCCACGAACTCATGCCGCCTGAAGCCCATCGCGCCATAGGCTGCGAGCGATTCAGAGGCGCTGCCCCGGGCCGAGGTCAAAAGCACGGTATCCGGCTCAGGAACGCCCGATTGCGGTCCTGCCCGTTTCAGGTCTGCCACAACGTCACTCACCCGGCGGGCAATGGCCGGGGCCGGATCAAGGTAATTAACCTCCCACGGCGCCACTAGCTTCATCTCGTCGATCACCAGCGGATAATGCGTGCAGGCCAGCACGACAACATCGGTTTGCTTGCCGTCGCGTTTGCGAAACACCGGTGCGATTTCATCGCTCAGTTCATCCAGATCGGGCGCATGGCCCTTGAGTTTCTGCTCGGCGATTTCAGCGAGGCGCTTGGCCCCATGCAGGATCACCTTGCAATGGAAGGCATAGGTATGAATAAGCGTGTGGGTATATTCGCGGCTCACTGTACCGGGCGTGGCCAGAACGCCAATGATGTTGGATTTGGTTTGCGCCGCCGCAGGCTTTATCGCCGGAACCGTGCCCACAAAGGGAATGGCATATTTTTCCCGCAGCGCCGCCAAGGCGAGGGTAGAAGCCGTATTGCAAGCAATCACCACGACATCCGGCTTGGCTTTCTCAATCAGCGCGCCCATGACATGAACAATCCGAGCAACAAGCGCTTCTTCTTTCCAAGCACCATAGGGAAATCCAGCATTGTCCGCTGCATAAATCAATTCAGCGTTTGGCAACTGCGCCCGCACACAGGTCGCAACGGTCAATCCGCCCATGCCGGAATCAAACAGAAGAATGCGAGGGTGCGTCATTCCTTTGGCCCCTTGCCCCGCAAATGCATACGCGTGAGCGAGGAAACCATGCCGCGCAGCGAGCGGATTTCCTGTTCCGTCAATTCCGCCCGCACAAACATGTTGCGCAGGTTCACCCGCATGGTTGGCTTCTTCTTTTCGGTCTTGAAAAACCCCGCATCATCCAATTCCCGCTCGAGGTGATCAAAGAATCCGTAAAGCTCCTCTTTGGTTGCAAGGCGCGTATCGGGCGTTTGCAGGCCGGGACCATCAAGTGCTGCCAATTCCGGCGTTTGCTGGCCAAGGCTCACCGCATGTTCCTTGAACCATTCATAGCCCATCAGCAAAACTGCCTGGGCGATATTGATGGAGGCAAAGGCCGGGTTCACCGGCGCCGTTACAATGATATCAGCCAGCGACACTTCCTCGTTGCTCAGGCCCCAGCGCTCACGCCCGAAGAGGATGGCAACTTTTTCGCCACGCCCCACGCGGGCCCGCATGTCGTCGCCCGCCTGCTCCGGCGTGATCACTTCCTTGATCATGTCGCGGGGCCGCGCCGTAGTGGCGTAGACATAGTTCATGTCGATAAGGGCCGAGGGCAAATCATCGAAGACCTTCGCCCCTTCCACAATCCAGTGGGCTCCCGATGAGGCGGTCACCGCCTTTTCATTGGGCCAGCCGTCGCGCGGCGCCACAAGCCGAAGTTCATGCAGGCCGAAATTCGCCATGGCCCGCGCCGCCGTGCCGATATTCTCGCCAAGCTGCGGATGCGCCAGCACCACCAGGGGTGCCGGCCCCAAAACCTGATTCTGCGTTTTATCGGTGCCAGCCATGTTCCCACGGGAAATAGCGAAGTTGAAACCGGGATGCTAGCTTTTCCCGCTGAGCGTCCGAGCCATGCGAAGTTCCGGGAACCAGCGCGACCAGAAGAAGGCCACCGCCATGGTGCCCGCCCCGCCGATTGCCACTGCCGCCACGGCACCTATCCAGGCCGCCACAACGCCGGCGCGGAATTCCCCCAGTTCATTGGAGGCCCCAATGAACACCCGGTTGACCGCGTTGACCCGGCCGCGCACCGCGTCCGGCGTCCACAATTGCATCAGGGTTTCGCGCACATATACGCTGACCATGTCACAGGCTCCCATGAAGGCAAGGGCAGCAATCGAAAGAGGAACTGATTTCGAAAGCCCGAACACGATGGTGCAGAATCCGAACCCCGCCACGAACAGAAACAGGATCACCCCTGCATTGTCCTTGATCGGAAATTTGGAAAGCCAGACGGCCATGATGATCGCCCCAATTCCGGGGCCAGCCCGCAACAGGCCAAGCCCCCAAGGGCCGACTTCAAGAATGTCGCGCGCATAGATTGGCAGCAGCGCCACTGCTCCGCCTAGCAAAACCGCGAAGAGATCGAGCGAGATTGCACCCAGCACAATTTTCTCGGACCTGATAAACTTGAAGCCTGCCAGCAAAGTGGCAAGGTTCGTGTCCTGTGCATGATTGTTTTGGGGCACCCGGCCAATCAAAGCCACGCAACAAATTCCCAGAACCATCAGGCACACGGCAACACCGTAAGCAAATGCACCCGAAATCCCGTAAAGCAACCCACCCGCGACAGGACCCGTGATTGTTGTGATTTGCCAGGTCATGGAATTGAGCGAAATGCCATGCGCCAATGCCGTCTTGGGCAGAAGGTTAGGGGCCAATGCATCGGCTGCCGGATTCAGGAAGGCACGTGCCGTGCCAAAACCCGCAAGAATCACAAAAATTGGCCACACATACCGGAAATCGGAAAGCGTAAAAACCAGCAGTCCAAATGCGCAGGCAACTTCGACAAGCAAGCATAAGGCGATAATCAGCCGACGATTGAACTTGTCGGCAATGAGCCCCGTGACCAGCACGAGCAGCAACGCCGGCAGGAATTGTGCCAGGCCTACAAAACCAAGATCAAGTGGATTGCGGGTGAGATCATAAACCTGCCAGCCCACGGCCACCGACATGATCTGCACGGCAAATCCGGCGGAACCTAAGGCCGCCAGATAAAATACGTAAGGTCGATGATGAAGGGCATTAGACGATACCATTGCCGGGAGGTCGAAAGCAGTCATGGCCAACGGGTGCCACAACCCAATAGGCAAGTCAAAAAGTGGTTTTAGCCGCGCTCTTCGCCAGTTCCCAAAAATACCGCACGGACAAAATCCCGGTAGAGCATCACCTGCTTCGGCAGGAGATTCTTGTCCTTCAAAACTCGAGACAAAATGATCCCGCCATCCGTAAGGCCCGACATCATGTCGGCAAGCCCATCGAAATCCACCGGAATTTTTGGCGGATAGCGCAGTGCAATGAGTTCGAAACGTTCGCGGAACCGCCTGCGCCAGCTGAGAAGTGCCGATGCGTTCAGTTCCACCACATCCCGGTTGAACAATTGTTCCTGATAGCACACCGATGCAATGATGCACCCGGGATGCGCATTGGGAAGGTCGGACATCATTTCCGCAAGCAACTTCAAACCGACAAGAAAGCCGTGCAGCGGATCCTCATGAAGCTCGTCAGCACGCTGAAAGAGGTCATCAAGCAATCCCTCCTCGTGATCGATGTAGCGCTGAAGCAGCGCCTTTGGCGAGGTCGCTCTTGTCGGGAAAATGATAGAAGAATCCGCTCTTGGTTATGCCCACGGCAGTGATGATTTCTTCGATGGATGTGGCGGCAAATCCCTTGGCAAGAACCGCTTCTTCGGCCACCTCCAGAATTCGCTCACGTTTGCTGCCGCTCCGATTTGAAACCGCCAAAGTCATGCTATACTGTACCGCAGGTGCAGTTGGACCCTGGCATGGTTCGCCCCTTGCACCCGAAGGAACCACGCTTACGCCGTCTAACAGCATGATCCATATAGCAGTTTCAGATTTTTGAGAAGCCTTGACCATAGGCATTGTAGATTTCACGGCCGTCGTCAGTCATTTTGCCGCCACTCGAAGCGCCTCGCGCTCCGCAATTTGCAACAATGGAGATGATCATGACAAAATACCGGCAGAACCTGCCGCAGCTGAGCAACCGCCTGTTCCTGACCGATGCAGGCACTGAAACAACCATCATCTATCATGACGGCATCGACCTGCCTTATTTCGCGGTGTTCGATCTCCTGAAGTCTGAAAAAGGCACCAGGGTGCTGCGTGAGTATTATAGCCGCCATGCCGCAATCGCCCGCGCCAATGGCCTGGGGTTCATCCTAGAATCACCCACCTGGCGGGCCAGTGCCGACTGGGGTCCAAAGCTTGGCTACACGCCGTCAGCGCTTGCCGATATCAATCGCAAGTCCATCGCTTTCCTCGAAACGCTCCGCAAGGAATTCGAAACCGCCCAAAGCCCCATGCCGATCAGCGGCTGCATTGGTCCGCGCGGTGACGGTTACGATCCCGGCCGCATCATGAGCGAAGCCGAGGCCGAGGACTATCATGGGGGACAGGCTCAGGTGTTTGCAACAACAGCAGCCGACATGGTGACCGCCATCACGATGACCAACATCAATGAGGCAGTAGGTGTGGCCCGCGCGGCCAAAGCGGTGGCGATGCCTGTAGCCATTTCCTTTACCGTGGAAACTGACGGCCGCCTTCCATCCGGCGAACTGCTCCGTGAGGCCATTGAAATGGTCGATGCCAAAACCGGAAGCACACCCGCCTATTACATGGTCAATTGTGCCCACCCAACGCATTTCGATTCCACACTGGTGAAGGCGGACTGGACCAGGCGCATTCGCGGCATTCGCGCCAATGCCTCGAGGTGCAGCCATGCCGAACTTGACAAGGCAACCGAACTTGATGACGGAAATCCAGTGGAACTTGGCCAGCAATACCGGGCCATCCGCGACCGCTTCAGCCATATCAATGTGCTTGGCGGCTGCTGCGGCACCGACCACCGGCACATTGAGCAAATTGCCCTCGCCTGCCGCAAGGCGGCGTAAAGCAAACACCTGAGGGGGCCGTTTGGCCCCCTTTTCTTCCAGTTTGCCCCCTCATCTTGCGCCTGCTATAGCAACGCCGAATTCCAGCCCAAAATGATGAGGTTTCGCAAATGCCCAAGATAAAGGTCGCCAATCCTGTTGTTGAACTCGATGGCGACGAGATGACCCGCATCATCTGGGACCTGATCAAGAAAAAGCTGATTCATCCCTATCTCGATGTCGATTTGCACTATTATGATCTCTCCGTAGAAAACCGCGATGCCACCAATGACCAGGTGACGATTGACGCGGCCAACGCCATCAAGAAGCATGGCGTCGGCGTGAAATGCGCCACCATCACTCCCGATGAAGGCCGGGTAAAGGAATTCAACCTCAAGCAGATGTGGAAGTCGCCCAATGGCACGATCCGCAATATCCTGGGCGGCGTCATTTTCCGCGAACCCATCATCTGCAAAAACGTGCCGCGCCTCGTGCCGGGCTGGACCAAACCCATCATTATCGGCCGCCATGCCTTCGGCGACCAGTACCGCGCCACGGATTTCACTTTCCCCGGCAAGGGCACGCTCACCATCAAGTTCGTGGGCGACGATGGCAAGGTTATTGAAAAGGAAGTGTTCAAATCCCCGGGCGAAGGCGTTGCCATGGCCATGTACAACCTGGATGACAGCATCAAGGAATTTGCCCGCGCCAGCCTGAACTATGGCTTGAACCGCAATTACCCGGTCTATCTCTCAACCAAGAACACCATTCTCAAGGCCTATGACGGGCGCTTCAAGGATATTTTCCAGGCGGTTTATGAGTCCGAATTCAAGGCCGAGTATGAAAAGCGCGGGCTCACCTACGAGCACCGCCTGATTGACGACATGGTGGCTTCCGCCATGAAATGGACCGGCGGATATATTTGGGCCTGCAAGAATTATGACGGTGACGTGCAGTCTGATCTCGTGGCCCAGGGCTATGGTTCACTTGGCCTCATGACATCCGTATTGATGACGCCCGATGGCAAAACCGTGGAAGCCGAAGCGGCCCACGGAACAGTGACGCGCCATTTCCGCCTGCACCAGCAGGGCAAGCAGACGTCCACCAATTCCGCCGCATCGATCTTCGCCTGGACGGGCGGCCTGAAACACCGCGCTAAACTTGACGGCAATGCGGCGCTGGCAAAATTTGCCGGCACTTTGGAAACTGTCACCGTTGCAACCATCGAAGAAGGCAGCATGACGAAGGATCTGGCGGTCCTGGTGGGCCCGGAGCAAACCTGGCTCTCCACCGAGGGCTTCCTCGATGCCATCGACAAGAACCTGCAAAAGGCCGCTGCCTGATCAGGCCTGCTGGCACACATCCAGCACGCGCGGCAGGTCCATGGGCTTGCCGAAAAACCCGAGGGCGCCGCCCTCCATCGCCTTTTTGAGCAGGTCATCGGCGCTGTAGCCAGTCATGAAATAGACTTTGGCGTCAGGCCGCTGCTCGCGAATTTCCAGAAAGCTGTCCACGCCATTCTTGCCCGGCATCATCACGTCAAAGAAGCCAAGGTCAAAGGCAGTAGCGCGATAGGCATCAATGGCCTCCTGGCCGCTGTAGACAACGCTTACCTTGTGGTCATCCAATGCCAGGAGTTCCGCCAAAGAATCTGCGTTGTCGGCGTTGTCGTCAAGTACAAGAATGGAAAGTGTCCGCGCCATGTCAGGCTGCCTCCTCAAGTGTTTCAATAATTGGGAACCAGGCCGTAAAGCTTGCGCCTTCTCCTGGTTTGGATGTGAACTCGAGCCCCCCGTCATGCTGCTCGAGGATTTTCTCAACCGCAGGCAGGCCAAGGCCGGTGCCAAAACTTTTGGTCGTAAACAGCGGCTCCTTGATCTTCAACATATTTTCCGCCGATATGCCGGGCCCATTGTCAGTCACGCTGATTTCAATGCCGCGCGCCGCCCGGCGCGGGCTTCGTTTGAAAAAATTGAGATTCTCGTCCTTGACAAATATCGAGGTCGGCAAAAGATCCAGGATCTGCAGCAGCGCATCAATGTCTTTGATGCGCGATTCTGGAATTTTCCCTCGAATAGTCATGGCGATCGTCTTTCCCCGGAGCAATCAGGCAACCAGTTTTTCAAGGCGGTCCAGCAACGCCAAGGGATCAAAAGGCTTGTTCAGGATGCCTGTCAGGACAATATCGTCAAAAAGCGCAAGTTCCTTGCTGTGCTCGGAGGCCGACCCCGTGATAATGATGGTCGGCACGCTGCGGCCCTGTTTCTTGAGTGTGTTGTAAACTTCAATGCCATTGATCAACGGCATTTTGAGGTCGAGCACGAGAACGTCCACGCCACCTGCCAATACGCGCGATATCGCATCTCGGCCATTGCGGACCAGTTCACAGTTGTAACCATTGCGGTTGATAAGTTGGGCCAGCGTCGGGCCAAAATCAGGATCGTCTTCGGCAACAAGGACAACTCCGGATGACCCGAGGCCCGAAATCGAGTCCAGAACCTGGTAGAGATTGACCGGTTTGGAGAATACGCCCATGGCGCCGCCGGCCATGGCCTGCTGAAGCAGCTGCTCCACGCTGTAACCGGTCATCATGTAAACCTTGGCCAGGGGCTTCAGCTTCTTGATCTCCAGGAAGCTTTCCACGCCATTCTTTCCCGGCATCATCACATCCATGAAGGCGATATCAAAATCTTCCTTGAGATAGGCCGCGATGGCAGCCTGGCCGTCATAGACCACAAGCGGCCTGTGGCCCTCCATTTCAAAGAGCTCGCCCAGGGAGTTCGCGTTGTCTGCATCATCGTCAACAACCAGTATGCGCAGTGACCGTTTCATGCTGCCTGCTCTCCGCTGTTTTCATGTATGGGCAGCCAAAGTGTAAACGTGGCCCCCTTGCCCTCAACCGAATCTATGTCAAGGCCGCCGCCATGCTGTTCCAGTATCTGCTCCACCGCGGAAATTCCAAGGCCGGTGCCGAAATTCTTGGTTGTAAACAGCGGTTCGCGGATTTTCGACAGGTTGTCGGCGGAAATGCCCGGCCCATTGTCAGCCACGCTGATTTCTGCGCCGCGCGCTGTCAGCCGCGTCCTGACGGTAATAATCGGCGTTTCGGTAAATCTTGCTTTGGGATCATCGCCTTTGCCGACCAGGGCTTCCGAGGCATTGGAGAGCAGGTTGATGACGGCGCGCTCAAATCGCCCGGGCTCCAGGTCGACAAGCTTTTCGCCAAGGCCGAAATAGCATTCGATTGAAACCAGTTCCGGCAATTTTTGTGCTTCGGATTGGATCAGCCGTTCAAGCCAGACGTCAAGAACCGTAGGCTCGGCCTTGATTGCCTTGGTGCGCGAAAAATCCAGCAGCTGGGTGATGATGTTGTCGCAGCGGATGACGCCATTGTTGATGCGCTGCAGTTGCGGCTCAACGCCCAGGCCCTTGTCCTTGATTTTGCGCGCCAGAAGATATGTCGAGGTTCGCACCGTGCTGAGGGGATTTCGAAGCTCATGGGCAACAGTCGCCGTCAAATTGCCGAGCTGCGCCATCTTGCCCTTGCGCAGCGCCTCGTCCTGGGCTTCCCGCAGCTTGGTGATATTGTCGGTGAGCTGCCGGTTGAGCGTGCCCATCTCGCTGTTGACGTTCTGGATCTCGTGCGAAAACGTGAGTGCCTGTTCGTGTGACGAGGCAAGTTCGGCATGCGCTTTCTCAAGCTCAACGAACTTCCGCTTGAGCAATCGCCCCATGAACTGCCCGTAAAAAGCAACGGCGCAAATGACAAATGCCATTAATACCCCAACGAAGAATTCATAGTTTCTCAGCTTGGTGACGGTTCTGTTGGCCTCTTCAACCGCGTTCAGTTTCATCCGCCCAATCAGCTGGTTGAGGTCTTTGATGCTGAATCTGAGCGAGGCGTAGCGTTCGACGATGCGGGAGACGGCCGCTGGGCCGCCTCGTTATCGCCGGCGTCTACAAGCAGATTTATTCTTTCCGCATGCTTTTCTAATTCCGTCATGGCGGTGTCCATGCGCCGTAACAGCGCCAGCGCCTTGTTTGCCGGTTTTTCATCCGTATGCAGCGGAAGCTGCGCGCGCAGGCGGTTTATCTCCTGGCGGAACTCGATAGGTCTTGGACTTGAACATGGATTGCGCCTGCGCCGGCGCTTTCGTGCTGAGCACTTTGACATATTCCGATTGCGCATCGGCGGCTGAATCGGCGATGATCCATGAAGAGGCCAGTTGGCGGTCAAAAAAGGCTGATTCACTGACATTCGCCTGGTAAACGCCGATCACCAGATGACTCAGGTACAGGCCGCAGAAAATGGCCACGAGATTGAAGGCGGCAATCAGGAAATAGACAAATTGCATCCTGGGCCATGAGTTCTGGCCATTTTGTAGTGTTGCCTTCCCCAACTCTGTTGCTCCCCGCACGCCTCTCAAAGCATTGAAAAGCCACGCTGCCCCAATTATGGTAAACAAATGGTTGAAATTCCCAAATCCGGCGCGAAAGAACGGAATATCCCGGGCCATTTTTCGGGCGGCTGCCAATGCGGAGCGATCCGCTTTCGCGTCACCGGTCCCCTCGGAAAAGCCGGAATTTGCCACTGCCGCATGTGCCAAAAGGCCTTCGGCTCCTGGGGTGCGGCGCTGGTTTCCGTATCCGCTGAAAACCTGTCCTGGACACGGGGGCAACCCGCTGGGTTCCGCTCATCGGCCATTGTTGAGCGGGGCTTCTGCGCCAATTGCGGAACGCCTCTCTATATGCGCGAGGACGGTGACGATAATTTCGAACTTGCCATCGGGGCTTTCGATGAGCCTTCCCGCGTCGGTCCCCTCACCGAGCAAGTGGGCGTGGAAGCCCGGGTTTCATGGTTCAACGACATGCATCTCCTGCCCGAACAAACCACCGCCGAAACGCGCACGCCGCAGGACCTCGCCAGGCTGAAAAGCCGGCAGCATCCCGATCACGATACGGATCATTGGCCGTAGCTGGATCAGAATGAAGTCAGACAGAACTAACATTAATTCTCCCTCCCGCACAAGCGGTGAGGGAGTCCATGTATGACTTTCTGGTCAAGCGCGCCACGGAAGAGCCATTCGTGCTGCTGGTGAAATGAATTTTTCCCCTCCCCCTTGTGGGGAGGGGTTAGGGGTGGGGGTCGGTTGGTACTTCAGTTAAGGGAAGAATTCATTCAATTCCTGTTTGGCCGGAGCGACCCCCACCCTTAATCCCTCCCCACAAGGGGGAGGGAAAACAAAGGTGATTCCGCCAAGAGTCATTTCGCTCTACCGCAGGAGTGCTCCCACCGCCGCAAGCGCTTCATCCGCTTTCCCGGCATCAGGCCCGCCGGCTTGTGCCAGGTCAGGCCTTCCGCCGCCGCCTTTGCCGCCGAGCACGGCAGCGCCCGCCCGCACCAGGTCAACAGCACTTAGCTTTGCCGTAAGGTCAGCGGTCACACCCACGTAAAGGCTGGCCCTGCCCTCACTGTTTGTGCTGAGCAGCGCCACTACGCCTGAGCCAAGCTTGGCCTTGCCGTCATCAACCAGGCCTTTCATGTCCTTGGAGTCCATGTCGCCCAGAATGCGCTTCATGAATTTGGTGCCATTGATGGTCTCAACGTCGCTGTCGCCAGCCTTTGCTCCCCCGCCAAGGGCAAGGGCCTTCTTGGCCTCTGCCAGTTCGCGCTCCAGCTTCTTGCGCTCATCCACCAGGCTCTCAAGGCGGCTCACCAGTTCCGCGGGCGAGGTCTTGAGAAGGGCCGCAGCGGCGGCAACGCGCTTGTCCTGCTGCTCAAGATAGTCGCGCGCCGCCGGACCGGCCAGAGCCTCAAGCCGCCTGACACCAGCAGCCGAACCGCTTTCGGCCAGAATTTTGATGAGGCCGATATCGCCGGTGCGCGATACATGCGTGCCGCCGCACAGTTCCAGCGAATAGATCGGCCGGCTGGAGTCTTCCGGATTGCGCCCCATGGAAACGACGCGCACTTCGTCGCCATATTTTTCGCCAAACAGCGCCATGGCGCCTTCGGCAACCGCCGCATCAACCGACATCAGGCGTGTGTTGACCGGATCGTTCTGCAGGACAACGTCATTGGCCATCGTCTCGACAGCAGCAAGCTCGGAAGCCGTCAGCCCCTTGTTATGGGAAAAGTCAAACCGCAGGCGATTGGGCTCAACCAGCGAGCCCTTCTGCGCCACGTGGCCGCCCAGGGTCTTGCGCAGCGCCTCGTGCAACAGGTGCGTGGCCGAGTGATGCTGCCGGTTGCCGGAACGGCGCGCATGATCGACAATGAGTTCCACCGCCTCGCCTTGCGCCAGCGTGCCGGATTTAACCTGCCCCAAATGAATGATCACGTCGCCCACGCGCTTTTCCGTTCCCGTCACGCCGAACACCCCGCCGCTGGCCGACCTGATGACGCCATGATCACCGGTCTGGCCGCCGGATTCCGCATAAAACGTCGTCTGGTTGGTGACGATTGCGGCGTTGTCGCCGGCCTTCAGCGACTTTACCTGCTTGCCATCGGCCACCATGGCCGTGATCACGCCCTCGGCCTTTTCGGTTTCATAGCCCAAAAATTCGCTCGCTCCCACGGCGTCGCGGACTTCAAACCAGATTGCGTCGGCCTTGCTGTCTCCCGTGCCCTTCCAGGCGCGGCGCGCTTCGGTCTTCTGCACGTCCATCGCCTTTGCAAAGGCATCGGTGTCGACCACTACGCCGCGCGCGCGCAATGCGTCCTGCGTAAGATCAAGCGGAAAGCCATAGGTGTCATAAAGCTTGAAGGCCGTATCGCCGGCAAACACATCGCCGCTCTTCAGTCCCTGCGGACTCCTCGTCAAGAATGCGCAGGCCCCGTTCCAGGGTTTTGCGGAAGCGCGTTTCTTCGAGGCGCAGCGTCTCGGTGATGAGGTCTTGGGTGCGTTGCAGTTCCGGATAGGCCGCCCCCATTTCACGCACCAGCGTGGGAACCAGCTTCCACATCAGGGGCTCCCGCTGGCCCAGAAGCTCCGCGTGGCGCATGGCGCGCCGCATGATCCGCCGCAGCACGTAGCCGCGCCCTTCGTTGGACGGCAGAACCCCGTCGGCAATCAGGAATGATGAGGCGCGCAAATGATCGGCAATCACCCGGTTCGAGGCCTTGTTCTTTCCCTCGGCCGGAACGCCAGTCCGATCCACGATGGCCGCGATAATGGTGCGGAACAGATCCGTTTCATAATTGTCGTGGGTGCCCTGCAGAACGGCGGCAATTCTTTCCAGCCCCATGCCCGTGTCAATGGAAGGCTTGGGCAGGCTGATGCGCTCCTGCTTGCTCACCTGCTCATATTGCATGAACACCAGGTTCCAGATTTCAATGAAGCGGTCGCCATCCGCCTCGGCGCTGCCCGGAGGCCCGCCTGGAATCCTGTCGCCATGGTCATAGAAAATTTCCGAGCACGGGCCGCAGGGGCCCGTGTCGCCCATGGACCAGAAATTGTCCGAGGTCGGAATGCGGATGATGCGGCTGTCGGGCAGGCCGGCGATTTTCTTCCACAGGCCAAAGGCCTCGTCATCTTCCGAGAAAACCGTGACCGTCAGCTTCTCCGCCGGCAGGCCATATTCCTTGGTGACCAGCGTCCAGGCCCATTCGATGGCATCAGGCTTGAAATAGTCGCCGAAGGAGAAATTCCCGAGCATTTCAAAGAACGTATGGTGGCGCGCCGTATAGCCCACATTGTCGAGGTCATTATGCTTGCCGCCGGCGCGCACGCATTTCTGCGCCGTGGTGGCCCGGCTGTAGGGCCGGCGCTCGGCTCCGGTGAACACATTCTTGAATTGCACCATGCCTGAATTGGCGAACATCAGGGTGGGATCATTGCGCGGCACAAGCGAAGAGGACGCCACGATTTCATGGCCGCGCGCATTGAAGAAATCAAGGAATGTCGAACGTATCTGGGCAAGGCTGGTCATTGAATATCCAAAGGTCTGGCGTAAGGTGCAAGTGGATGCTCTTTAAGATGCGATGGCCCGTCCTGTCCAGAATTTCCGAAGACGCATGGTTAGTCTCTCCCGCAAAGACAGAACAGCGCCCTCCGGGGGGCACGGAGGGCGCTTTGCCTGCGGTGTGGGGGACACACCAACATACCTGCCGCCCCCAACTAAGGCGGCAGGAATTCATGAAGATTGAAACCTAGTCGTCGGACTCGTCGGCCGTAGGCGCCACCGTGATCTTGGCGGCAATCAGCCCCGCATTGGCGCGGATGGCCGCCTCGATGGCATTGGCCATGTCGCCATTGAGCTTGAGGAACTCCTTGGCCTTGTCCCGGCCCTGCCCGATCCGCTCGCCGTTATAGGAGTACCAGGAGCCGGACTTTTCAACCACGCCGGCGGTGACGCCGAGGTCGACCAATTCGCCAACCTTGGAAATGCCTTCGCCGTACATGATGTCGAATTCAACCAGCTTGAAGGGCGGCGCCACCTTGTTCTTGACCACCTTCACCCGGGTCTGGTTGCCAACCACCTCTTCGCGGTCCTTGATGGCGCCGATCCGGCGGATATCGAGGCGCACCGAGGCGTAGAATTTGAGGGCATTGCCGCCGGTCGTGGTTTCCGGGCTGCCGAACATCACGCCGATCTTCATGCGGATCTGGTTGATGAAAATGACCATGCAGTTTGATTTCGAAATCGACGCCGTCAGTTTGCGCAGCGCCTGGCTCATCAGGCGGGCCTGCAGGCCGGGCAGTGAATCGCCCATTTCGCCTTCAAGCTCGGCCTTGGGCGTCAGTGCCGCCACGGAATCAATCACCAGGATTTCAATGGCGCCGGAGCGCACCAGCGTATCGGCGATTTCAAGCGCCTGCTCGCCCGTGTCGGGCTGAGAAATCAGGAGATCCTCGATATTCACGCCAAGCTTTTTGGCATAGCCGGGATCCATCGCATGCTCGGCATCAATGAAGGCGCAGATGCCGCCGCGCTTCTGCGATTCCGCAATGGTTTGCAGCGCCAGCGTGGTTTTGCCCGAGGACTCCGGGCCATAAATTTCAATCACCCGCCCGCGCGGCAGGCCGCCAATTCCCAAGGCAATGTCGAGACCAAGGGAGCCCGTCGAAATTGCTTCAATTTCAACAACCGGATTGGACCCCAGCTTCATGATTGAACCCTTGCCGAAAGCCCGTTCAATCTGGCTTAGCGCCGCATCCAGCGCCTTGTTCTTGTCCATTGAAGTATTCTCGACTACCCGAAGATTCGTTTGCCCCATCGCCTTGTACTCCTTAAGTCAGATGCCTCGCTCGGTGCAATCACTTCCTTTGTACCAGCGATGTTGATGTTATGTTCCATTTTTGTTCCAAAAGCAAGGGGGTATTTGCTAAGCATGAGAAATAAATTATTGGAGCAGGTTCTCGACCGCCTGACCCACGGAAAACAGGTTCTGGTCCTGCCCCCAGGCGCCCATCAGCATAAGGCCAACGGGAGCCGCACCCGGCTCATTCACCGGAATTGAAATGGCACAGCAATCCAGGAAATTTCCCACATAGGTATTGCGCAGGCTCATGCGAATTATAGCGGAGATAGTCCTGATCAGCTCGCAAGGGCCGCTATGGCCGGCGGAACAATCACGACCGTGGGCAGAGCAATGGCAGAAAAACCCTGGGTAGCGGCGCTGAAGCGTCCGATCATCTCGTCCCGCCGTTTCACGATTGAAAGATAGTCGGCAGCGCTGATGCCGCCCGCCGCTTCCAGGCGCATGCGAACCCGGGGGTCATAGTCAGCGCCGCGCTTCGCCAATGAGATCGCGATGCTGGGCATAGGCTTCCGCCGCCACAATGCCGCCCTTGATCGTAAGGCTCGGCATCTCCAGCAACTCTTTGAATGCAAAATCAACCAATGCGGCGCCGGCTTTCGAAAGCCGTGCCAGCGCACGCTCGTAAGCCTCCGCCACGTCCGCATCCAAGCCCTCAAGCACCGCGGTTTTCAAAACGCCAATCCGCAGGGACGAAACTTCGCGCGCCGCAATCTTCCCCGGCCAGTCACCCGCCATCAACGCATCAGCGGCCGCACAGCAGGCCACCGAATTTCCCAGCGGCCCGACTGAGTCAAACCGTGGCGAAAGCGGATAGGCCCCGCGCGTGCTCACCCGGCCCGTGCTGGGCTTGTAGCCAGTGATGCCGTTATAGGCCGCAGGAATGCGGCACGATCCACCCGTATCCGTGCCGATGCTCAAGGCACACATCCCGTCCGCAATGGCAACGGCGGCACCCGATGATGAGCCACCGGGAATGCGCCCGGTCTTCCGGTCAAACGCCGAACGCGGCGTTCCGTAATGCGGGTTCAGCCCCACGCCCGAATAGGCAAACTCCGTCATGTTGGTCCGGCCCAGCACAACCATGCCAGCCGATTTCAAGGCGGCAATGGCTGGCGCATCCACAAGCGCCGGCGCTGCATCCTTCAATACCTTGGAGCCCGCCGTGGTGATCTCGCCCGCCAGATCAAAAAGGTCTTTCACCGAAATGGGAATGCCTGCGAATGGTGATGGCTGGCGATTGCTGCCGCCGCAGCTGGTCTTGATAGTCTGCCGCGGCGCGCGCCCCTTCCGCATCGACCTTGATGAAAGCCCGGGCCCCTTCTCCTGCCGGATCGGAAATTTTCGCCAGCCCCTGCTCCACCAGCTCGCGCGAAGTAACCTTGCCGTCGCGCAAATCGCGGGCCAGCCCCTCCAGTGTCCATTTCCGGGCTCATCCCATCACTTCCTTGACCTTCTCAACCAGCTGCTTCAGCGAAAATGGCTTGGGCAGGAAAGCAAAATCCGTTTGCCCTTCAAGATTTTTCTCAAACGCATCCTCGGCATAGCCCGATACGAAAACCACTTTGGTTTTTACCCCGCGCTTGCGCAATTCGCGCAGCATTGTCGGCCCATCCATTTCCGGCATGACCACGTCGGAAAGGATGAGGTCAAACGGTTCCGTCTGTGCTTCCATGACATCCAGGGCGCTTTCGCCGGAATCCGCCTCCACCACCGTATAGCCGCGCGAGGTAAGCGCGCGAATGGCAAAGGCCCGCACCGCATCCTCATCCTCGACCAGAAGAATGCGCCCCTTGCCGGTGAAGTCGGAGCGCTTCGCCTTCACTTCCTCCTTGGCTGCGGCCGCGGCAATCTCGATGTCCGTCGGATAATGGCGCGGCAGATAGATGCTGAAGGTTGTGCCCTTGCCCACCACGCTGTCGCAGAAAATGAAGCCGCCGGTCTGTTTCACGATGCCGTAGACGGTTGAGAGGCCAAGCCCCGTGCCCTTGCCCACTTCCTTGGTGGAGAAAAACGGCTCCCAGATCTTCTCGACGATCTCGGGCGCAATGCCCGAGCCCGTATCGCTCACTTCGCACAGCACATATTCGCCCGCCGGCATGGGGTCACGGATGATGTCCTTCGATTCTTCCACACTGATATTCTTCGTCTTCACCGACAGGGTGCCGCCCCGCGGCATGGCATCCCTGGCATTGACCGCCAGATTGATGATCACCTGCTCGAACTGGTGCACGTCAACCAGCACCAGGCCCAGGTCGCGGCTGTGGCTGATCTTGAGTTCAATCTTCTCGCCCAGAACCCGGCCCAGAAGATTGTCGAGGTCCGACATGGCGTCGGTGAGCGAATGCACCTTGGGCTGCAGGGTCTGCTTGCGCGAAAAGGCCAGCAATTGCCGCACCAGATTGGCCGCGCGGTTGGCATTCTGCTTGATGCTCATGATATCGGCAAAGGCCGGATCGGTTGGCCGCATCTTGGCCAGCAGCAGATCGGCAAAGCCGATGATGGGCGTCAGCACATTGTTGAAGTCATGGGCGATGCCGCTGGCCAATTGGCCGACCGCCTGCATTTTCTGGCTCTGCGCCAGTTGCACTTCCAGCGTCTTGCTCTCGGTCTTGTCGACGGCAAAAACCGTCAGGTTCTTTCCCATGCCCTGCAGCCGGGCAAAGGAGAACTGAACCAGGCGGGGCTTCTCGTCCATGATGGTGGCATCAACCACAACCATGGGCTCCTGCTTGCTTTGAAACTTGTCCAGGCCGCGGCGCAGGTCGGCCCGGTCGCTTTCAACCACCATGGAGGCAAAGCTGGCGCCGCGCTTGGCGCGCGCCGAATACGAAAGGAAAACCGGATTCGCCGACTGGATGATCCCCTGGTTGTCGATTTCCGCAATGCCGATGGGGGCAACGCCGGCAATCCGCGACAGGGCTTCCCTGTCTTCATTATCCTTCTCCTCGCGGCGCGGCACAATCAGCGTGCGGGCCGGCAGCGCCTTCGCCTGGGCATCGAAATCCACCCGGTGAATGACCTCAACCGGCAGTGCCGCACCTTTCCGCGTCTTGAGATCGAGGCTGAACAGCTCCGTGCGCCCGCCGCCGGCCAGAGGCTCGATTGCCGTGAGCAGCCTGGCCCCGGTCTCGCCCAGAACATCGCTGAGCTGCAGCCCGCCATTCTGGCTTTCGGCGATATCCAAGCCCCAGCCATTCCGCCAGCGTGGCGTTGAGATAATCGATCTTCTGGTTGGGCAGCGATGAAAAGAATCCGGCCGGCGCATGGTCGAGATAAGTGATGATGAACTGCAGGCGGCCAAAGGCCTTCTCCTGCCGGGCCCGGTCCACGCTCACATCCTGCAGCCGCCACAACACAAAATTGCGCTTGGCCTGGCCGGAAAGCGGCGCCACGCTGATCTTCAGCCACTTCGGCGCATCGGGACTGGCCCCTGCCGCCGTGGACCCGGCGGGAAGGCGGATTTCCCGCGAGTCCGTCTTGCCCTCAAGGGCCGCCTGCGCCAGCTGATAGATGGGCTCCACGAAGGCCGCCTGCCCCGCATAGAGCAGATCAAATCCCACCAGCCGGTTCACCCCCGCTTTCGAAGCCAATTGCAGGAAGGGCGCATTGCCGTAAACCGCGCGCGACTTGCCGTCCGTCACCACGCAGGCATCGCCTATGGCATCGGTGAGGCCATCGAAAAAAGCCCGCGTCTGGTTCTGCCGGTCAAAGCGGATGAGGCCGCCCATGAAAGCAAAGAGCGCGAACAGCCCGACAAGGGCAAGCACCGCGCCGGTGATGAGAAGGCCGCGCGAAACCGCATCCTGCAGCTGCCAGACGCCGGCACCCACCGCCACTGCCAGGAGTGCGGCGAGCGAAAGGGACAGCGCAACGGAAATCCGGCCAGAAGCCGAAGCCATGCCGGCCACCTCATTTCCACCGCGCTCCGCCATTTAGCTCCCATCCCCGAATCATTTGAGTATAGACGATTCCCCAAATTTCGGATTCCTCTCCACTCCAGCAAAATTTATGATATGATGCCACCACCCGCGTGAGTTTTTTAAGGAGACGGCCCATGGAATTGCTTGCCCCCTATATGGATTACATCATTACCGCTGGCATTGCCCTGGCAGTTTTGCTGGTGGGCCTGCTGGTTTACAAGCTCCTGAGCGGGCCGGTGATGGGGCGCAAGGGCCAAAGGCTGGGCATCAGCGAATATCACGAGATCGACAAGACGCAGGCGCCTGGTTCTGGTGCGCCGCGACGAAACCGAGCATCTCATTTTGATCGGCGGCGGGCAGGACCTCGTCATTGAAAGCGGCATCAGCCTCAATTCCAGCATCGAAGAGATGCGCGAACCGCCCCGCGCCCCCATTCCGATCCGCCAGGCCCCGCGCGCCCCCGTATTCGGCGGCGAACGCCGCCCGGTCGCTCCGCCCCGTCGAGCCGCCGATGATGTCGCAGCGCAATTACGAGCACGAAGAGAACTGAGGCGGGAAGCCTTTTCCTCCGTCTACGGATGATTATGGTTGGGGCCGTCAGCTCATGGCGGCCCCGCTGACCCCGCACTGGCTTCAAGCCAGCATATGCTGGTAAAAGGCGGTTGTTGGTTAGGCATAAAGCGCGCAAAGTTGTCACACTTTTCGGAAAAGCGTTCGCGGAAAAAGAAAGACGCAGCGGGTATTGCCCCTGTAGAGGGAGCAACAGATGACACTTGAAGAATATATTGCCCACCTCAACAGTCTGGCGTTTTGGAAGGAGTTCACCTTCGCCCAGAACAAGTTTGCGCCACAGCCGGGCAAGGAGCTTGAGCTAGCAGATAATCTAGTGTGGTTCGGCGACTATGCTTGAGCTTTGAATTGAAACAACGAGTTAACGAGACCAATGACCCCGAGACTGAAAGACTGGTTCCAGAAGAAGGTCCTAAACAAGGCGACCAGCCAGGTACGTGACACCCTTCAATTCCTCGACGAACATGTCAAATCCGCATCACGAATGAACGGGGCCACACTTTCGATATCCGGTGCGCCGATCTCAGCGAGATCACAAAGATCGTGGTCTTCCTTGGTGGGCGAGCCCTGCCCGAAAACTGTTGGCAGACACGCTACCACGTTTGCCGTTCAGCAGGGTTCATCCACGTCCTACGGCTCATGACTACCTCTGGATCCTCGAGTATTCGCCGCGCCTGAAGACATAAGGCGCTATTTCGCTTACCGCGAAAGAGTTTCTCAGAAGCTCGGAGAGGCAGGTAGCGTTGTCAATGAATCGGATATCATGGGCGCATTCCTGGAAGAGAAAGAACTTCCAACCGCTAAATCACATGAGAGTTTGCATCGTTTTTGCAACACTTAGAGGACTTTGACCTGTCAGGATTGATTGGCAATCTGCCCGACCATATCAATCGGTCAGAGCGACCCTACGACTATTACAACATCATGTTGGAATTTGCGCGCGTTCCGCGCTCAGTCTGGCGGGAGGTGAAAGTACGCTTCATGAAGTCGCTTGAGGCCGTTCAGGCAAGGAAGTTCACCTTGCCCTTCGGAATGACCTTTCCAGCTACCGGTTGCACTTTTATGATCGCCCCACTCGATCCGGAAATCCAAGCAATAGGTCCTGACGGCGAAAAGGCGCGGGTCGCAGGTCTCAGCAACCTTACCTATGCAGCGATGTATGACGCGAAAGCTTCGAAAGGTGTTGGGATCTTAATATCAAAGGACGCCGAATATATCCAGATTAACTGAGAGTCTGTTGAATGTGCCTTGGAAGCCGGACCCGGAGATGGATGCCAAGCTCGCCAAGAACAATCCTTTTCGTGAAGCCAAAGAGAAAAGCATCAATAGCTTTCTGTTTGCGGCAACAGAGCCGAGATCGTGAGCGAAATCGCACGAATGATGCTGATGCACACCGAATTTGGGAAAGTAGAAAGTGATCTGACCACCCTCCCCCATGCTCGCGCAAACACGGCGGAATTAGTTCAAGCGTGTGGCGGCGCGAAGCGGAAGCGATTCAATGTACCGCAACCTACACTGGCGCTGCTGGCTCAACGAGAGTTAAGTAGAGCTTGAACGCTCATGACTGCCAGTGTGCAACTCGCGGCATTTAAATCCGTTCGTATGGAGGTGTTTATCGTGCGACGCGAAGAGGAAATTTTGCAATTTGCTGAGCCTGTGCGGCTCACCTGGATACGTACACGCGCTCTCTTTGCTGAGTTTTCGGGACAATTTTGTGCGTTTTCAACAGGAGATTAAGCAAAAGACATGGAT
This sequence comes from uncultured Alphaproteobacteria bacterium, assembly GCA_963810045.1. Taxonomy (GTDB): domain Bacteria; phylum Pseudomonadota; class Alphaproteobacteria; order Rhizobiales; family Aestuariivirgaceae; genus Aestuariivirga. The sequence goes on along the minus strand of CAWELV010000017.1, from coordinate 16,933 downwards.
CACTTGTTCTCGCGGACAAGATTAATCCGGACCGAAATCGCAACGCTAATCGGCTTGATGATCAGAAAGCCAATAGATTTTAGCCTGGCCTAAGCGAGCTCGAAAACTACATGTTTCGAACAGAGGTTCTGTCCAACAATGACGAACTCCATGAGCACAACAATGTTTATGGGAATGTTAGGCTCGGATCGAATTTGCCAGAACCTGGACAAGCCCGGATATATCGGGAGCGGCCTTGCGCGAGCCAATTTTTTACGGTGGTGAAGCTCGCGACCGGTTCCGATCTGACACTTGGCTGCGAAGAAATACGTTTCCGATGATGTCTGGCTACTTGGCAACATGGGATTTAAGATCAACGATGCAATCAAGGTTGTCACAGCTGTCTCGGAATCAGACTAAAACTGTTCGTGCAACACAAAGAGCACTCCAATCAATAGCGTCGTAAATCCTGGACAATGCTGCCTGGTTTCACGTTTTCAGCAGAGGAGGTATCAAAGCGATCAGAGCTAGAAATCGACATCGTAAAGAAAGTACTCAACGCTTTTACCATTTGCGGGCGGCGACCCCAAGGCCAGGATTCACATCGCTTAGTGACTACAATACATTCAACGGCACTGCGCTATTGCGAAACGAAACTGGCGAGTACTCCAAATATCCCTGCCCCAGATATCTAGCCTACTTGACTCCCAAAACCAATTCGTTCTAGTTTTGTTCTATGGAGGAAAAGAAGCCCATAGTGACCCTGGGCCAGGCCTACGAGGCCGGCTGGCGCGTCAATGCCCGCTGCTCCCATGGCAAAATGCGCGGCATGAAACGGATGCCTGAATGCCATGAGCGGGCGGAACTGGATTTGGAAACGCTGGTCTGGACGCGTGGGGAGGGCTTTCCCCTGCAAGACCTTTGGTCCCGTTTGAAATGCCCGCACTGCTGGTCACGGCGCATTACGGTCTGGTTTGACCAGAACGCCAACGTGAAACGCTCAAAGAAGGTGACACCCCAATGACCGAAAATGACAAGGCAATCGAATTTTTGACCCGCACGGGTGATCTTCTCTATGGCCGGGACTGGATTGTGCCGCTCGGACGCGAAATGGAGATCAGTCCCGATCTCATATTCAACTGGATCAGCCGGAAAACCCCTTTGACCATGAGTGACGATTTGTGGCCCAGTGTTTTCTATGTGCTGGGGCAGCGCGGAAACCGCTATCAGGATTTTATCGATGAAATCTACTTTGCCTTCCGCGATGCGCGTAAAAATCAGGGCAAGTGGTGGGATGATGCGGAACTCCCGCAGCATCTTCTAGTTGGGCCATCGCCGGGCTAATGTCGTAGGCTGATTTCCCGATCATGTCGCGCCCTCTCGACGTGAACGAGCTGTCGTTCTATGACCACGAGAACTTTGCCGAGGAAGTGCACGATGGCTGCTTATCTGATTGCTGACGTAGACATTGCCGATGCCGATGCTTTTGAAGAATATCGGCGAGACGTGCCCGCCTCTGAGAAGCCATTTGGCGGCCGCTATTTGGCTCGTGGTGGCTTGACCGAAGTCCTTGAAGGGGATTGGGATCCCCACAGGCTTGTTATTGTTGAGTTCCCCGATATGGCGTCGCTCAGAGCATGGTACAACTCGCCGGAGTATATCCGTCTCAAGGCAGTTCGCGAAAAATGTGCAACGTCACGACTTATCGCCCTAGAGGGCATCGCGTAAAAACTCATGTGCAATCTCTATTCGATCACCTCAAGCCAAAGCTATGTGCGGGAACTGGCGCGCGCCCTGCGGGACATAACAGGCAACCAGCCGCCGTTGCCCGGCGTCTTTCCAGACTATGTGGCGCCCATCGCGCGCAACAACCAGGGCACCCGTGAGCTGGCCACGGCGCGCTGGGGCATGCCCTCCCCCATATTTGCGCTCAAAGGCCGAAACTCTGACGGCGGGATAACCAATGTCCGAAATGTGAAGTCGCCTCATTGGCGGCGCTGGCTCGGCGTTGAAAGCCGCTGCCTTGTGCCGTTCAACAGTTTTTCGGAAAACGAAGTGCTGGCCGATGGCTCGCGCCCGCCCGTGTGGTTTGCATTCAGCGACGAGCGCCCGCTAGCGTTCTTCGCCGGCATCTGGACGCCGCAATGGAAATCCGTGCGCAAGGTCAAGGAGGGCGAAACAACAAACGACCTGTTCGCCTTCCTCACGACGGAGCCCAACAGGGAAGTGGGCGCCATTCACCCAAAGGCCATGCCCGTCATTCTCACCACGCCCGAAGAAGTCGAAACCTGGATGACGGCCCCGATCGAGGAAGCCTTGAAACTGCAACGGCCATTGCCGGATGGCTCATTGAAGGTCGTGGCTCGCGGACTGAAACAAGACCCTTAGCGCCTATCAGTTTACATTGAATCCAAAAAATAATCGTCATTCCGGCGCACGCTTCCCATTTGGGATTATGAATACGTTTTATCATGAATTGAATGGTGAAAGATGTGTGCATAATAGCGGCACTCGCCGGAATCTCGTTCCAGGATAGAAACTGTTCCCAGATTCCGGCGTGCGCCGGAATGACGGCGGAGAGGACTAGGTCCAATTGAAACTGATCAGGCTCCGTGTTGAAAGCAATCGCGTTTTGCTGTAGGATCATTCCCAACAGGGGAGTGTCACATGCATGTGTCTTTAACCCGGTTTTCACTTTGCCTCGCTTTTCTGAACGCCTTGCTCTGGTCAACACCCGGCCATGCGGCTTCCTGCGATGTTCCTGCTGGCTATTACCGTGTTGTGGATTTTGGCACGGGCGAAGCTGTTCAACTCAGGGCAAAGCCATCTCACAGTTCAATGCTCATGGGTACGCTTAACAATGACGAGGTCGTCTTTTCCGATGGCACGCGTGACCAGGGCAGTTATCTCACGTGGCAGCGGATCCGGCAAAACCAGGTCGAAGGCTGGGTCGCAGCCCGCCACCTCTGGCGGGCCTTGCCAATGACGCTTGCAAAGACCGACCTTCCCGCCGCGGGATATTGCGGCGCTTCCTCGCCGCCGTGGGGCCTGCGGTGGGACGATCATTCCGTCCGCATGTCGCTGTTTCCGGGAAAGCACGAGTTTGCGGTTCAATCCGTGCAATCGGGCGTCTCTCCGGGCTCCGTGCTTGTCACCGGTTCCGCTCCTGAAGCCGCGATGACCTTTGTTTACAGCGATGAAATCTGCCATGGGGCGGGCAACGCAACTGTAAGCTGGGGCTCCGCCTATATTGTCATTCGCCAGGACGGTGTGGAAAGGCTCTACAAGGGCTGTTGCAATCCCCTGCGGATTGCTTTCACCAACAGATAGCTATAGTTAATCGGCGATGCGTGATCCACCTTTACTTGTCAGAATTTTAGATCGGATCGAAGTCGTCTCTCCGCAAAGCGGATCATTCCGTGCGTCACCGCATCGCGGGAATGACGGAACTGGAACGTCCGCAGGATGACAAAAACTTGATTCAGCGCGTTGACATTGCGAAGATTCCGGCGTGCGCCGGAATGACGACTATTTTTTGGATCAGTGCAAACCGTCCCGGGGTGGAGGTTGTCCGCAATCATAGTGGGTCGCTTGTCTTGATGGTGCTCCAGGCACTGGTTCGGGCCCGTTGCACATCTGAGCTCACCGATTTCTGCGTCCACAAGCGCTTCTTCAGTTCATCATTGGGGTAAACCGCAGGGTCAGCGAGAATGGCCGGGTCGACAAACTTGTCGGCCGCAAGTTCGCATTTGCATAATTGGTATAGTTCGTGCATTTCGCGATGACCTCGGGTTCCAGCATGTAGTTGATGAACTTGTGGGCGTTGTCGACATGCTTGGCATCGGCCGGAATGCACCAGATATCAAGCCATACGGGGCACCCCGCTTGGGCACATGATAGGCGAGATTGAGGTCAATGCCTGCCTCGCTTGCTCGGGCCTTTGCTGTCGCATAGTCGCCTGACCAGGTGTTGATCATGCACAACCCCTTGTTGGAAATGGCATTCAAATAGTTGGAGCCATCGAAAGCTCGGATGTGCTGGCGGATGGGGGCAAAGGCCTTGACCACCGCATCAAAATCCTTCGGATCCGTCGTGTTTGGATCAAGCCCCAGATAGGCCAGCGCCATGGGGATCACGTCGCCTGGGCTTTCCAGAATGGAAATGCCGCAGTCGGCAAGCTTGGCGGCATTTTCCGGCTTGAAGAGAATGTCGAGAGTGGTCAAATCCGCATTGGGGATGCGTTCCTTGACCATGTCCACGTTAAAAGTCATTCCCACCGTGCCCCACATGTAGGGAACACCGTAGACGTTGCCGGGGTCCCAGCCCTCAATGGTCTTCAGGCTCACCGGATCAAGATTGCCCCAGTTGGTCAACTTTGAGCGGTCGAGGGGCTGATAGACTTTCGCTTCGGTTAAACGCTCAAGGGTAGACCCGGCCTGGAGCACGACATCGAAACCGGAACTGCCGGCCAGCATCTTGGCTTCCATGGCTTCGGTTGAGTCATACAGATCATAAGTGACCTGAATGCCCGTGGCCGATTGAAAGTCCTCAATGGTCGTCTCGCCGATATAATCGGTCCAGTTAAAGACGTTGAGGACTGCTTCGTCCTGGGCGTGCGCCCGGCTTATGTAAGGCATGGCCAGAGCGGCCCCCGCCATCAGGCCCAAAGTCGATCTCCGGGTCAGTACTCTCGACACTTTTAGCCACCTCTGCTTTATCTTTAGCCAGCAAATCCTGCAGGAGCTCTACGAAATTGGCTCAAATTTTAGCCAGTTGCTCATGCCTTGGTAGACAAGGGTGTACCGCAGGATAGGTTGCGGCAATCTTAAGCAGCTTGCGTGCCTCGCTGTTTGCCATCGCCGCGCCGCGCCGCCTCGATCGCCGCAACGTCGATTTTCCTCATCTTCATCATCGCATCGAAAGCGCGCTTTGCTTCATCGCCGCCCGCCGCCATTGCTTCCGTCAAAACGCGCGGCGTGATCTGCCAGGAGAGGCCCCATTTGTCCTTGCACCAGCCGCACACGCTCTCCTGCCCGCCGTTGCCGACGATGGCGTTCCAGTAGCGGTCGGTTTCTTCCTGGTCGTCGGTTGCGATCTGGAAGGAGAAGGCTTCGGTTTGCTTGAACTCAGGCCCGCCGTTGAGGCCGATGCAGGGTACGCCCGCGACGGTGAAATCAACCGTCAACACATCGCCCTTTTTGCCAGCGGGATAATCGCCCGGTGCCCGGTGTACGGCGCCCACTGCGCTGTCCGGGAATGTCTTGGCATAGAAGCGGGCCGCAGCCTCCGCGTCCTTGTCGTACCAAATGCAAATGGTGTTCTTGGAGATTTTCATTGCATGTCCCTTCCTTCATTGAGAAAACAGTTCGGTTTTATTTTCAGCGCCCTTCTGCCGGAGGTAGAATGCGCCACGCTTTGGGAAGTTCCCCACGCCTCCCGCAAGGATTTTTCATTTCCAATCTCCCCGCGTTCATGGCCAATTGAGATGCACCATCGCCTCGCGGATTCGCTCCCCAATTCCCACAACTAAGTCTCACCGGAGTTGGTTCCGTAAATTGACCATGTGCCGCGGCAAGTTCTCCCTCCCCCTTGTGGGGAGGGACTAAGGGTGGGGGTCGCTCCGACTTCACAGGAACTGAAAGCGTTCCTCCCTTAACTGACGCACCTACCGACCCCCACCCCTAACCCCTCCCCACAAGGGGGAGGGGAATAAGGTGTCTTGATCGAATGCATTTCAGGCAAAGGCCGTTTGTCGCTTTCACTAACGGCGTGTAGCGCTGTCATCGAAAGATGGGGACCTCTTGGCTTGCCAATGAGAGGGCGGGCGTTAACTATGCCACACATCCGCCACATATATGTGTCCGATTCGCTGTGAGAGCGGACGTAAATAACTGTTACTATTACGAAATTCCAAAGAACTCGGGGATGCGAAACAAGTTAGTGAGGAGTGCGGGGATGAATCAACTACCGGTTAAGCATGAGCGGGACGCATTTGATGAGGCGCTCCCTGCAACCCTGACTGAGGGCAATGAACAGCAGTTGGGCGAACTGAGCCTTTCCGGCACCCATGTGCAGTCCGTGCCATTTCTCCGTGCTGCGAGCCAGTTTGGCGGAAAAGTGGTGCAATTCGCAGTCCAGCCGGTCATCGACTACAATTCCAGAAAAATAAGCAAGAAAGTTTTAGCCGCAATGGCGGGCGATCCGGACCCGGTCAAAACACTGGCCGACATTCGCACGCTCCTTGTGGGCCCGACGCGCGGTTTGCATGATGCGATGTTTGAGGAAGTGATCGACATTCTCGAAGAATCCGACCGAGAAGTTCAGAATGCCCTTCAGGCACTGGAGAGTAATTATTACAGGCTTTCCGATATTACTGATGGGCTTGTTTCCGCTTCCTTGGAAAGCCAGGATCAAAACCGCCAGCAGGCTGAAATTTTTCAAAAGGAACTGCAAAAGTCCGTCGCCGGCCAGCAGGAAATGCTGTCAGAGATGTTCATGGCCATCGATGCAAAAATCGAAGAGTTGACTACGCAGATTAACCGGAAAATGGAGGGCCTGGCGATCAAGTTCGAGGCCGCGATGCGCGGCGCTGCCGCAAATCAGGAGCGGGCCAACCAGGCGCTGGAAGCGAGATGCCTGGCAAGCAGCAGCGAAGCGGCAGGTCTTCTGGAAAATCGCCTGGCCAATCTCGAAAGCAAATCAAGCACCGACCAGGCTGTCATACGCGAGGTTTTTGCCGACGGTCTTTTAAACATAGCCGACAGTTTCAAGGCCCTGCACCATCGTTGACTTAAACTGAATTAGACCGGCATCAACCCATTTGAGCTTGAAGCGCAGATGCTTCCGGAGCTACGGCCGCGCAGGCTTTCAGCACTACGGCGCCTCTGATGATCCAGCCGCTTACACACGAACCATCAATGCTTACATTCCGTGCTGTCACGAGTTCATAGCCGCCTAATGCAGCTTTTTCCGTCGCTTGTTCTTCAAAATATGAGAACCCATTGTCTTCGAAATGGGGTTCACCATTGGCGACTCGGAAAAACCAGACTTTCCTCTCCATGAATCGGAACAAACGAGCAAATTGTGTCGCCAATGTGAACGGCGCGCAAGCTTTCAACACTTTTTGGCCTCACTGCCTTATGCAAGGGTTGCTAGAGCGAAATGATCCTTGATGGAATCAAATGCGTTTTTCCCTCCCCCTTGTGGGGAGGGATTAAGGGTGGGGGTCGCTCCGGCCCCTACCATTGTATTCACAACACCTTTTTAGACTACCAGACCCCCACCCCGGCCCTCCCCACAAGGGGGAGGGAGACGTTGTTGGGTCTGCCTGACTCCATACTGCTCTAACATGAAAATCCGGCGTGTCATGATGTTGGTTCAACCACTGAGCAACCTGCCTTCACCGGAGAGCTGACGTCAAATTTGGAAATGTGATCTGGATTACATCAGATCCAAAGGGACACCGGTAACCCGGTTCATAGCCGTAATCTCAACTCTGCCAATTCAGGGAGATACCTGTGAACAAGTTACTCACCACTGCCGAAACGGCAGCTCTTGATGTGGCCACTGCCGCCCCTGCTTCCCTTATAATAGCCGCCGAAGAAGCAAAAGGGCCATGGCTCCAACGTTGCTTCAATTGCCCGTGGCTCCGCAAGATCGCTAAATTGAAAACCATTCCCACGGTAAACGCCGATTCACAACTGCCCGATGCAGAGGAGCGAAAATCCAGCAGGTATCAATCTGCACTCTATGGCCTCGCAGCAAGTAACCCGCATGTCATTGCCACTTCGGTGTTCTCGAGTAAATTTCGCTAGAGCATGTCCCGCCAAAAGCCTGCCCCAGGCCCGAACCGGGGTGTGGCGGTCGGAACATGCTCCAACATATTGATCAGGTGCTTGTCCTTTTCGGCGGGATGATTCCATCCCGCCGGGACGCGCGCTAGAAGCTGGCTTGTAGCGCCGGCAGCGGCCTGGGACTTGTTCAGGAGGAGCCAATTCCATTGGCGATCTCATCGAGGCCGGCCCTGTCCATGAGATGGATGGTACGCCGCTTGAGGGCGATCAATTCCAAGCTCCTCCAGTGCATAAGTATCTTGTTTGTTGACTCCCGCGTTGCTCCGGCAAAATCGGCGAGATCGCTTTGCGCGATCTCAATTGTGCCGTCGGGACCGGAAAACTGGTCGTGCAGCAGAAGAAGGCGGCGAGCCAGCCTGCGATCCAGCGGGAGCAGCGCATAGTCTTCCACCGAGTCGCTCACCCAGCGCACCCGTTCGCAGAGTATCTCTGCAATCGTAATGGCCAGTTCCGGGCAGAGCCGCGCCGCGGCAAAAAATGTGCTTCGTCCGATGGGCTGAAGCACCGTGGGCTCAACCGCTACGGCCGAGGCAGTGCGCTCCCGGTTGTCGATCATATTGACCTCGCCAAAGCAGTTTCCGGCACTGATCAGGTTGAGCGAAATCTTGCGGCCGTTTGCCGAAACAATCGAAATCTCGATGCGGCCCTCCATCACCACATACATGGTCCCGCCCGGGTCGCCCCGTTCGAAGAGCCGCTGGCCCTTCTTGAGATTGAGCGGCAGGGCTGAAGTCAGGATGAGCTGGCGCGCCGCATCCGTAATGCCGCGGAAGAGCCGGGACATCGGCACTGTTCTGTCGGCTGATCCAGGTTTCGGGTTGGATGCCATCAAGGAAGATCCATTCTGCTTCACTACCATAGTGCGCTTGCCCTTCAAGGTGGAAAGCCTTGCCGAAAAGGAACCGCGCCAGATCAATATGTTGGAGCAAATCCTTGTCGCCGAAAGCTTGCCCCCTAATGATCCGGTTATGCAACTGCCGCGATTTGCACTAATGCTGAAATATAGGCCAAAATCCCGGAAATTGACACTGAGCTATATCTGGCGTGGCTGGCGCGAGTCCTTTTCGGCGGGATGATTCCATCCCGCCGGGACCGCTAGTGGCGGCCGTGATCGTTTTCTTCGGAGATCTTCTTCATACGCTCGAAACTGGTGAATGGAAGATCGTTCTCATCCACGGCAAGCGGGGAAACCTCCGTCATGGTTTCCGGGGTGAACGGCTTCGTCACAGTGTTGCAGTACTTGCCCATGCAGGTATCCGAATCGCGCACGTCATAACCGCGGTCATTTGCATACGCCGCACTCGAGAGAGCTGCGAGGGCAAGAAGAGAAATATAGAGCTTGTTCATGGTAACCTCCTGTTGGTTAAGTTGATCGAGCTTTAAGGCTCAAACCACGCTTACCATCGCCTCTCTTGGCCCGGATGTAATCGAGGCTACACTTCTGCAGAATCAAGCTCCTTCTCGAGGAATTTTCTCAGGCGCAGGTCAGGGCGGCAATCGAAAAAGCGCCCGGTATCCAAGGCGACTGGGATACCGGGCCAATGAACCCGGCACGGCGGGAATGCCGGAGGTTCAAGTCAGACGGAGCGGTTGCTTTGAGCAGGGGATCCCGTCCGACTTGAGTAAGCTTGCCAGCAGTCATGCAATGATACTGTGAGCCACCTCACAAATGACGTAACAGATTTTGCGCGGACCAATTCGGCCTGAGGGTTCAGTCGCAATTTCCTTCCCCGGCATCGAGACCGTAACAGTACTTCTTACCTTTTATCAGCCTTGCCAGTCGTGCGCCTTTGGTGAAAAACTGGCGCTCAGCACGATGTCCCTTTTGAAGACGTCGGTTGAAAATTCACGGGAAGGATCCACCATGAGTATTTCCAGTTTTGCCCGTTTTGGCTTCGCTGCCGCATTGGCACTCGGCATGTGCGCGAGTGCCGGCACCGCCTTTGCCGAAGACCCGACGCCGGCCGAGATCGACGCCATCCGCAAGGCGCTTTCCAAGTATGAAGACCCATACGTCGCCGTGCGCGATCTTTACCTGTCGACGGTGGGCTGCGTCCACTACGACGGCATGAAGATGGAAGGCCACATGGATTACCCCAAGGGCGCCATGGGCATTCACTTCGTCAACCTCACGATCCAGGGGCCGCCCGATCCCTTGAAGCCCAACGTGCTGATCTATGAGCCGGTGGGCAAAGGAAAGCTCAAGCTGGTTGCGGCCGAATGGCTCGTGCCCCTGGGATTGGCCAAGGAGCGGCCGGTTCTGATGGGCCAGGAATTCCAGGGTCCGATGGAGGGCCACGAGCCGCTCATCCCGAAAGGCTTCCACCACTATGACCTGCATGCCTGGCTCTTCAAGGACAACCCGCTGGGAATGTTCACTCCCACCAATCCCAACGTGAGCTGCGACAACGCGGAGTTTTCCCTCATGGAAATGCCCACCAAGCTTGTGGGGCCGTGACATTCAAAGGGGCCCTCATCCGGCCTATCGGCCACCTTCTCCCATCCTTTGGACGGGAGAAGGCAAAGTTCTGTGAGATTATCGCCTTCGCCCGTGAGCACAGCGAATGGGAGAAGGTGGCCGAAGGCCGGATGAGGGCTCTTTCTTAATTAGCTATTCGCCATTCACGCCGCAAAAAAATGCGTGAATTATCACAAAATAGGAATTTATCACTTGACTCTTATATTCCTATTATGCCATGCATATTCCTGTCCATTCCGGAAGGGGTCTCGGTCATGACGGTGATCATAGATGGGGTGGATGCGGCGCCTGCGGGTCTGGTGAAACGTTCATCATATTCCCGGGAGCCCTGGAATTGCCCTGCGGACACTAGGATCCGCGCGCTGAAAGGCAGTTAGGCAGCCAGAAGGTGTGGCCGACGTGCCGTTCCAGGAAGCAAAAACCGCCGCAAAAGCGTGGACGCGGGCTTCGCGTCACAGCCGGACTAACCGACCGGCATACCTGCGAGAGCTTGCGTCCACGCAACCCTTCGCTTCTTTCTCACCACCCCGGAAACGGCATTACCGTTTTCACCCCGGGCGAAGCTATGCCCAACGCTCATTGACAAGTGAATCACACCTAAACTGTCATCCCGGCGAACGCCGGGACCCAGACTTGCAACCAATGAACATGCGGAAAGTCTGGGTCCCGTCTTCCGTCGGGATGACAGAAATTTGAAATGTTCACCGGAACGGCAGAGCTTTCTCGGTTTTATAAAGTACCTTGTCGGCCGGACGAGAGCCCCAAAGAAATTCCTGTAAAAATTTCTGGGGCCGTGGAAAAGTTGCACCATGCCACCCGTTGCCAAGGAAAAACTGCGTGCCGATGAATTTGCCAAACGCCTGGGCAAGTCCGAGGGCATTGCCATGGGGAAAATTTTTGCCCTGGCCAAGGAATTCATCGACATGCCGCCGGCGGAAATTGAAAAGCTGCTGGACAGCAAGCATCATGCCATGCGCGTTGGCGCCGTCAGCATCATGGACTGGAAAGCCCGCGCCAAGCAACCTCCGATGCCGAGCGCAAACAACTGTTCGATCTTTACATCCGGCGTCATGACAAAATTGATACGTGGGACCTGGTAGACCGCAGCGCCCCCTATGTGGTGGGCGGCTATCTCGCCGGGAAGCCCCGCAAAATTCTTTACAAGCTCGCCCGCTCCGCCAATCCGTGCGAGCGCCGCACCGCCATCGTCAGTACCTATTTCTTTATCCGGCAAGACGATCTCAACGATACTTTTGGAATTGCTGAAATTCTCGTCAACGACAAAGAAGAGGTTGTGCAAAAGGCGGTGGGGAGCTGGGTGCGCGAGGCGGGCAAGCGCGATCCCCAGCGGCTCATCAAATTCCTCGACAAACACGCCGCCACAATGCCGCGCATCACTCTGCGCTATGCCGTTGAGAAACTCGGCAAGGCCCAGCGCGAGCACTACCTGGGCCTGAAGGCAAATTAAAAAAGCCCGGAAATTTCTTTTCGGGCTTTCTCATCTAGAACCTGATCAGTTTTAATTGCATCGAGTCCTCTCCGCCGTCATTCCGGCGAACGCCGGAATTCCATTCAGGATGAAAACTGCCACCAGATTCCGGCTTTCGCTGGAATGACGATTATTTTTTGGATTCAATGTAAACTGATCACGCTTTAATTCCTTAAGCGCCGACTTCCTTGCCGTCTGTGCGCTGGATGGCAACGACTGCGGGACGCGGGATGTTGTTGCCCTTGAAATCCGGCCAGCGGGTCGCAACCTTGTCGAGAGTCTCTGCATCCTCAGCCGGGTGCTGCACCGAGACAAACAGCGTGGTGCCGTCGGGCGTGAAGCACGGGCCCGTGGCTTCCGCGCCGTGCGGACTGGTGAACAGAAGTTTAGGCAAGCCGCGCGCCGGGCCTTCCGTGTCGATGCCGTAAATGCCGTCGGGAATGTCGAACTCATTGGCCCCGTCGGTAGCCACGAACATGCGGCCCTTCGGATCGAAGGTGAGATTATCCGGGTTCACGAACCAGCCGTCCTCGCTGGTGGCGGCATGGAACTTGGCGCCATGCTTCGGGTCCTTCGGATTGCCGGCGAGCACGAAGAGATCCCAGGTGTAGGTCTCCGCCGTATGGTCCGCATCCCGCCCTGCTCCGCCCGGCGGAATGAGTTCAACGATGTGGCCATAGTGATTCTCCGGCCGCGTGTTCACCGGGTTGAGCTTGTCGGCACTGATCTTCTTGTTCTTGGTCATGATCGCATAGACGCGGCCCGTCACCGGATTGGTTTCAATGTCTTCCGGGCGGTCCATGGGCGTCGCACCCAGCGCATCCGCCGCAAGGCGTGTCTTGAGCAGCACGTCGGCCTGCGAGGCAAAGCCCTTGTCCGTGGTGAGCGGGCCTAGCCCATGAACCAGCGGCACCCAGTTCATCGTGCCGTCCGCATTGACCCTGGCCACCGACAAAACACCCTCATCGAGAATGTTACGGCCTGTCTCGAGGTTTGTGGGATCGAAGGCGGCGGTTGAAACGAAGCGGTACATGTATTCGAAGTAGTCGTCGTCGCCCATATAGACCACCACCTTGCCATCCTTGTTGAGAACCACGGTAGCAGCTTCATGGGCCATGCGGCCAAGTGCGGTGCGCTTCACCGGCGTTGACGTCGGGTCGTAAGGATCGATCTCGATCACCCAGTCAAAGCGGTTGGCTTCGTTGGGCTCCTTCTCCACATTGAAGCGGTCATCAAAACGCGCCCGGCCATAGTAATCGGAACCGTCATAGCCATAACGCTCCAGCACATCGGCGAAGGCGGATTTCTTGATGTCGCCGCCGAAAGTGTCGGAAGCCCCCTCCTCACAGGACAAAACCGTGGCCCACGGCGTTGTGCCGCCGCCGCAATTGTAATTCGTGCCGCGCACCATGCGGCCTTCGGAATCATAGGAGGTTTTCATCAGGTCATGCCCGGCGCAGGGGCCGGAGATGGCAAATTCGGTTTCCAGTGTGATGCGCCGGTTCATGGCGCTGTCGGCCACGGTTTTCCAGACGCCGCCTTCGCGCTTCACCTCGATGATCGAATGGCCGATCGCCATGTTGCACAGCATGACTTGCTCTTTGGTCATGGCCTGGTTCATGCCGTCTTCCTTCAGATTCTCGAACATGACATTGGCCGAGACATATTCATTGTTGACGCAGAGCAGGCCATTGTCGGAACTGTTGGAACCCTTGGGCAGCGGCATGAAGGCAACAAAGTCGCAATTGTAGCCAAAGCGCTCAGCCTGGGTGGCCGCATCAAGCTTGGCCACATCAAACGCCTCCTGCGATGCCTTCATCGGATCGCCCCAGGCCACAACGGGCTCGGCACTGTAGCCGTCGGCAACCCGGTGCTTGTCGTCATACACCCGCTTCAATTCGGTAAAGCCAAGGCTTGAGGAAACATCCTGGGCCAACGCCTCGCCGGAAAACAGCGAACCTACAAAACCTTGTGAAGCTACGGCGCCAAGGCCGGTGGCGCTACCGAGAAGAAATCCACGGCGCGATACGCGCTCGGCGATGATCTGGCGGATGGGGGGATGCTGGGAATTGGTGTTTCGCATTTTTGCCTCCTGGGTGAAATGGAACCCGGAGTCGTAATGAGGCGCTGTGACAGCCACGTGAAGGAAAAAATAAATGTCCGGAAATTTCTTTCCAGGCTGTTGATTACGTCGTTGGAGTTTCACTTGGCGCCAGCATTCCGCTCATGGTCGACCCCGCGATGGAGCGGGGTGAACGGCGCAATCAACCGAAGAGATCGCGGGTGGCGCGGCATACCAGCCGACCGCTCCTCTACCTTGGTGACGACAGCGGCTTCCTGCCACGGAGCGAAAAGAAGCGCACGCGCCTCCGCCCCGTTCCAGGGGTGGAAATAAGTCGATTGGCGCCGCTGATCGGGCTCAGCTTCCAATCGTCCCGCCATCCTCCTTGGTCACCACCACGATCGACGGCCGAGGCGGCATGCCGTCGGCGAAATCTGGCCAGCGGGTGGGCGGATTCCCGAAACTCCCCGCCTTGCCCTCGGCATCCGCCTCGCCCGGGTGCTGCACGGCGAGGAACAGCGTCTTGCCATCGGGCGTAAAGCACGGGCCGCACATCTCCGCGCCCACCGGTACGCTGAAGAAGCGCTTGGAGTGACCGCGCATCTCGCCTTCGGTCTCCAGCGCCCAGATGCCGTCGGTGCGGCCAGTTGCTTTGGGACTGTTGCCGTCCGTAGCGATCCACAGGCGGCCCTCGGCGTCGAAGGCGCAGTTGTCCGGCATGCCGAACCAGCCGTCCTTTGTGGTGGCCGACGAGAAGGTGGCGCCCACTTCGGCGACTGCGGGATCGCCGCATTTGACCAGAATTTCCCAGGCGAACTTGTTGGCCGCGTGATCGCCATCGGGCGGTGTCAGTTCGACGATATGACCGAACTTGTTTTCGGCCCGCGGATTGGCTCCCTTGGCGTCCTCCGCTTTGCGCTTGTCGTTGTTGGTTAGGATCACATAGACCTTGCCGGTCTTTGGGTTGGGCTGCACGTCTTCCGGACGGTCCATCTTGGTGGCACCCAGCGCATCGCTCGCGAGCCTGGCATTGATCAACACCTCGGCCTGATCGGCGAAACCGCCTTCAGCGGTAAGCGGCCCTTGACCATGCACCAACGCCAGCCACTCCATGCTGCCGTCCTCGTTGAAGCGGGCGACCGACAGCGTGCCCTTGTCGAGCAGGTCGCGGCCGGCGGCCAGGTTGGCCGCCTCGAAAGTGCCCTCCGTCACGAAGCGGTAGAGATAATCGAAACGCTCGTCATCGCCCATGTAGGAGACCACGCGGCCGTCCGTGTTGACGATCATCTCAGCACCTTCATGCTTGAAGCGGCCCATGGCGGTGCGCTTCTTCGGCGTGCTCGCGGGATCGAACGGATCGATCTCGACAATCCAGCCGAAGCGGTTGGCTTCGTTGGCTTCCTTGGCGATGTCGAAGCGGTCGTCATAGGCGCCCCAATTGTACGCAGTTGCCGGGAACGCCATAGCGCTTGAAGCCCTTGGCATTGGGGTGATCGTCCTTGAGCTCGCCCCAGAAATAGCCGTGGATGTTCTCTTCGGCCGTCACCCAAGTGCCCCACGGCGTCTGCCCGCCGGCGCAATTGTTGAGCATGCCGAAGACCTTGGTGCCCGCCGGATCGGCCGAAGTTTTCATGAGGGCGTGGCCAGCCGCCGGACCGGTGATCTCCATCGGTGTGTCCGGTGATGCGGCGGGCATATTTCGAGTCCTTGACCACGCTCCAGGCGCCGGTCTCCTTCTTGACCTCGATGACGCTGCCGCCATGGGCCGCCATCTCGATCGCGGCCAGCTCCGCGTCATTTCCTTGAACTTAATCTCCTTGCCGTCCTGCTCGCCGACGAGGCCGGGGAACATCAGGCTCTCGTTGGTATATTCGTGATTGACGCAGAGCAGCCCGTGCTCGCTCGACCCGTCGATCGGGAAAGTAGCCGAGAAAGTCGTTGTTGTAGCCGAATTGCTGGGCCTGGGCTTCGGCGGTCTGCGGCATTGAGTCGAAAGCCGGAGCATCGGGCAGGACTGGGTCGCCCCAGCGGATCAGGATGTCCGCCTTGTAGCCCTGTGCCACATGATGCTTGTCGTCGATTCCCGCCACCATTTCGGCGAAGCCGAAGTTTCCCGCCGCGGCCATGGCCTTCGGCGATGCGGTGAGTGCCAGTCCGCCGATCGTGCTGTTGATGGCGGCAACTCCCAGCGCGCCCTTGAGCAAATCGCGGCGGTTGAAGCGTGCCGCGATGATGTCGCCCATGGTGCGATTGGCCGAACCATTGCGCCCGGTGTCTTCGCTCGC
Source organism: uncultured Alphaproteobacteria bacterium (assembly GCA_963810045.1). Classification (GTDB taxonomy): domain Bacteria; phylum Pseudomonadota; class Alphaproteobacteria; order Rhizobiales; family Aestuariivirgaceae; genus Aestuariivirga. The sequence continues at coordinate 786 of CAWELV010000017.1, read as the reverse complement.
TTCGTAAAGTTGGGAACGGGATTTTTGCATGTCGGTCATCGGGGCCTCCCTGGTTTTGTGGTTGAGAATTGACGAGACTGAGCCTGTAATGGCGACGGTTTTATGACATTTCGCCGCATATCATACCCAGGAAACCGGGGTTAGCCGCGTTCAACCGAACAGATCGCGGGTGAACGCGGCATACCAGCCAACCGTTTGATTTCAGCAATAAGAAAAAGCCCGGAAATTTCTTTCCGGGCTTGCGATTAATTACGTTGTCGGCGGTTCGCTCGGCGGCGGCGCCTTGCGCTCCGCCATGAAGCGGTCGAACTCATCCTGGTCCTTGGCCTTGCGCAGCCGCGCCAGATGTTCGCGGAAAGCTTTCTGCTCCTCATCCAGCTTGCGCCGCTCTTCCTCAAGGCGGGCAAGCTGCGTGCGCTTGTAGTCGTCAAAGGCGGCATTGCCTGACGAGGCAAAGCCGTAGCTCGCGGAGCGCCATTTGTCCGATGATGGCAGTTTCCAGCCGGCCCATGGGGCGACACCTTGCGAGGCGCCGGCCCACATTTCGCCATTCATCAATTTCAGGAACAGGGCCAGGAGCCCCAACGGCCAGAAAATGACAAAACCTGCGATCAGGGCGATGATTTCATAAGCAGACCAATGCCTTCTGCCCTTGCGGCAGCTTTTGCGCGACTGCCCTTCTTCGCCCAAATTGTTTTCATACGTGCCCGATCCGGCGTGTGACATGAACGTCCTCCTCTATGCCTAACGGCATAATAGGTAGGGAGGCGTTTGGTGGATTCAAGA
>CAWELV010000016.1:0-119889 GCA_963810045.1 uncultured Alphaproteobacteria bacterium | reverse complement strand
CGCGCAGCACCTGTTCCACCATGGCGCCGCCCTGGTTCACCTCGGCCACCACGCGGCAAGCCCGCCGCGCATGATAGAGCGCCACCACTCGCTTGGCCCATTGCGCCGGCCTTAATCCGTGTGAGGAATAATCATCCAGCACGTAACACCGCCCATCATAGCCAAGGCCCGCGCAGACAATGCCGCAGGCATTGCTCTTCGCCAAACCCCGCCGGCGGATCCACCGCCACCACAATGCGCTGCAGCTCCGGCACAACAGAAACCCGCGCATTCTCGATGAGCTCGCGCTTGAAAATCGCCCCGGGATCATCCTCGATCAGTTCGCCGTTGAGCTCCTGCCGCCCCAGCCTGCTTCCGCCATAGCGCTTCGTCACCTCGTCAAGGAATGATTTCGGCAGGTTGGCCGAATTGTCGAAGGTGGTGGAACGGCTCGTCACCGTGCCGGGATCCAGAAGCAAACGCTTCAGCAGCGCGTTGGGCCGCGGCGTCGTGGTGATCAGCGCCCGTGGGCGTTGCCCCAGCCGCAAAGCAAACTGCAGCATGTTCCAGGCATTCTCCGCCTGTTTCCATTTCGCCAGCTCATCGCACCAGGCCGCATGGAACTGGGGCCCGCGCAAGCCATCGGGCTCTTCCGCCGTGAACACCTGGGCCACGCTGCCATTGGGCCAGGTGAGCTGGCGCTTGGAGGGCTCGAAAACCGGACGCCAGCTCTCGTCGTGAATGGCAAGCAGGCCCGAGACACCCTCGATCATCACCATGCGGGCCTCGTCGAAGGTGGGCGCCACCAGGGCGATGCGCCGCGCGCGAGAGAACGAGCCAAGCCCCTGCCCCGTGGCCAGCGCCTTCACCCATTCGGCCCCGGCGCGGGTTTTGCCCGCACCCCGCCCGCCGAGGATCAGCCAGTTCCGCCAGTTCGCAGTATCCATGGGCGGCTGCTGGTCATCGCGGGCCCAGATGCCGAACCAGTCATATTCAATTTCCGCCCGCTGCGTCGGGTTCAGCTCCGCCAGAATCTCGTGCTGTTTTCCTAAGCCTCCGCAAGCGCATCAAGGCGCTGCGCAAGTGCCCGCGCGGCTGGCGTCGCCGATGCTGAGCCTGTCTCCGTCATCATCTGATTTTTCCCTCCGCTTCGAGTAATTTTTCGATTTCCCTAGCCAGCGTATCCAGCCCCTTCAGGGGATCGCCGGGATCGATTTTTTGTGGAAGGCCCAGCCGGGCCTGGAATGTTTGCCAAGTTTTTTTGTGAGCCCCGCCTTGAGCCGCTGTGGCTCGGCCACGATGCCGCCCGCTCCATAGGCCTTGGGATAAGACGGGCGCCGCTCCTGCCAATGTTCCCAGGTTCTTTTGCTGCGTCAGGCGGTACACGCTGCAGCCATGGCGTCTGGCAGTTTCCTCAATGGAGATACTCGCCCTTTTCATAGTCCTCCCGGATCTTTAGCCAATCCAACGACTGACTTGGGCGTTGCCCCGGGCCTCGCGGACCAGGCCCCCGTATCGCGCCGCTTGGGCCAGCCCTCTTTCGCCCGCCTGTCGTCAATCGCAACTTATGCTGATCCCATGCGCGGCCCCAATCTCGCGCATGGGTTCAGCACTCGTTTCGAAGCCAGGCGAACCGCCGCCCAGTCGATCGTCCTCTTTGAATTACTGTCCAATTTTTTTCCTCTCTGAATATCCTCACTCTGAGATTGGATGTCTGAGCAACTCGATCCGGCCTTTCGGCCACCTTCTCCCATGTCACTTCGTGCCACGGGAGAAGGCGATAAACTCGATGGGGCCTTCGCCCGTGAGCGAAGCGAATGGGAGAAGGTGCCCGACAGGGCGGATGAGGGCCTCTTGACAAGGGTGCAGATACTGAAAATCTGAGCATCCGTGGTTTTCGCCCCTTCCCGTCTCAAATCCCAATTGTGGAGAATGGCCGATTTAAGCCAAACTGATCATCGATGATGTGGTGGTGCTGGTGCAAACGCCGGGCAAGCCCGAAACGCTTCAGGCGGTGGTGGGACAGCGGGCTGCTCGAAAACCTGGCTGGGCCTGCTTCTTCTCGCTGAATTCGCACTGGCTGTCGCTGGCCGATATTTTGGGCCGTGTCGTTTCGCTCATCGACAGCCTGCTTTCGGAACGGGTGACCAATTCCTCAAGCATCCGCCTGATGGAGCACGCGGCAACGCTGGACCTGGAAGATTTTGAAAACGCCGAATTCCAGGATCAGCTCGACCGGTGCCCGCCGCCAGACCAGCGGGCGGATGACGCTGATGGGGCAAATGCTGCAGCCAGGCGCAGGACCTGGTGACGGTGGCAAGCTTTGCCGCAGGCCTCGTCATCTATGCGCCATGGCTTATAGCGCTCCTGCTTCTCGCCCTGGTGCCGGCCTTCCTCGGCGAAGCGCATTTCAACGCGCAGAGTTATTCGCTCGATTTCGGGCGCACGCCGGAGCGGCGAGAAATGGACTACGTGCAGGCAAACCGCGGCCAGCGTTGAAACCGCCAAGGAAGTGAAGATCTTCGATCTCCACCGCTTCCTGATCGAGCGTTAATGTGAAGCTCGCCACCGCCTTCTATGCGGCCAACCGCAGGCTGGCGCTCCGGCGCGCCGGCTGGGGCGGGCTGTTCACGGCCATCGGCACCGTGAGCTATTACAACGGCTTACGCCTATATCGCCTGGCGCACGCTTGCCCGGCGAATTCACGGTGGGCGATCTTACGTTCCTGGCGGGCTCGTTCCGGCGCCTGCGCACGCTTCTCGAAGGGCTGCTCGCCAGCTTCTCCTCCACGGCGGGCCAGGCGCTTTATCTCGATGACCTGTTCTCATTTTTTGAAGGTGGAGCCCGAAATCATGTCGCCGGAAAATCCCCTGCCCTTCCCGAAGCCCATCTCCCAGGGCTTCGTCTTCGAGGATGTTGGGTTCAAATATCCAGGGGCCGAGCGCTGGGCGGTGCGGGGCTTGGCTTCACGCTGCAAGGCGGGCGAAGTGCTGGCCCTTGTCGGCGAAAATGGCGCGGGGAAGACTACGCTGGTGAAGCTGCTGGCCAGGCTTTACGATCCGGATGAGGGGCGCATTCTTTTGGATGGCCATGACTTGCGGGAATATGATCTCGATGCGCTTTCGTGGGCAACATGGGCGTGATCTTCCAGGACTTCGTGCGCTACAATCTCAGTGCGGCGGATCCCCCCCCCCCCGACCGGGAGCGCATCAGGCGCGCGGCGGAGCGCAGCCAGGCCGATGAGGTGATAGCGCGGCTTCCCGGCGGCTATGACCAGATGATCGGCAAGCGCTTCAAGAAGGGTGTGGAGCTTTCCGGCGGCGAGTGGCAGAAAATGGCCATCGCGCGCGCCTATATGCGCGAGGCCCAGGTGCTCATCCTCGACGAGCCCAACAGCAGCCCTCGATGCCCGCGCCGAATTCGAAGTGTTCAAGCGCTTCAAGGAACTGAGTGCCGGGAAAACCGCGGTGCTGATCTCGCACCGCTTTTCCAGTGTGCGGATGGCGGACCGCATCGGTGCTGGCGGGAGGGAAGGTGGAGGCTGCTGGGACACATGAAGAACTGCTTGCGCAGCCGGGGCGCTATTCGGAGCTGTTTGAGCTGCAGGCCGCGGGGTATAGGTAGAGCTGAGGGGCCCTCATCCGGCCTGTCGGCCACCTTCTCCCATTCGCTTCGCTCACGGGCGAAGGCGATAATCTCTAAAAGTTTTGCCTTCGCCCGTCCTGCGTAGCGACAGCGAAGCGGGATGGGAGAAGGTGGCCGACAGGCCGGATGAGGGCCCTTAACTTCTTCCGTCACTTCGACACGCGAAGCACCGTCAGCTTTCGGCGTCGGGATTGCTCAGTCTGCTGCAGCAAAATGCGCCATCTGGTCCGCGTGTGCCCTCACGAAGGACGGGCGGGCCGTAGATCTGGCGACATACGCCCGACAGGCGGGAAACTCCGCCAGACCGTCGAACCGATCGACAAGGCGCAGCACATCGGCCATCAGAATGTCGGCCACCGAGAAGGTCCCGGCCAGCCATTCGCGTTGCGCCAGTACCGTTTCCATGTGCGGGAGGCGGTGCTTGTTTAGGAAGTCCCTCGAAGAACCTCCACATCGGCGCCTCCCTGTTTCGCCGGAGAACTTGAAGAAAGACCAGGGTTGGCTTGCCGCCTCGACCGATGCGAGTGCGGCAAACAACCATTCCTTGACCTCGCTGCGACCGCGCCGGTCGGCAGGCATCAACTTCGCTCGGCTCGCCCAGATGGAGCAGGATCGCGCCGCTCTCGAAGATCGCAATGTCTCCATCGGTCAGCCACGGCACCTGCCCGAAGGGCTGACGCGAGAAGTGCTCGAGGCTGCCGATCGCGAAATGGGGTGCTCTCGACACGATAGGGCAACCCGGCCTCTTCCAGTGCCCACCGCACCCGTATGTCGCGCACATAGCCACGCGGAACATCGGGAACCCAGTCGTAGGTCGTGAGGATCAGGTCGTTCACTTGGCACCTCCAAGGAAAGCCGTCAGCTTGTCGAGAAGGCCGCTCCAGCCCAGCTCGTGACTCACACGCGCCTCTTCGTCGGGAAGGTGTTCATGGGTCAGCGTCAACTCGGTGCCACCATCAAGCGGCTTCAGCAGAAACGTGACCAACGACTCTCGTTCTGGCATTCCGGGCCATTCCCAGGTGAAGACGAGCTTCCTGTCGGGGACCACTTCCCGGTAGACGCCGGTAGGATTGTGCTCATCGCCATTCAGCAACCGGAAGACGATGCTGAAGCGTCCCCCGGCTCGCACGTCCGCTTCTGCGCTGAGCGTCGGGCCCGCGTCGGGACCCCACCATTGCAACATCAGTTCGGGCTGTGGTGATCGCCGCATAGACCTTGGCAGGCGGAGCCTTGATCTTCCGCACGATGGTCAGGCTTGGGAGGCTTCGGCATTACTCGCTGTCCTTTTCCACCAGTGCCACAAGTCTATCGATGCTGACCGTCCAGAAGCTTTCGTACCGCTTCAGCCACTCCATGGCCTCCTGCATCGGCGCGGCGGACAGGTTGACCGACACGGTGCGGCCGGTCTTGGTCCGCGTGATCAATCCCGCATCCGACAGGACATCCAGATGCTTCGTCATTCCCGGAAGCTTCAGCGAATGCTGCTGCGCGAGTTCGCTCACCGAAAGCCCAGGCTCATTCATCAACCGCAGCAGGACCCCGCGCCGGGTAGGATCGGCGAGAGCGGAGAAAGTGCGGTCCATGCCTGATGCTTTATGCTTCGCCATATAGCGAAGTATTGCCTATGGCACTGGCGGAGTCAACCAAATAACTTCTGTGTCGCACTTTCCGGTGGCTCGGTATCGATACCATTCGCTTCGCTCATGGGCGAAGGCGATAATCTCAAACAGTTTTGCCTTCTCCCGAAGCCCATCCCGGCCTTCGGCCACCTTCTCCCATCCTTCGGACGGGAGAAGGCAAAACCTTTAGAGATTATCGCCTTCTCCCGTGCACCTTCGCATGGGAGAAGGTGGCCGACAGGCCGGATGAGGGCCCTTCGCTGCAACAATTTCAAGTAAAATTCCGCCACTTTTCAGCAGCGGGGACAATTGGTAATCGAACTTAGCGCACAAATACCGTGAGCTCGCCGTCACCGGAGAGTATGTCAGCGGCCACCACAGTGGCAACATCAACCTTGGCGTCGGTAAAGGCGGTGTTCACCGCGGTGTTCGCAGTCATCGCGCTGCGAAGCGAGCTAATATCGCCCTCGTTCTTCGTCACGGCCTGATCCAGGGCTGCCATGTTTTCGCCCTTTGCAAGATCATTGACCTTTACAACGTTGATATTCTTGACGGTCGTGAGAGCCTGGGATTCCGATGCCTCAGTCTTGGAGGCCTGAATTGAAGAGATCACCTGGCCGAAGTTGGCATTGCTTGCCGCGATAACCGGTGATACCGAGAGGGCGGTTACAGCAGCGGCAGCAATAATCATTTTGTTAAAACGCATATCTATTTCTCCTTGGGGATTAAAAGTGAATGACATCGGCGCCTTCCGGCGGCGACTACAAGACTAACCCCACAGCGTGACGAATGTTCCTCAACGCGCCGCCATGAAGTTTTAATCATTTGTAATGCAACCAATAGCGGATCAGCCATTGCAGGGCCTCATCCGCCCTGTCGGGCACCTTCTCCCATTCGCTGCGCTCACGGGAGAAGGCATAACCGTCTGGTGCCTTCTCCCGTGGCCGAAGTGACTGGGAGAAGGTGGCCGACAGGCCGGATGAGGGCCCCTTCGAAGAGTTCCGCGGGACCCGCCGCTCAGCCAGGAACGTGATCATGCGAGAAGCTGCGCTCCACTTTCTCTGCTCCGTGGCCCGCTTGCGGCAGAACCGGCAGCTGCAACACGGTTGCATGCTGGCCCCTCCTTAGCCGTGTAAGCAGGATGGTCTGTCCATCGGCGAACTCGAGTGCGTCGTGAAACACCCCATGGGTGTTCCTGTTGAGCTGGCGGAAAACTGCCGCCTTCTGACCGGTATCTTTGATCGCCAAAAGTTCCCGTATCTGACTTGCCTGTCGAACACAACCTCCGTTCCCGGGAGCAGGCACACGGCCACATTCGGTTCACCGACTGCGGCAAACCCTTGTGTCCAGGTGCCAGGGAAACTTGTGATTGAAAGCTTGTCTCCGACCTTGGCGGGCCGGGATGCAACGTTTTTCAAACTATAGTCGCACATGGAAGCTACTCCTTTCTGCGCAACAGCCGGGAGATCGCTCTTCCCGCTGATCAAGATCAAAACGTGCTCCAAAAATTTGTTTATTCAATGACGGGCGAGGGCAAAACCTCCCGACTTTTGTGGGGGTGACGAAGAGTTATATAATTTCCATCCGGCGATTGGATTACTTCTGTCATCCCGGCGTACGCCGGGACCCAGGCTTTCAACTAGTCGCATATGCCTCAAGTCTGGGTCCCGACTTTCGTCGGGATGACAGAACCTGTGAACCTGCCCAAAGAATTGGCCGGACCACCTGGCGCGCAGGGACAACCCCAAAATATAAATTTTCCATAGAAAGGAACTCATCGCCGCTTTGGGCATTGTATGGGCTAGGAGCTTGGACCCCGCCTTTCCCCGCAATTTCCAAGCTGTAACGCGTGGCCCTGGCGTTTTGCTCCCCCTCAGCGCCGGGGCTTTTAATTGGGAAACAATTTGCTGCGCCTTCATTGTACTACAGAAAGGAGGCGACACATGCATTTTAGCACTCCTCAGAATTATCGCGTGCAAGCCAGCGAAGCGAAAGCGGGAGTGACCGACCACAGCGACCTCTATGTTTTGCTTTTTGGACTTAGCGGTGTGATTGTCGCTTTCATTTGGCTTTGATGGACTTCCACTAAAAAGAGCGAACCAAACTAAAACGGCGAATGTGGAGCCCGACGTGTCCCCAAAGGACATTGTTCAAGCGGCATCAAGGACCTGCATCAACAGCCTCCGGAATAGAGCTTGTATAAGCGGTCAGTCGCGCCCATATACGCTATTCCAATCCAACCCGTGCTTCATAGACAATCCTTTTCGGACCGGACTTTTCCGGTTTCGTAGGGGCGCGCGCCCAACATTCACGCACGTCGCCATCCCCGGACCATCAGGTCCTGGGCAAACTCTTTGGCCGGTGGTGTCGGCGCTCCCTTCACTGAGATCATGACATGAGAACCAGCCGTAAAATCGTCACGTTCCACAAGCCCTTTCTTCTCAAAGGTGCTCCATGACAGGCAGCCACCTGGAGACTACGCCGTCGTGACCCATGAAGAAGAAATTCAAGGCTTGCTCCACACTGGATGGCAGCGAGTTGAACTTCCCCGCGCCTGCCCGCTGGATTCAAACACGCTGCAGGAGCAATTCATCAACATCAGCCCAACGGAACTTGCGGCGGCGCTAGCCACTGACGCGAAAGTCAGTCCATCGGCAATCAACACATAAGGAGATAAGACGTTGTCAGTCACATATCTAGGACCATTCGCCGCCGCTCTGCTTTCGGGAGCTGGAATTCTACCTGTTTCAGATGTTAAGGACATCCGACCAGTTAACGGCACAGAAACTCAAAAGCAGCGACAAAGCCAAGTAGATGCCTGCGCGATCTGTAATGCCCAATGCTTCATCGGTGCAAGACTGAAATTTCCCGTTCAGAACAATCGCAGCCGTTTTGTTGACGGAGGCGTGGCGTTCTTCGAGACTCAAGCAAGAAGCCGGGCAAACTCCATGGGGCTCCAGGTTCTTGGTGTCACGCATGTAAGGCTTAAGCGATCTCCGCCAAATTCATGGACCATTATTGGCACAGTTGTCTTGGAAACCGCATTTGATACTTCCGTCATCCCGGCGACCTCCTTCTTCTTCCGTCACCCCGACGAAGTCGGGGCCCAGACTTCAGACACGCGAAATTGTTGAAAGCCTGAGTCCCGGCGTGCGCCGGGATGACGAGGTTAAAAGGTTTCATCGGGATGACGTGAATTGGTGGGAGTTCGTCCTACTCGCAGGTGTCAGCGAATAAATCGCGCCAATCCGGATTTGTTTTTTCAATCAACTCCAGTTTCCAGGTGCGCTTCCATTCCTTCAACTGTTTTTCGCGCTCGATCGCGGCCGGCATTGAATTAGATACTGGAACCATACCAGGTTTTTCACATCATATTTCTTGGTGAACCCGGGAAAGCTGCCATCGCGGTGCTGCGCAATGCGGCTGCAAAGATCGCTGGTCACTCCGATGTAAAGTGTTCCATTCCTTTTTGCTGGCAAGAATATAAACAGTTGGTTGTATTTCTCTGCGCATCACGAGGGCTCTCCCTACTTTCCGTCATCCCGGCGAACGCATTTCTTACTTCCGTCATCCCGGCGAATGCATTTCTTACTTCCGTCATCCCCGCTACGCCGGGACCCAGACTTTCAACCAGCACGCATGCGGAAAGTCTGGGCCCCACTTTCGTCGGGGTGACGAGGTTTATAATATTTCCGTCATCCCGGCGAACGCATTTCTTACTTCCGTCATCCCGGCGTACGCCGGGACCCAGGCTTTCAACTCACCACATGCGAAATGGTTCTACTTTCGTCGGTGACGAGGTTTTTGCACCGTCAATCGCCCGGCGTTTCCGGCTCGCCTTTGAACTGAAGGCCCGCCAGGTTTCCTTTCATCCACCGGACTGCAGCGGTGTAGAGCTTTTTTTCTGGCGGAATATAAAGATTGAATTCCCCCGACAAGTCCGTTGAGCTCTTCAACTGGATGCTGGCGCCGCCAACGCTCATATCTCTGATCAACACATCAACGAATCCGCGTTCATCCGGGTAAATAACCTTGGCATCCGTCGATACCTTTTTACGCGGATGCGACCGCTCGTCTGGGGGAAGAAATACCTGCTCATGATCACGCAGAATTAGCCGTCAGGTCCTTTTGATGGCCTAATAAATTAGCTCAAAGTTTAAGTAATCTCTGGACCGTTAGGGTCAGCAATTAATCATGATACGCGATTAGCGGTTGAATCCGGAACCTCCTTCACTCCTGCCGCTTATAATTCTCTTAGAGGAGTTCATAAGGGAGATCATTAAAACTGATGGATGTTGCCACCGAACCTCAGGAAGCATCAGCGGATGCGGACTCTGAAAGATGGACAACTGATTTCAGAGGGCATGACGAGCCTCGTTGATGTGAAAATTCGTGATCTGAGCGCCAGTGGGGCCCGCGTAGAAACGAAGAGCGTCATTAAACTACCCGCAGCCTTTACACTTTTCGTACTTTCCCAAAAGCATGCTCTATCCCTGTCGGGCTCGCTGGAGAAGAGGAATACAAATAGGCATCGAATTTACTGGCCCCCCACGACCCGCTGCCCTGCGGAAATTATAGCGCCCGTCCCGGCGGGATGAAATCATGAAGCAGCCCCTTGTCAATTTCCCGGGGTTCCTGGCTCGTCGAGACGCACCATGGCTTCAGCGATACGGCTTTCTATGCTCCCCAATCCGGCCGGATTTCTTCAAGCGTGAGGCCCTCCGCCGCCGCTTGAGCTATGCAGCGCGTTGCCAGGACAGAAGCGGTCAACGGGTCATCGGGTGGGTCCCCCGCCGTCACGTTTTTCTGAATCCACTTTTCGAGGAAATCCGCGCCGCGCGCTTTCATTTATCCGCTCCGTACCAGGTGACCTTTACACTGTTTTAATGCCCAGGATTGCCATTCCGAATCCGCCAGCACCCATGAAAACGCGTACTGAGCAGCCTCAGGTCGCTTTCCTAGCTGTTGTGGGCCGCAGGCCGCGGGCTATCGGTAGCGATCCAGTAATCTTCCGGCAATCCCGAGAAAGTCTTGCGACCCTGGCGCGCAAATCAACCATAGAACGAAAACAGAATCCAGACTTCCTGTAAGAGTTTTAAAGATTTCCTGATGCATTCCAGGGGAACTATCCACCGCTTACCGTTCTTTCTGTCCCGGTCACCGGCGATTTGACGTTCGTTACCTTGCCCCGTCGGTGCTATGGTTATCAGTATTGATTGCCCCTTTGCTGGTGATTCCGGGCCCTGCCGCTTCTCAGCGGCGAGGGCTTTTTTTGCTGCGATTCGAAGGCTTGCCGCCTTGTCTCGCTTACCGGTCTAGCTATGGTTGCTTAGCTATTGGAACAAAATGGTTCCTTGCGTGGTTGAGTTACATGGACATCGGGAAAACCGCTCTCGAGAGCTTTTGAGCCCGCCCGTTCAGGCAAGAATGCCGGTGGGTACTCCTGTGCTTACTTTCGCGTCTCACCGCATGAAGATACGATGCATCCCAGATTCAGGGCCCTTCACTTCGAAAGCAGCTTGCGGAGCTGATCGAATTGCTAAGCGACCGCTTTAGCGTTTTGCAAATTAGCGGTTCCTTGTGACCATCCATTTGCCGCCGGGTATCCTGTGCAGCTCGCTGTTCTTGATATTGAGAAGACGGCATCGCAACGTTTTTGCCATTTAAACTGCACGTTCTGCAAAGTAAGTCGAGCCGTTCTTTTCGAACTGATGCCCGTCAACCACGTGAAATTGCCAAACCTCTTCGCTGCTCATGTGTTGACCTTTCGATTGGGCGAATCACTTTTGACGGTATTGCGCAATTGTGACTTAGAAAAGACGGTGAAAGAGGAGGAACTGGCCCCGATGCAAAGATGGCGTTTTTGTGTTGAGCTGGAGGATTTAGGCTTGATTTGAGCGGCTTTTGCCATGACTATTTCGAATTGGCTTCCGGTTTCAAGCCAGGATGAACAATTGACCACTATCTGGCCTTGGACCCCGCCACGCGAAGCGCAATTGTTCCGCGACTTCAAGTGCACGGCGGAGCGCATCGTCCGGCTGAAAGGCGACGTCGTTAATGGCACGATGAATGTGGCGGCCCGCTGGCGCTCGACAGTGACGGCTGCCTAGGACCCTGACAAGCCCGCGATGTCAACCGCCACGGACCCAGACGTATGCGCTGTTGAGCTTGGCTAGCCGATCGGGGGAGAAACAGCTCGCATCTGGACGTGTCGCCACACTCTCTGGGGTGAGAAACTTGCTCATTTGCCGCGCTCCAATTGACCACGACAAATCTGTGGACGGAGCGCTAACTGGGAACCCGCACTTTCCTTGTCAACGCCCGCCAGGTTAAACCTTCGTAATCTCAAATTGCCGTCTACAGTTCGCCTTCCCCGTCCGCAAACGGAGCAGGTAAATATTCGCTCTGAGGCGGTGCCAATTCGTACTAACATCTGAGTCGCACGGGCAAAATGGGGAGCCACTATCATGTCTGTTGGAACCATCCTTCTTATCATTCTTATTATTTTACTGCTCGGCGGCTTCAGCGGCCGCTTCGGCGGGCGTGGTTATGGCTATGGCAACAGAGGCCTGGGCGGCATCGGCCTCGTCCTGGTCGTCCTTCTCATCCTCGTGTTGCTCGACAAGATATGAGCTGAAGAACGTCTGGCAATTTTCCTCGTCATCCCGGCGAACGCCGGGACCCAGGCTTTCAATGATCTCGCGTGCCTGAATCTGGGTCCCGACTTTCGTCGGGATGACGGAAGTTAGAGCGTGCGCCGGAATGACGGCGGACAGGGCGAATGCGCTCACTTAAGACTGGTTTTGCTGGATGGAAAATCGCGCCAGTATTGGCCGGTGCCTTTGCGGATGACCACGTCCTGGGCCAGGATTTCGAAGGGCGTGTGGGAGGCTTGCGCCCGCAGTTTGTCGAACTGGGCCGTGAAGTCCGTGGCCTTGAGCAGGTCGAACAAATCCTCGAACTGATCGATCACGAAGTAGGTCGCCTGGAAATCGTCGATGTAATAGCCGGTGCGCAAGACGCGGTCGAGATCGAAGGCCAAGTGGTGGGCGGAAGGATCTTCCGCCACATATTTCGCCTCGCCGAAGGATGAGACGATGCCCGCGCCGTAAATCTTGATGCCGTCGGGTTTGCGGATCAGCCCGAATTCGATGGTGTACCAGTTGAGCCGCGCCAGGAACTTCACCCCCTTGTTCTCGACAGCCTCGAGCCCGATCCGGCCATATTCATTCATGTAGTCGGCGTAAGCCGGATTGGTCAGCAGTGGCACGTGGCCGAAGACATCGTGGAAAATGTCGGGCTCCTCCAGGTAATCGAGCTGCGCGCGGCTGCGGATGAAGGTTCCGGCCGGAAATTGCCGGTTGGCCAGCATCTGGAAAAACGGCCGCGACGGGATGAGCCCGGGAACGGCCGCCACCTCCCAGCCGGTTATGCGCCGCAGCCTGGCGTTCATCGCCTCGAAATTCGGAACCCCTTCGGGGCCGATGCCGAGGGCTTCAAGGCCGTCGAGATATTCCTGGCACACATGGCCCTTGAGCGTCCGCTGCTGGCGTTCAAACAGCACGCGCCAGGTGGCGTGATCCTCGGCCGTATAGCGCTCCCAGCCCTGGTCGATGATGCAGTCTTCAACGGTTTGAGCGGTTAAGAGGGCGTGTCCAGACATCGCTTTCACTCCGGGGGCCGCCAAAGAAACCCGAACCGGCTGCGATTGGTTCCATAGGGCCTCTCACTCATAACATACGCTCGCGCCCCATGCGCTACCGCGTTGTCCCAACCCTTCCCGCTTCGCGGGAGAGGGAAGTAAGATTCCCTCACCCCGCATACGGGGAAGGTTGGGCCCACGCGTCGAGGGAATGCGGAGAAGTTCACCCCTTCTACCCGCAGTGGCCCTGCATTGACATTCCTTCCCTCAATTCTAGTATGAACCCGCCTCAAGCGCGCATCCATAAGCGGCAAGGCGGAGGGAACTTGAATGAGGAATCAGATAACGAGCGTCTGCCTTTTCTGAATGGGCACACGATCGGTGGTGCGCTTGTGGCCGCCATGGCGCTCGTTGCATGGGTGTCCGCCCGCGGGCTTGAATTCGGCTCGCTGGCGGAAATCGGGCCGGGCCTGTTCCCGCTGGCCCTTGCCGTTCTGCTGCTGGCCTTGAGCCTTGTCCTTATCGGCATTGGCGCGCTGCAGGGTTCCGGCGAAGACCTGGCCGTGCCGGGCTCGGAAGCGCTGCGGGCGATCCTGGGCGTTGTGGCAGCCCTCGTCGTATTTTCACTCACCATCAGAGGCACCGGATTCATTCCAGCCCTTGGCGTGACGGGCGCCACGCTGCTGGCGATATTGATCGCAGGCTTTGCCTCGCGGGAAACGCGCTGGCTTGATCTCGTCGTCTTCGCAGTCGTGCTCACAGCCTTCTGCACCGTGCTGTTCCGTTTCCTCTTGGCCCTGCCGCTGCCCCTGGCGCCGTGGCTGCTGGGATATTGAGATCATGGAACTGCTTGATAATCTTGCCCTTGGTTTCAGCGTCGCCCTGACGTTTCAGAATATCGCGCTGGTCTTTGTCGGCTGCCTGGTCGGCACCTTGATTGGCGTGTTGCCGGGCGTGGGGCCGATTGCCACCATCGCCATGCTGCTGCCCATCACCTATGGGCTGGAACCGGCCAGTGCGCTGATCATGCTGGCAGGCATTTATTATGGCGCCCAATACGGCGGCTCGACCTCGGCCATTCTTGTGAATATTCCGGGCGAAGCGTCTGCTGTCGTCACGACTTTGGATGGTCACCAGATGGCGCGAAACGGAAGAGCCGGCGCTGCCCTTGGCATTGCGGCCATTGCCTCGTTCATCGCAGGAACGGTCACCACGGTGTTTGTGGCCGCGATTGGCGCACCGCTCACCAGGCTTGGACAGTTGTTCGGGGCGGCTGAGTATTTCTCGCTGATGCTGGTGGGGTTGATATTTGCCGTGGTGCTGGCGCGCGGAAATATTTTGAAGGCCGTCATGATGATTGTGCTGGGGCTCTTGCTTTCAACTGTCGGCACCGATGTGAACACCGGGCAGGAACGCCTGACCTTCGGCATTGGGGCCTTGGTGGACCGTATCGATTTTGCGGTTTTGGCCATGGGCCTGTTTGGCATTGCGGAACTGCTGCGCAGCCTCGAAAACCCCGAGGCCCGCGATGTGGTGAAGGCCCGTATTGGTTCGGTGCTGCCCACGCGGGCCGAGCTGATGACCAGTCTGAAGCCCATCTTCCGCGGCATTGGCCTTGGCACGGTGCTGGGCGCCCTTCCCGGCAATGGCGCGGTGCTCGCACCCTTCAGCAGCTATGCACTTGAGAAGAAGCTGGCCAAAACCCCTTCGCGTTTCGGCAAGGGGGCGATTGAAGGTGTGGCGGGGCCGGAAGCGGCCAACAATGCCGGCGCGCAAGCCGCCTTTATTCCGTTGCTCACTCTGGGCATTCCACCCAATGCGGTGATGGCTTTGATGGTGGGGGCCATGACCATTCATGGCATTGTGCCGGGCCCCCAGGTGATGACGCGAAACCCGGACCTGTTCTGGGGCATGATCGCGTCCATGTGGATCGGCAATCTGGCGCTGCTCATCATCAATCTGCCGCTCGTGGGCCTCTGGGTGAAGCTGCTGCAGGTGCCGTATCGATTGATGTTCCCGGCCATTCTCGCTTTCTGCTGCATCGGCGTCTATTCCATCAACAACCAGCCCGTGGACGTCCTCGTTACCGCGTTTTTTGGCCTCGCGGGCTATGGCTTGCTGAAGCTGGGTTTTGAATTGGCGCCCCTGCTGCTGAGTTTCGTGCTTGGTGGCTTGATTGAAGATACCTTCCGCCGCGCCATGGATCTGTCGCATGGTTCGATGATGACCTTTGTGGAGCGTCCGGTGTCGTTGGGCCTGCTCGCGGTCGGGCGTGGCAGTGCTGGTGATTGCCGCCCTTCCTGCCGTTGCCAAAAAGCGCGAAAAAGCCTTTGTGGAATAGCCGGCGCCAGTTATAGTTTTTCGCGAAGCCGCGCATAAGCGGCACATTTGAAATCCTGGGAGGATCATATGCTTAGACGTACATTCATGGGATTGGCCGCAGTTTTGATGTTGTCCACGGCAAGCCTGGCCGCCTATCCCGAAAGGCCCATCACCTTGGTGGTGGCCTTCGCTGCCGGTGGCCCCACTGACGTGATTGCACGCATCGTGGCGGAAGACATGTCCAAGACATTGGGCCAGCAGATTGTCGTTGAAAACACCGCAGGTGCAGGCGGCACCACGGCGACCGCGAAAGTGGCGGGCGCAGCAGCCGATGGCTACACGCTGATCATGGGCCAGATGGGCACCCATGCTGCTGCCCCTTCGCTCTATGAAAGCCTTAAGTACAACCCCGTCGCCGACTTTACGCCGGTGGGCATTGCGGGCATCACGCCAATTCTCATTGTGGCCAGGAAAGATTTTCCGGCCACCAACCTTGCCGAACTGATCGCCTATGTGAAAGCCAACCCGGACAAGGTCAACCAGGCCAATGCCGGGGTGGGCTCTATTGTCCTTTACCACCTGCGTACTGTTTCGCTCCATTGCCGGAATCCCGAAAATCAATGAAGTGGCTTACAAGGGCACAGGCCCTGCGCTGAATGATCTTGTGGCAGGGCAAGTTGATTTCATGTGCGACCAGATAACCAATCTTGCCCCGCAGATCACCGCGGGCAATGTGAAAGCCATGGCCATTGCCACGGCCGAACGTTCCCCCGCCCTGCCCGATGTACCGACAACAACGGAAGCGGGCCTGCCCGACTTTCAAATTTCCGGCTGGAATGGGATTTTCGGGCCCAAGGACATGCCGGCTGACATTCAAGCGGCATTGGCAGGCGCGCTCGACAAGGCCTTGTCGAACCCTGACGTCGCCAAGAAGCTCACCGACCTTGGCACCGTGATTCCAAACGCCGAGCAGCGCTCGCCAGCAGGCCTTGCCGCCACTCTGGCGCGGGACATGAAACTGCTGGAAGCGCCGCTTGAAGGCATCCGGCACAGTCATCAAGTAAACTTGGCCCCAGAGAATAAGGGAGGGCCCCTCACCCTCCCACGCCTCCGGCGCGGGCCCCAACCCTCTCCCCGCTACGCGGAGAGAGGGAAGTAAGAATTCCCTCGCCCCATTTATGGGGAGAGGGTTGGGGCCCATTGCGTCAGCAATGGGAGGGTGAGGGGCCACCGCTCAGAGACTGAGCTAAATCCTCTCCAACACCGCGTCAAGATCGCCCATCAACTCCTCGTTACGAAAGTGAATGACGCGGGTTGCCCCTGCATTTCCAGCCAATCAGTTCGACGGGCATCACTAGCCAGTTCTTCCGGCGTCTCGTGCGTTACACGGGGGGAGTACTTAACCGGTAGCCAGCAAGGAGTGCTCGTGTGGCGCCTAAACGTTCGCTTTCACGGAACCATCGGAGCTTCATATTGGAGCGGTGGATTATGCCATAGCCAGATTGCAAGCGAGCCGGAGCGTCCTCGAATTTGTGTCTCCATAGGTCCCCTCAAAATACCCGATTTGAAAAGCTCGCAGTCACGGCTAATGATCTGCACCAACTCGTCGCTAAGCGCTACCTCGGCGCCATGTTTCGCCGCTACTTCCATAAGTCGGTTTGCCAAGTTGACGGTATCGCCTGTGGTGGTAATCTCCTCGTGACTTCCCCCACCGAGCCTGGATGCTACGACCACACCAAAATGTGCGCCAATTTTGAAGCCGATCCGTGGCGCGGTTGAAACGGGCAAGGAGGCGAGCCAGCTGCGTGTGCAATTGGAAAGATGTACGCAGCACTGTGCAGCGTTGGATGCGTCGTCCGTTGAGGGTTCCGGCAAACCGAACACGATCATCGCACCGTCGCCCGTAAAGCTCATAATCACACCGCTGCGTGTTTCCACTTCTTTTTCAACCAGGCCGTAAAAGACCTTCAGCAACTCGCGAACGGCGTCCGGCCCCAGTGTTTCACTTAGGCCGGTAAAACCAGACAGATCGATAAACACGATTGCCGCGTCCTGGCGAACGGGAGCTGAGAGGAAGTCAGGATGCTGGATCAGCCATTCTGACAGTTTCGGTGTGTGGAACCGTTGCAGCAGCGCACTTTGTTTGGCGAAATGTTGCGCACGCCGCCTGCCCAACCATATCTGCGCCGACCCGAACAGGACGGCCGGAGGAGCCGCCGCAGCTATGGGCAAAGCCGCACTGAGCCAAATACCTTGGGAAAACGCAACCATGTTGATCCCCAGCCAAACGACAACGACGCATATAATTGCACCAAAACCGATAGCGCTGCGGCGCCAGGCCAGGAGACCCACAAGAATTATGGGCAGGACCACCGCAACGCTCACATCTGCCAGACGCGTACCTTTGTCTCGCACCAGCCCGTCGCCCGTCATCAGATGGGTTATCGCCGTGGCAATCACTTCGACACCGGGAAGTACCTGATCGAACGGCGTATGGAAGACATCTCCTCCGCCAGTTACCGTTCCGCCAATAACGACGACCCGCCCGTGAACACTTTCACGGGTCAATAGGCCGTTCAACACGACGGCGGCGCTGACTGTCTCTATCGTTCCGCGGGGACCATAAAAATTGATCGGGAGAAGATGGCCGATATCGGTTCGGATCGCGCGCCCACCCACCGACAAATAGTTCGGTTCGATGCTGGGATCTTCTCCGCTCGCCGCCGCGGCAGCCTGCAACGCGAGAGAGGCGTGGATACGATCCCCCGTCCTGAACAGCATGGGAAAGAAGCGCGGCGTTCCCGTGTTGTCCGTGATGACATTGACGACGCCAAGCTGGGCGGAATCCGTGAACCTTTCTAATGGCAACAGAATGCGCGCAGCGTTTGGCACACCCGCGAGCGGCCCGTCGCCCTCGGTCGCTACCCACTGTTTACCGTCGGGATAGACCGCGGCAGCCGCAATGACGCTGGCGATCCCGCCAAGCGACCGCGCCAAGGCCGCATCTTCAACTTCGGGTCCAGGATCAACCAGCAGTATATCCACCGCGATTGCTTTTGGGCTGAAGCTTGCGACGACGTCGATAATCCGCGCCAGCGTAGTGCGGGAGATGGGGTAGCCGCCAGCCTGTCGCACCGCGTCATCATCTATCGCAATGATGGTGACCACATCAGGCGCCACTCTCTTTCCGCGCATCAGCGTGCGGAGATCGAGCATCGTGGCTTCCGCCCGCTCTAGAAACTCCAAGTCGCCGCGCCAGTGCCCAACGCTAAGGCCGACCCCCCAGAGACCTGCCAGAATGAGTGCGATCAGCGTCTGAATCGCCCGGCCATTCATTGGCTTTCAACGGCCGAAACGGGCCAGCAGCGCAGAAACCCGTGCCGCGGGCCAGCGCTTGACGGTCAGGGAGCCGGCTCCCTCGTCCACCTCGACACCCTCACCAGGCCCCAGGAATACGCTTTTCTTCGCGGCGGGCCTTCGTACGGCGACGCGTCCCCTGACCACAAAAAACGCCGTCCGGTTTTTCTGGATATCCACTACCCACACCGTTCCTCGCACCGCTGCAATGGCCTGCGGAGTGACAACTTGAAAGCCGGTTCCAGCGATGCTCTTTGGGGCTTCGAGCAGCAATGCCTTGCGCCGCACTCGAACCTGATCGGCGTTTCCATCCTTGTCGCGGTCCACCAACGTAAAGCGAGCCCCGGTTTCGACGGTGATGGTTAAGCCTTTCTGACAGCGCAGGATCTGCCGGGATGTTCCTGCAACCTGATTCAATGAGCATCCCGGACCGCTCGCTTGAACGGAAGCGACCGGCATCGAAAACATAAGGGCAATAAAGCCAACGACCATAGCGGAGGATTTTGGGGCCATCAGGATCATGGGACTCTTCCTTGCAAAGTCGTCACACTTTGCCGATCACTATACTTTATCGGCTGACCCGTCGCTCGATATTTTTTCTGCTGCGCCATCAGCGGCCTCCCTCTTTGCTTGTAAAAAAATCACTGAATGCCTTGGCAACAAGTTCAGGGCACTCCTCGGCAAGGTAATGTCCCCCCGGCAGCACATAACCGCTCACATTGCTGGCGCGCGCGCGCCACAACGCAAGGGGATCAAAGACTTTGCCAATGATGCCGTTCTCGCCCCACAGCGCCAGCACCGGGCACGTGACTTTACTGCCGCCTTCAGCATCATCATGTTCAAGGTCAATGCTGGCAGCAGCGCGATAGTCTTCGCAAGAGGCGGCAATCACTGCGGGATTGCGAAAACAGTTGAGATATTCCGCCAGCGCTTCGGGGGCAAATGGTGTGAGGGCAGCGCTGCCAGCCCCGCATTTTTCAAGCCAATAGGCATCAGGGTCGGAACCGATCATACGTTCTGGAAAAGGTGCCGGCCTGATTAGAAAAAACCAGTGCCAATAGGCGCGCGCAAAAGCCTCCGTTGTGTGGGCGTACATTTCGCGGGTGGGGGCAATGTCCAGCGTAACCAATCGCTTGACCACCGATGGATGATCGAACGCCATGCGGTGTGCAACACGAGCGCCACGATCGTGGGCACCCACAAACCATGTTGCATAACCAAGCAGGTTCATGGCCTCGACAATGTCGTTGGCCACAGTGCGCTTGGCGTGGGGGGCATGATCAGGCGCAATTATTGGCTGAAAGCTTTGGCCGTAACCTGGAAGATCAATACATATAATCGTAAACTGGTGTTGCAAAACCTGCGCAACCTTGTGCCACATGGCGTGGGTTTGCGGGTAACCGTGCAACAACAATAAAGGTGGCCCTGCGCCACCAATTCGCGCCCGCAGAGCCCCACGCTGGGTGACAACATTCACCAATCGAAAGCCAGGAAACAGACTGTCAACAATAGGGACGGTCATGACAGTCATACGGTAAACCTCAGTATTTTCATCGTGCCCCAGACATTAAAGTTGAATCGGCATCCTCGTTCAAGATAGTGCGGCTTTGGTCGCTTTGTCGATTGCCGAAGACTGCAACGATCAGAGAATTGCTTTGCAACTGCCTGCAGGCAGTTTTTCTCGGACAGTGGAAATTACCGACAGGAGCTCAAGGATCAAGCGCCAGCATCTGATCGTCGCGCAGGATCTCGAGCACGATTTCCGAGCGCACCCGATCGACTGATTTGTGCTGCAGCAGCACGCCATTGACGAGTTCGCGCAGGCCATCGAGATCGGCACGCAGACCTTGAGCAGATAGTCGAAATCGCCGGTCACCGCATGGGCTTCGAGAATGCCCGGGGTGAGGCGCACGAGATCGCGGAAGCGCCGGGCATTGCCGTCGGAATGGCCCTTGAGCTTCACGTGGATGAAGGCGGTGACCGTGAAGCCCAGCGCGCGGGATCGAGATCGGCGCGATAGCGGCGGATCATGCCCGCCGCTTCCAGCGCCTGGCGCCGGCGCACCGCCTGGGATTCCGAAAGCCCACCTTTTCGGCCAGCTCGGCCCGGCTCAGTGGCGCTGTCGCGCTGCAGGGAATCCAGTATTTTCCGGTCAAATTCATCCATATCATGCTCGTTTCCGTGCAATATATAGGCAGATAAGCGCCCATTATGCACGAAAACGGCGGGTTGGCGAACTATTATGCAGGAAAGCTTCACCGGAGGATGCAGCCATGGGCCCCTATCCGCATGACGCCCCGCCCCCCACAGATCGGCAAGGACAATCCGGCCGGCACCGATGGCTTCGAATTCGTCGAATTCGCCCATCCCGAGCCCGCAGAAGCTCGACGAGCTGTTTCGGCAAATGCGGCTTCATGCCGGTTGCCAGGCACAAGACGAAGAACATCACCGTCTACCGCCAGGGCGACATCAACTACATCCTGAATGCCGAGCCGCAATCCTTCGGCATGAAATTCGTCGAAACAGCATGGCCCCTGCGCGCCCGCCATGGCCTGGCGCGTCGTCGATGCGGACCATGCTTTCCGCCATGCGGTTGTCGCTGGGCGCCGAGCCCTATGAAGGCGCCGGACAAGACGCTCGATGTGCCGGCGATCAAGGGCATCGGCGGAAGCCTTCTCTATTTCGTCGACCGCTATGGCGAGAAGGGCTCGCCCTATTCCGATGAGTTCGATTGGCTGGGCGAGGCCGACCCCAAACCCAAGGGCATCGGCTTCTATTATCTCGATCACCTCACCCACAATGTCTTCCGCGGCAATATGGATAAGTGGTTCGGCTTCTATGCCAATCTGTTCAATTTCAGCAGATCCGCTTCTTCGACATCGAAGGCAAGCTCACCGGCCTGTTTTCGCGCGCGCTCAATTCGCCCTGCGGCAAGATCCGCATCCCGATCAATGAAAGCGCCGACGACAAGAGCCAGATCGAGGAATACCTGCGCAAATACAAGGGCGAAGGCATCCAGCACATCGCCATTGCCACCGAAGACATCTATGCGGCAACCGATGCGCTTGCCGCCAATGGCGTGAAATTCATGCCGCCGCCGCCCGCCGACCTATTATGAGAAATGCGCCGAGCGCGTGAAAGGCCATCAGGAACCGATCGAGCAGCTGAAGAAGCATGGCATCCTCATCGACGGCGAAGGCGTGGTCGATGGCGGCGAGACCAAAGTGCTTTTGCAGATTTTCTCCAAGACCGTGATTGGCCCGATCTTCTTCGAATTCATCCAGAGCGAAGGGCGATGAGGGTTTCGGCGAAGGCAATTTCCGCGCCCTGTTCGAAAGCATCGAGGAAGACCAGATCCGCCGCGGCGTATTGAAAAACGACGCGGCTTGAATACTATTTCATCATCCCGGCGACCGCTCACCTATCTTCCGTCATCCCGGCGAACGCCGGAACCCAGGCTTTCAACCAATATACACTCGGAAAGTCTGGGCTCCGACTTTCGTCGGGGTGACAGAAGTTAGGTGGTTCGCCGGGATGACAAAAATTTGGGATGTGGTTACTAATGCAGTGGATTTTTTCATGGGAGTTGCAGTCATGAAACTGAAATACATGCCCGGCTTCGGCAATGATTTCGAAACGGAATCCCTGCCCGGCGCCCTGCCGCAGGGGCAAAATTCGCCGCAGCGCTGCGCCTATGGCCTCTATGCCGAACAACTGTCCGGCTCTCCCTTCACCGCACCGCGCGGCATCAATGAACGCTCCTGGCTCTATCGTATCCGCCCTTCGGTCAAGCACAGCGGCCGCTTCACGCCGATTGAAAACGCGCATTGGAAATCCGCCCCCAATCTCGACGACCATGAATTGCCGATCGGGCCAGTTGCGCTGGAATCCGACGCCGATGCCGGAGGAACCCGTCACTTTCATCGATGGCATCCGCACCATGACCACGGCGGGCGATGTTCATGGCCAGGCCGGCATGGCGGCGCATGTCTATGCGTTCAACCGCGACATGGAGGACGACTATTTCTTCAATGCCGATGGCGAATTGCTGCTGGTGCCGGAAAAGGGAAGCCTGCGCATCTTCACCGAAATGGGCGTCATCGAATCGAGCCATCGGAAATCTGCGTCATCCCGCGCGGCATGGTGTTCAAGGTTGAACTGCCGGGCGGCCCGGCGCGCGGCTATATCTGCGAAAATTACGGCGCGAAGTTCTCGCTTGCCGGATCGCGGCCCGATCGGCGCCAATTGCCTTGCCAATCCGCGCGATTTCAAGACGCCTGTTGCCGCCTTCGAGGAGAAGGAAACGCCATGCCGGCTGCATGTGAAATGGTGCGGCAAGTTTTATGAAACGACGCTGCGATCATTCACCGCTCGACGTGGTGGCCTGGCACGGCAATTATGCGCCGTACAAATATGATCTGCGCACCTTCTCCCCGTCGGCGCCATCCTGTTCGATCACCCGGACCCTTCCATCTTCACCGTGCTCACCGCGCCCTCCGGCGAAGAAGGCACGGCCAATGTCGATTTCGTGATTTTCCCGCCGCGCTGGCTGGTGGCAGAACACAGTTTCCGCCCGCCCTGGTACCATCGCAATATCATGTCGGAATTCATGGGGCTGGTATATGGTCAGTACGACGCCAAGGAGGAGGGGTTCGTGCCGGGCGGCATGAGCCTGCACAACATGATGCTGGCGCATGGCCCCGACGCGATGGGTTTCAACAAGGCTTCGACGGTGGAACTGCAAGCCGCAGAGGCTCGGAGAACACCATGGCTTTCATGTTCGAGACACGTTTCCCGCAACATCTGACGCGCTTTGCCGCGGAACTCGACATCGCTGCAGGACAATTATGCCGATTGCTGGAAGGATCTGAGAAGCGGTTCAACGGCACGCCCGAGGGAGACTGGAGCAGAATGAAGCTCGCCTCCTTGAAAACGGCACGCGTGACGGCAAGCTCGTTCTCGTCTCCAAGGACCTGACGCGCTATACCGATGCCTCGATTTCTGCCGCCGACCCTGCAGTCAGCGCTCGATAATTGGACGCATACTTTCCGCGATCTCATGACGCTTTGCAGCCAGTCTTGAACGTTCGGTGCAGTCCCCACGACGCTTCCACGAACATGAGGCCATGTCGCCCCTGCCCCGCGCCTATCAGTGGGCGGATGGCTCGGCCTATGTCAATCACGTGGAACTGGTGCGCAAGGCGCGCGGCGCCGAAATGCCGGAAAGCTTCTGGACCGATCCGCTGATCTACCAGGGCGGCTCCGACATTTTCCTTGGGCCCCGCGAACCGATCCGCATGGCCGATGAAGCCTATGGCATCGACATGGAAGGCGAGGTCGCCGTCATCGTCGACGATGTGCCAGCAGGAGCTTCGCGTGAGATTTGCGGCCATGCCATCCGCCTTGTCATGCTGGTCAATGATGTCAGCCTGCGCGATCTCATTCCGGCGGAACTCGCCAAAGGCTTTGGCTTTTTCCAGTCCAAACCATCCTCGGCGTTTTCGCCCGTTGCGGTAACACCTGATGAACTGGGCGATGCCTGGGATGGCGGCAAGGTGCATCTGCCACTGCATGTCGATCTCAATGGCAGGCCCTTTGGCCGCGCCGATGCGGGCATCGACATGACCTTCGATTTTCCAACGCTGATTGCCCATGCCGCCAAGACGCGCGCCGCTCGGTGCCGGAACGATCATCGGCTCCGGCACCGTCTCCAACCAAGCTCGACGGCGGGCCGGGCAAGCCCGTTGCGGAAGGCGGCGCGCGGCTATTCCTGCATCGCCGAAATCCGCATGATCGAAACGATTGCAAAGGGCAGCCTTCCACACCCGTTCATGCGGTTCGGCGACATTGTGCGGATCGAGATGAAGGACAATCCGGCCATTCGATCTTCGGCGCCATCGAGCAAACCGTTCAACCCCTTTCCACGGTAGCCTGAAATGATGGCTGGCGAGGTTATCCTCTACGAATACTGGCGATCATCGGCCAGCTACCGTGTGCGGATTGCGCTCAATCTTGCCGGCATTGCCTATCGCAGCGTTCCTGTCGATCTTCTGAAGAAGGAACAGAAATCTCCTGAATACCTGAAGCGCAATCCGCAAGGCCTTGTTCCTGCCCTCGAAATCGATGGCGTCCTGTTGACGCAGTCGCTTGCCATCATCGAATATCTCGCTGAAACACGGGGCTTGCCTGGCATCCTTCCAGCGGCACCGATAAATCGCGCCAAGGTGCGCGCCCTTGCCCACGCAATTGCCATGGACATTCACCCCATCTGCAATTCAGGCGTCGTTGACCATGTCATGGAAATCACAGGCAAAGGCGAGGAGGCCCGCACTGGCTGGATGAAAAAATTCATCGGCGAAGGCCTTGCCGCCGTTGAAACCATGCTGCAGGAAAACCAGGGACCGTTGTGTTTCGGTCCCTCGCCCACGCTTGCGGATATCTGTCTTGTGCCGCAAGTCTACAATGCCAGGCGCTGGGGCGTTAACCTGATGAATTTCACGCGCATCAATAGTATCTGCGAAAAGCTTGAGCAGACCGACGCATTTGCAAAGGCAAGTCCCGAGCGGGTGAAGCCTTAAGAAACTGCGCAACTTCAAATATCTGCAGCTGCGATTTAGGGCCCTCACCCCCGCTCCTGTTCGCGAACGGAGTAGGTAAATATTCGCTCTGAGGCAGAGCCAATTCGTACTAACATCTGAGTCGGACGGGTAAAATGGGGAGCGCACTATCATGTCTGTTGGAACCATCCTTCTTATCATTCTTATTATTCTCCTGCTCGGCGGCTTCAGCGGCCGCATTGGCGGCTATGGTTATGGCTATGGCAACAGAGGCTTGGGCGGCATCGGCCTCATCCTGGTCATCCTTCTCATTCTCGTGTTGCTTGGCAAGATTTGAGTTCTTTTTTCCGTCATCCCGGCGAACGCCGGGACCTGCCCAGAACGTTTCGCATGTCAGCAAGTATGAGATCGCGGCCCTTCATTCCCAGTTCGGTGGAAGCCCCGGCAGCATCGCGCGTATACCAGGTGTCCGCCGTAAGATGCCCCATGTCCACGGCCTCCGGGCAAAGTGCCAGCATCAGCGAAGTCTCGCCCACGCCCGCATGATCGAAAGGATAGTTCCTTATCGTCTCCTCGGTCATCAGCGGATGGCCCTTGATCCAATTGAACGGATCATCGCCGCCTTTTTGCTGGGTGTAGTAGTCCGCCATTCCCGCTTTGCCCCACCAGCCCTCGCCCCGCTCCTTTTCCAGAAAAGCGAAGATGGCCTGCCGCGCCGCGAACTTGAAGGCAAGATCGGTCGGCATGCCAACGGTGAAATTTTCGGTCTGGTGGTGAATGAAGAAATGAATGTTGCGAAAGCCGATGCGCAGCAGCCCGGTGAACATCTCTTGCGCCAACGGAAAAATCACCTGGGCGCCCACATGGAGCGATCCCTTGCCTTCCGGTGGTTCAACAGCATAACTGCTGGCGCCATAATAAAACGGCGGCAGTATCACGATGTCCATTTCGCGTTCGAGAATATCCAGGGTCTTGATCACGGCAAGCGTGTCCATGCCAACGGCCAGATGTTCGCCATGATATTCAAGCACGCCCACCGGCAGCACCACCGGCCAACTCTTCTCAATGGCTGTTTTAATCTTGTGCGGCAACATCAGTTCAAAGCGCATTGACCAGCTCCCGCGTCCCTGACCCTGAACCAGTCATGCGAGCGGGCAATCGCGATGTCAAGGAAGCGCCGTCCACAGGCCGGCTAACTATCGTCAATTGTGGAGACACACTGTGCGCTGTAACCGACGGCGGGCCAAATCGTGGGTAATGGGCCAGTTTGATTGCCGCTGTCCTAGCGGTCTGTTTTTTGGACGTGCCCGCCGCTCAAACAGAAACCTGATTAAGCGAGAACTGAAGTTCGCTCCTCTTTCTCTGCTCCGTGGCTCGCTGACGGCAGAGCCGGTAGCTGCAACACGGTCGCGTGCTGACCCTTCCTTAGTCGTGTAAGCAGGACGATCTGCCCATCGGCGAACTCTAGTGCGTCGTGAAACACGCCTGGGGTGTTCTTGTCGAGCTGGCGGAAGACTGCCGCCTTCTGACCGGTATTCTTCGACCGCCAAAAGTTCCCGTGCCTGACTTCCTTATCGAACGCAACCTCCGTTCCCGGGAGCAGGCACACTGCCACATTCGGTTCTCCGACTGCGGCAAATCCCTGTGTCCAGGTGCCGTGGAAACTTGTGATCGACAGCTTGTCTCCGACCTTGGCGGGTCGGGATGCAACGTTGTTCAAACTATAGTCGCACATGGAAGCTACTCCTTTCTGCGCAACAGCCGGGAGATTGTTCTTCCCGCTGATCAGGATCAAAACTTAACTCAAAAATTTGTTCTTTCAATGACGGGCGAGACCGACAATGTCACAAGGTTTTCCCTTCTCCCGTTCTGCGTATCGACAGCGAAGCGGGATGGGAGAAGAGCCTGCCCCGGGCTTGATCCGGGGTGGCCTTCCTATGCAACCGACAGATCGGCAAAGTTCCCTGGTCACTCGTGCGAACGGGCAATCACGATGTCAAGGAAGCGCCGTCCACAGTGCCGGCGGCTCCGGCGGCGATCAGGCTCAAGGCCCAGACCAGCTCCAGATTGAACCAGCTCTTGGTCAGAAATTGCAGTCCCAGATATTTGTAGACCAGCCAGGCAATACCGCCACCTGCGGCAATCATGGCGAGGGTATGGACGATGGAAACGATGAGCGCGGAGAGAAAACCGTTTTCAGCCATTTGATGCATGCCGCCATGCACCGCGCGGCCTGCCGTTGCCTCCAGGCCGAGAAAGATCGGAACGAGCAGAAAACCGGCGCCATGGGCGATCGCCACCAGAAAGGACCACAGGGCTAGTTGCGTCGGCTTGATACGCGCCAGCAGGCGCGGATGGCGGCGATCGAGCAGACGGTAGAGGCCAAATCCCGCCACCAAAACTCCGGCGCCAATGCGGATGCCGCCGCTATGATCGGAAACCACCGTGAGGAGCGCGAAGGGCAGCAGCACCACCGCCATGGCGGCTAAATGGCCAACCGCCAGAGGCACGAGGGCAGCGAACACTGCGCCCCCGCGTTTCTCCGATAGTCCTGCCGCCACGGCGAGCGGCCAGCCCATGCCGGGGCTTAAGCCATGATAGAGGCCGCTCACAACGACGGCCAGCCATAGCCCGGATTGCAAGCCGTCATTCACCTAGCGCGTCCCAGCGGGATGAATCCCGCCGAAAAGGCCTGCGCCAGACAGTATGTTGGAGCACGTCCGGGCGAAGTTGCATGACTTCGTCGAAAAGGACATGCTCCGACATATTAATCCGGAGCATATGCTTATCGCCAAAGTGCGCGCACTTTGGCGGCATATGCTCTTGATCAGGCGTTGGCATAGCAGAAGGAATCGGTCGAGCAGTCGCCGCCTTGCAGCCGCACCTGATGCGAGCCGTAGCCCTTGGGAAACTCGACCCAGAAATCCTTGGCCAGTTCCATTTTCCCGCCTGCGCCGATATTGGCCATGACCATCGCGCCCGCAACGCCTTCGGGATAGAACTGCGTATCCCAGCTCGAATAAAGCGAATTGGTGAAGTAAACGCGCTTGCCATCGCGGCTGATTTCGACCATTTGCGGCCCGCCCTGAAACGGCTTGCCATTCGGGTGTTTGGTGCGCCGTGCGATGCCACCCACGTGCACGGAACTGTTGAGCTTCGGCTTGCGCGGATCGCTCACATCATATTGGCGCTCTTCGCCCGTGCCCCAGCACGAAACATAGAGATAGCGGTCATCGAGCGACAGGTCGATATCACTGACGAGCGGCGGCACCGCGCCGAAACCTTGCAGCAGCGGCGGCAGCAGGCTCTTGTCGGCGGGTTCCGGCGGGATGGTCGCGGTCTTTTCGATATGGAACTTGCCGTTCTCGCGCCACCAGGTCCAGATCGAGCCTTCGAGATTGGTGGTATCCACCACCACGCCAAGAAAGCCATATTCTTTCGCTGGATCATGAGCCGGGCGGACCTCCAGCGCCATCTGGTGGTTGGCGCCGAGGTCGATCGTCTGGACATTGCGTCTGGCGCGCAAGTCCCAGAAATGCACCTGGTGGCCATAGCGGTTGCCGAGCAGGTCGTCCGGGACGATGCCTTTCTCAAATTGGGGCGGCAGCGCCCATTCGCTGGACACCATGTAGTCGCGCGGCAGGTTCCACCAGAAATCATAATGCAGTTTCTGCGGTCCGCGATCGATTTCCCATTTGCCGAGAATCTCGAAACTCTCGCAATCCATGATGAAGATGCCCGGCGGCCCCTCTGTGCCGTCTGGCCCGGCACCGCCCAGGTGCTCACATAAACGCCTTCGGGGCCGCAATGAATGGTGTGCGGGCGTGAGTATCCCGTCTTGCGAAACACTTCCTCGGGCTCGATGATCTTGTGGATCTTGGCCTTGGTTGGATTCGGCTTGGTGTCGATCACGTAGATGCGCGACGAACGCATGCCGGGAATGATCAGATAGCGCCGTTCGAGAAAGGCATGGCCCGTGAGCGGCGATAGGGCGGAGCTGCAGGCATTCCAGCCGAAATGATGGAACTCGTCGCCCTTGTTGGGCATGGTGACCGTGTGGACGATCTTGCCATAGGATTTCGAACCCGCCTTGACATCCACCACGGCGAGGGCGTCGGGTTTGGAACGATCAGGACTGAGCATCAACGCATAAGGCGAAATTTTCAACCGGCGCTTCCATCGCAAGCTTAGGCGATGGGTAAAAAGTTGGATCTGGACGGATGTTCATGACAGGCCTCCTGGGTTGCGGTGCGCCCCTGCGGTTTTGGCATTCAGCCCTGCCCATAATTCTTACAGCAGAACCAGGGCAACGCCAACGGAAATGGCATGCAGGGACAGCGCCTCACGGCAGGCAGCGCGTGCCTATATCACCGCCAGATCGGCAAGGCTTCCCTGGGCCACGGCGAAGCGGGCGATGTCGAAGGGCTTGCTGGCCAGGATAGTCTCGATCGTTCCTGTCACATTGGCGAGGCGTTCGGCATTGCGGCTGCGCCAGCCGCCAAGGCCGCCCTCGCCCTACCTCATCCGAGCCAGTAGCGCGGCCCAGGCCCCTTGCGTCCGGCGCGATCAACCGGGTTGGCAAGGCTGCATCGGTCGATTGAAAGGCAACCGCATCCGATGCATTCGGTTAGCCCCGACCTGAGGCGCTGAAGTTCAGCGATCCGCTGGTCGATCCGCTTGGTCCATTCACCGGAGAGACGCCCCCAATCCCGACGCGTGGGGACGCGATCGTCTGGGAGCTTGGCGAGCTCCGCGCCTATTTCTTCTAACGTCAATCCAATCCGCTGCGCGAAGACAATGAACGCGATCCGGCGCAGCACCGACCGGAGATAGCGGCGATGCCCGGAGCCAGCCCGCTCCGACGTGATGAGCCCACGCTCCTCATAAAAGCGCAGAGCCGATGACGCCACGCTACTGCGCCGTGAAACATCGGTGATGGTCAGCAGTGAATCCATGAAGAAGTTAAAGCACAGTTTTCGCTTGACTTCAAGTTCACTTGAACTTGTAGCAACTGTAACAGAGAGAGAAGGAGCACCAAATAATGCAAACGCATACCGACCTCAAGGACCTTCGCGCGGCGGTCACGGGCGGGACGTCCGGCCTGGGATTGGCACTCGTTCAGCTGCTCGTCGCGCGGGGCGCGCACGTTGCTTTCGTCGCCCGCACCGTCCCGGCTGTCGAACGGACTGCCAGTGAGACGGGCGCGCATGGAATTGTCGGCGACGTCGGGCAAAAGGACGACATTTACCCAATCGCGCTGCAGATCACGGGTAACCTTGGCGGGCTCGATGTCCTCATCAACAATGCATCGAGCCTCGGCCCCACTCCACTCGCGCTCCTTGCCGACACCGAGTGCGAGGAGCTGGAGCTGGCGCTCGCAGTCAATGTACTCGGTGCATTCCGATTGACCAAAGCGCTGTTCGGGGCGCTGGCCGCATCCGCACGTGACGGACGCGGCGCACTCGTGATCAACATTTCCAGCGATGCGGCGGTCAACGCTTATCCCGGTTGGGGTTCCTATGGTGCGAGCAAGGCGGCTCTCCGCCATCTGACAGCAACATGGGCCGAGGAGGCAAAAGTTGATGGTGTGCATTTCCTCGCGATCGACCCCGGCGACATGGATACCCCGCTGCACACACTGGCAATTCCCGATGCCGATCCGTCAACATTGAAGCGCCCCAAGGACTCTGCCGCGGAAATCATCGAAACGATGCTCGCCGCACTGCCGAGCCGAACCATGCATTCCGCCGGGGCGCACACGTGATTGCCGCCGACCATCCCGACCGGCGATCCGCCAAACTCTTCACCATGGCGGCGAACGGCAGTATGCGGCACTTGCCGCGTACCGAGCTCGCGACGCAGTTCAGGGCGGGCGACGTAGTCATCGCAAATGATGCCGCAACTTTACCGGCGAGTTTGCACGGCACACATATTGCAAGCAGCGAGCCGATTGAGGTCCGACTTGCGGCTTGGCTGTCGGTCCGCGATCCGACCCGTTTTGTCGCAATAGCGTTTGGGGCTGGCGATCATCGCACGAACACGGAAGACAGGCCTCCCCCTCCGCCGCTTTCACCTGGCGACCATCTCTCGTTCGGACCTCTTGCCGCGGTCGTCGAGCGTCTTATTGATCACCCTCGCCTTTTTGCACTGCGTTTCATAGGCCCTCGCGCCGTTATCCTGGCCGGGCTCGCGCGTTATGGCCGACCGACCCAATACGCCCACGTTCCCAGGCCGCTGGACTTGTGGGACGTCTGGACGGGGATCGCCGCCGACCCGATTGCGTTCGAGCCACCCTCAGCCAGCTTTGCGCTCGACTGGCGCACGCTAGCAGCCTGGCGGCGACGCGGCATCGGTTTCGCGACGCTCACGCTCGCTGCCGGGGTTTCGTCGACCGGAGATCCTGCGCTCGATCTGAGGCTCCCTTTCGATGAGCAATACCGGATCCCAGAGAGGACTGTGACAGCGATCAAACAAGCGAAGTCCGAAGGCGGCCGCATCGTTGCAATCGGGACATCTGCGGTCCGCGGGCTCGAGTCCGCCGCAGACGTCGACGGCGGCGTGAGCGCCGGAGACGGTGTTGCGAGCGGACGCATCGAGCGTGGAACTCCGTTGCGCGTTGTCGATGCGATCCTTACCGGCGTCCACCAACCTGGCGAAAGCCACTTTGAACTCCTTCGGGCCTTTGCCGACGATGCGGTGCTGGATCAGATCTCCAAATCCCTCGTTGAGCACGGCTATCGCACTCATGAGTTTGGCGATTCCGTGCTGCTCCAACGCCAACCTCGTGCACTGCAGTGAGGGCACCTTCGCCGCGGCAATATCTACCGCTTCATCGAAGTTCCATCACCCGCCAACACGCTTGCCTACACCACCGCCAGATCGGCGAGACTTCCCTGGGCCACGGCGAAGCGGGCGATGTCGAAGGGTTTGCTGGCCAGGACCGTCTCGATCGTTGCCGTCACATTGGCGAGGCGTTCGTCATTCCGCTCACGCCAGCCGGCAAGGCCCCCCTCGCCTATAACGATGCCGGCGACGATGGCGCGGTGGGTGGCAAAGAGCTGGGCCATCAGGCGGTTGATCGCCTGGCGCTCAAGGAGATCACGCGCCTTGAGACGCAATCCCTCCTCGACCAGCCTTTCGATGCCGAGCTCGTAGGCCGAGCCATAGAGTGCGGTTGCCACGGCGGGAATCCCCGCCCCGCTCTGGCTTGCGATTTTCACCACGTCGGGTGCGCGCGCAAGGAAGCGCTGGCGTGAAATCCGCGCCGCCGTTTCCTCCGGCACGCTGGCCTTCACAAGGTCGCTGCAGTGGGCTGCGCATCCGGGCAAGGTCGGCCTCCGGTACGCTGCCCTCAAGGGCTGCCTCTACGGCATCAAGTCCTTTGCGATAGCGCCCGATCAGATCCTCAAGGCCGTCTCCCAGTTTTTCATGGCGCAGGAACCAGATCGTGGCGCCGCGCAGCAGGCGCTGCAGATCGGCATAAAGCCCGTTCTGCATGCTGCCGGCAATGCGCGTATCAAGCGCATCGATCCCGGCCGCCATCTCGAGAAAACCGAAGCTGTCGCGGGCCACCGCATAGGCAGCGGCGATGTCGGAGGATTTCGCCGCCGTCTCGCCGGCTATCAGTGCGACGAAGCTCGGGCCGCCGCGATTGATCATGCCGTTGGCCAGCATGGTGGCGATGATCTCGCGGCGCAGGCGGTGATTGTCGATATCCTCAGCGAAGCGCTCCTGCATGGCCTTGGGGAAATAGCGCCGGAGCTCGCGCGACAGATAGGGATCATCGGGAACGTCGCTGGCCACGATCTCGGTTCGGAGCGCAATCTTGGCATAGGCGAGCAGCACCGCGAGCTCGGGCCTGGTCAGTCCGCCGCCGCGCATGTCACGCTCGAGGATGACGCTATCGGCCGGCAGCGCTTCGAGTTTCCGGTCGAGCAGACCGCCGCGCTCAAGCCGGGTCATCAGCTGGATGGCATAGCTGATCTCTGCCGTCCCCTGTTCGAGGGTCACCGAAAGACACAGGGTCTGCAGATAATTGTTGCGCAGCACGAGTCCCGCCACTTCATCGGTCATCGCGGCGAGGAAGACATTGCGGTCGGCCCGCGTCAGGCGCCCTGCGGCTTCGGCGCGCGACAGGCCGATCTTGATATTGACCTCGATGTCGGAGGAATTGACGCCGGCCGAATTGTCGATGGCATCGGTATTGATGCGCCCGCCCTTAAGCGCGAATTCGACGCGGGCCTTCTGGGTGAGGCCAAGATTGGCGCCTTCGCCGATGACCTTGACGCGAAGCTCGCGAGGCATCAACGCGGATCCCGTCATTGGCCCGGTCGCCCGCATCGGCATTCTGTTCAGCCGTTGCTTTGACATAGGTGCCGATGCCGCCGAACCAGAGAAGATCGGCGGGCGCCAGCAGGAGCGCATGCATCAGTTCCTGGGGCGTTGCGGTTTTGGCCGCAAGCCCGCTCAGCGCCTGCATTTCGGCTGACAGCGGAATGGCCTTGAGCTGGCGCGGGAAAATGCCGCCGCCCTTGCTGATCAGCGATTTGTCGTAATCCTGCCAGCTCGAGCGCGGCAGCGCGAAGAGGCGCTGGCGCTCGGCGAAGGAGATGGCGGGATCAGGCGTGGGGTCGATGAAGATATCGCGATGGTCGAAGGCGGCGAGAAGCCTGGTCTGCCGCGACAGCAGCATGCCGTTGCCGAACACATCGCCCGACATGTCGCCCACGCCGATCACGCTGAAGGGCTGCGTCTGGATATCGATATTCATTTCGCGGAAATGCCGCTTCACCGCCTCCCAGGCGCCGCGCGCCGTGATGGCCATCTTCTTGTGGTCGTAGCCCGCCGAGCCGCCCGAGGCGAAGGCATCGTCAAGCCAGAAGCCATGGGCCTGCGACAGTCCGTTGGCGGTATCGGAGAAGGTGGCCGTGCCCTTGTCGGCGGCAACGACGAGATAGGGATCGTCGCCGTCGCGCCTGCACGGTTGCATCGGGCGGCACAACGGAAGCGCCTTCAAGATTGTCGGTGAGATCGAGCAGGCTCGAGATGAAGCGCTTGTAGGCGCGGATGCCCTCGGCCTGGATCTGCTCGCGGCTGTCGCCCGACTTGAGCCGCTTCGGCACGAAGCCGCCCTTGGCGCCCACCGGCACGATCACCGCATTCTTCACGCTCTGCGCCTTGGCGAGGCCCAGCACCTCGGTGCGGAAATCCTCCGGACGGTCGGACCAGCGGATGCCGCCGCGCGCGATCGGGCCGCCGCGCAGATGCACGCCCTCGACATCGGGAGCATAAATGAAGATCTCGGCGAAGGGCTTGGGATCGGGCAGGCCTTCGACCTTCTTCGAATCGATCTTGAAGGAGATGATGGGCGGTTCGCCGTCGCCCTTCGCCTTGTGGAAATAATTGGTGCGCAGGATGGCGCCCACAAGATTTTCGTAGCGCCTGATGATGCGGTCCTCGTCGAGGTTGGGAACCTTCGCAAGGGCCGCCTCGATCTCGCCGCGCAGCGCCTCGGCCTTGGCCTCATCGCGGACAGCCGGGATCGAACAACGCGAAGAAAAGCCGGACGATGAGTTGGGCGATGCCGGCATGCTTCACCAGTGTCTGCGCCATGTAGTCGTTGGAATAGGAGGCGGCGGACTGGCGGATGTAGCGTCCGAAGGCGCGGAGCAGCGCTACCTGCTGCCAGGTCATTGCCGAGGTCAGCACGAGCGAATTGAGCGCGTCGTTTTCCGCAAGCCCGGTCCACACGGCGCGGAAGGCCGCTTCGAGTCCGCGCAGGGTTTGAGGTTCTGTCGCAGCGCCTGCGGGTGCCAGAAGCAGCACGTCATGAATGACGGCAGGGGTGCGCCCTGCGGCGGTTCCGGGAGAGAGCACATGGGTTGTCTCCGATATCGCCCGGAGCCCGAGGTTTTCCAGAACCGGCAGGCGAAGGCCAAGGGCTATAGCATCGCCCCGATGATAGATTCGGCAGTGCAGTTCCTGCGTGGCATCGCCCTGTCCCCGCAGGAATTCGACGCCCACCTCATCGCCTTCGCCCAGCGCTTCGATGGCTCGCGATGTCTTCAATGGCATTTTCGGGACCGCTGGCATCGCGGTAGCCCGGCGGAAATGCGCCGCGCCAGCGGGCAATGCGCTGGCCATCGCTGCCCGCCGCATGGAGCGCCTCCTCCAGCCGGTCATCCCAATTGCGCACGGCCGCCACGACCTTCTGTTCGATTTCGGCGAGATCGGGCGACGTGGCTGCGCCTCCTTCGCGCGTGATGATGAAATGCACGCGCACCAGCGTGCCTTCGCCGAAGGTTGGCTGGAAGGAGGCGACGCGCCCGCCATAGGCCTCGCCCAGGATTTCACCCACCCTGCGGCGCGACGTCGGAATCGAAGCGGTCGCGCGGGATGAAGGCGAAGGCCGAAACGAAGCGGTCGAACTTGTCATGCCTGACGAAAAGCCTGGTGCGCGGCCGCTCTTCGAGCCGCAGGATCCCGTGGGCAATGGTCTCCAGGGTTTCGCCGTCGATCTGGAAAAGCTCGTCGCGCGGGAAGCTCTCGAGCACCGCAATCAGCGCCTTGCCGGAATGGCCCGACGCCGAGAAGCCGCTGGCCTGCACGACGCGGGCGAGCTTGCGCCTGAGCAGCGGAATGTCGTTGGGGTTCTGGGTATAGGCGGACGAGGTGAAAAGCCCGATGGCGCGCAGTTCGCCGGTGAGTTCGCCCGCGCTGTCGAACAGCTTGACGCCCACATAATCCATCGCCGCCCGGCGATGCACCGTCGAGCGAAGATCCGACTTGGTTATGATGATCGGCGCCGGCTGTCTCAAAAATTCGCGGATGGGTGCCGGCAGTTTCGCGGCGGAGGCTCCCCGCACTTCCTCCTTCGCAGCATCACGCAGAATGCCGAGCCCGCTGCCTGGCACCGCTTCGAGCGAGCCCTTCGCAGCACCGCCGGCAAAACGGTATTCGCGCATGCCGAGGAAGGTGAAATGATTGTCGAGCAGCCATTGCAGGAACGCCATCGTCTCGGTGAATTCCTCGATCGGAATGGGCGGCGGGTCCTTCTGATAGTGGTCGATGGCTTCGCGCAGCCGCTGCTGCATGGCGCGCCAGTCGATCACCACCTGGCGCACATCGGCGAAGACGGCGCGCGAGATCGGCTTCGAGGGTTGCTGCTTCTTCCGGCGCAAGGCGCGCGAGATGGATATGGATGAAGCTCTCGCGGGCCGTCGTCCCGTCGGCTGCGGGCTTTGCCGCGAGATCGAGGAGCTTGCCCGAGGCATCGCGTTTCACCGCCACGACCGGGTGGAGCGCCAGGCGCACTTCATGGCCGCGTTCGGCCAGCAGGCCTATGGTCGAATCAACGAGAAACGGCATGTCGTCATTGACGATGTCGATGGTGGTGATGCCACTCAGCGCACCTTCGGGATTGGCGACCGCAATCTTCGCCCGGCCCGGTTTGCGTTCGTTGAGGAAAGCGAGCCTGCCGCCTGACGAGCTGCGCCAGCATCTCCGGCGAGGCTCCCTGCAGATCGTCGGGCGGGGCATTCTCAAGCAGCAGAGCGGCAAGTTCCTTGCCAGGCTTGCCTGTCACAGCCTTGCGGACCGCGTCGATCAGAACGGAAGCCGGATTGTTGGTTGCCATGCACGGGGCTCCTGTCGGGATTGGTCCACCCGCAAAAATCTAGCCGGATTGGCACAGGTGCGCCGCCCCGGTCATCAGTGAATAGTTCGCCTGGCTCATAGCCGCATATTCGGTAGATGAGGTTCGCCGGCCATCGTGGCACCAAGTTCAACTCGCCAAAGCCTTCCGCTCTTGCGGCGTCTTCGCAGAGGGAAAGAATCAGCCGCCCCACTCCTCGGCGGGTAAAATCGGGGTGCGTATACATGGCACGAACCCGTGCTGCATCTTTGAGGGGATCGAGCAGCGCCGCATCGACGAGCCGGGCGAACTGTCACCGCCGTATAACGTTGCCCTTCGGCTCCAACCTCCGCATCCCGCCAATTGTCCGTCAATCTCCACCATGAAGTAAGTTTCATCTTTAATAAGCTGGGTATCCAGACCCATTATGGCCCGGCTGGAGGAAATTTTGCGCTTCACTTAGAAACGGTTTTTGTAATTTGCCGATTGCCGCGTCCATCAGTTTCTTGAGCGCGGGAATATCTTCATGACGCGCCAGACGATGCTGCAGCGATGAACTCATTTCCTGTTCCTGTTTCAGTTCCAGTCGGGTCAGCCGGCGGATGGCACTCGAAGCACTGAGGGCCTCCTACGTCAATTTCCAATCGATGGGATCCCGGCCATTGGCAATCAGAAATCTCATTGGTTTGGGAAAATGGTTTCGAACCGAAAAATCCGTTGCTTGCCGACAGCGGCGAGGGATGCGCCGAGGTCAGCACCAGATGCCGCTTGCGGTCAACGAAAGCCGCCTTCCTCTGGGCATAAGCTCCCCACAGGATAAAGACGACGGGCCGCGGCTGGTTATTCACCAGCCGGATCACCGCATCGGTGAAGCGTTCCCAGCCCTTGCCCTGATGCGAACCCGCCCGCCCCGCCTCAACGGTCAGAACCGCATTGAGCAGCAACACGCCCTGCTGCGCCCAGGCTTCAAGATTTCCATGGGGCGGCGGCTCCAGGCCAAGGTCGCTTTTCATTTCCTTGTAGATGTTGATGAGCGACGGCGGCGGCCGCACCCCTGGCTTTACCGAAAAGCAAAGCCCATGGGCCTGGCCTTCGCCGTGATAGGGATCCTGCCCCAGGATCACCACGCGAACCTTTTCAAGCGGCGTGGCGTCAAGTGCATGAAACCACTCGGACCCTTCGGAAAAATCCGCTTGCCCTTGTCCCGCTCGGCAACCAAAAAATCCTTCAGCGCCGCCATGTAGGGCGCATCGAACTCCGCCTGAAGCGGCGCCTTCCAGCTTTCATGCAGCGTGACCATGCCCCTTCATGGCGGATTTACCGCCCGTCAGGCAAGAAAAAAGGCCGTGGGATAACTCCACGGCCTTTAAAATTGAAAACTTGAACTGGCTTAGAACGCGCCGCCAGCACCGGCACCGCCGCCTGCGCCAAAGCGCTTGGGCTTCTCGATCTTCTTTGGCATGGGCAGCAGGCCTTCGCGCTGCAGCTTCTTGCGGGCCAGCTTGCGCGTGCGGCGAACCGCTTCCGCCTTCTCGCGGGCCTTCTTTTCCGATGGCTTTTCAAAATGTCCGCGCAGCTTCATCTCGCGGAAAATGCCCTCGCGCTGCATCTTTTTCTTGAGAACTTTCAGGGCCTGATCGACATTGTTGTCACGGACTACGACTTGCAAATGCTACCTCAAATTCGGTCAAAGTTTAAATTGTTTGAAAGGGGCCCCGGATTGGGGTCGCTCAAAAGTTGGCGTGGCGTACCACAGCCCGTCATCCCTGTCGAGGGGTCAACACATTTATATGGCCCATCTTCCGCCCCCGCCGGGCTTCCGCCTTGCCGTAGAAATGCACCCCCGTATGGGCGGAAGCCGCATATTCCGCCCATTTGGCGCATTCCGGACCCAGAATATTGTGCATGACCACGTTGGAATGCCGCGCCGGGCTGCCCAGCGGCCAGCCGCAAATGGCGCGGATATGCTGCTCGAATTGCGAAACCGCACAGGCATCCTGGGTCCAATGGCCGGAATTATGCACCCGCGGCGCAATTTCGTTAACGATCAACTTGGTGCCGGAGACAAACATTTCAATCCCCATCACCCCTACATAATCCAAAGCCCCAATGATCACGGTCGCCACGGCACGTGCCATTTCCGCCGTTTTGGGAGCAATATCAGCAGGAACCGTTGATGTCTTGAGAATATGGTTTTCGTGGCTGTTCTCCGGAACATCATAAACTGCAATCGCGCCGTCCCACCCCCTTGCCGCAATCACCGAGATTTCCTTGTCAAAGGAAATGAAGCCTTCGAGTATGGCAGGCGCCTTGCCGATTTCCGCCCAGGCGGCGGCAGTCGAGGTTTTTTCCGCAACCTTCGTCTGGCCCTTGCCATCATAGCCAAAGCGCCGCGTCTTCAGAATGGAAGGCCTGCCAATTCGGCCAATGGCTTCTTCCAGGTCCGTTTCGCTGTTCACCGCGGCGAAGGGCGCTACCGGAATGCCCAAACCGGCGATGAAGGTTTTTTCGTCAACCCGGTCCTGCGCCGTCTTAAGCGCCGCCGAACCGGGCGCCAGGGCAGCGCGGGATTCAAGGAATGCCGCCGTGTCTCCCGGAACATTTTCAAATTCGTAAGTAACGACATCAACGCTCTTTGCAAAGACT
The DNA here is from genome assembly GCA_963810045.1 of uncultured Alphaproteobacteria bacterium. Lineage (GTDB taxonomy): Bacteria > Pseudomonadota > Alphaproteobacteria > Rhizobiales > Aestuariivirgaceae > Aestuariivirga. The sequence goes on along the minus strand of CAWELV010000016.1, from coordinate 80,491 downwards.
TCCAGTGCCGCGAAGTCGTGATAGCCCGCAACTGTATGCGCCGCTGAAACCTGAAACGCCGGACTGTCTGCTTCCGGCGCAAAAATATGGCACTTGAAGCCAAGCTCGCCCGCCGCAAGCGCCAGCATCCGCCCCAATTGCCCGCCGCCTAAAATTCCGATTGTCGAACCTGGCGCTAAAGGTTTTTCAAGACGCATCAAGCATCATCCTTGGGCGTGATGGCAACACCGGCCGTCTGCTTCTCGCGCCAGGCTTCAAGGCGCTTGGCCAAATCCTTGTCGCTCAAGGCCAGAACGCTTGCCGCAAGGAGGCCAGCATTTATGGCGCCCGCCTTGCCGATGGCCAGAGTGCCCACTGGGATTCCGGCCGGCATCTGCACAATGGACAGGAGCGAATCCTGCCCCGACAACGCCTTTGATTCCACCGGCACGCCAAACACCGGCAGCGTGGTCAAGGCCGCAACCATCCCCGGCAGATGCGCCGCCCCGCCGGCCCCGGCAATAATCACCTTGATTCCTTCGGCCTTGGCGCTGCCGGCAAAATCATACAGCCGCTTGGGCGTCCGGTGGGCCGAGACGATCCGCGAATCATGGAGAACCCCCAGCACGTCAAGAATTTCCGCGGCATGTTTCATCGTAGCCCAGTCGGACTGGCTCCCCATGACAATGGCAACAGGTGCTTTCAAAATCTCGGGCCTTTCAAGCAATGATATTGGGAATCAGCATGTTCTCGATCTTTTGTATCTGGTCTTTCAAATCGAGTTTCATTTTTTTCAGCCGCCGCAGCTGCAACTGGTCGCTCGTCCCGGTTTCCGCCAATGAGGCTATGGCCGCATCGAGGTCACGGTGCTGCTGCAGCAAATTCTGCAGCTTTGACCGAAGGGCTACCTCCTGTAGCGTGTCCATGGGCCTCAACCTGCTCCTAAAGCCTTGATTTCAAACCACTCACCTATGCCCTTGAAAGGCGTTCGACAAGCCCCCAACTCTATGTCATCATGCTGTCGTTAACTTGAGCATTAGCGGAGGATATTAATGACCCTTCAGGCCCACTTGAGTGAATTGATCTCCAAACATAAAGCATTAGAAACGGAATTGGCCGACGCGATCGCCCATCCGGCCTCCACCGACCAGGAAATCGCTGAAATCAAGCGCCGAAAACTCAAGATAAAAGACGAAATTATGAGACTTGAAAGCCAACCTCACGCTGCTTGAATAAGGTTTAGATTAAATTTATTGACGCGCGAGGGCTTTTAGCCCTCGCCAAAATTCCGGTTTGTATTTCGTTTAATCGCTCCATGGCCGCCCACCGAGGCGGCCATTAGCTTCATCGTGGCTTATCCGGCAGGCCATCATGAGGTCCGAGTTTGCGCTCCGGCTTATCCTTCCAATACCTTTCACCTATCTCCATATTTCGCTTGGGGTGAAGCGGGTAATCGATCCGGCTGCGATCGCGTGATGCCTCGCCAACGACCAGCAGCCGCACGTCACTTGCAGTATTGTTGAGAAAAGTGTGGGCGATGCCCGTGCCCGCGGGAAAACCCACGCCGTCACCTGGCTTCAGGCGCCTGAGATGTCCGTCAATCCAGACATCCGGTGTCCCCTCGATGACATAAATGAACTCTTCTTCATCGGCCTCCGCATGGGGCCAGGAAAGCCTGCGGCCAGGCGGGAGGCGTTCATGATGGATGCCGAGCCGCATGAGCTTAAAGCGCTTGGAGAATGCCGCGCCGAATGCAAATCGTTCATCCGAGTTCGGATAGCTCCAGCTGTCATTTGCCTCGATCTCGGTAAAATGCACCACAGCTTCCGCAGGGTCTTCTGCCATCTCAAACGTCCTTTGCCTTCTCCCGCAGCTTGAATTTTTGAATCTTCCCCGTGCTGGTTTTCGGAAGTTCGGTGAACACCACATGCTTTGGCACTTTGAATTTCGCCAGGCCCTGTCTGCACCATTCCAGAATGTCTTCCGCGCTCGCCGCCTTGCCCGGTTTCAATTCCACGAAGGCGCAAGGCGTCTCGCCCCATTTCTCGTCGGGCTTGGCCACCACCGCCGCCGCCTGGATGGCGGAATGCTTGTAGAGGCAGTCCTCAACCTCGATTGACGAAATATTCTCGCCGCCTGAAATGATGATGTCCTTCGAGCGGTCCTTGAGCTGGATGTAGTTGTCGGCTATGCATCACGCCGAGATCGCCGGAATGGAACCAGCCGCCCTTGAAGGCTTCCGCCGTGGCCTTGGGATTCTTGAGATAGCCTTTCATCACCACATTGCCGCGGAACATCACCTCGCCCAAAGTTTGCGCCGTCGGCCGGAACCCGCTGTCATGGTTTCGGGATCCATCACGGTCAAATCCTCCAGCGGATGATAGCGCACGCCCTGCCGCGCCTTTTTCTTGGCCCGCGCCGGACCATCAAGCGCGTCCCATTCTGCCTTCCAGTCATTTACCGTGGCAGGGCCATAGGTTTCCGTGAGGCCATAGAGATGCGTGACATTGAAGCCCTGCTCCGCCATGGCCGAAAGCACCGCTTCCGGCGGCGGTGCTGCAGCCGTGAGAAATTGCACCGTATGGCCAAGCCGGCGCTTTTCACTTTCGGGCGCGTTCAGGATGGTGGACATCACAATCGGCGCGCCGCAGAGATGCGTGACATTGTGCTCCGCCAGCGCGTTCCAGATCAGGTTCGAGCGCACCCAGCGCAGCGTCACATGGGTTCCCGCCACCATCGAAATTGCCCAGGGAAAACACCAGCCATTGCAGTGGAACATGGGCAGCGTCCAGAGATAGACCGGATGCTTGGGCAAATCCCCCGCCAGCACATTGCCCGATCCCATGAGATAGGCGCCGCGATGATGATAGACCACGCCCTTGGGATTTCCCGTCGTGCCTGATGTGTAGTTCAGCGAAATGGCTTCCCATTCGTCCGCCGGCCAAAGCCATTCAAATTCCGCGTCCCCGCCCGCAATAAACTGTTCGTATTCGATTGAACTCAGGCGTTCGCCCTCGACAGCAAATTCCGGATCGACATAATCGACGACGATCGGTTTCGGCCCCTTCATCAGTTGAATCGCATTCTTCGCAAGCCCCGCGAACTCCTTGTCAACAATCAGCAATTTCGTTTCGGCGTGGTCCAGGGAAAAGCCGATTGTCGCCGCATCAAGGCGCGTATTCAGAGTGTTGAGAACCGCCCCCATCATCGGCACGCCGTAATGGCATTCCAGCATCGCCGGCGTATTGGCAAGGATTGCCGAAACCGTGTCGCCCTTCCTGATGCCGGCCTTCACCAGGGCTGAGGCAAGCTTACGCGCCCGCACATAAAAGGCTGCATAAGCTCGTACGCTGCTTGCCATGAATGATGGCGATATGTTCGGGATAGACCGAGGCCGACCTTGCCAGAAAAGTGAGCGGCGTAAGCGGCTGGTAATTGGCAGGCGTCTTGTCGAGGTCGACGTCGTAGATGGACATGAAGCGCAATCCCTAGGGTGAGAATTGCCTCATACTGTAAAAATTCGTTGCTAAAGTGAAGCTAAACTTTAAGCGCCCGCTGCCAGGGCGCGGTCAAAGTCGCCCTGCGGCCTCGTGCTGTGCCACCAGCGTGAAACCGGTGCCACGGCAAACCAGATCACCAGCGTAAGTACCCAGGCCAGGTAGCTGTCAACCGCGTAATGCCAGCCCAGATGGATGGACCCGATAAAAATCAGGATGGCGTGAGCGCTCAGCAGGCGGCCAGCAAAACGGCTGACCTGATAACCCGCAAGGGCATACAGAAGGGCCGAAGCATTGTGCATGGACGGCATGGCCGAAATACCTCTCACGATGATGAGTTATCGGTGTAACCGCGCCACAGCTCGTCCTGCACGGGAATGGCCCAGATCGGCAGCACCTCGTTCACGCCACGCAAATAAGCCATGAGACCCGCAAAAGGATCAGGCGTGAGCCCCAGCCGACCATAGAAACAGGGGCCGGCCGATGAAAACCAAACCGCCAGAGCGCCGCCTATGAAGGCCCACATGGCGAAGGAACTCAGGAAAAACCGGGTGCGGAGCTCACTCGGCTTATCGGCAAAGGAAAAATGCACCCACATGATCCACGTGACGAGAAACCAGAAATTATAGTTGATGTTGATCAGATAGGTGACTGGCGCGTAGCCCAGGAGAGGCTGCAGCCATACCCACGGTTGGGTGCCAAAATGCAGCGTGCTGTCCAGTTGCGCAAAATAGGTATCCCATTCCAGAGGATGCAAAATCGGAATGGCCGCCTTTATGTTTGAGAACACATACATGAAAACCGTCATGATGAGCACCATCGGAATGCCATTGGCCAACCGATTTTTGCTGGTCAGAAATTGCTTCATGTCCTTGAGTAGCGCGGGGATCGGCCGTTCCGGCTTTACCCGTGTTGCGATGTGATAAAACCGCAGGATAAAAACACACAGAATTATGAAAACCACAGCAAGCGTTGTGAAGCCGATAACGGACACCAGAAAACCTGTTGGAACGACATCAGGGTACAGGCGCAGCAGTGCCAGGAAACTGGCATAATAAGCAGCCGCAATCGCAATAAAAATGCCATGCGCTGAAATGCTTTGCCGCAGCAGATTGCCAGAGCCGGTTGCTGGCAAGGCGCCAGTCGTAAGGTTTGCAGTCGCTGCAGGCACGTCCATCATTCACCATCCCTTTGTTCAATCGCCGGCCAATATGGCCAGAACGCGCTTAGAATTGGTTAAACCGGCCCTGCCCCATGGTAAACGGCGCCTTAATTCCATTCGGCACACGCACTCCGGATCATGCGTGAACAAGCATTGGTTACTGGCATACGCCACGCTATTCAGGAATGAATCACAACGGGAATCACCATGAAAACCAATACGCCGTACCAGGCCAGCTGGGCCACCTTCACGCTGTTTTTGCTTCATGGCATCATGGTGGGATCCTGGGTACCGCACATTCCCCTGGCCAAGGAACGCCTTGACGTGGGTCCCGGCGTTTTTGGCCTGGCGCTTCTGGCCATCGCCGCCGGTGCCGTAACGGCCATGCCGCTGACCGGCGCCATGATCAACCGTTACGGAAGTTCCCGAGTTGCCCTGGTCACGGGCTTTCTCTTCTGTCTTGCGTTTACAGGCCCGGTCATCTCGCCAACGCTCGTGCCCTTTCTCATCATGGGCTACCTTCTCGGCGCTTTCATCGGCAGCATGGATGTGGCCATGAATGCCCATGGTATCGCGGTTGAAAGGACGCTGAAACGCCCGATCATGTCTATGCTCCACGGCGGCTTCAGCATCGGCGGCATGCTGGGAGCGTTTCTCGGGGCCTGGGCCATGAAACATATGGGCGAATTCACCCACATCGCGCTTTCGGGTGGGGCTTGCCTAATTTTACTTTTTACTGCGATTCAATTCCTCTTGCCCCGCGCCATCGACAAGGGATTGTCCGATACGCATTTCGGCTGGCCCACCAGGGCAACCATCGGCCTGGGTCTCCTGTGTTTTCTGGCTCTCATGGCCGAAGGCTCCGTGCTGGATTGGAGCGCCATTTATTTTACCGCGGAATTCAAGGTCGATGCCGGAACTGCAGGACTGGGCTATGCCTTTTTTTCCGGCGGCATGGCGGCATCGCGTTTCACCGGTGACTGGTTGCGGCAGAAATTCGGCGCCGTGCATATGGTGGTCGCCAGCGCCATTCTCACCGCCGTGAGCATTGCTCTTGCCGTAAGCGTATCATCATTCTTGACTGCAGTTGTGGCTTTCACCTTTGCCGGAATTGGCATCGGCAATGTGGCACCCGTATTGTTTGCCGGCGGCGGAAGACTGGAGCCCGATGCACCGGGGCGCGGCATCGCCGCCGTCACCACCCTTGGTTATGCAGGCTTTCTTGCAGGCCCACCCCTGATCGGCTTTGCCGCCGAAGTTACCAGCCTTGGCCACGCCTTCTGGCTGGTCGTATTGTCTGCCCTTGTCATCGCTGCGTTCGGCAGCATGGCCCGGGCCGCCGACACTTACTAACCGGAAGAATTTAAGTTAGGGTCGTGGCCCATGAGCTTCAAGGGGAAACGCATCATTGTCACTGGCGCCGGACGGGGTCTGGGCGCTGCATTTGCCGTGGTGCTGGCCGATGCCGGCGCCGATGTGATCATGACCGGCCGCAACATGGAAAATCTCACGTCTCTGGCCGAATCGATCAAGCTGCGCACCGGAAAGCGGCCCGAAATACTTCACATTGATCTGGCTGACATCAGCCAGACCACTCTTGCCGCCAAGAAAATGCGCGACGACGGCACGCCCCTTGATATTCTCATCAACAATGCCGCCCAATGGCTTCCCGGCGCCATGGACAGCCACGATGCCTATGCGATTGCCAACACCATTACCGGCAATGTGACCGGCACCCTGCTGTTTACCCGCGGGCTTCTGCCGCTTCTCGAAAAATCGGGCGCCGGCGACATCATGAATATCGTTTCGATCAGCGGAATGCCCAACGTGCCGCTGCAGGGTGCATCAGTTGCTTACATTGCATCCAAGCATGGCCAGGCAGGGTTGACTGACGCGTTGCGCCAGGAATTGCGTGGCCGGCCGGTACGCGTAAGCGGAATCTATCCGCCCTTTATCAGGGATATTTCGCCGCTTGATGCGGACGCCTGGAACGCCACGCCGCCCGACACATCATGGCCCACCAATCGGGACATTGTTGAAGCAGCACTCTTTGCCCTGAGCCGGCCGCGCCACCTGACCATAGCCTCGCTCATGCTGGAATCCGACAGCGGCAATTTCCATACCCATTAGGAGGCCTAGTTGAAACTCACGAACCGTATCGCCATCATTACCGGCGCCGCCCGGGGCATTGGCCTCAGCTGTGCCGAGCGCTTTATTGCCGAGGGCGCTCGCGTCGTCATTGCCGATGTGCTGGACGATGTTGGCAAGGCTGAAGCCAAGCGCCTTGGCGCCACGTATCTGCATTGCGACGTGTCAAGTTCAAGCAATGTACAAGGCACCGTTGCCGCGGTTGTGAAGCAGTTTGGCGCGGTGGACATTCTCGTGAACAATGCGGGCATCAGCATTCCGGGCGATTTCATCGAGATGAGCGAAGCGGATTACGACAGGGTTCTCGATATCAACCTCAAGGGCTCATTTCTTATGCTGCAGGCCTGCGCCCGCGAAATGATCAAGCAGGTCAAGGCGGGAAAACCGGCGGGTGCGATCATCAACATGTCGTCGGTCAATGACACGCTCGCCATTCCGACAATCGTCAGCTACTGCATCGCCAAGGGCGGCGTCTCGCAGCTCACCCGCGCAACCTCCATATCCCTGGCCCCGCACGGAATTCGCGTGAATGCCATTGGTCCCGGATCCATCATGACCGACATGCTGCAGAGTGTTGTGAGCGACAAGGCCGCCATGGCGCGGGTGATGTCGCGCACCCCCATGGGCCGTGTTGGCGAGCCTTCGGAGATTGCCTCCATCGCTGTGTTTCTGGCATCGGATGAGTCGAGTTATGTCACCGGCCAAACCATCTACGCCGACGGCGGCCGCATGCCGCTAAACTACACCATGCCTGTAAAGGAATAATGCTGCCTCAAGCAATAATGATGACCTGCCCGGTCAATGCACCTTCAACGCTCTTTGCATAGGCCAGGCCCACCCGCTTCGACGAAACGGTTTCATGGCCCGGAAACAGCCCTTCATATTTTTTCGCCGATTCTTCCAACAGCCCAGGGCTGACGACATTGATGCGGATGCCACGTTCCAGCTCGATTGCCGCGGCTGTCACAAAGCCCTTCAACGCCGCATTCACCGTTGCGGCATTGGCTGATTTTAAGACGGGGTCCCGGTCCGGTGCTCCGCTGGTCAGCGTGAACGAGCCGCGGTCATTGACATAAGGCGTGCCAAGCAGGACCAGGTTCACCTGCCCCATGAGCTTGTCCTTTAGTCCAACCATGAATTGCGTTTCGGTCATGCTGGCTAAGGGTCCGTAATGGGCATGGCCGGCACAGGCGACGACCGCATCCAGCCTGCCAAGCTTCTCATACATGGCGCTGATGGAAGCTGCATCCAGGAGGTCAACACGGACGTCGCCGGAAGATCTTCCGGCGGTGATTATGTCATGGCGCGGCTTGAGTTCTGCAACCGCTGCCTTGCCGACGTTACCTGCCGTGCCAACGATGAGGATGCGCATCATTCTTCCTTCTGTAATTGCCTGAAACTTTAGGGTCCCGCGGACATGAAATCCGCAGTGGAAATTCTATGGCAAATTTTGATCAAGATAAGCGCACGGCGCAATGGTGGTGTTTACGGACAGCCATTTCAAAGAAAGTAATTCGAATCGGCCGCTAGTGTCATTCTAGTTGTATGTCAAATTAAATCTTATTGCCCGGAACAATTTAACGGATTATTAATTATAGTTAAGGAGAGGGAAAAAAGACACGGCAACCTGTATGTAAAGGAGTGTTAACCATGAGAAACGTAAGGGTATTTTTCACTCTCTCTAGCGCTCTAATCGTTGCGGCATCGGTTTATGGAGTATCCGCTGATGCCCAAAAATCAGACTTGGATCAGTGCACTTCGGGCGGTCTCAGCAAAGCTGAATGCGCCTGTGAAACGGCACTGCAGAAGGGTACACAAAAGGCGCTCCGGGATTTCTTGAAATTGTACCGGAATGCCGATACGGCCTGCAACGCCCTGGCGTCGACCGCAAATCTTGCGGAAGATAACAATGATGGCAATGAAATTGGCAGCAGCAGCTCCAGTAGCAGCAGCTCAAGCAGCGGCAGTTCAAGCAGCAGCTCCAGTAGGCGGCAGTTCCAGTAGCAGCAGTTCCAGTAACGGCGGCAGTTCCGACGGCGGCAGTTCCAGTAACGGCGGCAGTTCCGACGGCGGCAGTTCCAGTAACGGCGGCAGTTCCGACGGCGGCAGTTCCAGTAACGGCGGCAGTTCCGACGGCGGCAGTTCCAGTAACGGCGGCAGTTCCGACGGCGGCAGTTCCAGTAACGGCGGCAGTTCCAAGCAGCAGCGGCGGTAATCCCGGGAACGATAAGGCTGTAGGCAATGCTGGTGAGAGTCCTAACGGCGATGATTTTGGCAACGGCGTGAAAGGCAAAAGTGAGTAACCACCGGCAATAGCGTCAGCAATGCGCTGAATCAGCCCAACACCAAAGATACCTATCCAATGCTGGGGCCGGAGCGCTAAGCTCCGGCCTAGATTCTTCTGCCAGAGTTGGAACCCGCTCCGGCGCAATATTGCATAGAGACCATTGGACTCTATCCAGTTGCTGTATTCCACATAGGCCGGGTCCCTCGACAAATGGCGTTCTTCGGTTTTCGCGCGTAGAAAATAAATTATGTTGACGCCGACCAGCAACAGGCAATTCCTCACGGCAACCTCAGGCGACTGATTGGTCAGGAACGGAACCGAGATCAGCCACCACGAAATGTTCTTGGACACATAATGCGGATGCTTCAGCCACCGATAGGGTCCATTTGTAAGGATTCCCCGGTTTGTCAGGTTTGAAAAACTGATGCCAAAGGTGATCGACGCCCAGACATAAACCAGTCAGACAGAACAATATCAGACCAGCTCCAAAGCGTCCACGCCAAAGGATGGCCCGCCAACCAGTCATTCCAGTAATAGCCCTCTTCGTAAGGGAAAAAATTGTGGGATAAAAGTGCCCAGAACGGCTCATAGCAGATGATACAAACCACCCAGCCCAACATGGTAGGCTCAGTGGAGCGAATATGTGCGCCGATCAGACGCATGGCACATAAATAGCCAACAGACGCGAATACCAGATCAATAAAGAACGCCATCCTGTTTGTGAAGAAGTAGTATCCCCCGGGTCTTTGCAATTCTGCCATGATGTCAACAGACAGGAACCACCGGATATCCTGCAGGGCATAGCCGGTCATCAGCGGAATGAAGAAACCTTTAACGCACCAGCCCAAAAGATATTGCTGCGCCTGTGGCCATTGAACCTGCTTACCCAGTCCCGTGACGGCCAGCCCTACCTGGTAAAGGCCATCATGGGGATTATCCATCCATCGGTCCGTTAGCCAAACATAAATCGGCGTCAATACCAGCAATGGCATCCACACCCGCTCAAAGATCTCCCACAGCGGCTTGACTTGCGACTCATAGTATCCCTGAAACGCGAAATAGGCCAAAGCGATCGCGCTATAGATAGCAGCAAGTCCGGCGAGTTTACGGAGATTGCGGTCAAGCGCTTGATCGGCTTTCGGGTTCGGCGGGGGATTAGGATCGTCGATTGCCGTTGCCTGCCAGATATGTGGCAGTGCCAGCGCAATCGCCAGGAATATGAAACAAGTGATGGTGTCTTCGGCCCCCAACCACCGGAAACCCAGAAGCACGACAACAAAGCCAAGAAAAGATAGGAATGCATGGGCCTGGGAAACGGCAGACTTTGGCAGGCCGGAAGTGTTTGACGCCATCATCACTCTCGATTTCGCCAAAGATTAAGCGTCCTGAGCATTGGGCGTTTTCCCCGCAGAGTCAATTGGCGGGGCAAAGCCTGAACTAGCGGAGAGCAACAACTTCGCAACCAGGAATGAACCGGCTTGCGTAATCATAGTTCATTCTGAACAACTGGTGCGAAAGTCCGCCCTTCCCTTGAATCCAGGAACGCACCCAATCCGGATATTTGGCCATCATGAATGTCTGTGCCATGCGTTCTGAGCGCGAAGATCTGGCTGATGGAGCATGAAACCGGAAATATGCCCCAGGACTGATGCAGGTCTGCTGCTTCGGTAAACTCAGGAAAAGAGTGCAGGCAGAATCACATCTGCCGGAAAATTTTACGAGCGTTCCGGCATCGCGATACTCGGCCAGTTTAAGGGCGAACAGGACAATCGCGCCGCCGCTATTGTTGAAGATCGATACCGACTTCCGGCTCGATTCCTCTCTGCCCACAGCCGCGGCATTTTCAGCCTTGGCGACTGTGCCCGCCATGTATGCTCCGGCCAGGATAGCCGCCCCCAATAAGAGAATCCTTATTTTCAATTGAGCCCCAACCGAATCAGCCATCCCAAAGTGTGATTGACCGGATACGCCGGAGTTCCAACTTGTGGCAAGCATTGATTTCCTCACAACTGCTCCTGAATGGCTTGGACAGGGAAACACGGCCACTCATTTTAGAGGTGAGAAGATAAGAAAATGTAAACAGGAGGTTAACGCCGCTGCTAATTTGCCAGTTGCGCCTTAAGCCCGGGGATGGGGAAGCGCACTATTCTTTGCTGGAGTCTTCCGTGGGTTCCAGCTTCAGGCCCTTCAATTTCGCAAACACTGAGTCAGCGCTGTACTGTTTGCCGTCATTCTTCGCAGACTCTGCCGTCACGGCCTTTTCAGCCTCGGCTGCAGCCGCTGCCACTGCCGCTACATTTGCAACAGTTCCCAGAACTTCAGCCGCAGGAATAAGCGTGCGAACCGGCGCTGCGTCAGGAACCTGCCCCTTGCCCGCCTTGCGTGCCGCTTTCTGGACCGCGAAATCCAGCTCCAATTGCGAGCACAGGCCCAGCGAAACCGGATCAACCGGCTTGATGTTGCTGGCGTTCCAATGGGTGCGGTCGCGGATGGCGGCAATCGTTGTCTTTGTCGTGCCAACCAGTTTCATGATGGCTGATTCCGGCAATTCCGGATGATTACGCAGCAGCCACATGATTGCATCAGGCCGCTCGCCCCGGCGCGACACCGGCGTGTAGCGTGGGCCGCCGGTGGATTTCTGCACCGGGATATTGACTTTCGACACCAGAATCTTGAGGGCATAAGTCGGGTCAGCCTCGCCCTTCTGAATCTCATCGCGGGTGAGCTGGCCGCCGGTCACCGGGTCAAGGCCCTTGATGCCGGTGGCCACGTCGCCATCGGCAATGCCCTTCACTTCAAGTTCGTGCAAATTGCAATAATCGGCAATCTGACGAAACGTCAGCGCGGTGTTTTCAACCAGCCAAACGGCAGTGGCCTTTGGCATCAACGGGGCATTGGACATAATTTTTTCGCTCCTTCGGAACCGTCTGGGGTTCCGTAACATCAGGGTAAATACGCTTGGGAATGCCAGCTATATAGGCGCTGCCTCTTGAAGATGCAACGCGTTTTAAATGGTCAGCACAATCTTGCCCACGTGCTGGCTCGTCTCCATCAGGCGGTGCGCTCCGGCCGCATCCGCCAGCGGGAACGTCTTGAAAATCACCGGTTTGCAATTGCCGGCCTCAAACAACGGCCAGACCCTGGTCTCCAATGACCTGGCAATTTCCGCCTTTTCCGCCACCGTGCGCGGACGGAGCAGTGATCCTGTCAGGGTGAGGCGCTTCGCCATCACGGGCCACAGGTCGACCTCGACTTTTGAGCCTTTTTGAAACGCGATATTCACAATGCGGCCGTGCATGGCGATGCAGCGGAGGTTACGGGTCACATAGTCTCCGCCCACCATGTCAAGGATCACATCCGGCGCTATGGAGCGCGCCTTCAGGTCCTCAACAAAATCCTTGGTTTTGTAGTTGATCGCCACGTCGGCACCGAGCCCAAGGCATTCCGCACATTTCTCCTCACTGCCGGCGGTGACAACAACTGTTGACCCAAAGGCCTTGGCCAACTGGATGGCCGTTGTGCCAATTCCGCTCGAGCCGCCATGTATCAAAATGGTTTCGCCGGGCTGCAGGCGTGCCCGGTCAAACACGTTGGTCCAGACTGTAAAATAGGTCTCGGGAACGGCCGCCGCTTCAATCATCGACAAACCCTTCGGCACAGGCAAAGTGTTGTCTTCGGCCACTACGCAGTATTCCGCATAGCCGCCACCCGGCACAAGTGAGCAAACCTTATCGCCGATTTTGTAGCGGGTTCCCGCCGACTTCACCTCGCCCGCAATCTCAAGTCCCGGGGTCAACGGCGCTCCCGGCGGCGGTGAATAGACTCCCTTGCGCTGCTGAATGTCGGGGCGGTTCACCCCGGCCGCATGAACCTGCACCAGCACTTGCCCCTGGCCGGGCTCTGGCATGGGAATTTCACAGATTTGCAAAACCTCCGGCCCGCCCGGTTCTCGAATCTCAATGGCCTTCATGCAAGCATCCCTTTTTGTCCTACAATGGGTTGCAGAACCCTCCCCTGCAATGGCAAAATGGCCAGGTACCAAAAGGAGCCAGAGCCATGGACCTCGAAGACGCACCCAAAAAACCAACCAACATGGTTATCGGCGAAAATCTCGATGCCATTTCCGTGGCCGAATTGGAACAGCGGATTCAATCTTTGGAGTCCGAGATTGAGCGCCTGAAGGCCGAAATTGCCAAAAAACACGCGAGCCGCAACGCCGCCGACGCCTTCTTCAAAAATTAGGTTAACGCTGTTAACCATTTGGTAATGAATTTTGTTTACTTGTACAGGCTGTAATCCAAGTCTTTTGGATTCTCCGAGTGGCACTTTTCCACTCTGTTTGACGCCTCCCTGTTAAAACTCAAAGCCACGTTTTACGTGGCTTTTTTTTGGCCCCGATATTGCTTCGCTTCCTCCGAAACTATTTGCACGCTGGATATTGACCGGAAATGGCGCACGCGCCATGATCGGCCCGCCTGGTGGGTAAAATTTTCACGATTTGAGTAAGGGGACATTAGGCATGCAGAGTTCGTCCAGCAACGTGGCAACCGTTAACTTCTTCACCAAGTTCACCTCCTCGGAGCAATTTGAGAAAGTGTTTCGGGAAGGCATGTCGTTGGTTGAGGAAACCGCCAATTATCTCGATGGCCCGGGCCGCCTTGATGCCCGCGTTCTTGAGCGCCACGGCGCCATTGCCTACGCCACCGAAAGCATGCGCCTGACCACCCGCCTCATGCAGCTTGCCTCATGGCTGCTTCTGCAGCGCGCCATCGGCGCCGGTGAACTGACCGTTGAAGATGCCCGCAAGGAAAACCACCGCATTAGCCTTAACGACATCGGCAAAGGCCACGACCTCGCCGGCGCGGACGACCTGCCCGATGCCCTGAAAGCCCTGGTTGACCGTTCGCTTGCCCTGCATCAGCGCATCCAGAAACTGGACAGCATGATCAGCGCCCAGACCTCGACGGCCCAGTCCATGCCTAGTCCGGTCAACGACCAGATCGACCGTTTGGCGTCCATGCTGAAAGTGGCGCGCGGCTAAACCGCCAGGCTTGATTTCCATCCCACGATAAGCCAAGGCCTGTGTGATGCGATGTGTGGTTCCCAGTCTCATCTTTGCTCTCATATTGTGCTCGCAGCCGCGCGCCGCTGTAAAACCGGAAGCGGACAAAACGGCCTATGCCGCCGAAGTATGCGGCCTTCTCAGTCTTCATGCCGGGCGCAATAATCTGCCGGTCAATTTCCTCACCCGGCTGATCTGGAAAGAAAGCATTTTTGATGCGCAGGCCGTAAGCCCTGTAGGGGCCGAAGGCATTGCCCAATTCATGCCGGGAACCGCAAAGCTGCGCGGCCTGAAAAATTCCTTCGACCACCGCGAAGCGCTTGCCGCTGCCGCTGACTATTTGGCTTTCCTCACCGAAAAATTTGGCAATCTGGGCCTGGCGGCGGCCGCCTATAATTTTGGCGAAGATGGCACCAGCGCCTGGCTGCAGAATCGCCGAACCCTGCCCGCTGAAACCGAAGATTATGTCTTGGCCATCACCGGCCACGCAGCAGCAGAATGGCGGGCACCCAAAACGGTTCTCGATATTCCGGGGCTTGGCGGCAACGGCAGCTTTACGGAAAGCTGTGCCAAGCTGGTGCTCAGGGAAATGCTCCCGCCGTCGCCCGCAATCCGGCGCAGCCCCTCCAAACCCTGGGGCGTGGTCATCGCCGGCGGCTTCTCCGAAGCGCGCACCCTGACAACTTTTGAACGCGTTAAATCCCGTTACGCCAGTCCTGCTGAAAGACGAACTGCCCATGGTGGTGCGAACCCGCAACCTGAGCCGCGGGCGCAAGCTTCTCGTGCGCGTCATGATCGGCCGCAACAGCCGGCAGGAAGCCGAAGCTCTTTGCGCCAGGCTGAGGGCGCAGAACGGCGCCTGCATCGTGGACAAAATCTGAAAAAGCCCAATTTCATGACCGTCCCCGGACTTGATCCGGGGATCAACACGGTCATCTTCTTCACCTCCAAAAGAAGATGCCCGCGTCAAGCGCGGGCATGATGAGAATTCTGTACGAAATTGGCTTCTTACTTGTCGAGGAAGCCGAACTTCTGCTTGAAGCGCGAAACACGTCCGCCGCGGTCAAGAATGGTCTGCGTGCCGCCGGTCCAGGCCGGATGCGACTTCGGATCAATATCCAGCGACAGCGTATCGCCATCCTTGCCATAGGTTGAGCGGGTAACGAATTTGGTGCCATCGGTCATCACAACATTGATGGTGTGATAGTCCGGGTGAATGCCTTCTTTCATCGCATAATCTCTCTGGTATGGCACGAAAAGCCGCGCCTCGTCACTATTGTGAAGTTTCGGCTGCGCTCTATACAGGAAGCCCAAATGGGAGGCAAGTAGGCCAAAATGGCAGAAAATACGCAGCAAGAACCAGGCCGCAAAAGCCTGAAACCGCTGGCGCGATTGACGCCCTTCCTGACCCGCTACAAGCCGCAGATCGCCAAGGCACTGATTGCCCTGGCTATCGCCTCCGGCTCTACCCTTGTCGTGCCCATCGCCGTCCGTCGCATTATCGACCATGGCTTCACGACGTCCAATGCGGCACTTGTTAACCAGTATTTCAGCGTCATGATCGCCGTGGTCCTGCTGCTGGCCCTCAGTTCGGCCATCCGCTTCTATTACGTCATGTGGCTCGGCGAAAAGATCGTAGCCGATGTGCGCGATGCCTTGTTCAAGCATCTTCTTGAAACTCAGCCCGGGCTTTTACGAAACGCAGAAAACCGGCGAAGTCGTCTCACGGCTCACCGCGGACACCACCCAAATAAAAGCGGCCTTTTCCTCCACCGCATCGATAGCACTCCGCAATGGCGTGATGCTGGTGGGCGCCATCATCATGATGATTGTCACCAGCCCGAAGCTCGCGGGGCTCGCTGGCCTTGCCATTCCCCTCATTGTCCTGCCGCTTGTCACCTATGGCCGCCGCGTGCGGGTGCTGTCACGCGCCGCGCAGGACACGCTTGCCGCCTCCGCGGCTTTTGCCCAGGAACGACTTTCGGCCATCACCACCGTGCAATCCAACGTGCAGGAGGCGTTTACCGATGGCGAATTCGCCAAAGCAACGCATTTTGCCTTTTCGGCGGCGGCCAGACGCGCCCTCGCCCGCGCTGTTCTCACCGCCGCAATAATCTTCGTGGCTTTGGGTTCAATCGTTGGCCTGCTGTGGTTCGGGGCCCAGGAAGTGATCAGTGGAAATCTTTCGGGCGGCACCTTGAGCCAGTTCGTCATCTACGCCGTTATCGCTGCAAGTTCGCTAGGCCAACTCTCGGAAGTCTGGGGCGAAATTCAGCTTGCCGCCGGGGCCGCCGAGCGCATCTCGGAACTGCTCGACGAAAAGCCCGCAATTACCGCACCGTCGAACCCCGCTGCCTTTCCTGAAACGCCTAAAGGGCAAGTGAAGTTTTCCGGCGTTACCTTCCACTACCCGACGCGGGTGAAAGCGGCAGCGATAAACAATGTGAGCTTTGCAGCCAGGCCCGGCGAAGTCACCGCCATTGTGGGGCCATCGGGGGCGGGCAAATCAACGCTCTTTGCCCTCATCCAGCGCTTTTACGATCCCGCCTCCGGAACCATTACGATCGATGGCCTCGACATCAAATCGGTTGATCCCCAGGAACTGCGCCAACACATCGCCGTCGTGCCGCAGGATACAATCATTTTTTCCGGCTCGGTTCTCGACAACATCCGCTTTGGCTCGCCGGAGGCAACGCGCGAAGCTGCCATGGCTGCCGCCCTTGCGGCGCGCGTTGATGAGTTTGCCAAAAAGCTTCCCAAGGGATTTGACACCGAAGTGGGCGAACGCGGCGTCACCCTCTCCGGCGGCCAGCGCCAGCGCATCGCCATTGCCCGCGCCATTTTGCGCGATGCCCCCATCCTGCTGCTTGATGAAGCGACAAGCTCGCTTGATGCGGAAAGCGAGTCGCTCATTCAGGACGCGCTGGAAAAGCTCACGGCCAACCGCACCACCCTGGTTGTGGCCCATCGCCTGGCAACGGTCCGCAACGCTGATCGCATTCTTGTTTTCGATAATGGAAAGCTCGTGGCCCAGGGAACCCATAGCCAGCTTGTCAAGAAAAACGCCCTCTACGCCCGGCTGGCAAAATTACAATTCAACGCTCCGTCAACTTGAGTTCGATGCGCCGGTTCTGCGATTTTGCATCTTCCGAAGTACCGACATCAAGCGGCTGGAATTCGCCAAAGCCCGCCGCCACAAGATGCTTGGGCGCCACCCCTTGCGCAATCAGGTATTTGACCACGGCAATGGCACGCGCCGATGAGAGCTCCCAGTTTGATTGGAAGAAGGGCGACTTGATGGGATCGATATCCGTATGCCCGTCAACCCGCAGAACCCAGGCGATGTCCTGCGGAATTTCCGCTTCAAGCTGCCGCAGGGCATCGGCAAGCTTCAGCATTTCCTCTTGCCCCAGCGGGCTGATTTCCGCGTCACCCTTGGCAAAGAGAACTTCCGATTGGAATACAAAGCGGTCGCCCACCACCAGGATATCCGAGCGCTGCGAAAGAATTTGCCGCAAGCGCCCGAAGAATTCCGAACGGTAGCGCGACAGTTCCTGCACCCGCTGCGCCAATGCCGAATTCAGCCGCTTGCCCAGATCGGCGATTTGCGCTTCAGAGGATTTGTTGCGGATTTCCGCGTCGGTCAGAATGCTGTTCAGTTGCGCCAGTTGGCGCCGCATGGCGGCAATTTGCTGGTTCAGCAATTCAACCTGCGACAAGGCTTCGGAGGTCAGCGCCTTTTCCTTATCAAGCGCCGTTTGCAATCCCGTGATTGTCTGGTTTGCTGCCGAGCCTTTTGAACCTTCCGCTGCAAGATTGGTCAAAAGGCGCGCATTCTTTTGCCGTTCGGCGCTCAGGTCATCGCTCAGCGCCAGCAGATTTGCCTCGACAACACCCTTGGCGGATTTTTCCAGAGCCAGTAATTGCGTAAGTTCGGCAATCTGCGAGCGCAATTGTCCAAGTGCTGAATCCTGCCCGGATATTTCGCGCGCCAGAAGAAATTGCGCCGTCATGAACACCGAAAGCAGGAACGTGATGACCAGCAGAAGCTGGGCCATGGCGTCGACAAAGCCTGGCCAATAGGGCGCGTCTTCCGGGCGTCTGCGTTTTGAAAGGGCGCCAGCCATGGTTGTTACTCGTCGCCCTTGCCGCGGGCCCGCGCCGCGGGCTGGCCCGTGGACCGGATCAACAGGCGCTGAATTTCATTCTGCTGCACCTGCTGGCTTTGCGCCCACTGCCGCACCATTTTCTGTTCTTCGCGCATCTGCTGCACCAGGCTGGCCACCGCTTCGGCCAGTTGCTCGATCGATTCATTGCGCTGCTGCCGCCGGCGCCATTGACCTTCACGCCTTCCAGCTGCTTGCCAACCTTGTCCAGGCCGCGCTGCAAGCCTTGCATGTCAAAGCGCAGGTAATTGGTGGCCCCGGACTGGCCGCCCTCACCCACCTGAATGTCTGTGATGGTTGAAAGCCAGTCTTCAAGATTGTGGTAAAACCTGTTCTGCGCCTGGCTTGCCTTGAGATCCAGAAAACCAAGGATCAATGAACCCGCAAGTCCGAACAGGCTGGCAGAAAACGAAAGCCCCATGCCTTCGAGCGGCCGCTGCAAGCCGGTTTTCAATTCCTCGAACATGGAGCTTGATTGCCCAGCTCCCACATCCAGGTTCTTGATGGCGTCACCAACCGAGGTCACGGTTTGCAGCAGGCCCCAGAATGTTCCCAGCAGCCCCAGGAAAATCAGCAGGGCCACGAGATAGCGCAAGAGATCACGCGATTCGTCGAGGCGCGAGGCCAGCGAATCCAGCAGTGAACGCATGGTGTTGGTGGACAGGACCGTGCGCTCCTGCCGGTCCCCCAGAAGCGTGGCCATGGGGGCCAGCAAGACTGGCTCCGCCAGGTTTTCATCGCTCGATTGCCCGACGCGGAAACCGTTGACCCAATTGATTTCCGGAAACAGCCGCCAAACCATGCGGTAGGCGTAGAGAACGCCGAGCAGAAGTATGCCGATGATCAGGCCATTAAGGCCCACATTGGCCATAAAGGCGTTTTTTATGTTGGGAAACAGGATGGCCGATAAAACCACCACGACAAGCGTGAACACAACCATATGCACAAGATAGACGCGTGGCGGCTCTAGCCCCGTTGTTTCATTTATTTCTGCCATTGAATCCTCAACCGCCTCCCGCGAGCCCCCGACACTCTCAGCAAATCTAGACGATTGCGTGACCGCGGGCGAGCCGCAACTTCCGTTGTTAACATGAGAGAATGCGGGGTTGTGTCTCAGTTTGAATTTCAACAATGCACGATGGACCTTGAATATCGCAAAAGTTCGGGGAGAGCCCCACTTTTTACGTGTAGAATTTACGGCAGGAATTACTCCCGAAATTCGCGTTTGGGAACGCCTCCACAAAAATTATGATTTTCGCAGCAAACCAGTGCCGCGGCTTCATTCGGAAAATTACATATTGACGAACGAGTTCATCGGGCGCATATAAATAATACAGACCTGTCTCATCACCATAGAATTGTGCGATGCCATCTCCTCATATCAGCACCGGCAAACGTCAACACATCGTCGAAACGGCCTATGCGCTGTTTAAGCGCGTCGGCTATCACGCAACTGGCATCGATCGGATCATCGCAGAGTCAAACGTGGCCAAAATGACGATGTACCGTCATTTTCCTGGCAAAGACGGCCTGATCGTCGAGGTCCTAGAATATCGGGCGAAACGTTTTGAAGCCCAACTCGACCGTCTCGCTGAAAAGGCTGCAACGCCGGAACGAAAAATCGGAACAATCCTCGACTGGTACGAACGCTGGTTTCATAGTTCGGACTTCCATGGTTGCCTGTTTGCGCATGCCCTGGCCGAGTTTGGCAATCCCGGACATCCGGTATTTGGAGCCGTTGCCAAACAGAAGAACGGCTTCAGACAGCGATTGCGCCATATTCTCGATGAGGCACTGCCGAATGACCGGGCCGAAAGCGCCTCGTCGGCTCTTTTTATGCTTCTCGAAGGAGCGACCCTGCTGGCCCAGATGGGTCACGGGGATGAAGCTATTCGCAACATACGAAAGGTGGTGCCAAGCATCATCGCAATGCCGGCTAAAATACAATGAGCGCAGCTGTTGTCACGCTCGCGCTCTTTGCCGCGATCTTGCACGCAACATGGAATGCCGTTCTCCGTATTGGCGCCGACAGGTTGTGGACCATTACCGTGATGAGCTTTGCGATGACGATTGTCGCCATTCCACTTGCCTTCATCCTTCCGCTTCCGCCCTCTTCCGCATGGCTCTATCTCATCCTCTCGTCGTGTCTTCAGGTTGGCTACAGCATCTTTCTGGTCGCCGCGTACAGATACGGCGAATTGGGGCAGGTCTATCCAATTGTTAGAGGCAGTGTCCCACTGCTGGTGACGCTTCGTGGATTCGTGCTTGCCGGCCAGCATCTCGCCATCCTTCCGGTATTCGGTGTCGTTCTCGTGGCCCTTGGAATAATGAGCCTTGCCTTGGACAAAGGTCCAAGAACCCCGCTGAATCCATTGCAATTTGGAACAATTCTAATTCCGAGTATTTTAATCAACTATTGAACGGCGTGTTTCCCCATGCTACTCAGCCAGCCAACATAACAGCAAAAACAGGATGAGTGCGATGAAGCGGATACCCAAATTGTGGACAGGCCTTGGCGTTGCGGCAATTGCCGGCACAATGACGGCCCAGGCCGATGTGATCACGCTGAAGAATGGCGCAGACCAGTCGCCCATCATCCTTGCCCAGGAAGCTGGCGAAGGCGGTGAAGGCGGCGGCGAAGGTGGCGGTGCCGCTCCCACGACCTATGCGCTCGAATCAACCGATGCCAATGCCTTCAAGTATGACGCCAAGCCCCAGATCGATGCCTACATTGATCTCGTCGCCGCCAGCTACAAGAAAGCTGCCGATGATGCCAAGCTCCTGGGCCAAGCCGTCGATGCTTTCCTGGCCGCTCCTTCCGAGGACACGCTGAAAGCGGCGCGCCAAGCCTGGGTAGAAGCCCGTCCCTCCTACCTGAAAACCGAAACCTTCCGCTTCTATGACGGCCCCATTGAAGAGGTCGAAGGCGCCATCAATGCCTGGCCCATGAACGAGGCCTATATCGACTATGTCGAAGGCAAGGCCGATGCGGGCCTGATCAATGATGCAAGCTTCAAGGTCGGCCTCGAGGACATCGCGAAGTCCAACCAGAGCAAGGACGAGGCCGATGTCACCACCGGCTGGCATGCCATCGAATTCCTCCTCTGGGGCCAGGACTTGTCGGCTGATGGTCCGGGAAATCGTCCGTTTACGGATTATGTCGCCGGCACCGGCAACAATGACCGCCGGCGTGAATATCTGAAGCTGGTGACTGATGATTTGACCCACAAGCTGCATGAGCTTGAAGGCACATGGCAATTGCAGAACGCCGTGGGCTACGCCAAGAAATTGAAGGCCATGCCCGAGCGCGAGGTTATCGGTCGCATGGTGAACGGCATGGCCATTCTGGCAGGCTTTGAATTCATGTCGGAGCGCCTCGCCGTGGCGCTTGATTCCGGTGATCAGGAAGACGAGCATTCCTGCTTCTCCGACACCACCAAGCAGGATTTTGTCTATGACCTCGTAGGCATCAAGCAGGTCTGGACCGGCGACACCGAAGGCACGGAGCGCGCCGGACTCAATGATCTGGTGCGCAGCCAGGACGCCGCATTAGCGGACCGCGTTGACGGTCTCCTCGCTGACGCCGAAACCAAGGTTGCGGCCCTTGGCGATCCTTGGGACCAGGTTCTGGCTACGCCCAAGGATTCTCCTGAACGCAAGGCCGCTGAAGAGGTGGTCAACGCCTTGCAGGCTCTGGGAACCGGCCTCAAGGATGCTGGCAGCAAGCTAGGCGTTCTGGTACTTATTCCGACCGAATAATGCTCCGTCCCGGCCTCATCACCGCTTCGCTACTTACGCTGGCTTCGCTGGCTGCCCTGGGCAGCGAGGCTGAAGTTTTGCCTTTGCGCGAGGTGCTTCTCGCCATTCCGGTAACACAGCTATTGGGCGGTGATGGAACACGGCCTCTTGCGAATGAGGACGCCTTCACTTTCCAAACCCCCAACAGCCCGAAACGCCATCAGCGCCCCTTCTCCTTCGGCAACCGCCTGTTCAACACCAATTGGGTGGAAGCGCCGGGCTCCGTGAAAGCCTTCGATGGCTTGGGACCAATGTTCAACCGTGTCTCCTGCTCAGGCTGCCACACCAAGGATGGCCGTGGCCGCCCGCCGGAGAATAATCAGGGGTCCGATGGATTCCATGCTGCTCCGCATCAGCATTCCGGGCAAAGGCACCAATGGCGGCGTCATGCCCCATCCCACCTATGGCGACCAGATCAGCGAGCGCGCCATTCTCCATGTCGAACCTGAGGGCCGCGCCGAAATTTCCTATGCCGAACTTCCCGGCACCTATGGCGATGGCGAGAAATTTTCCTTGCGCCAGCCGCGCTACGCGATCTCCGACCTGAAGTATGGTGATCTCGGCAACGACATTATGATTTCGCCGCGCGTGGCCCCTGCCATGATCGGCCTTGGCCTCCTGCAATCCGTGCCCGATGAAACCCTGTTGGCGTTCGCCGATCCCGATGACGCGGATGGCGACGGCATTTCCGGCAGGCCCAATGAAGTGTGGGATTCGCTGGCCGGAAAAAAATCATTGGGACGCTTCGGCTGGAAGGCCAATCAGCCAAACCTCCGCCAGCAGAATGCCGGTGCGGCGGCGGGTGACATCGGCATCACCACGTCGATGGCCGATGGGCAGAACTGCACCGCTGCCCAACCGGATTGCGCCAAAGCCATCAACGGCGGCGCGCCGGAAATGAGCGACGAGTTCCTGGACAAGCTGACGCTCTACACCATGACCATCGCTGTTCCCGCCCAACGCAAAGCGAATGATCCTGCAGTAAAACAGGGTGAAACACTATTCCGCACAATGGGCTGCGCCTCATGCCACATGCCGACATTGCAAACCAAATCAGTCGAACATTTTCCTGAACTTGCCAATCAGACCTTTCACCCCTTCACCGACCTCCTGCTCCATGACATGGGCGAAGGTCTCGCCGACAACCGCCCGGATTTCGAAGCCACCGGCCGGGAATGGCGCACCCCACCGCTTTGGGGCCTCGGCCTCATTCCTATTATCAACAAACATGACCTCCTCCTCCACGATGGCCGCGCCAGAGGTGTCGCCGAAGCCATTCTCTGGCACGGCGGCGAGGCAGAAAAATCCCGTGAGGCTTTCCGTAACGCGGCGAAATCGGAACGCGATGCGCTTATTGCATTCTTGAATTCACTTTAGAAAGTTTGGCCAGCAGGAAATTCCGCACGGCTGGGTCCGACTCCAATCCAATCGCCATCCCATAGGCCTGAGCCGCATCGCCAAGTAAACCCGCCCGCGAAAGCAGATCGGCCCGTGCTGCCCAATAGGGTTGGAATTCCATCAGTTCGGGATTGGCGGAAAGGTCGGGCAGTGCTGTAAGCCCCGCTTCCGCGCCTCTAACCTCTGCCAGGGCAACGGCATGATTGATGGCCACAACCTGCGAGGTGGTAATTTTGTAAAGGCCTTCATAGAGCATGACGATGGCTTCCCAATCGGTCGCGCCTGTAACACGCCGCGCCGCATGGGCCGATTGAATGGCCGCCTCCAATTGATAGCGGCCTATTGCGCTCATCTCGCCGGCCCGCCGCAACAACCCCTCCGCGTCATCAATCATATCGCCGTCCCAAAGCAGCGGATTCTGCTCCGTCAATGGAATAAACTCACAACTCAAGCCGCGGCGGGCCCCGCGCCGCGATTGCAGGAACAGCATGAGCGCAAGCAATCCCAAAGCCTCGGCTTCCCCAGGAAGCAATTCAACAATCAATCGCCCAAGCCAGATTGCTTCATCAGCGAGATTGTTTTGAACATTGGCCGGATCATTCCAGCCCTTGGTGTAAGCCGCATAGATGGCCCCAAGCACCGCATCCAGCCGTTCGCCCAGCTCAGCCCGCTCAGGAACACGAAACGGAATGCCCGCCACCTTGATTTTATTTTTTGCCCGCGCCAATCGCTGTCCCATGGCCGCGGGCGTTACCAGGAACGCCGATCCGATATCGACCGCATCAAGTCCCAAGACAGTTTGCAAAATCAGCGGCGAACGGATTCCAGGATCAATGGCTGGATGGGCGCAGGCAAACATCAGAGCCAAGCGCTCGTCTGGAATATGTTGCTCCCGGGTTGCCATGGCCTCGAGTTCCTCCGCCAGCAGTTGCAGATGATCCGACGATGCTTCGCCGCTGCGCCTGCGCCGCGAGGCGTCAATGATTTTGTGCTTTGCCACCGCCATCAGCCACGCTTCGGGATTATCCGGAACACCTTTCTTCGGCCAGTCAGCCAATGCTGCCGCGAAAGCCTCCGACAGGGCATCTTCGGCCCCTGCCACATCGCGCGTCTGCTTCGCCAGAAAGGCAATCAGCTTGCCATAACTCGCCCGCGCAACATTCTGCGCCGCGTCATGGGCAAGCTGACCGCCATCCATGCCTACATCGCCATGACGGGGCGCACTTCCATTGTGCCGTATTGCGCCCCCGGGCATTTTGCCGCCCAGCTGAGCGCCGCATCAAGATCCTTCACATCGATGACGTAGTAGCCGGCAAGCTGCTCCTTGCTCTCGGCATAGGGGCCGTTCAGAACCTTCGTCTTGCCATCCTTCACCCGGACGGTGGAGGCCGTCGAGCTGCCCTGCAGCGGATTGCCGTCCTTCATGGCGCCGGCCTTTTTCAGGGCTTCCGTATAAGCCCCGTAGGCCGCGAACATCTGTTCCATATCGGCCTTGCTGGCCTTCGCCCGCCCCGATTCATCTCCATAAATCAATAGCATGTACTGCATAACACTCTCCTCAGTTATGAACGCGAGCCATCATGACCGCTGCAATGAAGACGCCCGAGTATCGCGGATTTTGACAGGGTACAGAAAAAATTAATTAATCCCACTATATGATTTTAATCCTTGACAGGTTCCGGCCGACAGCCTATTTGTGCTCTGTCCATCCCGTAAGGGGTTCTGATCATGACAGTGATCTCGAGCGGAATGGATGAGGCGCCTGTTGGGCTGGAGCGTAACGTTCCTCCACCTTCCAGAGCCTCCGGTGAAACTTCTTTCACCCCGCTGTTTGACATCGTGAAGCATACCACCACGGAAGGGCCACCGCTCTTTTTGCCGGCAGCGACCAGATGACTTCAGGTTCAGTCAATTCCCTTCGCCAATCGCGGCGGCTGAACCAACTTGCCCAGGATGCCAAATCTGGTTGCACCTGAAGCAGCAGGAATGTTGTTGGCCAACCCATTTACGGCTGCATGCGCCAGAACGCCAAATTTGATCGCTTCCTTGAAATGCGCAGGGATCCCAAATTCATCCGAGAGCGTAAGACGCAAGCCCTTGGGCATGTATGACGCCAGCCGCTCCATCAAAAAGGCGTTCCGCGTTCCGCCGCCGCTCGCCATGATGACGCTGATTTCGGACAGGGTTTTGACATTGTCGATGATCGACTGGGTAATCGCATAGGCCGAAAATTCCGTAACGGTCGCCATCATATCGGTAACGGACAGGTGCTTGTATCTCGCCATCATCTTGTCGGCATAGCTCGAGCCAAAATCCAGCCGCCAGGCGCTGCGCGGGATAGGCCGCTTGAAATAGTCATGGGCCTTAAGTTCGTCCAGCATCGGCCCGTCAACTGTTCCACCGCGCGCCACGTCGCCGTTCCTGTCATAGGATTTGTTCTGCCGCGCCCGCATCACGTGGTCCATCATGACGTTGCCGGGGCCGGTATCAAACGCCATCATCTTGGTCCGGTCCGAATGGGCCAGTTGGCAGTTTGCGATACCGCCAATGTTAAGCGTGAGGATTGGGCCAATATCGCGAGCCACCGCGAAAAAAGATCCTCACTGACATCGTAGTTGCGCAAGCGTGCATGGATGGGTGGTTCCTGATAGATCGTCTGGCCATCAAAGCCGATCACTTCGACCTCTCCGGGCTTGACGTTCGCTTCGCGCATCAAAGACCGGGCCGACTCGGCATAAACCGCGCCCGCCAAATAATTCAACCGGCATAACTCGAACAGAGAAACTTCATTTTCAAAGGCCCGAAGCACAATGTCGGCGACCGGCTTTGGCCAGTCGTAGCTCTTGCCCATGATGAGCTTTGGTCTGGCAGGCAATCCGTCGGCGCCGGTCGGAACTTCGATGAGCACAACATCAATGCCATCGAATGACGAACCGCTATTAAGACCGATTACCAATGTCATTGATTGACCTTTACGTTTCTACCAAGGCAGGAACCTTATGCTGCGGGGCTTCGCGGCGTCAATCAAAACCCAAGACGCGGGATGCTTCACATCCCCTTGACGATTTGCTCCGTCATCTTCTTGGCGTCGCCGAACAGCATCATGGTATTGTCGCGCCAAAATAGGGGATTGTCCACGCCGGCATAGCCTGAGGCCATGCCGCGCTTTATGAACATCACCGTATTGGCCTTCCACACTTCAAGCACCGGCATGCCGTAGATCGGCGACTTCGGATCATCCTTGGCGGAAGGGTTGGTGACATCGTTGGCCCCGATCACAAAAGCGATATCGGCCTGGGCAAATTCGGAATTGATGTCTTCGAGCTCGAACACTTCGTCGTAAGGAACATTGGCTTCCGCCAGCAGTACATTCATGTGGCCGGGCATGCGGCCTGCTACGGGATGAATGGCATATTTCACCGTAACTCCCGCCTTCTTCAAATGATCTGCCAGTTCCCGCAGCGCATGCTGGGCCTGGGCCACCGCCATGCCATAACCCGGCACGATGATCACCGAACCCGCATTCTTCATGATAAAGGCCGCGTCATCGGCAGAGCCCTGCTTAACGGGCCGCGTTTCCTTGGCACCTGCCGCAGCGCCCGATGTTTCACCCCCGAAGCCACCTAGAATGACTGAGATGAAAGAGCGGTTCATTCCTTTGCACATTATGTAGGAAAGAATGGCACCTGACGAGCCCACCAACGCGCCGGTGATAATCAAAGCCGTATTGGCAAGCGTGAAGCCGATGCCCGCTGCCGCCCAGCCCGAATAGGAATTGAGCATCGAAATCACCACCGGCATGTCCGCCCCGCCGATCGGGATGATCAGCAGAAAGCCCAGCGCGAAACTGATGCCAACGATCAGCCAGAAATCAATGGGGCTTTGCGTGGCAAAGAATCCAAAGAGGAAAAACAGCAGCGCAAGACCCAGCGCGATGTTGATGTAATGCCGGAACGGCAGCATGATGGGAGCCCCGCTCATGCGGCCATCAAGCTTCAGGAATGCGATTATGGAACCGGTGAAGGTGACCGCACCGATGGCCGCACCAAGGGCCATTTCAATCCGGCTCTGCCCATGGATTTCGCCCGCACTGGCAATGCCGAAGGCATCGGGTGCATAGAAGGCCGCCGCCGCCACGAACACAGCGGCCAAACCGACGAGAGAATGAAAGGCGGCAACGAGCTGCGGCATTGCCGTCATCGCTATTCGCTTTGCTGTGAACGCCCCAATGCTGCCACCGATTGCAATGCCGCCGATGATCAGCACCCAAACCAGCGGATTGGTCGGCGCTGCGATTGCAAGGGTGGTGAGAATGGAAATGGCCATGCCCGCCATGCCGTAGGTATTTCCGGCGCGCGAAGATTCAGGACTGGAAAGCCCGCGGAGCGCCATGATGAACATGGCCCCGGCCACAAGATAAAGAAGGGCAGCGAAACTGGCTGACATTTTATTTGCCCTTCTTCTTGTACATGGCCAGCATGCGGCTGGTGACGAGGAAGCCGCCAAAAATGTTCACGCTCGCCAATATCAGCGCCAGGAATCCGAAGATCATGGCAATGGTAGAACCCGAGGCGATGGCCCCTGCCCCGACGGCAAGCAGCGCGCCAACAACGATGACCGATGAAATGGCATTGGTGACCGACATCAGCGGCGTGTGCAGCGCCGGCGTCACATTCCAAACGACGTAATAGCCCACGAAAACCGCGAGAACAAAAATTCCCAGCAGCGAAACGAAGGGATCAACAGTGTGAACAATCTGTTCCATGGGATCAGGCCTTAAACATCGGGTGAACCAGCGCACCATCGCTGGCAATCAGCGTGCCCTTGATGATCTCGTCTTCATAGTCAATCTTCAGGCTGCCGTCGGGCTGGATCATCAGGTCCAGGAAATTAGCCAGGTTCTTGGCAAACAGCGGCGAGGCATTGCCCGCAAGTTTCCCTGCCAGGTTCACCGTGCCGATAATCGAAACGCCCTTGTGTTCGACAACCTGATCGGGCTTCGACAGTGGACAATTGCCGCCGCGCTCAACCGCGAGATCGACAATCACAGAGCCTGATTTCATGCTCTCAACCATGTCCTTGGAGACGAGCACCGGCGCCGGCCTTCCCGGAATGAGCGCCGTGGTGATGACAATGTCCTGCCCCTTGATATGCTCGGCGACAAGGGCTGCCTGCTTGGCCTTGTCTTCCGCCGATAGTTCCTTGGCATAACCGCCAGCCGTCGCCGCATCGGCCACATCGGCAAAAACAAATTTGGCGCCGAGGCTTTTGACCTGTTCTTCGGTAGCTTTGCGAACGTCCGTTGCCGAAACAATGGCCCCCAGGCGACGCGCCGTGGCGATCGCCTGCAAACCCGCAACGCCCACACCCATGATAAAGACCTTAGCCGGTGGAACCGTGCCCGCCGCCGTCATCATCATCGGAAATGCCCGGCCAAAATAGGCCGCCGCATCGATCACTGCCTTGTAGCCCGCAAGGTTGGATTGCGATGAAAGGATATCCATCGATTGGGCCCGCGAAATGCGCGGCATCAATTCCATGGCAAAAAAAGACTGGCCCGATTTGGCCAGCGCCTCAAGACCCTTGCGGTCGCCATAGGGGTCAAGCCCTGCAGCGACAACCGCACCCTTCTTCAGGTTTTTGAGAATGGCATCAGCGGGCCGACGCACCGCCAAAATCACATCGGCATCCTTGAGACCCAGATCCGACTTGATGATGCTGGCGCCGGCGGCCACGAAGGCCTCGTCGGAAATATGGGCGCCCGCGCCTGCGCCTGCCTGCACCACCACGGTAAGGCCCTTTTTCACATAGGCCTTCACCGTATCCGGGCTTGCCGAAACGCGGCGCTCTCCGGGACTCGTTTCAGAAAGAACCGCGATTTTCATAGTTCGCGACCTAGGAGACGTTTGCGGCAGTGATCAACCCGAACAGCACCAGCAGCCCAACCGACAAATACCAATTGCTGCCCCTGCGCACATCAAGGAGAATCGCGACCGTTCCGATGATCAATCCGGTAAAGCCAGTAAAAACGTTGAAGGTCTGGCCAAAGCGAAAGGCCACGAGTGCCACCAGCACGTAGCCACAGTGAATGGAAAGGGCGATCGCGCCTTTAATGAAAGCATTATAAGTGCTGCGATGCGCTTCCATATCCTGTGAGTGATCGCCTGAAGAATGCTCTGCCATTGGTGAAGTCCCCCTCGAACGCCATGAATCTCTGCAGGATGTGTAGCCAAGCCGGGAACGCCCCGCAAGCGCCCCAAACAAACGCGGCGATGAGTCACGTTAAGGCGGCAAGTCCGGCCAAATTATTGAAAATATGGCCCTTGTCGGCAATCCTGGTTCCCGCAATCTCAAAACTGCCCTATAAACCTGAACCCCACCAAGTGCTTCGTAAAAAGCGCATGCCTGGTTTGTTGCCCGCCATGGACAGGACGATGAGGTTGTGCCCGCCTTTCGAAAGCCAGAACCGGGCCGCGGCGGCAATCGAGTCTGCTCTCAATCTTCACGGCCATGATAGGCCTTGAGAATATAGATCGCGAGTGATTTCATCCATCGGCACCATTAGCCGCACCTTCGCGCGCCGGACCACATGAAACAAATCCCACGATCCGTCCCGGCTTCCCGGACGACACGTGTGAAAACCTGCGGGTCCGAAATCGTTTGCCGCCATTGCGTAATCTTGGCGTCAATTGACAGTTCTTCAGAAACTCACCGGGCAATAGTTCAGCATAGGATTCCTGCCAACACCGGACATGAACGCAGGCAACGCTCCTCCGCATCAGCAAGCGTTGGCTCATCGAATGCAATGCTCAGCGCTCTCCATCGTCTCCAGCTCATCGATCATGCCGGAAATCACCGACAGACCTTTCTGCCAGAACTTCGGCTCCGTGGCGTCAAGTCCGAAAGGTTTCAGCAGCTCCGAGTGATGCTTGGTGCCGCCGGCCTTCAGCATGGTGAAATATTTTTCCTGAAAGCCGCCTTCGCTTTCCTGGTAGCGCGCGTAGAGCGAGTTCACCAGGCAATCGCCGAAGGCATAGGCATACACATAGAACGGCGAATGGATGAAATGCGGAATGTAGGTCCAGAAGGTTTCATAGCCGGGGCCAACCTCAATTGAATCGCCGAGACTTTCCGCCTGAATCTCCAACCAGATATCGTTTATTTTATCGGGCGTTAGCTCGCCCACCTTACGTGCCGTGTGAACCTTGCGCTCAAATGTGTAAAACGCTATCTGGCGCACCACCGTGTTGATCATGTCCTCAACCTTGGAGGCCAGCAGGATCTTGCGCTTCTTCTTGTCCGTGGTCTGGCGCAGAAGCGCCTGGAAAGTGAGCATTTCGCCAAACACGCTGGCTGTTTCTGCGAGCGTCAAAGGCGTTGACGCCATCAACGCCCCCTGCTTTGCCGCCAGCACCTGATGAACGCCGTGCCCCAGCTCGTGCGCCAAAGTCATCACGTCACGCGTCTTGCCCATATAATTAAGGAGCACATAAGGATGCGCCGAAGGAACCGTCGGATGGGCGAATGCCCCCGGTGCCTTGCCGGGGCGCACCGGCGCGTCAATCCATTTCTTGTCAAAGAAGGTCTTGGCGATGGCCGCCATCTCCGGTGAAAATTCGCCGTAGGCCGACAGCACCAACTTTTCTGCATCGGCCCACGGCACTTCGCGCGTGTCTTCCGCCGGCAGTGGCGCATTGCGGTCCCAATGCATCAGCTTGTCCTTGCCCAGCCACTTTGCCTTCATCTTGTAATAGCGGTGCGACAGCTTGGGATAGGCCGCGCGAACTGCCGCCACAAGCGCATCAACGACCTCCGGTTCAACCCGGTTTGAAAGATGGCGCGCCGCGGCAATATCCTTGAAGCCCCGCCAGCGGTCGGAAATATCCTTGTCCTTGGCCAGGGTGTTTGTGATCAAGGTGAAGAGACGCAAATTTTCCTTGAAGGTTTTGGCCAGCGCCATGGCCCCTGCCTTGCGCTTGGCCTCATCCGGGTTTTGCAAAAGATTGAGCGTGGGTTCAATTGCCAGTGACTGGCCATCCACTTCGAAGCTCAGGCCCGCCATGGTTTCATCAAACAGGCGGTTGAAAGCGCTATAACTCGTCTGGGATTTTTCGAGGAACAGTTCCTCGAGCTTATCGTCAAGCTGATAGGGCTTCTCCTTCCGCAGATTTTCAATCCACGGGCGATAGTGATTGAGCCCCGGTTCCTGCATGGCCTTTTCAAGCGCCGCATCGTCAATGCGGTTGAGCTCAAGTTCAAAAAACAGCAGCTGGGTGGAAATATCCGTGTGCTTGGCGCTTACGTCGCCATAGAACTTGCCGCGCGCCGCATCCGTTGTATCCCCCACGTAATGCAATTGAGCATAGGATCCGGTGCGGCCCAGCAGATCGGAAATGGCCTCGTAGGCCTTAAGCGCGTCGGCAAGCTCCGCGCCCGAAAGCTTTGCCAGTTTCCCTTTGTATTTTTTTGCAAAGGCTTTGGCCTCGGCCTCGCCTTTCTGCATGTCGTCCTTGAAGGCCGCCGCATCGGGCGCAGCATAGAGGTCAGCCAGGTTCCATTCGGGCAAATTGCCAAGTGCGGCGGAAGCGGTCATGTCCATTCCTTGTTAATAATTTGTTTCCCATATGGCTCATGCCCGCAATTTCGGCAACAGGCTGAATTTGTCCCCAAATAATCTACCGCATTAACAGGGCCTTTACCCTTCACTGCGAGAGTAAGGATAACAGGGAAAGCAAAACAGACACGCATAGGGGGTGCCTGTTATAGGCCGTACCTGAATTTGGCCCTTTGACGATGAGTTGATTAAACAGCATGACTTCACGCATACTGATTGTCGAAGATGATCCCGCCCAGCGCCGCATTTTGGAAGAACTTGTCAAACGGTTTGGATTTGAATCGATAGCCGCTGATGGTGGCGTCAAGGGCCTCGAAGTCTTGAATGGCCCGAATGGCGGCAGCATCGAGCTGGTGATCCTCGATCTCATGATGCCCGGCATGGACGGGCTGGAATTCATCGAGAAGATGCAAGGCATTCGCGGCGATCTTCCCGTCATCGTGCAAACCGCGCAAGGCTCCATCGAAACCGTGATCAAGGCCATGCGCGCCGGCGCCGACGACTTTGTGGTGAAGCCCGTTTCGCCCGAGCGCCTGAAAATTTCCATTCAGAATTTGCTGAAGGTCAATGCACTCACCGAAGAAGTGAAGCGCCTGAACAAAAAAGTCGGCGGGTCCCTGAGTTTCAGCGACCTCATCGCCTCATCGCCTGCCATGGCCAATGTCCTGCGCCTCGGCCGCCGCGGCGCCCAATCCAACATTCCCATCCTGATTGAAGGAGAATCGGGCGTCGGCAAGGAAATGATTGCCCGCGCCATTCAGGGCGAAAGCGAACGCGCCGGTCGCCCCTTCGTGGCTGTCAACTGCGGCGCCATTCCGGAAAACCTTGTTGAATCCATTCTCTTTGGCCATGAAAAAGGCTCCTTCACCGGCGCCACCAGCAAACATAGCGGCAAATTTCAGGAAGCCGACGGCGGCACGCTGTTCCTCGACGAAGTGGCAGAACTGCCTCTCGACATGCAGGTGAAGTTGTTGCGCGCCATACAGGAAGGCGAAATTGACCCGGTTGGTTCGCGGAAATCCGTCAAGGTAAATATCCGCCTGATTTCGGCAACCAACCGCAACATGATTGAAATGGTGAAGGCCGGCCAGTTCCGCGAAGACCTGTATTACCGCCTGAACGTCTATCCCATGATGGTGCCGCCGCTCCGCGACCGCAAGGACGACATTCCAGCCCTTGTCGAACATTTCATCACCAGGCTTTCCGCTGAAGAAGGCCGCAAGGTTCGCGGCATTGCACCCAACGCACTTCCCATGCTGCAGGCCTATGGCTGGCCGGGCAATGTGCGCCAGCTCGAAAACACCATCTTCCGGGCCATTGTCCTGTGCGAGAGCGATGTGCTCGAGATCCAGGATTTCCCCAGATCGCCTCGCTTGTCGATGGCTACGAAATCATCGTGCCTCCCGCCCTTCCATTAACCAAAAAACCAACAGCCCCCGCGGGCCCCGCCATGACAGGCGGAAACCAGCCCGTAGGCCGTTCCGCCGGCAACCAGGTGAGCGATGGCATGGCGCTGGGCATTCCGGCGGTTACCGACGGCGGACATATCCGCAAGCTGGAAGAAGTTGAGGCCGACATGATTCGCCTGGCCCTTAACCGCTATCGTGGCCAAATGTCGGAAGTTGCGCGGAAATTGGGCATTGGCCGCTCCACACTCTACCGAAAAATGCGCGACTTGGGCCTAGACGAGGCAACCGGGTAACAGGCAAAACATTTTTGTGATGCGGAACCGTTCACACAGTTGAATAGTTTCTATGCCAAGACTAGTTTACGGCTCTAGAATCATAAAGGTGCGATTTTGATCCATAAGCTTCTGCTGAAGCTGTCTGTTGCGGTGATTGCTGCGTCCTTTGCCAGCCAAACTGTGCTGGCCGACAGGCTCAAGAGATGAAAATCGCAAAGGCTTCTTTGAAAGCCTGTTCGGCGCCCACAAGAAAAAGAAAACACCGCAGAACGATCCAGCCCTGGTGGAAAGAAGACGGCGGCAGTTTTTATGGCAACGGGATTACTATGGGGACGAAGACTACAACGATCCCGAACCCATTCCCGGAAAGGGAATGGGAAATCTCCCCTATGTTTCGCCCAAGCTCGTAGCGTTGTCGGATCCTTCGTTTTCCAAATTGTATGCGCCGGATACCCAGAGCCAAGCCATTCTGGCCGAACTCTCCGCGCAGAAACCGGTAATCCGTGTTGCCAAGGAAGTGCGCCAGCCCATTCTTGATCTCTATTGGAATGCGGCGTTCAAGCCTCTTTGGCTGACAGGCAATGCGCCGTCTGAACGGGCGCTGACCGTTCTGGCCTTTGCCGCCAAAGTGTCAGAGGATGGCCTGGAGCCGCTTGCCTATCTTCCCACAGGCCTGAGTTCTTTCAGCAATGTCACCGAACAGCTCAGCACCGATCCCCAGGACCTCGCAAAATTTGACATCGCGATGACGGCCGCCACGCTTAAGCTGGCGCGCGAAATTTCTGGCGGCCAGTTCGAGCCCAATAGCCTGTCGCGCTATAATGACATTACACCCGAGCGGGTAGATGCCGGCCAGGCTCTCAAGATTTTGGCCTGGTCTCCGTTTCCCGAGGCCTATCTCAAAGACCTCATGCCAAAACATCCGAGCTACGGCCTGATGAAAGCCGAGCTTGCAAAACTGCGGGCCAGCAACCAAAAGCCTGCTTACGAGAAAATTGCCGAGGGCAAACCGGTCAAGGCGGGAAAATCAGATCCGCGCATTTCGCTTGTCCGTGACCGCATGCAGGACTTGGGATTCCTGAGCAGCGAAGAAGCTTACGTCGAACCGGAGTTTGCAGAGACGCTGGACGCTGAGCTTTCAGCGGCCCTGAAAAAGTTCCAGAAATCCGTCAAGCTCCGCCAGACCGGCATTCTGGATTTGGCGACGGTCAAAAACCTCAATCGCGATACCAGCCAACGGGACATCCAGCGTCTCGTTTACAATTTGGAACGCGTGCGCTGGCTGCCCAAAGATCTCGGCAAGCGTTTTGTCCTCGTAAACCAGCCGGCTTTTGAAGTTCAAGTCATGGATCGGGGCAACGAAGTTTGGCGCAGCAATGTGATTGTCGGTAAACCCTTGAACCAGACTTCGGCATTTCACGATGAAATTGAAACCGTGGTGTTCAATCCCTCCTGGGGCGTGCCGCAGTCCATCATCGTCAATGAGTACCTGGGAAAACTGCGCCGTGATCCCGGTTATCTTGACCGCCAGGGCTTCAAGGTTATCGCGCCAAATGGCAAAGTTGTCCGGTCCAGCTCAATAAATTGGGCCGCCTATGGCAGCAGGCCCCCTTTCGGCGTGCAGCAGCCGCCGGGAAAAGGAAACGCGCTGGGTGAACTGAAATTCCTGTTCCCCAACAGCCATGACATTTACATGCATGACACGCCGACAAAGAATCTCTTTGCCGAGTCGACCCGCACCTTCAGCCATGGCTGCATCCGCGTCGAAAATCCCCGTGAATTTGCGGAGGTCCTTTTGGGTTGGGACCGGGAGAAAATTGATCGGGAAACCGATAGCCGCAGGAGCCAGTCTGTCGCTCTCAGCCAAAAAATTCCGGTCCATATCACCTATTTTACCGCATGGCCTGATTCTTCCGGAAAAATGAACTATTTCAATGACGTATATGAGCGCGACGAAGCCATGGAAAAAGCTTTGGCGGTGCTGGCCTCGGCTCGCGAGGCCGATTCAACGCAAAAACTCGTGCAAAACTGAACATTTTCGGCGAATTCGTGCTTAAATCAGTTCTTTTAAGTGCCTGTTAATTATAATAATTCATTCTAATTGTATGCAATGGATGCCTCAGGGCAGCCATATTCTTGTCTGAAGTCTTATTTGGGTGTAAGTCGTCTTTAGGTGAC
The DNA here is from genome assembly GCA_963810045.1 of uncultured Alphaproteobacteria bacterium. GTDB lineage: Bacteria > Pseudomonadota > Alphaproteobacteria > Rhizobiales > Aestuariivirgaceae > Aestuariivirga. The sequence goes on along the minus strand of CAWELV010000016.1, from coordinate 44,518 downwards.
GAACGCTCGGACGGGGAAACTTTAAGGGGAACCGGGGGCCTTCTGCCTGGTGTGTGTTTGCGTATGGTAGTGGGTTCGCGGGACGTTGGACATCGTCAGACATTGATGAAGCGTGTGAAAAAACTCTTGGCCTCAGCCGCCATCGTTGCAGCGTTGTCTGTTGCGGCTGTGTGGAGTCTTGGCACACCGACAATCGCCGGCGGAGAAACCCGCACGGTTTCCCTCTATCATATACATACCAAGGAAAGCATCACCGTCACCTACATGGTGAAGGGCCGCTATGTTCCATCCGCCATGAAGAAAATCAATTATCTCATGCGCGATTGGCGCCGCAACGAGGTCGTTACCATCGATCCCAAAACTGTCGATTTGATCTGGGAACTGCATGCCGATCTGGGCTCGCGCGCGCCCATTCACATCGTCTGCGGCTATCGTTCGCCCAAGACCAATGCTTTCCTGAAGCGGGTTGGCCGCAACGTGGCCAAGAAAAGCCAGCACATGGTGGGCAAGGCAATTGATTTGTATTTCCCTGATGTGCCCACCAAGAAAATCCGCAATAGCGCGCTTGTCCGGAAAATTGGCGGTGTTGGCTATTACCGCAGCTCCGGCGGACCGACTGGCTTTGTTCATCTTGATTCCGGCAATGTCCGCCATTGGGGGCCGGCCATCGGCAAAACCGAAATGGCGCAGATTTTCCGCGACGGCCGCAAGACACTTGGGTGCCAGGCTTAACCGCAATGATTCAATCGCAATTGCCTCCGCCGATGCCGAAGCAGCAGCCCTTGAAGCCGCCTATGAAGGTGTTGACGAGGATTTGGCGGCAATGAGCGAAGAGGCGAGCAAAACTCCGCCCGCAGCCAAACCCGTCAAGGATATTCCGAAGGAAATCGTTCAAGGCTATCCCGGTCCCAAAGCCAAGGCCCAAGCCCATTGAAGTCCTGATGATGGCCGCGGCAAATATGGTGATTGAACCTGCCTCCGCGCCGCCCGAAACCCGGACAATCAAATCCACCCCTTCAGTTTTGGCTGACAATCTCGGCGTCGTTGAAGCTGCCGAAACGCTGAGCGATGAATCCGCACTCGCCCAAATGTCAAATGCCGCAGCCAAAGGCAGCTTTGCCGATGCAATTCGTGATGGCACAGCCCAAGGCGCACCGTTAATGAAGCCGCAGATGGCCTCTCTCAGTGGCTCGGACATCAACTGGTGGCCGGAAGAGTTGCTCTTCAATCCAGCGCAGACCGTTCGCCAGAATGGCGCGCCGCAGGAATTTACGACCAATGAAATTTCGCTCGTTCCCAACGCCGTCGCACAACCGGTTATGAGGGCTAGTGCCACGTTGAATGCGCAAGCCGGCACGACCCTGTCTCCAATGACTTCCGGCAAGAGCGACATGCTGGTGGTTGAGCGGGCCGGCAAAGGCAGCCTGCCGTCAACACTCACCACCCTCTTGAAAGGCTTCGAGAAGCACGATCAACTCGAGACCAATTGAACGCCCGCCTTCTCTCATCATGGCCGCGCTTGACACGGCCATCTTCTTTCAGCGTGAGTAGATGCCCGTGTCGTGCGGGGGCATGATGAGAAATGGAATTTGAATAGGCCTATGCCGCTTCTTCCGTTTCGCCGGGAAGCATGCCCAAAGCCTGCAGATAAAGATCGAGCATCGCCTCTTCCTCTTCACGCTCACTGGCATCTTTTTTCCGGAGGGAAATCACCTTGCGCAGAACTTTCGTATCAAAGCCATTGCCTTTGGCTTCCGCGTAAACTTCCTTGATATCGGCGGCGATGGTCTTTTTTTCTTCCTCCAGGCGCTCGATGCGCTCAACAATGCTTTTCAACTGTCCCTGGGCGAAACTGGATTTGTTATTCACGTCTGGAGCCTCCAAAAAATCTAATGCTTTTCAATTTTATCAAATGCCGCTTTCTGCATGTCATCGGCAGCTTTCTGGAAGCGTGCCTTCCATTCCTCTTGCGGCATTCCGTAAACCATGGTTCTGGCCTCGTCGCGGGCGACATCAAGGCCTCGCTCCTTGGCCGCGTCCTCGAACCAGTTCGACAGGCAGTTCCGGCAAAAGCCCGCGAGATTCATCATGTCAATGTTCTGCACGTCGCTGCGCTTGCGCAAATGCTCCAAAAGCCTGCGGAAAACCGCAGCTTCCAGCTCCATTTGTGTCTTTTCATCGTGTTTCATATCAGTCCCGAAGGCCCTTCATAACGCGTTATCCAAACCTTACCAGTGGGACCGGCAACTCATCCACACCTGATTTGGAAAACGTTAGAAGTTCATGCTATAGGCTGCCAAAAGGGCGTAAGGCCAATATCTTTGCCAAACTTGCCCGCCGGATTAAAAGGAATGTCATGAGCTATTCTAAATTTTTGCTGGGCGGCCAAAAAATGGTTCGGGCGTTCATCTTGGGAGCAAGTGCCCTGGTATTGCTCGGGTTTGCTGGAACCCCCGGCCCGGGCTGACCTCAAACTTTGCAACAATACCGCAAGCCGCGTGGGCGTGGCCATTGGCTATAAGGATCGCGAAGGCTGGGCCAGCGAAGGCTGGTGGACTGCCGAGCCGCAGAAATGCCTGACCCTGCTGAAAGGCACTCTGATTGCCCGCTACTACTATGTTTATGCCGTAGATTACGACAAGGGCGGCTCCTGGGGCGGCAAGGCGATGATGTGTATCCGTGACAAGATTTTCACCATTCGCGGCATTGATACCTGCACCGAGCGCGGCTACCAGAAAACCGGTTTCTTCGAGGTTGACACGTCCGAAGAGGCTGACTGGACAATTTCCTTGTCTGGCGAAAAGACCAGCCAGGGACAATAATTTCCCGTGCGCAGAAACCGTAAAGTAAAAATCCTCGCAACCCTCGGGCCTGCCTCGTCGAGCCCGGAAATGATCGAGAAGCTCTTCGTGGCGGGCGTCGATGTGTTTCGCATCAACATGAGCCACACGTCCCATGCCCTGCTCAAGGAACTGCACGGCAGCATTCGCAATATTGAAAGCAAGGTGAACCGGCCCATCGGAATCCTTGCCGACCTGCAAGGTCCGAAGATCCGCATCGGCACGTTCAAGGACAAGGAAGTCCAGATCAAGGCGGGCGATAAGTTCACCTTTGATACGGATGCGGCGCCCGGCGACAGTAAACGCGTTTACCTGCCACATCCCGAAATTTTTGCCTCCGTCAAAGTCGGTGATTTTCTCCTGCTCAATGATGGCAGGCTGCGGGTGGAAATCACCAGCGTTACAGCCAACCGCATTGAGTACCGTCATTATTTTCGGCGGCACCCTTTCAAACCGCAAGGGCGTGAACCTGCCCAATACGCTTCTGCCGATCCCTGCCCTCACCGAAAAAGACCGAGCCGATCTTGAGGCGGCGGCCAGCATTGGCGTGGATTGGATTGCGCTGTCCTTCGTGCAGCGCCCCGAAGACGTGTCGGAAGCCCGAGACCTCATTGCCGGCCGCGCCGGGGTGATGGCAAAAATTGAAAAACCCTCTGCCCTGCTCTGCCTTGAGGACATCCTGAAAGTTTCCGATGGCATCATGGTGGCCCGTGGCGACTTGGGCGTTGAGCTTCCCCTGGAAACCGTGCCGGCCCGCCAGAAGCAATTGACGCGGGCCGCGCGCAGGGCCGGAAAACCCGTTGTTGTCGCAACCCAAATGCTGGAATCCATGATCGTAGAACCGGTGCCGACACGCGCCGAAGTTTCCGACGTGGCCACCGCCGTTTATGAAGGCGCCGATGCCATCATGCTGTCGGCCGAAAGTGCCGCCGGCGCCTGGCCAGAAAAGGCCGTGGCCACCATGGACAAGATTGCCCAGTCGGCGGAAGGCGACAGTTTCTACCGCGGCATCATGAACGCCCAGCGCAACGACCCGCAGCCAACCCCCGCCGATGCCATATCCACCGCAGCCCGCTCCATCTCCGAAACCCTCGATGTGGCGGCAATCGTCAGCTACACGGAATCAGGCTCAACCGCCATGCGCGTGGCGCGTGAACGGCCCAATGTGCCGATCATCACCCTGACGCCAATTCCGGCAACCGCGAGACGGCTTGCCCTTGCCTGGGGCCAGCATTGCGTGCTCACGCCAAACGCCAATGACCTCGAACACATGATTGAGTACCGCCTGCCAGTTCGCTTCCTCCGAAGGCTTTGCCGAAGAAGGCCAGCGCATCATCATCACCGTCGGCGTGCCGCTGGGCTCCCCGGGCTCAACCAACATGCTGCGCATTGCCCAGGTGGGAAAAAGAAAACGCCTGCGACTTAAACGTCCCGCTCGCGCTTTGACAATTCCTGGATGGCGTTCTTGACCCCCGTCATGCTGGGATTCATGCTCAGCGCTTCCCTGTAGGCATTCAGCGCGGCAGTCCAGTTTTCCTGGGTCTGATAAATCATGCCCCGGCCCGCAAGCGCCCCGAAGTGCCGCGGCTCCAGATCAAGCACCTTGTCGATATCGCTCAGTGAGGCATCATAATTGCCGAGCGCGAAGTGCAACGTGGCGCGCTTGTTCCAGGCCTCCGCATAGGTGGGATAGGAGGCAACGATACGGTCCAGGATTTCCAGTGATGCGGCGTTTTCCGCGGCACCCATGGCCACAACCGCCTGGCCCAGCAGAACCTCTGCGGTGGGCGAATCAAACCGCGACCAAAGCTCCCATATTTTTTCCTCCACGGCCTTTGCCGCCTGCTCGTCAGAGGCCTTGTGGAGGCTGGCAAAAAGCCTGTCGAGCGCAACCTCGCGCGTGTCCTGCGCGGTGAATTTTTGCGAGGGAACATTGCTTTTGGCACCATCCTGCGCCAAGCCGGGAGCCGCAAAAATCACCAATCCCAGCGCAATGACCAGTATGCGTGAATGTTTCATGGCACGCAGTATAGCGCAGAAATCAGGCCATTAAAACGCCAACCGCGCCCGAATGAACGGCCGCGGCTTCAAATTTTCGTCAACCGGAGGAATTAGCCCTGACGCGCCTTGAAGCGCGGGTTGGTCTTGTTGATGATGTAAACCCGGCCCTTGCGGCGCACCAGCTTGTTGTCGCGGTGGCGCTTGATCAGCGACTTGAGAGAATTGCGAACTTTCATAACTTCACCTAAATATGGGACGTATCCCCTGAATTTGGGCGGACCATAGTGATGGTGCCCCGACCTGTCAACTCAAACGCCAAAGCCCTGAAAATGAAGCAAAATATCGTTGAAATGTCTCTCACCTATGGCGGATTGGCCCTTGGCGTGGGGCTGGTCGCCGTTATGGCCTGGCTTGAAAAGCGGCCGCGCAAATCCCTCGATCCAAGAATTGCTGCCTACCACGCCGCTCATGTTCCTGGGAGCCTTCATCTGTCTTATCGCCGTGATTCACATCGTCAACAGCTACGGAATTCATACCGGGCGACGCTGGGACATGTAGAGTTCGGCATAGGTCTGGCGCAACAGGCTTTTCTGCACCTTGCCCATGGCGTTGCGGGGAAGTTCCGGAACGGCGATGATTCTCTTCGGCAGCTTGAACTTGGCCAATCGATTCTGAAGCTCAGAAATCATCCCGCGCTCATCAAGCGGGGCATGGCCAGCCTTGAGAACCACGACCGCCGTGACGCCTTCCCCCAAATCCGCGTGGGGAACTCCGATGACCGCCGATTCCACAACGTCCGGCAATCGGTCAATCTCCATTTCGATTTCCTTGGGGTACACGTTGAAGCCGCCGGTGATGACCAGATCCTTGCCCCGCCCGGAAATCGTCAAATACCCCTGCCCGTCAAATGACCCCAAGATCGCCTGTGATAAAGAATCCATCCCTCCTGAATTCGGCTGCGGTTTTCTCCGGGTTGCGCCAATAGCCTGTGAAGACATTGGGACCGCGGACCTCGATCATTCCAATGTCACCCTGGGGAAGCAAGGCACCGCTGGCAGGATCAGTCACCCGCACCTCAACGCCGGGCAATGGCAGGCCCACGGTTCCCGGCCCGCCGCTCACCCCGGACAGGGTTGGATGTATTCATGCTGGTCTCGGTCATGCCAAAGCGCTCCAGAATGGCGTGGCCGGTTTTCTCTTCAAATGCGCGGTGGGTCTCCGCCAACAGGGGCGCCGATCCCGAAATGAACAGCCGCATGTGTTTGACGCTGTCGCGGGTCAGTCCTTCATGGTTGAGAAGCCGCGTGTAAAATGTCGGAACCCCCATCAGGGTTGTGGCCTGCGGCAGGAGCGAGATCACTTCATCCACGTCAAACTTGCGCCGGAACAACAGGCTTCCGCCACTGAGCAAAACCGTGTTGGTGGCGGTAAACAGGCCATGGGTATGATAGATCGGAAGGGCATGGATGAGCACGTCCCGCGGACCAAATTCCCACGCCTCAGCCAACGTGACCGCATTCGAGGCGAGATTTCCGTGGCTGAGAAGTGCGCCCTTGGATTTTCCGGTGGTTCCTGATGTGTAAAGAAGAGCAACCGCATCATCCCATCCGGCTTTGGCGTCATCGAAAGCGCTGGGTTGTGATTGATGCGCTTCGGCCAGGCTTCCTCCACCTTGATCATCAAGAGTCAGAACTGTTTTGGCCATGCCGGACAGAAGGCCTGCCTTCGCGGGCTCGCAGATAATGAGTGACGGCTCCGCATCCCTGACGAAATAGTCCACTTCCGTTGCCGTATAAGCCGGATTGAGAGGCAGGAAAATTGCTCCCAGTCTGGCGCAGGCCAGAAAGACTGCGAGCCCCTCGACGCTCTTGGCAACCTGGACTGCTACCCGGTCCCCAGCGCCCACTGAATGATGGGCAAGCGCATTGGCAATGCGCCCCGAAAGCGACCAATAGTCTTCATAGGTGAAGTCACGGCCATCATCGCTGCGAATGAAATTCGCTTCCGGCGCCAGCATTCTTTCACGCACCAGTGCGGGAAAATTGCCGGTCCCGGATTTTCTCACCTCTTCCCAAGACACTAAATTCAACCACTCCAAATGCCATGAGGAACTAAATAGTTACGATTGCAGCAACGCCTGCATCTGTTACTCTAACTGCTTCACGAACCCCAGTTCAATCCGCAAAGGACATCATGGACTATGACTATGTGATCGTGGGAGGCGGATCGGCAGGCTGCACTCTTGCCGCCCGCCTCAGCGAGGATGCCCAGGTTAAGGTACTGCTTCTGGAAGCCGGCGGAAGTGATTGGAATCCCTTGTTTCACTGGCCGGCGGGCTTTGCCAAGATGACCAAGGGAATTGCCAGCTGGGGCTGGTCCACCGTGCCGCAGAAACACATGAACGGCCGCATTTTCCGCTACACGCTGGCCAAGGTCATCGGCGGCGGCTCCACCATCAACGCACAGATCTACATCCGCGGCAACAAGCTGGATTACAATGAATGGGCCCAGCTCGGCTGCACCGGCTGGTCTTATGAAAATGTCCTCCCCTATTTCAAGCGCTCCGAGAAAAACCAGAATGGCGCCAATGAGTTTCATGGCGCTTCTGGCCCCTTGGGCGTTTCAAATCCCGTGGCCCCCCTTCCCATTTGCGAGGCCTTTTTCAAAGCGGCGGGAGAACTGGGGATCCCGCGCAATATGGATTTCAATGCGGCTGAGCAGGACGGCGTCGGTCACTACCAGCTCACCCAGCTGAACGCCCGCCGCTCCTCCGTTGTCACGAGTTTTCTCCGCGCAGCCCGGAACCGCAGCAATCTCACCATTCGCAAGAACGTTTTTGTCAAACGCATTGTCGTCGAAAATGGCAGGGCAATGGCGGTGGAACTTGCCGATGAGACCATCCATGCTACCCGGGAGATCATTCTTTCCTCCGGCACTGTGGGCTCGCCCCGGCTTCTGATGCTGTCGGGTATCGGCCCGGCAAATCATTTGAAGTCCGTAGGGATCAAGCCGGTTCATGACCTTCCGGGTGTCGGCTCAAACTTGCAGGACCATCTCGATCTCTTCGTTATCAGCGAATGCACCGGCGACCACACCTATGACAAATATTCCAAACCCTATTGGTCGGCCCTGGCTGCAATCCGGTATCTTGCCTTGCGGAACGGGCCCGTTGCCTCATCTCTCTTTGAAACCGGCGGCTTCTGGTATGCCGATGAAAATGCCCGCTCCGCCGATATCCAGTTCCACATGGGACTGGGCTCGGGGATAGAAGCCGGCGTTTTGAAACCCAAAAACCCCGGCGTCACGCTCAATACCGCCTATATGCGGCCCCGCTCGCGCGGCACCGTGCGCCTTGCTAGCAATGACCCCAAAGTTTCGCCTCTGATCGATCCCAACTATTGGGCCGACCCTTATGACAAGGAAATGTCGCTTCGCGGCTTGCGCCTTGCCCGCCAGATCATGAGGCAACCGGCGCTCAAGCCCTATGTGCTGCGGGAAATCATTCCACGCCCGGACCTGGCCACTGATGAAGAGCTGATTGCCTACGGCTGCGCCAACGCCAAAACCGATCATCATCCCGTGGGCACCTGCAAGATGGGAATAGATGATGCCGCCGTTGTTACGCCTGACCTGAAATTGCGCGGCATCGAAGGCCTTCGTGTCTGTGACGCCTCAATCATGCCGCGCATCACTACTGGCAACACCAATGCTCCTACCATCATGATCGCTGAGAAAGCCGCAGACCTGATCAGGGGGATATCATCCGCAGCAATGTCCGGCAGATGATATCAAAGGCGCTGGAATGGGGTGACACCAAATCAAAATGCCCGCCGCCCTTGATAACTTGCAGTTCACAAGCGGCCGCACTTGCGAAATTCGCACTCTGTGATAGCGGAACGATCATGTCCCGCGCGCCGTGGATGAGGTTGATGCGAGTCCCGTAGCGGTAATAGTGCCATGGGATTTGCTTGCGCCCAGCGCTCGGGCACCTCATATGACGTGCCGCCGAGCAAACCCGGAAGGGACGCGGCACAATCATTGCCCAGTTGCTCATAGGCCGGGAGATCGCAAATTCCCGCCAATGAAATAACCCCACGAAGCAGCAAATTGCTTTGCGCCGCCAACCACAGCGCCAGATGGCCCCCCGCCGAATGACCCATCAGGATGAGGCGGCTCAGATCAAGTGAATGCTGGGGTACAACGCCCTGCAAAGCCGCAACGCTCCTTGCAATATCCTCAAAGGTTCCAGGCCAGCCGCCGCCCGCATCGCCAACCCGGCGGTATTCCGGCGTCCACACGCCATAACCCTGATTGGCCAGGGCGCGGCTTACTGCTGAAACATGATCAAGGCTGAACTGGTTGAGCCAGCAACCGCCGTGAAAGAATACAACGACGGGATGTGGGCCTGGCGTTTCAGGCAGGCGCAACTCGCCGAATTGCAAGTCATCATTGCCATAGCTGATGCGATGGTCAGCGATATCCGGCGGCAGCGCCTCGATCTCGCGCCACGATACATTAAGCTGTGTAACCTTTGGCAAACATGACTCCCAAATTTCTTATGGGATTTGGCGATAACCCTCCAGCCCAGGAAGGTCAATTACCCTCTGCCAGACTTCCGGTCCTGCGCCTGAAATGCAAACAACCACGTTGCAATTTTGATTATTTTGACGTTCCCCAGGTATCGATGGATCCAGACTCACATACTCTGCTTCACGGCGCACAAGGGATTTCACAAAATCACGCCCCGAATAGTCATGGACGACGTCGGCATTCATCAGCACCCGGCAATTCCTCAAGGTCATCAAATCGCGCTCCGGCGGAATTTCGAGAACGACTGGCTTGCGCTGGTGCGTGGAAGTTTCAAGAAGGGAGGCAAGCAGGGAATGCTCATCATATTCCGTTGTGCCAGCCCCGCCCATTGCCAATCCGGCGAAACGTTGCCACACCGCGCGACGCAAACCGCTGTCGTGAATGGCATGCGTAATGCGGCCTCTCAAGCGTTTGGCAAGGGCACCCCAAGCCCCAAGATTCTCAGGCAGGATGGATTCAACGCGTTGCCTGATGGTCTGCGCCAATACTGGCGCTGCCCCACTTGTTGAAATGCTCACAATAACTGGCGAGCGATTGACGATAGTGCCAAACTGAAACTGGCAAAGTTTAGGCCTGTCAACCATGTTGAAGGCAACGCCAACCGCCTGCGCTTCCCTGGCAAATTTTGCCGCATCCATATCATCTGCAATATCGGCAACAACGAAGGCATAGTCACGTAATGCGTTTCCCCTCTCTGACGGACTGTCCATCTGTTGAACCAGAGCGCCCGTTGCCCGCAGAAGTTCTACTTTCCACTTGGCCCCCTGCGACGTGCCGATCACCAATGCCTTCTTGCCTTTAAGATCAAGAAACACTGGCAAAAGCGATAGTTCGCCAATCCCGCTTTCCAACAGCTCACACTGCCGCTTGCAAGTGCCTGCCATGGAGCATCCCCTGTATTTCCGCCCGGCATGAGCCGCAGCTTGTTCCGGCCTTTGTCACATCGCCAACGGCATTCAGCGTACGCGCGCCTCTCGCAATGGCTGACAGGATTGCAGTCTTTCCCACATTGTTGCAGGCGCAAACAATGCTGCCGCAGTCCTGTGAACCGCCGCTGCGTCCAGCAAGAATGCGAAAGGCATCGGTCCTCGAGTGAACTTTGCCCAACTGATCCGCCAGCCAGTTGCGCGCCACCGCCACAGGGTCACGCGATACAAACAAAGCGCCCTTAAATCTTTGGTTTTCAAAGGTGGCATAGCGGAATGTGCCCGTCTGCTGATCTACATAGGCCATAAGCTCAGTCGATTTCAGCAGGCCTTCGGCGAAGCGGGTCCAGTTTTCAGGAGACCGCACGCCGGCGAGTTCCAGCCGGAATCCGTTTTCTGCGCGCGCTTCAGCCCAATATCCAACCTTCTGTTTTTCGGGCCGTTGCGCAGTTACAGAAAAACCATACCACGCGGCCAAAAATGGCTTTGCCATCACCGGTGTGAATTTAAGCTCCGGCTGGCCGGATATGGGGTCTGGATTCGGTGCAATCAGCGCATCAACCCGCGCCAGATTAGCGTTCGAGTCATTCCAATGCATCGGCGCAAAAACCATGCCCTGCTGCTGTTTCTCGCTCACAAGGGCGCGCAGGATAACTTCACCGCGATCCGAGGACACCCGCACCAGGGAAGCCGGGACTATTCCCGCCTTTCGCGCATCAACAGGGTGAATTTCAATGAAGGGTTCCCCAATATGAGCCATGAGCCGCGCCGATTTTCCTGTGCGCGTCATGGTGTGCCATTGGTCCCGAATGCGGCCCGTGTTCAGCACCAGAGGAAATGAGGCGGAGATCCCCTCCGTCGGTTTTCGGAAGGGCGTTGCAACCATATTGGCACGCCCAGACTCAGTGAAAAATTTTCCATCGCCAAACATCCGTGAGGGCAACTGCTTGCCTCGTGGCTTCGGCCACTGGAAGGGTAGCAAAGTCTCATAAGTCTCATTGCTCATGTCAGCGAATGCGCCAATATCCATGGCGCGGGTGCCATTATTTTCAAAAGCGCTCAGCGCCGCATGCTCGCTGAATATTTCTGCCGCACTCTCATATCCAAAACCTGCAAAGCCCATGCGCGTCGCAATATCAGAAATGATTTTCCAGTCCGCCCTGCTTTCTCCCGCCGCAGGCAGAAATGCCCGTTGCCGCGAAATCCGGCGCTCGGAATTGGTAACTGTTCCATCCTTTTCGCCCCAGACGGCGGCAGGAAGGAGCACATCGGCCAACAGTGTTGTATCCGTATCGCGGATGGCGTCACTCACCACAACAAAGGGACATTGCTTCAAGGCATCGCGCACCGAATCCGCATCGGGCATGCTGACCACCGGGTTGGTTGCCATGATCCAGATGGCCTTGATGCGGCCATCACGCACCGCCTCGAACATGTCCACGGCTTTGAGGCCGGGCTTCGTTGGCATGCCAGGGCTTGACCAGAAGCGCTGCACCAGATCGCGGTGAACAGGGTTCTCGATTGCCATATGCGCGGCGAGCATATTGGCAAGACCACCAACCTCCCGCCCTCCCATGGCATTGGGCTGGCCCGTCACTGAAAATGGTCCCATGCCCGCATGCCCGATGCGACCAGTCAGCAGGTGGCAGTTGATAATAGCATTGACCTTGTCGGTCCCGGCACTCGACTGATTGACACCCTGCGACCAGACTGTGACCGCGCGCTCCGTATCGGCAAAGAGGCGATAAAAATTTTCAAGTTCTGATTGTGAAACACCGGTTATCTTCGCAGCATCACAATCCCGCGCATCGGCCAAAGCATTTGCCAGTCCGGATGTATGCTCAGAAACAAATTGCTTGGTTTGTCTTGCCGTGGTTGTGCAAGTAAACCAAAAGTCCGTTAAACAGGGCCACATCGCTGCCCGGCTTGATCGCCGAGATGCAGATCAGCAAGCTCAGCAGTGGCCGTCCGGCGCGGATCAATCACGACAATTTTTGTGCCGCGTTTTTCTTTCGCCGCCATCAGGCGCTGGAACAATACGGGATGGCACCAGGCGAGATTGGAACCTGTCAGCACAACGAGATCGGCAATCTCCAGGTCTTCATAATTTCCGGGAACGACATCGGCTCCGAAAGCCCGCTTGTGGCCGGCAACTGAGGACGCCATGCAGAGACGGCTATTTGTATCGATATTGGCTGAACCGATGAAACCCTTCATCAGCTTGTTGGCGACGTAATAATCTTCCGTCAGCAGTTGGCCGGAGACATAGAAGGCAACAGAGTCCGGCCCATGTTGCGCAATAGTCTCGCTGAAACGCGCAGCCACGAGATCAAGTGCTTTGTCCCATGTTGCGCGCTCACCCGCAATTTCAGGAAACAGCAAACGGTCATCAAGCGAAAGAGTTTCGGCAAGCGCCGAACCTTTCGAGCACAGCCTGCCGAAATTCGCCGGATGATCAGGATCGCCCCGCACACTGATGTCGCCATTCTCCTCACGCCTGGCAAGAATGCCGCAGCCAACACCGCAATAGGGGCAGGTTGTGCGGTGCTCGCCCATCAGGCAACTCGCGGCAGGGCAAGCGTCACATCAAGATAAATCCGCCCCGCTTCGACTTTAACGGGAAAGCGCCTTGTGCAGCCCTTGTCATTTCCCTGCGCCGAGCCACTGTCCAGGCCAATCACCCAGCTATGCAAAGGACAGGTCACCGAGGTGCCATGCACAATTCCCTGGCTGAGAGGCCCGCCCTTGTGCGGGCAGCGATCACGAAGCGCAAACACATCATCGCTCGCCGTGCGAAACACGGCCACATCGCCCGAAACAGTTTTCACCACGCGCGAGCCCTTTTGCGGAATTTCATCTATCCCGCCGATATCAATCCATACGTCACTCATTCCGCCGCCTGCTTGAAGGTGAGGTCAGCCATTGGCTTGAATTCATGGGCCGCAACGCCTCTGGCGCGTTCCTCCCACGGGTCCTTTTGTGAGAAGGATTGGGCAAATACAAATCGCTCATAAAGCGCCTTGCGCTTAACCACGTCTTCCAGCACTGCGGTCTTGATCGAGGTCGAACCCACGCGCTTGGCCCATTTGTAAATGCGCTCGAGGTAGCGCCCTTGCTCCCGGTAAAGCTGCACGAGCGCTGCTATGACTTCGATGGCCTCTTCTTCAGTTTTTACATGGCCCAGAACTTCCGTGCCCTTGATGTCGAGGCCGGCAGCGCCCGCAAAATGAATCTCGTAGCCGGATTCAACACAGATCACGCCCACGTCCTTGCAGGTCGCTTCGGCGCAATTGCGCGGGCAGCCCGATACGGCCATCTTCACCTTCGCAGGCGTCCACGACCCCCACATGAATTTTTCAAGCTTGATGCCAAGTCCGGTTGAGTCCTGCGTGCCGAAACGGCACCAGTCCGTGCCCACACAGGTCTTCACGGTGCGGAGCGCCTTGCCATAGGCATGGCCGGAAACCATGCCAGCCGCATTGAGATCGGACCAGACGGCAGGAAGATCATCCTTCTTTACGCCCAAAAGATCGATGCGCTGGCCGCCGGTGCATTTCACCGAAGGAATGGCGAACTTGTCCACCACGTCGGCAATGGCGCGAAGCTCCTTGGCGCTGGTAACCCCGCCCCACATGCGCGGCACCACTGAATAGGTGCCATCCTTCTGGATATTCGCATGCACCCGCTCATTGATAAAGCGTGACTGGCTGTCATCCACATAATCGCCGGGCCATGTGGCAAGAAGATAGTAATTGAGCGCTGGCCGGCATTTGGCGCAGCCGCAGCTGGTCTTCCAGTTCAAGTCCTGCATCAGGGCTGAAATGCTCTTGATCGACTTCGCGACAATCAGACGGCGCACGTCGTCATGGCCCAATTCCGTGCAGCCGCACATGGGCTGAATGGCAGAGGGATTGAAGGCGTCGCCCAATTTTACCTTGAGCAATTGTTCGACCAGGCCGGTGCATGATCCACACGACGCAGAGGCCTTGGTATGGGAGCGCACATCATCAACGTTTTTGAGGCCGAGCTTCTCAATGGCCCCCGTGATCTTTCCCTTGCATATGCCGTTGCAGCCGCAGATTTCCGCCTCATCCGGCAAGGCTGCAACGGCCGCCGTAGGGTCCAGGGGGGTGCCCCCCTGGTACGACTGACCGAAAATCAGAGTGTCGCGCATCTCGGAAATATCGACGCTTCGCTTCAGCAAATCGAAGAACCAGGCGCCATCCGAGGTCTCGCCATAGAGCACGGCACCCACGATGCGGCTATTCTTCAATACAAGGCGCTTGTAGATGCCCTGCCGCGCGTCTCTCAAAACAATTTCCTCGCGGTCATCGCCCTCTGCAAAATCACCCGCCGAGAAAAGATTGATACCCGTGACTTTCAGCTTTGTAGCCGTAACCGAGCCCGCATAGGCGGCGGGTTCTGCCAGCAGCGTTTTGGCGAGGATGCCCGCCATTTCATAAAGCGGCGCCACGAGGCCATAAACCATGCCACGATGTTCAGCGCATTCACCGAGTGCGAAAACGTCAGGATCCGATGTGCGCATCTGATCGTCGACGACGATCCCGCGCTTGACTTCCAGCCCGCTCTCCTTTCCCAAGGTCGCATTGGGACGAATGCCGACTGCCATTACCACAATGTCGGCGGGAACAATGGTCCCATCGGCCAACTCCACGCCTTCGACGCGGTTGCCACCAAGAATTGCCTTCGTATTGGCACCATTGAGAACTGTAATACCTCGTTCTTCCACCGCCTTTTTCAGCAAGTGCCCGGCGGCAGGATCAAGCTGGCGTTCCATCAGCGTCGGCATGATGTGAATGACGGTGACCTTCATGCCTTGCTCGGCCAGGCCCGCAGCCGCTTCAAGTCCCAGAAGCCCGCCACCAATCACCACGGCATTGCCGCGTGACTTGGCTGCAATCATCATGGCATTGACATCGTCCAGATCACGATAGGTGAGCACCCCCGCCATGTCATGACCGGGAACAGGGATAATGAATGGCACCGAACCTGTGGCGATCACCAGCCTGTCGTAGTTCGCCACAATTCCCGTGTCGGACGTGACAGTTTTCGCCGCACGGTCAATCGTCTTGATTTTGCAGCCCTTGTAAAGTGTGATGCCATGCTTGATGTACCAGCCATCCCCGTGGATGACGATTTCCTCGAAGGTTTTTTCGCCAGACAGTACCGGAGACAGCATGATGCGGTCGTAATTGACGCGAGGCTCTGAATTGAAAATTGTGACCTCATAGGCTTCGGGCGCTGCCTCAAGCAGGTTCTCCAGCATCCGACCCGGGGCCATGCCATTGCCGATGATGACAAGTTTTTGTTTCATGGCCGACCTCATGCCGCTTCCACGAAACGATGGCGCTCGTAGAGGAATTTCAAAACCAACTCGCGGTACTGCACATAACTGCGGTCCGCCACTAGTTCGAGGCGGCGCGCGGGGACGGTCGAGATTCACTTCAAGAATCTCGCCAATACGCGCTGCCGGTCCGTTGGTCATCATGATGACCCGGTCAGACAGCAGCACAGCCTCATCCACATCATGGGTGATCATCACCATGGTATTGCCAAGCCGCGCATGGATATCCATCACCGAGTCCTGCAAGTGGGCGCGCGTCAGAGCATCGAGCGCGCCGAAAGGCTCATCAAGAAGAAGTATTTTAGGTTCCATCGCCAGCGCCCGGGCAAGGCCCACGCGCTGTTTCATGCCGCCTGAAATTTCGGCAGGCCGTTTGTCCTTGGCGTGCTGCATTTGGACAAGGGCAAGGTTCTGCATGATCCAGTCATGCCGCTCCGCCCTGGAGCGCGACGAACGGAACACTTTATCCACCGCAAGCTTCACATTTTCATAAACCGTAAGCCAGGGAAGCAGGCTATGGTTCTGGAACACCATGGCCCGTTCCGGACCAGGTCCGTTAACTTCCCGGTTCTCAAGCAGGACCCCGCCGCCCGAAACCTCGGTAAGCCCCGCAATCAAATTGAGTAGGGTTGACTTCCCGCAGCCGGAATGGCCGATGATCGAGACAAACTCGCCCTTGTCGATGCTGAGCGAAATGTCTTTCAGGACTTCCGTAACAACAGTGCCACGCGCGAAAGATTTGGAAACATGATCGATTTTTAAATAATTGCTCATGGGGTCAGCTCGCTGCCGTGCCGCGGGTTACGAATTGGCCAAGCGCTGCCACAAGGCGGTCAAGCGCAAAGCCGGTAAAGCCGATGTAGAATAGGGCCACAATGATGTCGGACAGCCTGGAGGAATTCCACGCATCCCAGATAAAGAAGCCGATGCCGACACCGCCCGTGAGCATTTCAGCCGCAACAATCGCCAGCCAGGAAAGGCCGATGCCGATGCGAAGCCCGGTGAAGATATAGGGTGCCGCTGCCGGCACCATGATCCTGAAAAAATATTCAATCGGGTTGAGACGGAGCACCGCTGCCACATTGCGATAGTCCTGCGGAATATTGCGAACTCCCGCCGCCGTATTGATCAACACCGGCCAGACTGAAGTGATGAAAATTACAAAGATGGCAGACGGATTGGAGTCGCGAAACGCTGCCAGTGAAATAGGCAACCATGCGAGCGGCGGAATGGTGCGCAAGACCTGGAAAATGGGATCAAGTCCGCGCATGGCCCAGATGGATTGGCCAACAAGGGCTCCCATCAAAATTCCCACAATGGCGGCAAAGCCAAACCCAATGGCAACGCGCTGTAATGAAGTGAGCACCCGCCAGCCCAATCCAATGTCTTGCGAGCCAAAATCAAAGAAGGGATTGACAATCAGGTCATTGGCTTCCGTCCAAACCTGCAAGGGGGACGGCAGGGTTGAACCCGCCGATCCGAAGGCCAATTGCCAGATGACAAGCAGC
The DNA here is from genome assembly GCA_963810045.1 of uncultured Alphaproteobacteria bacterium. Classification (GTDB taxonomy): domain Bacteria; phylum Pseudomonadota; class Alphaproteobacteria; order Rhizobiales; family Aestuariivirgaceae; genus Aestuariivirga. The sequence continues at coordinate 27,288 of CAWELV010000016.1, read as the reverse complement.
ACCGCCGTCATGATCAGCGGCGGAAGGAACCTTTTCGCCGATTGAAGAAAGGCGTTGCAAGAGGGGACGAGATGGAGACTTCCGTGGCGTGAAAGCGACAACGCTTTCCGCCCGCGGATCTTCCACTGTTTGGGGCAACATGGTTATTTTTCGCGCAGTGGCCGTCATGCTCTTGCAGTCCTTCCCATTGATCCAGTTAGGCGATCTTCTTGATCGCGAGGCCTTCGAGATAGGCGGTGATGTTGTCGGGATCGAAAACCTTGCCGTCGAAGAAAGTTTCGGGCCCGCGCGATGGTGATGCCGGAAGATCGGTGACGCCAAGCTCCTTCGCCGCTTCCAGCCACAGGTCGTGCCGGTTCACCTTGTCAACCAGTGCCTTCACGTCCGTGTCGGGCGCAAATTTTCCCCAGCGGATATTTTCGGCCAGGAACCAAGAGTCATGGCTCTTGAAGGGATAGGACGCGTGATCGGCCCAGAACTTCATCCGCAAGCTTTCATCTCTGACGGTCCTGCCATTGCCATAATTGATGTCGCCCTTGAGCCTGCCGATAATGTCCGCGGGCGGAACATTGAACCACTGGCGCTTTCCAACAATGGCAGCGAGCTCGTCCTTGTTCTCCATGGCCTCGCACCATTGCTGGGCTTCCATGACTGCCATCAGAATAGCCTTCACCGCATTTGGATTTTTCTCAACCCAGTCCGCGCGCATCGCAAAGCGCCTTTTCCGGATGGCCCTTCCACAATTCGCCTGTGGTTGCCGCCGTAAAGCCAATGCCCTGGTTGACCAGTTGCTCATTCCACGGCTCACCCACGCAGAATGCGTCCATATTGCCAACCTTCATGTTGGCAACCATTTGCGGTGGCGGCACCACGATGGTGGAAACATCGGTTTCGGGATTGATGCCGCCCGCCGCCAGCCAATAGCGCAACCACAGGTCATGGGTGCCGCCCGGGAAAGTCATGGCCACTTTTACTTCTTTGCCGGCAGCCTTCTTCGCTTCGAACGCAGCCTTAAGCTTTCCCGCATCAAGGCCAGCGCCGGTGTCCTTGAATTCGTTCGAGACGGAGATGGCCTGGCAATCGTAATTGAGCCGCGCCAAAATCGACATCGGCACTTCGACATTGTTTTGCGTCACCTTCCCCGTGCTGATGAGATAGGGCATTGGCGAAAGAATATGAGCGCCATCAATGCCATTGGCCTCACCGCCGAGAACAAGATTGTCACGCGTGGCTGCCCATGACGCTTGCTTGGCCACCTCGACGCCAGGCATGCCAAATTTTTCAAACAGGCCCTTCTCCTTGGCGATCACCAGAGGGGCCGCATCAGTCAATGCGATATAGCCGAGCTTGGCACTTGTAACTTCAGGTGCAGCCGTCGCTGCATAGGCGCCACTCGGTATGAGCTGGCGCGCTGCTGTGAGAAGGGCGGCCGTCGCAACAGATCGCTTGATAAAGGAACGTCGGTTCAGATGGGTTGAAATTAAGGGCATCACGAAATCTCCTGAAAATGTGTCTGACAAAGGTCTCCAAAAAACAAAACGCCACTGGAACTTTCAAGAGTGGCTCTCATCGAGACCTCTCCGAAAACTCCGGCGGCGTTGCCGTTCGGCCCGATTTTGAGCCTGCTGATGGAAACCAACTCTGGTTGCTGTTACCTTCTCTGCACAGCCCGTGCCAATTGCTAGAATTAAAAATAACTATTTAATTTCAAGGAATTAGAAAAATTCGTGAAAATGCCCAGCGCCTGCGCGGTCAAATATCCAGCAGAAAACCGCTGAATTATTGTGCAGCGCACAAACGCGCCCAAGAATTAGGCGGCAGCAAACGGCAGCGATGCGAGATAGGATTCAATCTGCTTTGGATCGAAATTGCGGCCATCGAAGAAGCCCCCGATTTTATTCCGTTGCTGATACTGAACCCCAATGGTTTCGGCATAAATTTCCGGCCTGAAGCACTTCATAGCCCGCTCGATATTTTGTTTGGAAAAATCGGCCTGCCCCCAGCGCACCATCTGGGAATAGAACCAGGCCGCGTGGGCGGGCTCAGGCAGGGTTGACCGTGGAGCATCAAAGGAAAGGAAGCCCGGAACGCTCCGTTGCGCATCACCTATCCGCAACGATCCGGTCAGGGCCGGAAGTATAACGTCAATGGGTTGCGAAAGATAAGTGGCTAACGATAACAGCGAGGCCAATGCGGTTGCATTGTCGGAGTTCGCGCACCAGCGTGCACTTCTGTCAAAGGCACGCAGCAGGGCTTGCAGTTCATCCCGGTGTAAATCTGCCCAGCTTTCACGAACACCGAGAACTTTTTCCGGGCTGTCCTTCCATATTTCAATCTTGCTCATGACAACAACACCGGTGCCGCGAGCAACCGCTGCCGTATTCCACGGCTCGCCAACGCAATAGCCATCAAGATGCCCCGCCTGCATGGCCTCTGGCATCAATGGAGGCGGCACAACGGCAATCGAAACATCAAGCATGGGATTGATGCCGCATTCCGCCAGCCAATAACAGAGATCATAGTTATGAGCAGAAAAGGGATGAACAATTCCAAACACCAACTTCGGCAATCCGGCGCGCGCCCGTTGCTCCAGAACCTGTTTAAGCGCTACGCCCACTTCGCGCGCGGTGCTGAGAGATGTGGCGCCATTCGCTTTCATCTCCGTCCACAATATGGCCGATACAGTTACCGCATTGCCGCCTAAACCCAAGCGCCATGGGCACGATGATTGAAGACGACAAGGGCAGCAGTTGCAGCGCCGCCGCGATTGGCATCGGCGCCAGAAGATGGGCCGCATCAAAATGACCTACCGCCATGCGATCCCGGATATTGGCCCAGGATGTTTCGCGCGACAATTCAACGGTCACGCCTTCCTCTGCCGCAAATCCCATTTCATGGGCCACAATCGGAATGGCTGCATCGGTGAGCGGCAAAAATCCGAAGCGTATGATCTCTCGTGTCATTTCTTGCCTTTCCCGCCGAGCAATCCAGCGGCCGTCACGATGCTTTGTGCGATTTCAACCATGCGCCGGTTCTCCGCCATGGCGGCGCGACGCATGAGGTCGTAGGCCGCCGGTTCATCAATGCCCCGCTGCTGCATCAAAATGCCTTTGGCGCGATCAATGAGTTTCCGGTCGCCCAATGCGCGCTTTGCTTCATCACGCTCGCCACGAAGTTTGGCGAAGGCCCTGAAGCGGATAATCGCCATGTCGAGGATCGGCTTCACCCTCTCCTTCTTCAGCCCGTCAACAATGTAAGCGGAAACGCCGGCTTCAACCGCCGCCTCAATCATGCCCCTGTCGGAGTGGTCAACGAACATGGCAATGGGCCGCTGTACGCTGCGCGAAACCTGAAACAGGCTTTCAAGCGCATCACGGTTGGGATTCTCAATATCGATGACGATGACGTCGGGTGCGATTTCTTCGATCCGGCGAACCAGGCCTGCAATTTCATGCACCGTGGTAACGCGTCCATAGCCCGCCTCGCGCAGCGCCTCTTCAATGACACCCGCCCGCAAGCGGTTCTCGTCAACGACAAGTATGGATAAATCGCCATCGCGCATGCGAGCAATCTCGCCCATGCGAACAATTTGTGCAATGCACTATATTTGCCAGCTCCGCTCAAAAGACCAGCCGGCAACTGGAAGGAGGTTGCCGGCTGGGTTGCAGCTGTACAGCGCCACCGGTTACATCGGAGGCATCTGTCGCGCATCTAACTGGTTCTTGCAGGAAAATGTGGGAGGCGCCCGCCGGGCAGGCGCCTCCCCGTTCCCCCGCTATTTCTGGATGCAGGTTCGACTGTATCCTTGGTGCACTCATCAAGGCCGGTGAAGATCGGATCATCAACCTTCTTGCCTTCGATAAGATCGATCATCGACGGTCGGCGCCTTGTAGCCCATCTCGAACGGCCGCTGTCCAACGAGTGCGGTCACCAGACCTTCCCTGGCAATCGCCACTTCGTCGCCGATCGTGTCGGCGGCGCCGATGACGAATTCGTTGCTGGCGATCTTGTCATCCATCGGCTTGAACAGGTCACGGTAAGGCTGCGGTGCGCCGAACAGCGGCCAGCCGCCCATGATGCCGAAGGCATCAAGATCCGGATTGGCGGCAAGGATGTCGGTCATCGCCTGAACGCCCTTGGCGCCATCGTCATTGGTGAACACCGGGCAACCCGCAACTTCTGTCCAGCCGCCTTCACCCTTGAGTTCCGCCAAGCCCTTTCTGGCCGGTCAGGGCATCGCGCATGCCCTGGGCGCGACGCAGAATATTGTCGGCGCCCGGATTGCCCTCGATGGTGCAGATCTTGCCGCCATTCGGCTTGCCTTTCTTGATGTAGTCGCCGATCGCTGAGCCCATCAGGTAGTTGTCGGTGCCGAGATAGGTCTTGCGCAGGGCTGAATCTTCAGCGGCGAGGTCGGCGTCGAGCGTCATCATCGGAATCGATGGATTGGCCGTCTTGATCGTCTGGGCGATCAGCTTGGCGTTTGACGGCGAGATCGCCATTGCAACGGTATCTGCCTTGCCGAGCATGTCCTGCACGATCTGGGCTTCGCCGGCCTCATCAGAGGTTGATGCGGGGCCAGTGTAGAAGCATTCATATTCCGAGCTGGCGTTCTCCGCATTCCATTTCTGGCAACCCTGGTTGATCGCTTCGAAAAACGGATTGTCGAGGCCCTTGACGACAATGACCAATTGCTTCTTGGCCATGGCTTCTCCCGCGCCGAGTGCCAGAGCGGCAACGGTGACGGCAAGCAACAATGTCTTTTTCATTTCACTTCTCCCATTAAAACCGACGGGCACGGCGTGCCCGCCACACAAAATCAACCCAGTTGTCAGGCAATGCCAAATCGTCTTGCGATCCAACGCGGTGCCAGCCCTTTGGCCGACAAGCATGCAAGTTTTCCCGGCGTTACCTAATATCGGCCTCGCGCGCCCGTCAAGGACCTATTTATCGCTACGAATACGGATTAGTTGACACCCCGCGCCCGCTATGGCTAAGATCGTCGCGGCCCAGGTATCAGACATGGGGGCGAGAGCACGGACCAGGCCGGTGGCAATTCTCGAACTGACGAACATTTCAAAACATTTCGGCGCAATTCAGGCCGTCAATGACATTTCGCTCTCGCATTGAGGCGGGCGAGGTCGTGGGCCTTATGGGCGACAATGGCGCCGGTAAGTCGACTCTCGTCAAAATGATCGCCGGCAACTATCAGCCCGAGCCAAGGCACCATGCGCATGGAGGACAACGAACTCGTCATGCACAAGCCGGTGGAGGCCCGCCAGCACGGCATCGAGATCGTCCACCAGGACCTGGCGCTGTGCAACAACCTGACGGCGGCGGCCAATGTCTTTCTTGGCCGCGAACTGCGTCTGGGTCATCGGGCCCTTTCAAATTCTCGACTATGCAGCCATGTACAAGCGCGCCGGGCAGATTTTCGCCGAGCTGAAATCGGAAACCCGGCCCCGCGACCTGGTCAAGCAGATGTCGGGCGGCCAGCGCCAGGCGGTGGCCATCGCCCGCACCAGGCTTTCCAACGCCAAGATCGTGCTCATGGACGAACCCACCGCCGCGATTTCCGTTCGCCAGGTGGCCGAGGTTTGAACCTGATCCGCCTGCTCCGCGACCAGGGCATCGCCGTTGTGCTCATCAGCCACCGCATGCCCGACGTGTTCGCGGTGGCTGACCGCATCATCGTGCTCCGGCGCGGGCGCAAGGTCGCGGACAAGAAAATCGCCAAGACCTCGCCTGAAGAGGTTACCGGGCTTATCACCGGGGCCATTGAACAGGTATAGCCTAGTATCCGGAAGGAGATCACATGTCGACGACGGCAAACTCACATGGCCAAGACAATCGAGCAGAAACAGCGGAGCTGGCTGTCGGAAAAACTGAGCAGCCAGACCTTCTGGGTCTTTATCGCGGTCGTCCTCGCATTCATCTACCTGTCCTTTGCAACCGACTCCTTCGCCACCTCGAAGAACCTTTACAACATCACGCGCAACGTCACCTTCGTGGCGATCATCGCTCTGGGCATGACGCTCGTCATCATCACCGGCGGCATCGACCTGTCGGTGGGCTCGGTGCTTGTCTTGTGCAGCATGGTGCTGGGCGTCACCATGCATGCGGGCTATGGCATTGAGGTAGGCATCGCCGCGGCAATCGCCACCTCCCTTCTGGTTGGCCTGGTCCACGGCATACTCATTGCCTATGTGGGCATGCCGCCCTTTGTGGTGACGCTTGGGATGCTGTCCATTGCCCGAAGCCTGGCCATGGTGGCCTCCGGAAATACCGTGGTGTTCCAGTTCGGGCCAGATCACGACCTGCTGCTGGCCCTGGGCGGCGGCGCCTGGTTCTTTGGCATCGCCAACCCGGTGCTTTACATGATCGTTCTGGCGCTGATCACCGGCTTTATCCTGCGCTGGACCAGGTTCGGCCGCCATGTCTATGCCATCGGCGGCAATGAACATGCAGCGAGGCTGACCGGCGTTCCAGTGCGCCCGATCAAGGTTGCGGTCTACATGATCTCCTCCCTTTCAGCGGGCATTGCCGGCATCATTCAAACCGGCTGGCTGGGGGCGATCACCACCAACATTGGCACCGGCCTGGAACTCCAGGTCATTGCCGCGGCGGTTATCGGAGGCGCAGCACTTGCTGGCGGCGTGGGCACCGCAACAGGCGCACTCATCGGTGCTGCCCTCATCGAAATCATCCGCAACAGCCTGGGCCTTCTCGGCATCAACGCCTTCTGGCAGGGCTGCTTCATCGGCGGCGCCATATTGCTGGCGGTTTCCTTCGAACGCGTGCGCAACTTCCGCCAGAACGACGAGTAGCGCCCACGTGGACAAAAACCCGAACCCCATTCCCAGTGCCTTGCACCGCAAGAAGGCCACGCCGAAACTGAAGCGCGGCTCCGGCAGCGTGCATTCCTCCGTGGCCGAAGCCATTGGCATGCGCATCGTGCGCGGCGAATTTCCCCCGGAAGCATCCTGCCCAACGAGGCGAAATGGGCCGCCGATTTCAAGGTGAGCCGCTCGGCGGTGCGCGAAGGCATCAAGATGCTGATGGCCAAAAACCTGCTGGTTTCAAGGCCCAAGGTGGGCAGCCGGGTGGAGCCCCGCGAACGCTGGAGCCTGCTCGACCACGACATTTTGACCTGGTACGCAACCGCGCCGAACCGCGAGAAATTCCTGCTCTCGCTGCAGCAGTTCCGCTACATCGTGGAGCCGGAAGCGGCAGCCTTGGCCGCCGAATTCCACACCGACGAACAGATGCACGAGATCAGCGCCGCCTGCCAGGACATGGCCACAGCCCCCTCGCTGCATGAGCGCACCGAGGCCGACGTGCGCTTTCACCTCGCCGTGCTCCGGGCCACCAACAATGAGCTGCTCCTGCCCTTGGGCGTCATCATCGACCAGGCGCTCAACAACCTGTTCATCTTCATCACCCGCCAGGCCAACGACCTGCACCACGCCCAGGACCTCCATGAAAAGATCGAGCGCAACATCAGGCTGCGCAAACCGCAGGCCGCGCGCATCGCCGTGCGCAACCTGCTCGCCAATTCCGACGAGGTTATCCGCAGACCGACAGTCAGGAAATCGCGGAAAAACTGATCCGGTATTCAAACAGTGTGATAGGGCCCAGGGAGCGGGTTTTTCTCATACAGCCTCCTTGGCGACCGCAAGACGATATTCTTGGTCGCTGAGGCAAACCAGCTTAGGCGCTCTTTTTACGGGGAACCTTCTTGCCAGCACGGCGGGCTTCCGAAAGGCCGATAGCGATTGCTTGCTTCTTACTAGTGACCTTCTTGCCTGTGCTGCCGCTACGGAGAGTTCCGCGTTTGCGCTCGTGCATCACTTTCTCAACTTTGTCCGCCGCCGCTTTTGAGTATTTCCGAGCCATTTTTCATTCCTCCATTCATCGAGCCGGCCGATTTCCGATTCGGATAAGCAGGAGGGGCGTAGACCAAATCGATCCTCTCTTGCCGCGTCTGAGATCAGGTCGGCAGGGCCGAACGTCAGCAGAAACATTTTGTTCCACCGCGCTTGATCAATCGGTTCCGATCCGGCGGCTTGCTTAACTGGGACGACGGGTTAGCGCTAATGAGACGCGAACAGTTTATCTTCTGTAGTTTCGTTTCTGGCGGGCAATCGAGATGCGAATTCGTTCTTGGTTTTCGTGCACGTAGTTTTCACATCGCCCGAAATGAGTAGTGATTCCCGTTCTTAGCAATGTTGCGCTTGCTCAACCCGCCTCACCGAGTTGGCAATAAGGTGCTTTGCATTCCGGCCTTACGGCACTTTTCCCAAGAGAACCAAATTGAGGCTTGGAAAAGAAAAATGAGCCTCAGATGGCCGGGCCAAGCCCGACCGTGCTTGAATCATTCGCTCGAAAGCCACCTACCGCTACTCGCGCCACAGCGGATCGAGGGCTTTCCGCTGCATCTCATCGCGCTGAAGTCCGATATCCTCCAGCAGATAGTCGGGGAAACCGAGCACACGGTTCATTTCGCGGCGCTCCCGGATGCGGCGGGCGATCCGCCCTGCGAATGCCATGGGATGCCCGAGGAAGGCTGGTATATGGCTTGCCACAGAATTGCCATTTGTGTGACGGTTGATCATGCTTGTCATGTCTCTCTCCTATGCGTTTCAGGCGTTGAATTTCTCGATTTCAAAACCTGTTTACTGGTATTATATTTGCGCCATCCGCCTTGACATGACAAACGAGTAAGGCGCAGATTATATGTGAGCTGAAATCACATATAGGCAAGCCGATGTCCCAGCAGCTTCCGCCCCTCACCACCCTGCGCAGCTTTGAAGCTTCGGCCCGCCTTTTGAGCTTTTCCAAGGCTGCCGATGAGCTGCACGTGACCCATGGGGCCGTCAGCCGGGCCGTGCGCCATCTGGAAGATCATGTGGGCGTCAAGCTCTTCAAGCGCAGCGTGCGGGCCGTAAACCTCACGCCAACGGGCGCTGCCTACGCCGCGTCGGTGCGCGATGTGCTGGGCCGCCTGGCGACGGCCACGGCCCAGATCATGGACCAGCAGTCCATGGGGGTTCTCAATATCAGCACGCTCAATTCCTTCGCCGCCAAGTGGCTCATTCCCCGGCTGTTCCGCTTTCGCCAGGCCCATGGCGACATTGAGGTTCGCCTCGCCACATCCGTGAAACTGGCCGACTTCGTGAACGACGGCATCGACATCGCCATCCGCTACGGCAGCGGGCGCTATCCGGGGGTCAAGGCCGAGCTGCTGATGCGCGAAGAAGTTTTTCCGGTGTGCAGCCCATTGCTGCTGAAAGGCCCGCATCCCCTCAAAAGTGCCGCGGACCTGAAGCATCACACCCTGATCCACGATGCCTTCGAAATCGACTGGGCGATGTGGCTCAAGACAGCCGGGGTGGAAGGGGTCGATCCGCACCGCGGCCCCCGGTTCGAATCCTCCGATCATGCTGTGCAGGCGGCAATTCAGGGTGAAGGAGTTGTGCTTGGCCGCAGCGCGCTTGTCGCCGATGACCTTCAGGCCGGGCGGCTAGTCAAGCCATTCTCGGTGAGCCTGCCCGCCGATCTCGCCTACTATGTGGCATACCCTGCGCAAACCTCCCAGCGGCCCAAAGTGCAGGCCTTTCGTGACTGGCTCTTCGATGAAGTCAGCCGTTCAACATGATGGCGCTTCAGCCCGAGGCCACGGCAGGTTGTCGTTCGCTTTCCTCCGCACTCTCCTTGGGCACGAGGCGCGTGCGCGTATTCTCCAGCAGGAACAGCGCTATTTCGCTGGCCGGCGCCGGTCGGCCATAGAGAAAGCCCTGCACATGATCGCAGGCCAACGCCGCGAGAACTTCGGCCTGGTGCGCCGTCTCAATGCCTTCGGCCGTCACCGTCATGTCAAGCTTGTGGCCGAGCATGATGATCGTATCGAGAATCTCCCTGGCTTTCTTCTCGTTGTGGCTCAACGCTGAGATGAATGACTGGTCAATTTTCAGTTTGTCGAAGCGATACTGCCAGAGATAGCCGAGGCTCGAATAGCCGGTGCCGAAATCATCCATCGAAAGCGCCACGCCGAGCTTGCGCAATTCGGCTAATTGCCTGGCGGTGGACTCCGTATTCTGCATCAGCAGGGTTTCAGTCACTTCGAGTTCCAGCTGCTTCGGCCGCAATCCGGAAGACGCCAGCGCGTTCTTCACGTGGCCCACCAAGGCTCCATCCGCAAACTGCTTGACCGAAAGGTTGACGGCGATGAAGAGATGCGAAGGCCATGTGGCGGCGGTGCGCGTTGCTTCCTCGATCACCCATTTGCCCACCACATTGATCAGCCCCATGGCCTCGATTACCGGAATGCAGGTCAGCGGAGAAATGTAGCCGCCCTGCCCGTTGGGAAGACGCAGGAGGGCTTCGAAGCCCGCACAGGCGCCGCTCTGGGTGTGCAGCAGCGGCTGGTAATGAAGCTCAAAGCCTTCCTGTTCTACCGTTCTGCGGATCAATTGCTCAAGCTCGCGGCGGGCCCGCATGCCGTTCTCCAGATCCTCGGAAAACATCCGGCAAGTATCGCGGCCGTCGAGCTTTGCCTGATAATGCGCGACATCGGCCTTGTGCAGCGCATCTTCCATTTCGTCGACATCGCGGTCGACCATATAGATGCCGGCACTCAGCGTGGCGGCGAGGTTTTTGCCCTGGAAGTGAATGGGCTGGCCTAATGCGCGCCTCAACTGGTCCACCAGTTCGAGGACCTCTAGCTCACTCCGGTCGGCGAGCGCGAGGATGAATTCGTCGCCGCCGGGCCTTGCCGCAAGATCCGTCTCGCGGCACACACCCATGATGCATGCCGCCACGTGTTTGAGAAACGAGTCGCCGGCCTCATGTCCATGGGTGTCGTTGATCGCCTTGAAATCGTCAATGTCGAACAGAACGAGCGCCAGGTTCTGGCCGTGACCTCTTCCTCGCAAAAGTGAATCCAGTTTGCTGGTGAAGCTGGCGCGGTTGAGCAGCCCGGTCATCGGCTCGTAGTGAGTCAGATAGTCCCCGCGCTGCCTGGCTTCGCTGGCCTGCCTGCTGCGCAGGAGATAGGCCATCGTGGGCAAGCCGAAAGTCAACGCCGCAACAAGCGCCAAGGTAAGTGAAAGTGCAGCGAAGCTTGTCTTAAACAGGGCCGCCGTGCGGGTCTGGTCAATGTAAACCTCGACGACGCCGCGTAACCCTCCGTGACCGTCAATGATCGGCACATAGGCTTCGACATAAAGTGGCGGCCGGTTCTTCTTTCCGGTCCCGTCATTGAGGGAAACCTTGCTGATGCCGGTACGCATGACCTCCAAAGCTTTAGCGTTGCCATCGTCGGACACGGCAAAAGTGCTTTCGTCGGAAACCAGCGTCAGGTCACCCTGCCGGTCGAACAGCTTGAAGCGGAAGACATCGCCGATTTTCTCAGCCGTTGTGATGCGTTCCCGCTGGCTGGCGTCGGGCCTGCCGGTGGTAATCAGACGGTTTAGGTTTGGCATTTGTTCGATGAAATAGCTCGCCCAGTCTCGTGCCTTGTGTTCGCCATCGGCCGATACGGCGCGGTTTACGGCGGCCTCGATCCCGAAGAAAACCGCACACCCCAGCACAATCATGCCGAAATATGGCTGTGATGACGGATTGGCGAAATAGCAAGGCGGCCCGCATACCGGTGAATCTCCAAAACCTCACCATGTCGCGACGGCATGTAAAAACGGTTAAGAGGCCCGGTGCATGGGCATAAAGGAAAATTTTACCATGACGGCTGACTTCAACCTGGGGCCAAGCGGTAAGTGCGGATCGCCGTGTTGCGGTAGAGACTGCGCAGCTCCTCCTCGCTTGCGCCCAAGGCGACCTCGTCGATGATGCCGACCCAGGCCGGATAGGCGTGCGTCAATTCCGAAACTGTCCAGTCGCTGCCATACATCACCCGGTCAAAGCCAAAACTGTCGATGACATGCGCCACATAAGGCTTGACCTGGGAGGCGGTCCATTTCTGGTGGTCCGCCTCGGTTATGACGCCAGACACCTTGCACACCACATTGGGATGTTTGGCGAGTTCCCTGATCTGGCCCCACCAAGGTTCGCGCAGGCCGTTCTTGATGTCCGGCTTGCCGATATGATCAAGCACGAATGACACCTCCGGACAGCGCTTCACCAGTTCAAGGGCATAGGCCATGGCCGTGTGCTTGATGCAGATATCAAAGGTGAGGCCGTGTTTCGGCAGGAGGCGGAGGGCTGCAAGGAAATCCGGCTCAAGACAGAAGGCGGGGTTGCGCTCGGTCTCGATCAGCCGCCTGATGCCACAGACGTTCCGCAGTTGCTTCAGCGCCAGAATATCGGCCTCGACGGCCACACCCTTTTCCAAAGGCGCGTGGGCAACGATGCCGCAAAGCCTGGGGTCGCGGTCGGCAAGTTCCTGGATGAAAGCCGCCTCGCCGAGATGGAGACCGGGATCAACTGCCACTTCGGCGAAAACCAGCTTGTCGACCGCGACAGGCCCCCGCGCTGCGTCAAAATCCGCAAGGCCATAGGTCCGGTTGATCTTCGGCACATTGACAAGCCAGCTATAGCTGAACCGCTTCACGTCATAGAGATGGACATGGGCATCAATGATTGGAAATTCTGGCATGTCGCTTTCCTCGTGATGTTAACTGCGTTCGGTAATCCATTCTTTACCAAGTCATAAACCGTAATTGACTTTCGCCGTCAATTCATCGGCAATTAAGTCCGCTAAACTAGCCTGCGCTGTGGCGGAGGAAGTTGTGTTGCGTAAAAGTTTAAAAAGCGGGAGGCGGAGGCACCTGAGAAGAATAACCTGGAAACCCTTGCAAAACTGCATGCGGCTTCACGGGATTTTCTTGAGCGCGACCAGCAGGCGACAATCGCGGCACTCAAGGCACAGGCGCTGCGCTACGAGACCGCCATCGACAAGATTTCACAAGGCGTGTGCTTTTTCGACGGCGAATGGACGGCTGATCCTGTGCAACCGCCGCTATGCCGAAATCTATCAAGTTGAAGCTCGAGGACGTGCAGCCCCGGGCACCAGCCTGCGCGAAATCTCCGAACGCCGCGCCCGCGTCGGAACCTGCCCGATGGAAGTTGAGGACTATCTCGCCTGGTGCGACAGGGTCAATTCCACCCCCGATGCCAAAAACCTGACCATCGAACTCAAGGACGGCCGCACAATTCATATCTTCCATCAGCCCATGCCCGATGGCGGCTGGGTGGCAACCCATGAAGACATTACCGAACTCAAGGCCAAGCGCGCCGTGGCCAACGAGCGCATCTCGCTCCAGGCCCTGATCGACTGGGTGCCCGACTACCTTTGGGTCAAGGATACCGAAAGCCGCTTCATCATCGCCAACAAGGCCACGGCATCGGACAACGGCCTGGCAGGGACCAGAAGAACTGATCGGCCAGACCGATTTTGATCTCTTCACGCCCCGAACTTGCCCGGCAGTTTTTCGCGATCGAGCAGGAGATCATGCGCAGCCGGCAAGCCGATGATCGACAAGGAGGAATACGTGCGTCGACGCGTCGGGCAAGGCAAATGGCTGCTCGTCGACCAAATTGCCGCTGCGCGATGAGCACAATGAAATTTTCGGCCTGGTCGGCATCGCCCGCGACATCACCGAACGCAAGCGGGCCGACACTTTGCGCAACGGACAGGCGCAAATCCTGGAAATGATCGCCATGAGCGCACCGCTTGGGCGAAGTGCTCGACCGTCTGATGCGCCTCGTTGAATCCCAGTTGACCGGCATATTCGGCTCCGTCCTGCTGCTTGACAAGGATGGGCAGCACCTCAGGCATGGCGCAGCGCCAAGCCTGGCGGAAGCCTATACAAAAGCCATCGACGGCGTGCGCATCGGTCCCAAGGTGGGCTCCTGCGGCACCGCCGTTTATCGCCGCGAGCCCGTCATCGTCACCGATATCATGAGCCGATCCGCTGTGGGAGGATTACCGCGAATTGGTTGCGGTCTATGGCTATCGCTCCTGCTGGTCCACGCCGATTCTGTCGCATCAAGGCGCCGTGCTTGGCGTCTTCGCGATGTATTCCATGTCGGTGCGCGAACCAACCGCAAGCCGAGACCCGCCTCATCGATGTGACCACCCGCATCGCCGGCATCGCCATTGAGCGCAAACGCGCCGAAGACCAGATCAGGTTCCTCGCCCATCATGATGCGTTGACCGGCCTGCCCAACCGCAGCCTGCTCAAGGACCGCCTGACCCAGGCGATTTTGCAGACCCAACGGCACAACCCCTGGGTATCGGTGGTGTTCATTGACCTCGACAATTTCAAAACCATCAATGACAGCCTGGGCCACAACGTCGGCGACGAGCTTCTCAAGGCAGTCGCCAGCCGCATGGTTGGCTGCGTCAAGGCAACCGATACCGTGGTGCGCCTTGGCGGCGATGAATTTGTCATCCTGCTTGTCGACCAGGCGGAAAGTGCCGAGGCAGTCTCGACAACCCTCGACGAAATCCGCACGGCCGTTTCAGCGCCTTGCTCCATTGAAGGGCGCGCCCTCTATGTGACCTGCAGCATGGGCGTTGCAACCTTCCCCAATGACGGCTCCGATCCCGGAGACGCTGCTCATGAACGCCGATGCCGCCATGTACAAGGCCAAGGAGGCCGGCCGCGACAACGTGCAGTTCTACACCGCCGAAATGAATACCAGGGTCCACGAGAAGCTCGCGCTTCAGCAGGAACTGCGCGACGCCATCGCCCGCTCCGAATTCATCCTGCACTATCAGCCGCAGATCGACCTGCGCAGCGGGCAGCGTCTTCGCCGTCGAAGCGCTGGTCCGCTGGCAGCATCCCACCCTGGGCCTCCTGTCGCCGCTCAAGTTCATTCCGATGGCTGAGGAAACCGGCCTGATCGTGCCGCTCGGCGACTGGGTCCTGCACGAAGCATGCCGGCAGAACAAGGCCTGGCAGGATGCGGGCCTGCCGCCCGTGAACGTCTGCGTGAATGTATCGGCCCGGCAATTCAGGGAAAAAAACCTGATCAGCCGCGTCGTCAATGCCCTGCGCGAAAGCGGAATGGCGGCCAAATATCTCGAGCTCGAAATTACCGAAAGCCTTATCATGCAGGATGTCGATCAGGCCGTGGCGACCATGAAGGAATTGCAGCGCCTGGGCGTTCAGCTCGCCATTGACGATTTCGGCACCGGCTATTCCAGCCTCAACGCGCTGAAGACCTTCCCGGTGGCCAGGCTGAAGATCGACAAGTCGTTCATCAACAATCTCGCCGGCAGTGAAAGCGACAGGGCCGTCGCCGGCGCCGTGATTTCCTTGGGCAAAAGCTCAATCTGAGGGTCATCGCCGAAGGTGTCGAAACCGCCGAACAGCTTGCCTTCCTGCGCGACAACAATTGCGATGAAATCCAGGGCTACTATTTCAGCAAGCCGGTCACCTCCGAAGCCATCGCGGATTTGATCAGGAACCCGGCCCAAATGGCGGCTGTATCGTAAATCCTCACCTCGCTTTATTTCCCACAAGATGTTTCAACCCACACCATCCCAAGGCGCGGGCGACCGAGGGTGATGCTCCGACAATAGACAGCGATAGATTTTGCTCGAGGGCGGCCTTTTCCAGCATGAGCACCTGACCGGCAAAGCCCATCCCGAAATATTTCAGGCCACTTACATCGAGCGTGATGTTTTGGCCCGCCTGGGCCGCCTGGCGAAAAGCTGCCACCAGGGGCTCCAGCTGACCGTCCCGGGCGGTGCCGCCGATCATAACGCGGATGGTCCGCTCTTCTCCGGTGTCAAGCCAAACGCTGAGCCCTTGCAGGGGTGCCCCTGTCAGCCCAGCGCAGCCACAGGCCAAGCGGCACGACCCGGCTTGCCAGAAGCCACAGGAGGTGCGCCCCATCCATCAGGTAGCGTGCAGCAAGGTAGGGTTCCTGGGCGATCCGCCACAGCCACTCCAGCCCAAGCTTTGCACGCCCTCGGGCGCCCGCCGCACCTTCCCCGCCAGAAAATTCAACGTGGCGCCGAGGTGACTGACGACGGGCACGGTAAGCTTCTGCCGGTTGCGCCATAAGCCACGCCTGCCCCTTCTGCGCCCCCAGCGCCACCAGCAGGAAATCCGCTCTGCTGGCGTTGATCTGCTCCAGGAGCGCTGGGATCGCCCATCTTCTCCGCCGTCATCACGCCGGGGTCGATTGCGGCAACGCACAGCAGCCGATCCGTGTCGCCCGCATTGATTGCCTCTGCAGGCCCGTTCGCCGACCCCGGTCCCCACCCATGAGCGCAATGCGAAGGCCCGCTGCCAGCCGACGTCTGGATGGTTTGCAGGGCCGCCGGCAGGTCAGAGCCCGCAACCCGCGAGGTAATGGGAATTCCAAGCAGCCTGCAGATGAGCAGCACGCCAACCCCATCGGCAGGACAGATGTCGCTTTCGAGAAGCGAACGCCTGAATGCCGGATCGCGCTGGCTCAACATCAGGTAGTTCAGGTTGGGAGTGGAGATGAACAGGGGTTGGCGCGCCGATGCGGCCTGGTGGATCCGGCCGACCAGGCCGGCCATGCTGATCTCATCGATGGGAACGCCGAGAACGCAAAAAACCTTCCTCGCAAAATCATCGTCTTCCATGGATGCCGTCAAACCATTTCCTGTCGCGCCCATTTCAGCTTAGGTCAGGGCAGAAGAAATGTCCCGTAGGAAAGGGTCAACGTAACCGCATTTGAGTGCGCCGTCTCGGTCTCATCGTCCGTCTGGATGAAGCGGTAGGAAACTCGACGTCCAGTCCTCGCGACAGCTGATAGTTAAGCGACGGGCGAAATCGTAAAGGCGCTCGAATCTCCCGTCCTCGATCGCGTCTGCAATACATAGGAACTCGAGAGACCCAAGCGTCAGTGAGGTCATTCACCTGGTGGCTCACGCCGAGGCGGCGCGAATAAGCGGTCATCCAGTGTGCCGTCCTGGCTCGGCGAAAGATCGCGCGCCGCCGAGAATGTGTAGCTGGTAGTTTTGAGCTTGTAGTCGGCACCGACATTGAAGATCACATCCGCCGTGAGGCCTCCTCTTGGGGTCGAGGAACACCGCACCCACCGCCCCCGAGACCGACAGGCGCTTGGTGAGGCGGGCATTGAGCCCAGCCGTCGCGCGGTAGAGCAGCCGGCTCGTCCACCGTCGGCGAGTCGGGGTCGTAGTACTCCACCGAACCCGTCAGGTTGCCGGAGACCAGCTCGCTCATTTCGCGCCGCCACGTGCCCGTAGATGTCGCGGTGAGCGACGGCACCAGATCGTCGCTGGGGATTGTGTAGTCCACCAGGTTTGCGGCATTGGCCCAGATCAGGGAATTGCGGTCATTCACCTTGTGGGTAATGGTCCCCGTAACGGCGTAGTTGAGTTGGTCGCCCTCGTCCTCCGTAAAGATGCCATCTCGACGAGTTCATTCGAAGAGGCCTCGCTCATCGAATACGACGCCACGAGATCGTAGGTCGTGAGTTTCGTCCACTTGCTCAAGGACAGTGTGCCCGACGGAAAATAACTCCAGTCATCGGGCTCCTGGCTGGAAGAATGTTTTCTGCACACTCACGCGCGGGCGCGAAACTCAATCTTGTAGGTTTTCGCCTAGCGCCAGCAGATCGAGATTGAACGCCGTCGACGATATCAGCCCCGCATCGCGGTCAATTTCTTCAAGGTCGAGATTGTCATCGAGATGAGCGATTGCGAGGCTACCAAACTTCAGCGACCAGTCGGCGGCAAGGGCCGGCGCGCTCACGCGCAAGCGACCGCAAGCTGCCACCTGCAGGAGCCATGATACTGGTTCCAACCCACCGGGAGGCTCTGCCGAACCATGGACATCTCCCGATCTACTCAAACAGGCCGCGTTCCGGAACGACAACCACATCGCCATTGCGGAGCGTGATATTGCCCCCCATGTCGTGGCCCTTGTCGTAGCGCGGTAGTCAAATGGAAAGACCATCTCCTCGCCACTCACCTTACGGATGACGTGGATGCGCCGCGCCGCCGCAAAGGGCCCCAGCCCACCCGAGAGGGCGATTGCCTGGAGACTGTCGGGGGCCGCTTGGACACGACGAAGGCGCCCGGCTTTACCACCTCACCCGTAACGTAGACCGTATACTCCGCTATCCTTAGCTTCCTTCAGCTCCCGCTTCTCCGACTGGATGTAGCTCACGGTAACGTCGAGTTCCGTGTGAATTGTTTCTGCAGTCCCTCTTGAGAGCCGTCTCAACCGCAGACGTCGTCAAGCCGCCCGCCTTGAAACGGCCCGCCAAGCGGAAAGGCCACGTAAGCCGTCAGGGGCCACGACAATCTGCCGATTGAGTTTGGGATCCTGCCAGACGGTGACATCCAAGACATCGCCCGGCCTCAGCCGGTAGCTATCCGCAGACGCCACGCCCGCAACGGCGAGTAACATCCCCACGAGCAAGGCTAAAACTGTGCGCATCTTTTTACTCTCCAACTACATGAATGTCCGCCTGCTGACCTGTTTTGCCGTTCGGTCCTCGCCAGACTAAAAATCGGCCAATCCGCGGCAATTGTCGAGTCTGTCGAGGGCCATTACACCTAAAGATACAGGCTGTGCTCCCACAGACACAGTCTAGCCAAGAGTGTTCCGACGACACGGCGAACTGCGCAACCTATTGTCTTGACACGTCTTAAGTCGATATCCGAGGCAGTATCCTACCGCCCCTAGCTTCGCTTCCATAATAGCTAACGGCAAAATCATTGAGTTCCACTCCACAAGACGCCATAAGATTGACACCCCGGCGCGGCCCACTCGCCTCATAGCCAACCAAGCCGCTCCCGGCCCACCAGACCAAAGACCGATAGCCGAAACAGTATGTTGAAAAGCCCAGAGCCCGAGAGCAAGGTCAAGTCGCGCCCTCTCCTGCCGCCCCTGTCGGCAACCAAAGTTGCGACCCTCCTGATGGCCGCTGATTCGCTGGCTATTCTGGGGTCGGCTTATGTCACCTACGACGCCCTGATCGTCTATTCCCTGTCCCAGAATCTTTACGTGGCAGCGGCTGTTTTCGTCTGGATCACGATCGCTGTTTCTGATGAACTTTGTCGGCCTCTACCGCTATGAAGCGGCGACCCACCCGTTGCGTCATTCTCACACGATCCTTGTGGCCGTTGCGACCGCTTTCTTGTTTCTTCTGGCGGCGGCATTCTCCATCAAGGTAACCGAAACCTTCTCCAGGCTTTGGCTGGGCTACTTCGCCGTCGCAAGCGGGACGGCCGTCTGGCTCATTCGTTTGGGAATGTCCCAGGCGTTGCTGCGGCTCCTGCATGTCCGCGGCTCGAAGCGAAGCCTCGCAATCGTCGGCACCGGCGAACAATGCCGCCGCCTTATCGCCATGCTTGCGCAAGATCCAAGTCGCCTGATTCACATACAGGGCGTCTTTGAAGACAGCCTATTGCCGGTTGAACGACTGGTCGCAGGCAAGGAGATGACCGTGCCGCCTGAAAACGGCCTTGAGCATCTTGCGAGCCAAGCCAGAATCGGCCTGATCGATGATGTTGTAATAGCCATTCCATGGCATGAGGATGACCGCATCATGGCGATCGTTGCAAAGCTTCGCGAGCTGACAGTCAACGTCTACCTGCTGAGCGATCTTGTGGGCTTCCGCACCAAGTTCCGCAGTCCGCCCAGCCACTTTGGGGAACTTCCGATCCTGCAGGTCGTGGGCAAACCCATGTCCGGCTGGGACGGCGCCATCAAGACAATTGAAGATTATATACTGGCGCCGTTTATTCTACTAATCGCTGCGCCCCTGCTCGTGCTGATTGCTTTCGCCGTCAAGCTCGACAGTCCAGGCCCGGTCTTGTTTCGGCAGAAACGTGTAGGCTTCAACAATCAGGTTTTTGATGTCTACAAGTTTCGCTCCATGCAGCATGCAAATGTGCCTTCAGGAAAAACGCAGCAGACAACACCCGACGATGTGCGCGTGACCCGGGTTGGACGCTTCCTCCGGCGCTGGAGTCTCGATGAACTGCCGCAGATTTTCAATGTCTTGAACGGCACCATGTCCCTCGTTGGCCCGCGCCCCCACGCCCTTGACCACAACGAGGAGTTTGCACGCCGCGCCAAGGGCTACTTTGCCCGGCACCGGGTCAAGCCCGGCATCACTGGGCTTGCCCAAGTCAACGGTTACCGAGGCGGCACCGACACGGAAGAAAAACTGGATGGCCGTGTCAGGAACGATATTTACTACGCAGAGAACTGGTCCCTCTCCCTCGACGTCCGGATCCTTTTGCGCACCCTTGTCATTTGCCTGACAGGAAAAAACGCCTACTGAGCGCCGCGGTGAGGTGGGTTAACCGATAACCTTAACAAGCCCCAAAGCATAAGAATTCCTTTCAAACTTTCATAAATTTCGGGGTTCGCTAACCACCTGAAATTAATGGCTTATTAGTATCCATACGACGTCAGGAAATGACCCCTGGGAACGAGTTGAACGTCTCGCTGGGAGAACATAATGAGGGTCGGCGTATGTGTCATGTTGTGTGTTAGTAACCCGCTTGTCGATTGGCATGCGCTTGATGCCGAGGCAATGGAACCCTCCCAGATCGGCACGGCGCAAGGCGGTTCGAGCAACGGCACATCGGTAGGCCTCAATCAGGGCCTCGTTAACCAACTCGACAGCGGTTGTATTGGCACACTTCTGGGGGCGCGGTCGCCTACCACGATTAGCTACGGCTTCACCACCAGCAATAGCTTTGCCGGGTGGGGCGAAGCTTCGGGCTGGTCCACCTTTACCGAGGCCCAGAAAACCGCCGTCCGCCAGATGATGACGCTCTGGGACGATCTCATCGCTCCTTCATTTGTGGAGTCCACCGGATCTCCCAACACGGCCGACATCAAATTCTCCAATACCACGACCGACATCAGCTTTGCCCATGCCTATTACCCGGGCCGGTGAACTCGAGAAGCCGGCGTCCTACGATAAGATAGACGGGTTCGGTCTGGCTCAATCCCGCCTACAACAGCGGCGTCAATAATCTCGTCACGCCCACCTCCGGTGTCTACGGCTACATGGCGATCATGCATGAGATTGGCCACGCCATCGGTCTCGACCATGGCGGCAACTATAATGGCGGCTCGCCCCAGTACGGAAATACTTCCACAGGTTGGCTCTACACCGAAGACTCCCGCCAATTCACCATCATGTCCTACTTCAATGCCAGCGCCACGGGCGCCAACTGGGCTGGCAAATACGCCCAGACGCCGATGGTTTACGACATTCTGGCGATCCAGCAGATATACGGGGCGGACTACACCACGCGCGCTGGCGATACAGTTTATGGCTTCAATTCCAATGCCGGAAACTCGACTCTACGACTTCACGCAGAACACCTCGCCGATCCTGACCATTTGGGATGGCAATGGCATCGACACCATTGATCTTTCAGGCTGGTCTTCCGCCTCTACGCTCGACCTGAGGGCAGGCGCCTACTCGAGTGTCAATGGCATGACCAAGAACCTCGCCATTGCCTATGATGTCGATATCGAAAATGCCACCGGCGGCTCGGGCAACGATATCATCACCGGCAACGACCTGGCCAATGTGCTCATTGGCAACGGCGGCAATGACACCATAAACGGCGCAGGCGGCAACGACACCATCAACGGCGGTACAGGCGTTGACATCCTGACCGGAGGAGCCGGCGACGACACCATTTACTTTGACTCTCTCGACAACCTGACCCTGCTCGATGGCGGTGTTGGCTTTGATACGCTCATCCAGCTTGGCGTCCTCATCACCTTCGATTTCGCCGGGCATAATTTTGAGCGCCTGCTGAATATCATAACTGATGCCGCCTCGGCCGCATGGAGCCAGCAGACCGACTACTATGATTTTTCCAACCTCTACTACCAGTGCGACATTACCTACGACAACGGCACGCGTTCTGTCACCGAATACGATGTCTACAACACTGAGACCTGGTCGGAATGGACCGTCACCTATGCCGCGAACGGTGATATCATATCTTCGGTATTTGTTCCCGACGATGGCGAGCCCCCGGCAAACTCTGCCCCGTCCATCACCTCGAATGGCGCAGGTATTGCCGCCGCAATCAATGTTGTTGAAAACAGCACTGCGGTCACAACCGTTGTGGCTACCGATGCCAATGCCGGCTCGGTCCTGACCTATTCGATCATCGGCGGAGCCGATGCCGCCAAGTTCACCATCAATGCAGCGACGGGCGTATTGGCCTTTGTAACAGCACCAAACCTCGAGGCGCCAACGGACGCCGGAACCAACAACGTCTATGACGTGCAGGTCCAGGTCTCCGATGGCGAATTGACTGATACCCAGACCATCGCGGTAACGGTAACCAACCAGAATGAAACGCCGACAATTACCTCAAATGGCTCAGGGGCGACGGCAGCAATCAATGTCGTTGAGAACAGCACGGCGGTTACGACCGTAACGGCCACCGACCCCGATGCCGGCGCGACACGGACCTACTCAATCGTCGGCGGCGCCGATGCCAGCCAAGTTCACCATCAATGCCACAACCGGTGTCCTGAGTTTTGTCTCGGCGCCGAACTTCGATGCGCCCACCGATGTCGGCGCCAACAATGTCTACGACGTCCAGGTCCAGGTCTCCGACGGCACCCTGACCGACACGCAGGCCATTGCGGTGACAGTGACCAACCAGAATGAAGCGCCGACAATCACCTCGAATGGCGGGGGGGCCACGGCTGCAATCAATGTGACCGAGAACAGCACGGCGGTCACGACCGTTACGGCCTCCGACCCCGATGCAGGAGCGACGCGAACCTACTCAATCATTGGCGGAGCCGATGCCGCCAAGTTCACCATCAATGCAAGCACCGGTGTTCTGAGCTTTGTCTCGGCACCAAACTTCGAAACGCCGACCGATGCTGGCGCCAACAATGTCTACGATGTCCAGGTCCAGGTCTCCGACGGCACCCTGACCGACACCCAGACCATTGCGGTGACGGTGACCAACCAGAATGAAGCACCGGCAATTACCTCGAACGGTGGTGGAACATCGGCAGCAATCAATGTCACCGAGAACAGCACGGCGGTCACCACCATTGTATCCACCGATCCTGATGCCGGAGCCACGCGGACCTATTCTCTCATTGGCGGCGCCGATGCGGCAAAATTCACCATCAATGCATCAACCGGTGTCCTGAGCTTCATCTCGGCGCCCAACTTTGAAGCGCCGTCCGATGCCGGCGCCAATAACATCTATGATGTTCTGGTTCAGGTGTCAGACGGAACCTTGACTGACACGCAGGCAATCGCCGTGACGGTAACCAACCAGAATGAAACGCCGACAATTACCTCGAATGGCGCAGGCGTTACGGCGGCTATCAATGTTTCCGAGAACAATTCCACGGTCACGACCGTAACCTCCACCGATCCTGATGCTGGCAGCACGCGGACCTATTCGATCATCGGCGGCGCCGATGCCGCCAAATTCACCATCAACGCAAGCACCGGCGCATTGAGTTTTGTCTCAAATCCGGACTTTGAAACAGCAGAGGATGCCGGAGCCAACAATGTTTACGATGTCCAGGTCCAGGTTTCCGATGGTGTCCTGACCGACACCCAGGCCCTCGTGATAACTGTGACCAACCAGAACGAGGCCCCAACAATCACCTCGGTCGATGGCGGCGCTTCTTCGTTGGCATCCCAGGGTAGCGGAACTGCGGCAGTAAATGTCGCTGAGGGCACAACGGCTGTGACGACAGTGACGGCTTCCGATCCGGATTTTGGAACGGTTCTTACCTATTCGATCACCGGCGGTGCCGATGCTTCCAAGTTCACCATCAATGCAGGCAACCGGTGTTCTTGAGTTTTGTCTCGGCACCGGATTTCGAGGCTCCCTGGCGATGTCGGAGCCAACAATGTCTATGACGTTCAGGTCCAGGTCTCCGACGGCGCACTGACCGATACGCAGACAATCGAGGTGACGGTCACCGATGTGGATGATGCGCTGATCGTCACCACAATCAATGGCACGTCTGCCAACAACATCCTGACCGGCACGGTAGGGCTTAACTTCATGGATGGCCTTGCGGGCAACGACATCCTCGCCGGCCTTGGCGGCGCGGATCAGTTGATCGGCGGCGCTCGGCATCGACACGGCAACCTATGTTGCCTCCGCGCGGGCGTGAATGTCAGCCTGATGACCGGCGTGGGCTCGGGCGGCGATGCCGAGGGCGACACGCTGGCAACCATCGAGAACCTGACAGGCTCGAACTTCGACGACACCCTGGAAGGCAATGGCGGAGGGCATCGAACACGCTAGAGCAGCACGGCGAGCACGTCCATGAGGCGTCGGCCCACCCGACGCAGACGCTGCGCCAGCGCAACGACGCTGCGCCGTGCAACGACGCGGCGAAGTGCAACGACGCTGCGCCCCGGGGGCCCAGCCCACGTTCAGCCCGAGCCCCACCACGATCGAACCGTCGGCCGCCCGCTGGGCGAGGATCCCGGCCAGCTTGCGCTCCCCGACGAGCAGGTCGTTCGGCCATTTCAGCACCGCATCGACCCCGGCCGCCGCACGGCGCGCGTCGATCGCGGCCAGCCCGACCCGTTGGGTCAGGGTCGAGGGCGGGGATGGCACCGTGCGGAAGAGGATCGACACGAGCAGGTTGGCGCCCGGCGGCGCCTCCCAGCGCCGGTCGAGACGGCCGCGGCCCGCCGTCTGATGGTCGGCCACGAGCACACTGCGATCCGGCGCACCGGTCGCGGCGGCCGCCAGCAGGTCGTCGTTCGTACTGCCGGTCACCGGCACGTGAGTGACGTGCCATCCGTCCGGCCATTCGCGGCCGTCTGGCCATTCATCGGCCGGCCTTCTGGCCACGCATCGTCGGGCGCGGTCGTCGGGCGGCGTGCGGTCGGCAACACCCATGGCACGTACATTGTCAGGCGTGCTGCAAAAGATCCTGATCGCCAACCGTGGCGAGATCGCCGTGCGCGTGATCCGCGCCGCTCGTGAGCTCGGCATCGAGACCGTCGCGGTCTACTCCGAGCTCGATCGGGACGCCCTGCACGTCCGGCTCGCCGACGAGGCTTACGCACTCGGCGGGCAGACGGCAGCCGAGAGCTACCTCAACACCGACGCCATCATCGGTGCGATCCGTGACAGCGGCGCCGACGGCGTCCACCCCGGCTACGGCTTCTTCTCCGAGAACGCCGACTTCGCGCGGCGCGATCACCGAGATGGGCGTGACGTTCATCGGCCCACCGCCGTCGGCGATCACCGAGATGGGCGACAAGGTCTCGAGCCGGCTGGCCGCCCAGCGCGGCGGCGCGCCGATCGTCCCTGGCACCACCGAGTTCGCGTCGGGTCCCGAAGACATCGTGGCGTTCGGCGAGGCGAACGGCTGGCCGATCGCGATCAAGGCCGCCTTCGGCGGTGGCGGTCGGGGGATGAAGGTCGTCGAGTCGGCGGCCGAGGTCGCCGACGCGATGGCGAGCGCACAGCGCGAGGCGAAGGGCTTCTTCGGACGCGACGAGGTGTACGTCGAGCGCTACCTGACATGGCCGCGTCACGTCGAGGTGCAGATCGTCGGCGACCAACAGGGCGACGTGGTGTGGATCTCGACGCGTGACTGCTCGGCGCAGCGGCGCCATCAGAAGTTGATCGAGGAGGCGCCGGCACCCGGACTGCCCGACGGGGTCGAGGCGGCGATGGGCGAGGCCGCGGTCAAGGCCGCCAAAGCGGTCGGGTACTACAACGCCGGGACCGTGGAGTTCATCTACCAGGACGGTGACTTCTTCTTCCTCGAGATGAACACCCGCCTGCAGGTCGAGCACCCCGTCACCGAGGTGATCACCGGCCTCGATCTCGTCGAGTGGCAGATCCGGGTTGCGTCCGGCGAACCGCTGCCGATGACACAGGACGAGGTGCTGGCCCTGCGCCGTGGCCATGGCATCGAGATCCGCATCAACGCCGAGGACCCGGCGGGCGGGCGCTTCCTCCCGTCGCCGGGCCGGATCACCAAGCTCGTCCCGCCCGACGGCTTCGGGGTGCGATTCGACAGCGGGTACGAGTCGGGCGACGAGATCAGCCAGTTCTACGACAACCTCGTCGGCAAGGTCATCGTCTGGGGCAAGGACCGCGACACCGCGATCGCGCGTGCCGTCCGCGCCCTCGACGAGATGACGGTCGAGGGCGTCGCGACGACGATCCCGGCCGATCTGGCGATCCTTCGCCACTCCGACTTCGTCGCCGTCGAGCACTCGACCAGATGGGTCGAGCAGATCCTCGATCTGTCGGGCCTGGCGCCGGCCGTGACCGCGCCGCCGGACACTGTCGACGATGCCAGCCGAGCCGCTGGTGCAACGGCGAACCACGGTCGAGGTCAACGGCAAGCGATTCGAAGTGGCGATGTGGGTGCCGGAAGGGCGACCACCGCCCCGGCCGCCAAGGCGGCCAAGCCCAGGCGCGCGGGCGGCGCGAGCGGCGCGGCCGGCGGCGGGAGCGGAGACGTGACCGTGCCGATGCAGGGGACCATCGTCAAGGTGCTCGTCGAGGTCGGTCAGGCGGTCGACGTCGGACAGGGCATCGTCGTGCTCGAGGCGATGAAGATGGAGAACCAGATCAACGCCGAGAAAGCCGGCACCGTCAAGGCGATCAAGGTCGCCCCCGGCGACACCGTCGGTGGCGGCGACGTCGTCGCCGTCATCGAGTAACCCAACCCCATCTCGTGAAGTTTCGGCGTCCCTACGACACCCGAAACTTCATAATAATGGCAGAGTTGGGATCTGGCAGAGTTTGGCCAGATGGGCACCCGATCGAGATCTCAGGGGCGCCGGGTCTGTCGATCGCCGACGTGGTCACCGTCGCCCGCCACGATGCGACCGTCACGCTCGCCGAATCGGCACACGAGGAGATGATCCGGTCAGCGGCGCTCATCGACGGTTTCATCGCCGGCGACCGCCCTGTCTACGGCGTCACCACCGGGTTCGGCTCGCTCGCCGACACCGTGATCCCGCCACGCGCACCAGCGAGCTGCAGGTGGCGCTCATCCGTTCCCATGCCGCCGGCATGGGTGCGCCGGTCGAGCGCGAGGTCGTGCGGGCGATGCTCCTCCTGCGTGCGAGGAGCCTGGCGATGGGCCGCTCCGGCGCCCGACCGCTGCTGGTCGACCAGCAGGTGGCGCTGCTCAACGCCGGCCTGACGCCCGTCGTGCCCGAGCACGGCTCGCTCGGTGCGAGCGGCGACCTGGCGCCGCTCGCCCATTGCGCGCTGGTGATGATCGGCGAGGGGCACGTCGCCACGTGACGGTGATGTCATACCGTCCGCCGAGGCGCTCGCCGGAGCCGGGA